>QHVE01000098.1:0-9762 GCA_003223455.1 Gemmatimonadota bacterium | reverse complement strand
CGGTGTGGGTCGCCGGCGGGCTGTTCGCGCTGTGCGGAGCACTCACCCTCGCGGAGCTCTCCGGCGAGCTCCCCGCCACGGGCGGGATGTACGTCTTCATCCGCGAGGGGTGGGGCCGACTGCCCGCCTTCCTCTTCGGGTGGGCGGAGCTCGTCCTCATCCGCGCCGCGTCGCTCGGCGCCATCAGCACGACGTTCTCCGAGTACTTCCTGCGCGTGCTCGGCTTCGATCCGTCCGTGGCACCGTACAGCGACTGGGTGCACTACGTCGCCGCCGTCGCCATCGCGCTCACCGCGACGTTCAACTACGTCGGCGTGCGTTGGAGCTCGCTCGTGCTCAACCTCACGACGCTCGCCAAGTACGGCGGACTGCTGTTCATCATCCTGCTCGCGTTGGCGATCGGGCTGCCACGCACCGGGGGGCACTTCGCGCCCGCCGTCCCCGCAGGCTCGTTCCACATCGCCGCCTTCGGGCTCGCGCTGGTATCCGTGCTCTGGGCGTTCGACGGATGGGCGGATCTCTCGTTCGTCTCCGGTGAAGTGCGCGATCCGCGCCGCGTGCTACCTCGCGCCATCATCATCGGCACCGTCGCCGTGATCGCGATCTACCTGCTGGCGAACGTCGCCTACCTCGCGGTGATGCCCGTCGAGGAGATCCGGCACTCGAAGCTCGTCGCCGCCGACGTCGCGCAGCGGTTGATCGGGGCGCCCGGCGTCGTGTTCGTCGCCGTGACGGTGATGCTCTCGACGTTCGGCACCCTCAACGCCACGCTGCTCACGGCGCCCCGGGTGTTCTTCGCCATGGCGGAGGACGGGCTGTTCTTCCGTCCGGTCGCGGCGGTCCACCCGCGCTTCGGCACGCCCTACGTCTCCATCCTGCTCGCGACGTCGCTCGGCATCCTGTTCGTCCTGCTGCGCACCTTCGAGCAGCTGGCGGACATCTTCGTCACGGCGATCGTGCCGTTCTACGCGCTCGCGGTCGCGTCGATCTTCGTGCTGCGCCGGCGCGCCGGCTACGCACCCCCCTTCCGCACGCCCGGCTATCCGGTCGTGCCGGCGCTGTTCATCCTCGCCACGCTGTTCCTGCTCGGCAACGCGATCCTCGATCCGACGAGCCGGTGGGGCACGCTCGCGGTGCTCGGGATCATCGTGGTAGGGATCCCGGTGTATTTCCTCACGGTGGGGCGCTCGGCGCGCAGCCGCGCCGAGCCGCGCCCCGCGTCAGAACGCGAGGGCGAGACCGAGACCGCTCCTTCCGGCGGGAAGTGACCGCAGGTTGATGCGCGGGGCTCTGCCGTCGAGAGTGACACGCTGCCAACGATCGCGAGGGATGAGTCCCACGAGGCCGCCCACGACGAGCCCTGGGGCGCCGAGCACGGCGGCGAAGAAACCTGCGTTCTCAGCGCGACTGCTCACGTAAAGATCGGGTTTGTCGTACGCCAGAGCACCGACGATAGCGCCAACCGAGCCACCGACGAGCAACCCGATCGTCGCGCTGCGCAGCACGGGACGATGGCTGCCGCGCACGACCTCCAGCTTCGCGATGTCGGCGAGCGGATATTTCGCGGCCGCGCCAGTCGTCGGAAATCGACCCTCCAGCGATTCTGACCCGAGCGAGATCACGTGGCCGTCGAGTCGTTGTCCACTTCGAAGCTCGAACCGAACCTTCGTGCCGGGAGCGACCACGGACTCCTGCGCGGGCAGGTCGATCGCCCCGGCGTGCATGATCAGGCCGAAGGTCAGGGTTGTGGAGAAGAAGGCGCGGCGGGCGGCAGGCGGCGTTCGCATCGAAGGCACTCCGGGCTGGGGACGGTGATCGTACGACGAGATCGTGGCGCGTCGTCTTGCCTCCCCGGCACGGAGTGCGTGTGGCCGGGCTCGCCATATCTACCAGCCCGCGCGCCAACCCGATAGCATGACGTGATCAGGCGGAGGGCCGAGCGCGCGGACGGTCCCTCGCAGTCTCCTTCCCGGCGACCCTCCCGACATGCACGACAAACACGATCTCCCGGGCCTCACCGGCCTGGAGATCATCGCTGGCTTCAAGTTCGTGCAGGCCGCGACGTTGATCATCGCGGGGCTCGGCGCGCTCGGCCTCATGAACACGGGGATCTCGGACCTCGCCCAGGAGTGGCTCGAGCGGCTCGCGCTCGGCAACGGCCAGCGCTTCGCCGTCGCCGCGGCGACGCGCGTGCTCCCCTGGTTCAACGCCGCCACGCCGCGCCATTTCGCCACGCTCGGCGCGGGGGCCTTCGTCTACGCGAGCGTGTTCCTCGCCGAAGGGATCGGGCTCTGGCAGGGAAAGAAGTGGGCGGAGTACCTGACGATCTGCGTCACCGCGTCACTGTTGCCATTCGAGGTCGTCGCGGTGCATCGCAAGCTGACCCTCGTGCGCGTGGCGGTGCTGCTCGTGAACTCGCTGGTGATCGCGTATCTCGTGTGGGAGCTGCGGGCGCGCAACCGTCTGGAGCGGGAGCGCAGACCTCCCGGAGCGGCGAGCTGACGAAGCCGCGCGCTCGCGCGTCGAGGACATGGTGTATGCCTGGCCCTGGCGCGGAATCGCGCGCTCCGGCTCGGTCGAATGGCAGGACGTCGAGCCGACCAGGAACAGTGCGGCGCCGTCGACCGCCGACCATCGAGCAGTAGCGGCGCTCGATGGCCGCGTGCTCAAAACCGACCCGCGAGCACGAGCGCGATGCGTCGCGGGCTCACGCCCCGCGCGGTGGCCGGTGCGACGTCGTCGAGGAGGCGCACACGCACGCTGCTCACTCGCGCGACGGACACGGGAATCCACGTCTCGTGGCCGACGCGGCCGATCAGCGCTCCGACGAGCGCGCCGGCGGTTCCGGCCAGCGCGGCGTCGCCCGCGACGGTGACTTCGCGCGACGTCCGGTCGATGAGATCGCAGAAGATCTGCGCGAGCGCATTGGGGACGCACGACGAACGTCGATAGGTCGCGAACCCGATCACGCCGCCGACCGCGGCACCGGACAGGAGCCCGATCCCGGCGCCCTTCCAACCGTGGCGCTGCACTCCCGCGCTCAGCTCGAGCCGAGTGAGGCGCGACGTCGGAAGGGTGATCGCGGAGCCGCTGGCCAGGTCGATCCTCACGCTGTCGTTCGTGGCGAGCAGCAGCGTACCGACGAACGGCTCGGTCCCCGGCAGAGTGACTCGCATACGCGCCCCTGGCGCGAGCGCCATGGACGCGTGCGGCATCACGCTCTGCCCGGTCGCCTCACCCGGGAGACATACGGACAAGGCGACGACGATGACCAACGAAGCGCGCATCCGCGCACCGGCGAAGCCGCGCACGAGAGTGCTCAGTGCGGCGTGGTGGTGCCTGGTGTCCGCGGACGCGTCAACTCGGCGCGGCTGGCGCTCTCCGACATGATCCGCGTGATGAAGCGCTGCCCCTCGCCGATGCGCTCCACCTCCTCGGCGATCGCGTCGAGCGCCGGGGACATCGAATCCGCGCGGCCGCCCATGCGCATCCCTTCGAGGAGAGATTCCGCGCGCGTAGCGCGTTCGCGCGCGCGCACCCAGAGCGAGGCGAACGTGATCGTCGTGATGATCGACCCGCCGCACATCAGGATCAGGAGATCCCTCGCATGATGCATCCAGTACATCGCCATTCTCCACTAAAGGTCTCGTCCACGGGCATCCGTGTTCACGGTCGTACGAATGGGGCAGCGGGTTGGTTGCGAACAGATACATGGGCGGCGGAGGGTGCGGAAGGAGTCACGCTACCGAGGCACGGCCGATGCTAGTCATCGAACCGGACCATCAACCGGAGCGAGCATGAGCGATCGATCAGACAGAGGCGTCCCTCGCGGGGACCACGTGCCAGGCGGCCCCAGCGACGCATCGGCGGCCGAGATGAATCAGGAGGCGGAGCCGGGCGCTGATTCCGCATCCCAGCGCGGGCATGGTGCGCATGGCAAGGGCGTCGGCGGCCGCGAGGAACACGAGGATCCTTCCGATACCTCGCCACCGCTGGCGAAGGGCTCCGATCGGGGCGGTGACTCGGGCTGGGACGGGTCGCGCGCGGGTGGGTCGGTGATCGACAAGCGATAGGCGATTCGCCATCGGGGCCGCGCTCTTGCTCTTTGTCGCAGCCCCGAATCACTTCCGCTCGCCGGACACGTCTCGTCGTCGCAGTCCGTCAGCGGAGGTCCCATGTCGAGCTACTGACGTCGGAATCCGACGCGGAGCGTCAGGCGGCGCTTCGCGAGGAGGTGCGCGAGCAGGAGCTTCGAGCGGCCGTGAACCGTCACACCGTCGAACTGTCGAACCGTCCTACGCGCGAGCTTCGCCGGCGCTAGAAGATGCTCAGGTTGATGTACTTCCTCGGATTCGCCTTCAGGTCCGCGAGCACCGAGTCCACGTGGGTGACGACGTTGCGCAGGTCGTTGTAGAGCAACGTGTCCTTCAGCATCTTGCCCGCCGTGCCGTCGCCGCGCTCGAGGCCCGCGATGAGCCGATTGGCGTGGCGGCTCGTCGAATCGAGGTTCGCCGCGATGCGCGTCAGGCTCGCGGTCGACGTCTGGAAGTTCTTCATCGTCGAGTCGATCTTCGCCGAGTCCACCGCGCTCGCCGCCCGCCGGAACGACGCCATCGTCGTCGTGAGATTGCGGTTCTGCTCCGCGGCGATGGAGTTGAGCTGGACCGAGAGCCGCGCCGCCGCCTGCGACAGCTCCGCCACGTTGGCCAGCGAGCGGCGCATGTCCTTGATCCCGCCGCTCGCCACGAGGTCGGCGTTGATCGCCTTCGTCATCGTCTGCACGGTCGCGCCGATCGAGTCGACGCGATTCATGATCACCTGGATGTCGGTGTCCGGTGGTCCGACCGGCACCGTGTCGCCGGGGTTGTACGACACCGGGCTCGGTCCCTTCGGCGTGAGCGCGATGGCCGCGTCGCCGAAGATCCCCACCGGCTTCACGCTCGCCAGGGAGTTCCTCGGCACCTTCACGTCGTCGTTGACGCGCAGCACGACGTCGAGGTAGCCGTCGTTGCGCAGCGTCACGTCGGGCACCGCGGCGACCGCGACGCCGGCGAGCAGCACCTGCTGTCCGGGCTTGAGGTTCTGTCCCCAGGCGAACCGCGAGTAGAGCGGATAGCCGGACGACAGCCCGCCGCGCACGAGCCAGAGAGTGCCGAGCAGCGCGATCGCCGCCGCCACCGTGAGAAAGATGCCGACGAGGACTTCGTCGCGACGTTTCATGTCTGTAGGTAAGGGGCCAGGAGCGCGGCCGTCAACGTATCGAGAATGAGGATCGTCACGGAAGTGATGACGACCGCCTTCGCCGTGCTGCGGCCGACGCCCTCGGCGCCGGCTTCAGTGATGAACCCCTCGTACGAGCAGACGAACGCGATCGCCGCGCCGAACAGCGTGGCCTTGAGCAGCGAGTATACGACCTGGAACGTCCCGAAGCCGAGTCGCACGCCGGCGATGAAGTCCTGCTTCGTCACGCCAGTGACGAACACGGAGACGAGATAGCCGCTGAACAGCCCTGTGGCATCGGCCAGCACGACGAGGCACGGCAGCATCACGATGCAGGCGAGCAGCCGCGGCACGATGAGGAAGGCGAGCGGATCGTACGACAGCGTCTCCAGCGCGTCGATCTGCTCCGTGACGCGCATCGTCCCGATCTCGGCCGTCATGCGCGCGCCCACGCGCCCCGTGAGCACGAGTCCCGTGAGCAGCGGCCCGAGCTCGAGCACCTGCATGAGCCGCACGGAGAGTCCGATGATCGAGAGCTGGACGCCGGGGAAGAGCTGGTACCGCACCTGGATGGCGATCACGCCGCCGATGAACGCGGCGACGATCACCGTCAGCGGGATCGACTCGACGCCCACGCGCTGCATCTGCCGGACCGTCTCGGGGATGAACGTGGCGGGATCGCCGAGCGCGCGCCCCATGTCGCGCAGGAAGTACCCGCGCGCGCCCACCGACTTGAAGAAGCCGATGAAGGAGCGGGTGATGCGGCGGAAGAACTTGATGCCGGTGCGCTGGACGACGGGGAACGTCTCCGTCGGCTGCAACCGGCCGTCGAAGGGCCGATCGAAATCACTCACGTGCGGACGCGCGCGAGAAGCACGAGTCCCATCACGGCGAACATTGCGTTGGGCAGCCAGGCTGCCACGTCGGGTTGGATGATGGCCTTGCCTCCGATCGCCTTCGTGAGCTGGATCATCAGGAGAAAGATGATCGTCGTGGCGAGGCTGACGCCAATGCCGTAGGCCGTCCCGCCTCGCTGGGTGCTCGTCGCAAGGGGCGCGCCGAAGAGGGCGATGACGAGACACGTGATCGGAATGGCGATCTTGAGCGCCCGCTCCACCCGCAGCACGTTCGCGTCTCCACCCGACCGCTCGAGCGCCCGGATGAACCGCGTCAGCTCGGCGTAGCGCATCTCCTGGGTGCTCCGCTGACGCGCCATCATGTCCACCGGCTGCTCCGTCATGCGTCGGTCGGTCATCGACTTGAAGCTGACGGTCAGATCGGGGAGGGTATCGGAGACGACGTGCATCTCCCCCTCGCGGATCGTCCACCGCTTGGCCTTCGGCGAGTAGGCCGCGCTCTGCGAGGAGATGAGCACGGTCGGGTAATCCGGACCGTTCCCCTTTCGTTCGATCTGGAGCTTGTCGAGCGTGCCGGCGGACACGTCGAGCATCTGGGCCTTGTAGACCCGCCCGAACTCGCCGGCGTAGGCGAAGTTGAACCGCTGCGTGCCGCCGCCGACCTTCTTCTCCTGGAGCAGATCGCTCCGCCGCGCGTCGGTGATCGGCACGACCTCCGCCACCACCAGGTCCAGCGCGGCCGCCACGAGCGCCCCGATCACGATCGGCGCGATGATCCGGTAGAAGCTCACGCCGGACGCCTTCGCGGCCGTGATCTCCGAATGGCGCGTGAACGTGACGATCGAGAACACGGTCGCGAACAGCACGGCCGCCGGCATCGCCATGAACAGCGACTGCGGCATCCAGTAGACGTAGCTCAGGAGGATGTCGCCGCGCGGCAGGTTCTGATCGAGATACTTCTGCAGGTGATCGGTCAGGTCGATCACGACCAGCAGCAGCGGGAATCCGATCGCCGTCGCGAGGAAGATCTTCATCCACTCGATGAAGACGTAGCGGTCCAGGGGGCGCACGACGCTCATGCGGCCTCCTTCACGAGCATCGGCTGCCGACGTCGGCCGATGGCGTCGCGCACCTTGTCCCACCGGTCGCTCCAGTTGCCGCCACGACCCGAGTTCTCCTCGTGGCCCATGCGGAGGAGCAGCACGACGCCGATGACGGTGAGGAGGAGGTTGGTCCCCCACATGGCCCAGAACGGCGGGATGATCCCCTTGTTCGCCAGCGACTCACCTCCGATGAGGCCAACATAGTACAGCGCGAACACGATGAGACTCACGAGGAGCACGAGCCCGACGCCGCCGCGCGGGAAGCGCAGGGCGAGCGGTGCGCCGAGGATGACGAAGATCAGGCACGCCGCGGCGAGGGCGAACTTCTTGTGGATCTCGATCTCGTAGCGGTTCTTCGTGCGCTGCGAGATCTCGTATCGGAGCTTCACCTCCGCCACGCGCGACGAGATCTCGGCAATCTGGTTCCGCACCATCTCCTTGTCCGCGGCGATGCGTCGATCCGAATCCGCCCTCGTTCTGGCGAGGAAGGGGTCCTTGATCACGCTCGCGGGCGTGCCGGCGTTCGGTTGTGCCTGGGCGGGTGCCGGTACCGGCGCCGCGCCCGGGCTACCGGGCGCGGGCGGCTTCGACGTCCCGAGGATCACGGGCTGGCCCGGCGGAACCGCGGGCGATACGGGCACCGCCGCGCGGAGCGCCGAGTCGGCGGTCGCGCGATGCACGCTGTCGCGCTTCGTCGAGTCCCGCGCCGCACGCTTCGCCACGGTGTCCTGCACCGCGTGCAGGGCCTCGGGGCGAACCTCCGCCGCTTCCGCGGCTTTCACTCCGACCAGCCTGGCGAGAAGCCGGCAGTAGCCCCACGCGAGGTTCTTCGGCTCGCGGGGCAGTGTCGTGCGCTTGATGTGAACCGGAGGCGCCGTGGTGGGACGCTTTTGGGTGTTCGCCTTCGCCTCCTGGAGCGCCGCCATGTACTCGTCGCGAAAATCGTCCGACGTCGCCTTGGCCCGCACCAGCCGCTTCTGCATCGCGCAGACGCCGAGCTCGCGGTCGCCGCGGGAGAGCGTGTCGCCCGCCCGGCGCTCCATCCTCCCACCGACGTTGCGCAGCGTGATCCGGTCGCTGTCGTAGAACAGCCGGTCGAGCTGCGCCGGCCTGTCCGTCGACACCGTCTGCATCTGCCCGTGGAGCAGATCGAGCTGGAGGTCGCGCAGGTTGGCCGCGAATGTGATCACTCCGCTGTCGGCGTAGATCGTCCGGCGGCGCGTGGGATCGGTGAGGTCGTAGATCACCACCTCGCGCATGTGGCCGTTCGATTGATCGATCCGTCCGGCCTTGAGGTAGAACCGCTCCTCCTGGACCACGTTGATCACCTGCGGCTTGAGGAGGAAGGTCGGCTTCGTCTGGGCGATGTCGTCCTGCAGCGTCTTGAGCCGGAAGTTCGCCCGCGGCAGGATCTGGTCGTTGAACGCGAGCAGGAAGAGCGACATGACGGCGCCCCAGATCAGCGCGGGCGTGACCAGGCGCCACGGACTCACGCCGCTCGCCTTGAGCGCCGTCACTTCGTTCTCCGCCGCCAGCCGGCTGAACGCGTACAGCACCGCCACCAGCACCGACATCGGCAGCGTCAGCGCCACCGTGAACGGGATGGACAGCCCGAAGAACTCCGCGATCACGGCCGCCGGAAGCCCCTTTCCGACGAGCTCGCCGAACTGCCGCGAGATGAAGTTCAGGATCATCAGGGAAGTGAGCGCCGTCAGCGCGAACGTGAACGGGCCGACGTGTTCCCTGAGGATGTATTTGCTGAGAATCTTCACTGGGGAGGTCCGAGGTGCGCCCCGTACGCGGAACTTCAAGATTGGCACAGGGTTGTAGCGCGCATTGCGGTCCGTAAGTTCCACCCGCCCGAGGCCTAAATTCAAGTCTTTCCTTCGGCGCCCGGTTCAGCTCCTCGAGCGCACTGCTCCGGCGAGGGCGCCGACGATCGACATCCTACCCGCACGGATCGGCCGAGTTCTGCTCGTCGAGCCGACGGCGCATCGCGTTCCAGCCCGAGGCCGTGTGTTTCACGCGGAGGTCTCCCGCCCTTCTCCGTGTCTCGGCGTGAAATGCGGTTGCAGTTGCCGTTGCGGTTCAGAATTAAATGAAGTCGGCGTAGTTCATCTGCGCTCCGACTTCGACCGGCGTCGAGGTCCACCGCACAGGAAGGACGACCGACCGCCTTCAGCGCCTCGCGGCCGACCACGTGTCCTTCGCTCGGCGGGCCCGGACGAGATGCTCGCGCGGACGCACGGGGGTCGCGGCAGGTGTCGCACCACAGCAACTTCAACCGACGCCGGACGCGGATCCTGCTCTCGGCCTTTCCTGCAGGTCCAGCACGTCGGCGACACGAAGTGGCCGCGGCGGACCGACTCCAGACCTCTTGCCCGATTCGATGCCGCTTCAGCGGACATTCCTGCTCGCTCTCGTCGCGCTCGGCGTCGTGCCCGGGCTTTCCGCCTGCGATCGATTCGGCGCTCGCGCCAAGACCGCGTTCGCCGGCGACTCGGCGCTCGCGTACACCCGGCAGCAGGTCGCCTTCGGCCCGCGTGTGCCGGGCACGCCGCAGGCGCAGCGCGCCGGCGACT
>QHVE01000097.1:17001-44769 GCA_003223455.1 Gemmatimonadota bacterium | reverse complement strand
CTTCGCGACGCAGCGCGACGTCAGCGCGTCCAAGCGCGACATCCGGGCCGTCGCGTTCCGCGTCGCGATCGCGAATCCGCGCAACGGCATCGTGCCCGGCACCACCGCGTCCGTCGTGCTGCCGACGGTGCGCAAGTGAGCCGCGACGGCGCAGCGATCGTCGTCGAGCACGCCGTGAAGGAGTACGGCGCGCTCACCGCCGTGAACGATGTGTCGTTCTCCGTCGCCAGGGGAGAGACGCTCGGCCTGCTCGGCCCCAACGGAGCGGGCAAGAGCACGCTCATCCGGATGATGACCACGCTCGTCCCGATCACGAGCGGTCGCGTCCTCGTCGCCGGTCACGACGTCGCGCGGGAGCCCGACGCGGCGCGACTCCGCATCGGCGTCATCCCGCAGGCGATGACCACCGACACCGACCTCTCGGTGGAGGAGAACCTCGACATCTACGCGAAGCTCTACGGCGTGGGGCGCGAGGAGCGGAAGCGGGCCATCACGGAGCTGCTCGAGCTCGTGCACCTGACGGACCGGCGCAAGTCGCTCGTCGGCACGCTCTCGGGCGGCATGCGCCGGCGCGTCGAGCTCGCGCGCGGGCTCGTGCACCATCCCGACATTCTGTTCCTCGACGAGCCGACCACGGGGCTCGACCCCGTGTCGCGCGCCGACGTGTGGGAGATGATCACCAAGCTGCGCCAGGCGCGCGGGCTCACGGTGCTCATCACCACGCACTACATGGACGAAGCCGACCGGCTGTGCGACCGCATCGCCATCGTCGACAAGGGACGGCTCGTCGCGCTCGACACGCCGCGCGCGCTCAAGGCCGCCGTGCCCGGCGCGAGCGCGATCGAGGCGCAGGTCGACCATGCGCCCGCCGACTGGGAGCCGTCGCTCCTCGCCCTCGACGGCGTCGCGTCGGCGCACGCCCTGGGCGGCGACAGCTGGCGGCTCGTCGCCGACGACGCAGGGCGCGCCGCCACCGCGCTCGTCACGCTCGCCCAGACGCGCGGCGTCGCGCTGCGCTCGCTCACCGTGAGCTCGACGACGCTGGACGACGTGTTCACCCACTACGCCGGCCACGCGCTCGTGAACGCCGCACCCGCGGCGGCGAGAGGCGCGCGATGAACGCGCAACGCGTCGGCGCGATCATCGAGCGCGAGCTGCGGAAGTTCGTGCGCACGCCGATGATCCTCGTCATGACCCTGCTCATCCCCATCCTGCAGCTCTTCGTGCTGGGGAACGCGTACGGCGGGCGGGCGCTGCACCTGAACGTCGCCGTGGTCGACGAGGACGGCGGTCCCGCGGCGCGCCGAGTGCGCGAGGGACTCTACGCCATGCAGACCAACGGCGACATGCTGCGCCCCGTCGCCTACGAGACGGAAGCACAGGCGGCGGAGGACGTGCGGCACGGGAAGGTGCAGGGCGCGCTCGTGATCCCCGCGCAGTTCTCGCGGCGGGTGTACGCCGGTGAGCGCCCGCACATCGGGCTGCTGCTCGACAACACCGACAACGTGATCAGCGCCACGCTGCGCGGTCTCGTCGTCGGCGCCGTCAACAAGGCGGTGCGCGAGCGCGTCGCGCCGAGGGTGAGCGCCGTCGTGAGCCTCGACGCGGTGGAGCTCTACCCGTACGTCCCGTACATGCGGTACATGCTGCCCGGTGTGATCTCGCTCGGCCTGTTCATGTCGGCGATGATCGGCGGCGCGATCCTGTACCTCGACGACAAGCAGCGGGGAGTGCACGAGGGCTATCTCGTCACCCCGATCACGAAGGCGGAGCTCGTGATCGCGCAGATGCTCTCCGGCACGATCAAGGCGAGCGTGGGTGGCGTGCTGCTGGCGATCGTCGGCGCGCTCGCGGCGGGGGCGACGCAGGTGCTCCAGCCGGCGCGGCTCGCGGCGCTCGTCGTGCTCGTGATCCTCGTATCGGTCAGCTTCATGTCGATGACGTCGTGCATCGTGGCGCGGATGAGCAATCCCATCCTGCCGCGCGCGATCTTCGGGATGCTCAACACGCTGCTCTACTTCCCGAGCGGCGCCGTCTATCCCACCCAGGGGCTGCCGGGGTGGCTGCGGATGGTGAGCCGCGTGGATCCGTTCACGTACGCCGTGCACGCACTGCGTGTGCTGCTGCTCAAGGGCGCGGCGGTCAGCGTGCTGCTGCCCGATCTCCTCTTCCTGGCGGCGTTCGCTACGGCGATGACCGCGGGGTCGGTTATGTTGTTCCGACGCACGCTCTGACCCGAAGCTCCAGCCCGGCGCACCCCTCGTTGCCTTCCACGCGTTCTGAACGGCCTTCGCCCGAGCACGTTCAGCCTGCGAGCGTGCTCCTCGTGGACGACCGTCCCGAGAACCTTCTCGCCTTCGAGGCGACTCTCGAGCCGCTCGGCGTCCGACTCGTTCGCGCCAACAACGCGGCCGAAGCGCTCGAGCACGTCCTGAACGAGGAGTTCGCCGTCATCATCCTCGACGTGCGGATGCCAGGCATGGACGGCTACGAGGTCGCGCGGCACATCAAGGCGATGGCGCCGCCGCGGCTCACGCCGATCATCTTCGTCACGGCACTCGACAGCGACCGGCGGCAGGTCCACGCCGGCTACGCCTCCGGCGCCGTGGACTACCTCTTTCGCCTGTTCGAGCAGAAGGAGGCGGAGGCGCGGCGGGAGCGGAAGCGCTACGCCGACCTCACCGAGGCCGCGGCCCACCGCGCCGCGGCGCTGCTGGAGCAGATCAGCGACGCACACGTCGCCATGGACCGCTTCTTCACGGTAGAAGCGGTGAATGCGGCGGCGGAGCGCATGCTCGGCCGGAACCGCCGGGATCTCGTCGGCCAGAAGTACTGGGACGTGCTGCCGGAGGATGCCCGGGCCGAGATGGTGGTGCAGCTCGGGCGCGTGCAGCGTGACGACGTGGACGTCCACTTCGCCTTCCGCTTCGCCGGCTCGGGAGGTGACGTCCACCTCGAGGTCGATGCCTACCCGACCGAGGAGGGGGGCGTCGCTCTGTTCTCGCGCGACGTCACCCAGCGCGTGCGCGCCGCGTCGGCGCTGCGCGAGAGCGAGTCGCGCTACCGTGCGCTGTTCGAGTCCCTCGACGAGGGGTTCTGCATCGTCGAGGTGCTGTTCGACGATCACGGCGCGCCGGTGGACTACCGCTTCCTCGAGACGAACCCCGCATTCGTCAAGCAGACGGGGCTCGCGAACGCGGTCGGGAAGCGCATGCGCGAGCTCGCGCCGGAGCACGAGGCCTACTGGTTCGAGCAGTACGGGCGCGTCGCGAAGACGGGAGAGCCGGTGCGGTTCCAGAACTCCGCCGCGGCGCTGCACCGCCACTACGACGTCTTCGCGTTCCGGATCGGTCAGCCCGCCGATCACCACGTCGCGATCCTCTTCAGCGACGTCTCCGCGTCGAAGGAAGGCGAGATCGAGCGCGACCGGTTGATCCGCGCGCTCGACGTCGAGCGCGGGCGGCTGGCCGACGTCTTCCGTCAGGCGCCTGTCGCCGTGGCGGTGCTGCGCGGACGCGGCGCGCGCGATCTGGTGTTCGAGCTGGTGAACCCGCGCTACGTCGAGATGCTTCCGCCGGACCGCCCCGTGCTCGGCCGACGCATCCACGAGGTGATCCCCGAGACGGGCGACGCGCAGTATCGGGTGATGCAGCGGGTGCTCGACACGCGCGAGCCGTTCCTCGCCACGGACTTCCCCGCTCCGCTCGACCGCGATCGCGACGGCGTGCCGGAGGAGTACTTCTTCAGCTTCGTCTACCATCCGCTGCGCGAGGCCGATGGCTCGGTGGCCGGCCTCGTCATCATCGGCACGGAGGTGACGGACTCGGTGCGCGCGCGGCGCGAGGCCGAGCGGTTGCAGCACATCGCCGAGGAGGCGGAGCGGCGCCTCGCCTTCCTCGCCGAGGCGAGCGCGCGGCTCGCCGGCTCGCTCGACGTCGAGGCCACGCTCGTCACCATCGCCGAGCTCGCGGTGCCGGCGCTCGCCGACTGGTGCTTCGTCGAGGTGCTCGAGAACGATGTCGTGCGCCAGGCAGCCGTCGCGCACGTGCGGCCGGAGATGGTGCGTTTCGCCCGCGAGCTGATCGCGCGCTTCCCGATCGACCTGAACGCGCCGTACGGCACGGGGAAGGTGCTGCGCACGGGCGAGCCGGAGCTCGTGCCCGAGATCACCGACGAGACGCTCGTCGGGGTCGCGCAGGACGAGCATCACCTCGAGCTCCTCCGTTCGACGGGGCTGCGCTCGTCGCTCTCCGTGCCGCTGATGGACGAGACCGGCCGCCCGATGGCGGTGCTCTCGCTCGTGTCGTCGGACTCGGGGCGCCGATTCGGCGAGTCGGACGTCGCGATGGCGATGGAGGTCGCACGACGCGCTGGCGCCGCGCTCTCGAACGCGCGCCTCGTCGAGGCGGAGCGCGCGGCACGCGCCGAAGCGGAGATGGCGAGCCGGACGAAGAGCCAGTTCCTGGCGAACATGAGTCACGAGCTGCGCACGCCGCTCAACGCGATCGCTGGCCACGTGCAGCTGATCGAGATGGGAATCCACGGTCCGGTGACGCAGGGCCAGCGCGACGCGCTCGAGCGCATCGAGCGCGCGCAGCGGCATCTGCTCGGCCTGATCAACGACGTGTTGAACTACGCACGCATCGAGGCGGGGCGCGTGGAGTACGACCTCGAGCCGGTGCGGATGCGCGACGTGTTCACCGACGTGCTGCCGATGGTCGAGTCACAGGTCGGCTTGAAGTCGCAGACGCTGGATATCTCACTCCCCGATGACGCGAGCGCCGAGCCGATACACGTGTGGGCCGATCGCGACAAGCTCGGGCAGATCGTGCTCAACCTCCTGTCGAACGCGATGAAGTTCACGCCGGAGGGGGGCCGGATCACGATCGACCTCTCGACCGATGCGGGCAGTGATCACGCGACGGTGCGCATCTCCGACACCGGCGTCGGCATTCCGGCCGACAAGCTGGACGCGGTGTTCGAGCCGTTCGTCCAGGTGCATTCCGACTTCACCCGCCGCGGTGAGGGCACGGGCCTCGGCCTGGCGATCAGCCGCGATCTGGCGCGCGGCATGGGCGGCGACCTCCGCGCGACGAGCGAGCTCGGAGTCGGCTCGACGTTCGAGCTCGTCCTGCGCCGGGCGTCGACGGTCGGCGGCGATCGAATGGAGCGCCGTTCACGCCGCGATCGGCGGACGCAGTCGGAGCGGCGGAGTGGTGACGACCGGCGAGTTGAGGGGCAATAAGCCGATTTGGGGTCAGACTCCTTGATTGGGGTCAGACTCCTTGATTGGGGTCAGACCCCTTGAAAAAGGCTCCGTTTCGCAGGCGAATGTTCGAGAGCCTGAGTGCGCCGAGCGCATGAAGCAGGCATCAAGAACGGAGGGCTCGAAGGATCAGGGCGGATGCAACGGATGCACGAGCAACGACTTCGGGGGGGCCGCGGCGAGAGCCTCGACCTGGCGAAGCCCCAAAGCAGTTGCCCCTGCATCCGCGCGATCCGCCTCATCCCTCGAGGCCCTCCTTTCTCGTTGCTCGTTCACTGGGGTCTCGCCCCGAACAACACGGAGCCCCGTCCCATGCAGCCCCCTCATCGCCACGATGAGCTCCGCTCACACGTTGTGTGAACCGAATTCCGATGATAGCGTCAATTCATGAATTCCGTTCACCTCGTGCGCGGGTGGGACACATGATCAAGCTCGAGACACGGCACCTCCGACTGGTCGTGGCGATCGCCGATTTTGGATCGCTCACGCGGGCCGGGAATCAGCTCCATCTCACGCAGTCCGCGTTGAGCCATCAGCTCTCGGATCTGGAGACGCAGCTCGGCGTGCGACTGTTCGAGCGGCTCGGGAAGCGGATGGAGCCGACGCTCGCCGGGGAGCGGCTGATCGCACGGGCGCGCATCGCGCTGCAGCAGCTCCGCGAGATGGAGCACGAGGTGAGGCAGGTCGCGTCGGGGCGAGATGCGGTCGTGCGGCTCGCCACCGAGTGCTACACCTGCTACCACTGGCTGCCGCAGGTGCTCGAGGCGTTCAACGCGCGCTTCCCCAGGGTCGAGCTGCAGATCGTTCCGAGCGCTACCTCGCGGCCGATCCGCGCGCTGCTCGCCGGCAAGATCGACATCTGCATCGTCATGCAGCTCCCGCGCGACCGTCGCGTCGAGGGCACGCCGCTGTTCGACGACGAGCTCGTGGCGGTGATGGCGCCGACGCATCCGCTGGCGTCGCGCGCGTACCTCGAGGCGAGCGACTTCGCGCACGAGCACCTGCTCAACTACTCGCCGCCCGAGGAGAGCTATCTCTTCCAGCGTCTCCTCACGCCGGCCGGCGTGATGCCGCGACAGCTCTCGCTCATCCAGCTCACCGAGGCGATGATCGAGCTGACGAAGGCGGGGATGGGCATCTGCACGCTCGCACGCTGGGCCGTCGAGCCGCACGTACGCGCCGGTACGTTGCGCACGGTCCCACTCACTTCCGCCGGCCTCTCGCGCCGCTGGTACAGCGCGACGCGCGCGATGAAGACCAAGCCGCAGCATCTGCGGGAGTTCGAGCAGTTCGTCGCGCGCGCCGTGACGGGTGAGCCGAAGCTGGTGGAGCAGATCGGGGCGGTCGTGCCGAGACCGCTCACATTGGCCAGCTGAATTGGTGGGGAGTGGGGTTGCTGCCAACGCCGCTCGGGACGCCGTCACTCCAACCCCCCACTCCCCACCGCAGTCACTGCACCCTCACCCTCTCCACCCTTCGCTCCACCACCCCTCCTTTCGTCGACGTCGCCTGCACGTCGCCGCCGACGTCCTCGAGCAGCACGCGTCCGGCGTTCGTGTGCACGCTCCCTTTCACGTACGACTGTCGGAGCGTGACGTCGCCGCGCTTCGTCTCGACTTTCACTGCTCCCGACAGGCGGAACAGCTGGACGGCGCCGAAGTCGGTCGTGCCCGAGACGTAGCCGTCGATCCCCTCGATCTCCACCTGCCCACCGGCCGAGGTGAGCAGGATGTTGGTCTGGGTCGGGACTTCGACGAGGATCTGAACGTCCGCCGGTGTGCCGACGTCGCGCGAGCGGCCCGTGAGCACCTTGATTCCGTTCCGGATCTCCGACACGGCGACGATGCAGTCCGCACAGTGCTTGCCGCGATCGGTCACCTGCACGCGCACGAGGTTGGCGCTCCCGCCGACGATGCGAACCTTTCCGCCGGCCTCGAGGTCCAGCGCGACACCGGAGAATCTGGTCGTCGCGATCGTCGTGTCGAAGGGGATCGTGCTCGGCGCGTCCGCGTGGTGCATCGTGGGCGCGACCGCCAGCTGCGCGAGCACGCCGATGTAGGATAGGGCGTGAAGCATTGAAGTGGTCTCCCGCCAGAGCTTCGGATCAGCGAGCGGGCGTCTCTGGTCTGGTGTCGCGCAGCGCTCGCCGTCGTGCCACGCGCCATCGATCGGCGCGTGGATGAACGGTTGCGCATCCGACGCCATGAGTCCAACTCAATGTTTTCAGCGTTTGCATGCGGCGCGTGCATGCTGCGGTATGCCGTGGGGTCTGACCCCCTTGGTTGCAAGGAGTCTGACCCCGTTGGTTCCGTTGGTTGGCGCTCTACCGACGCCGCAGCACTCGCCCTGGCGTCGCGCCCGTGTGCCGTCCGTCGCGCACGACCTGCACGCCGTTCACGAACAGCTGCTCGACGCCACGCGAGAGCTGGTGCGGCTTCTCCGGCGTCGAGAGATCGATGATCGTCGCATCGTCGAACACGACGACGTCGGCGTACATCCCTTCGCGCACGAGACCGCGATTGCGGAGACCGAGCCGCGCCGCGACGGCGCCCGTCATGCGACGCACCGCATCCTCGAGCGTGAGGAGCTTCTCCTCGCGTACGTAGCGGCCGAGGATGCGCGGGTAGGTGCCGTACGCGCGCGGATGCACCATGCGCGTCGTGCTGTCCGGGTCGTAGCCGCCGGCGTCGGTGCCGATCACGACCCACGGCCGCTGGATCTGCATCCGCACGTTGTCCTCCGACATCGAGAAGTTGATCTTCGACGGATCGCGCCCTTCCGAGAGCATCAGCGCGACGACCGCCTCGGCCCACGGAATCTTCATTTCGGCGGCGATCTCGTCGAGCCGCTTCCCCTCGTACTTCGCGTTCTCCGGCTTACGCAGATCGGCCACGACGTAGTTCGTCGGCCCCTCGAGCTGACAGAGCGCGTCGCCCGTCGAATCGGTCATCTCGCGCAGGATGCGCGCGCGTATCGTCGAGTCGCGCAAGTTGGCGAACAACTTCCCGTTCTCCGACGCCCAGTTCGGGAGACACGCGCCGAGGTTGTTCCCCGAGTACGGATAGGGATACATCGTCGCGCCGACGTCGAGCCCCGCGGCGCGCGCCGAGTCGATCTTCGCCACCATCGCCGCCGCCTTCGACCAGTTGCGGCGCGACGCGGTCTTGAGATGATAGATGTCGAGCTGCACGCCGCCCTCGCGCGCGATGCGGAACGCTTCATCCATCGCCTCGAACAGCGAATCGCCCTCCGAGCGCATGTGGGTGATGTACGCGCCATGATACGGCGCCATCGCCTTCGCCATCTCGATCAGCTCCGCGGTGCCGGCGTACGAGCCCGGCGGATAGATGAGCGCCGAGGAGAGGCCGAACGCGCCGTCGCGCATCGCGTTGCGGACGACGACGCGCATCGTGTCGAGCTGCGCCGGCGTCGGCGGCGCGGCGGACTGCCCTACCGCGTACGCGCGCACCGTCGCCGCGCCGAGATAGGAGCCGGCGTTCACCGAGTTCGGATGACGTCCGATCGCGTCGAGCCAGTTGCCGAAGCCGTGCTCGCCGCGGAAGGAGCGTTGCAACCGCGCGCGGATCGTGTCCATCTTCGAGATCTCTTCCAGCTCCTCCAGCCTATCATTCGAGGGGGCCGGAGTAGTCGCCTCGCCGAGTATCACCGACGTGACGCCCTGGGTCACCATGCTCGGGATGCGGCCGTCCTTCCAGAGGACGTTGTCCCACGAGTGGTTCTGGATGTCGATGAACCCCGGTGCGACGACGTGGCCTCTCGCGTCGATGCGCTGCCGCGCGCTCGAGTCGTGCAGCGCGCCACGCGGCGTGACGGCGACGATCCTGTCGCCACGGATGCCGACGTCGCCGTACATCCATGGGTTGCCGGTGCCGTCGACGACGCGGCCGTTCTCGATCACGACGTCGTACGTGCTGGAGCGCCCGCAGGCGGTGAGCGCCAGCGCGCACAGCAGCGTGCGCGCGGCGCTCTTCACTGCGGCAGCGTGCGCCGCACGCGCTCCAGACGCGCCCGCGCCTCCGCCACCTTGGGCTGGAGGTCGGGATCGGCATTCTTCCACAGCTCGACGAACGTGGCGTAGTGCTTGGCCGCCTGCTTCGCGTCGCCGCGCGCCTCGTACAGCTCGCCCAGTCGCTTGTGCGCCGGCCCGAGCAGCCAGGTGTCCGGGTTGACGCGGAAGGTGATCGTCGTGCCGAGGTAGCGCTCGAGGTACGCGATCGTGGAGTCGGCGTTGTTCGCCTGGTCGTACGCGCGCGCGAGCCCGATCGAGAGACAGAACGCGCAGCTGATGGGTAGCCCATCCCGATCGACGTCCATTCGCCGGAAGGTGCGAATCGCGTCGTCGGTGCGCTTCTCGGCGAGCGCGATCGACCCGTCGACGTAGACGCGCTGGCCGTTCCACGCCTGACGATCCACAGAGTCGCGCGCTGCCGCGTCGTATTCCGTCACGAGCGCACGTGCACGATCAGGAGCACCGGCCATCGCGTATGTGTTCGCCGCGTCGAGCCACTGCCCCGCGGGCGCGTCGGGGCCGAGTGGATGCGCGCGGAGCGCCGAGTCCAGTCGAGCGATCGCGCGCTGATTCTGTCCACGGAGCCAGCTGTCGTCGAACGCCTGCCGGATCGGAATACCGATCTGTCCGACCGTTGCGCCGCGCGCCGCGTTGCGGGCGCGAAGCTCGACGGCGATGCTGTCCGACTCGCGCAGCCGTCCCCGCACCTGACCGATCTGGCGCAGGAGCGACGTCATCACCCGGGCGAGCCCGGCGTTCTGGCTCTTCAAGTTGGCCCGGGCTCGCGCTTCGGCAGAGTCGATCTCCCCCCGGATGTACAACAGGTCCGCCTCCGCACGGTCGATCGGAAACGGGATCTTTCGCTCCCGGACGACGCGCAGCACCGAGTCCGCGGCGTCGAACTTCGCCTCGGACGTGAGGACGCCAACGAAGTTGCCGACGAGAATTCCGTTCTCCGGCTCGAGGACGAGCGCGCGACGGTACAGTTGCTCGGCGCGCGGGCGGTTGCGCGTCTGCTCGGACAGGATCGCCAGATTGTTGACCGCGTCCACGTCGAACGAGTCCGCGGCGACGGCGTGCTCGAGTGCGGCGATCGCCTTCGGCCGATCATGTCTCGTATTGAAGTACGCGCCTTCGACGTTGTAGCGCTCGTGCTCCGGCAGCCGGTCGCGCAGCCGGTATGCCGTGGCGACCAGCGAGTCGGCCCGCGCGGGTTGGAGGTTCGCGTTGCCGAGCGTGAAGGCGAGCTGCAGGTACGCGGCGGCGAAGGTGCTGTCCTTCGCGATCGCGTCCTCGAACAGCGTGGTCGCCTTCGGGAAATCCCCCTCGACGTCGTTGGCGCGGAGCCCCGCGGCAAACGAGCGCAACGCATCGAGCGACGTCGTCGTCACCTGCGACAGCGCGGGCGCGTCGGCCACGCTCTTGAGCGACTCGCCGACCTTGCCGCGCAGCTCGCGCGTCAGCCGATCCACCGCGGGGATGATGTCGGCCGCGGTCGCCGCCGACTGCTGATAGACCGCCAGCTCGTCGCCCGACGCCGCGTTCAGCAGCCGCGCCGTGATGATGAACCCCGTCCCCGCCGACGCGACGTTCCCGCCGACGACGGCCTTGATCCCTTCCCGCTCGGCGATCTCGCGCGCGAGGGCGAGATCCACGCGTGACGACGCCGGCTTGTGCATGCGCTCGAGCGCCGCGACGATCCCGCTCGTCGACACGAGCTGCACGGCGCGCGACTGCGCGAGGTTCGTGCGCACCGCGACGGACACCACGTCGCCGAGCGCCGAGTCCTTCGCCGCCGCATCGAACGCGGCGACGAGCACGCGGTCCTGCGCATTCAACTTTCCCGCCGCGAGCAGCGACCCCGATGGCCCGATGCCCAGCACGCGCAGCACCAGATAGCCCGCGACGAGCAGCGCGAACACCGTGAGCGCCGCGACGCCGCCGCGCAGCGTGCGCGTCCACGACATGTGCGGGCTCGCCTTCACCGCGAGCTGCGCCAGCGTGCCGTTCGCGCTCGGCCGCACCAGTGTGCCGTGCGGCGTGAGCGTCGGCGTCGCCTGCGCGACCTTGCGCGCGACGTACTGCGTGTAGCCCGTGAACAGGATCACCGGGAAGCCGATCGCCATCACGACGAGCGCGCCGCCGAACACCCACTCCGGCAGTCCCTGCGTGTCGACGAGCAGGCGAGCGACGATGGCGACGCCGATGAATGCCGCGGCGTAGAACGCCATCGCGCGCAGGAACAGGCTTCGCCCGTGGAACGGCATCGCGACCGCGGGGCCCGACGTCGTCACGGCCAGCTCCTGCAGTAGCTCCTCGGCGTTCTCCGGTCGCTTCGCCGGATCCTTCGCCAGACAGCGCGCGACCAGTCGCGCCAGCGCGGGCGGACAGTCCGGGCGCAGCTCCTCGACCGGGCGCGGCGTCTCCCCCATGTGCGCGGCCATCAACTTGTGCGGCGTGAGACCATGGAAGGGCGGATGACCGGCGAGCATCTCGTACGCCATGCACCCGAACGCGTAGATGTCGGCGCGATGGTCGGTCGATGGATCGCCCGCCGCCTGCTCCGGCGCCATGTACGCCGGCGTGCCGACGGCCGTGCCGAGCTGGGTCAGCGTCGCACCCCCCGTCTTCTCCTGTGCCGCCGCGATCGCCTTGGCGATCCCGAAGTCGGCGACGACGGCGGAACGTCCCGACAGCAGGATGTTGTCCGGCTTGATGTCGCGGTGGACGACGCCGCGCTCGTGCGCGTAGGCGAGCGCCTTGGCGACGTCGCGGAGGATGTCGATCGTGGTGCCGAGCGCCATCGGGCCGGCGGCGAGGCGCGTGCGGAGGCTCTCGCCCTCGACGAACGGCATCGTGTAGTACGGGAGCCCGTCGAAGTCCCCCGCGGCGATGACCGGGACGATGTTCGCCTGCTGGAGCGACGCGGCGAGCTGGATCTCGCGCTCGAACCGCTCGGCCGACATCGCCGCCGCGAGCTCGGGGGCGAGGACCTTCACGACGACCTGCCGGCCGAGTCGGCGCTCGCTGGCGACGAAGACGCGGGACATCCCACCGCCGCCCAGCTCGCGCTCGATCGTGTGCGTGCCGCTCAGCGAGTCCTGGACGCGCTGCCGAAGATCCATGTCCACCGGCGTCGGTGATGAGGGGGCGAGGCGGAGGGAGAGGATGGAGAAGATGCCGCTCGGCAGCACGGTTCACCAGAGCGGCCGCCGCCCAATCACTTGAACGCCGAGTAGCCGTCGTCGACGAAGACGACCGTTCCATTGATCGCGTCGGCGGCCGGCGATGCGAGGAAGAGGACGACGTCCGCCACGCGCGCGGGTTCGATCAGCCGCCGGCGCATGTGGCGACGCGCCAGCTCGCGCTCGAGTCCTGCCGCCTGTGCTCCGTCGAGCAGCGGAGTATCCACGACGCCCGGCGCGACCGCGACGACGCGAATTCCGAGTGGGGCGAGCTCGATCGCGGCAGCTCGGGTCATCGCGCAGACGGCGCCCTTGCTGGCGTGATAGCCGATCGTCCCCGACGTAGCGACGTACGCCAGCACCGACGCGGTGTTGACGATGCAGCCCGGCGCCCGCAGCTCCCGCATCGCGCGGGCGGCGGCAAGCATGCCGTTGAACGTCCCCTGCTGGTTGACCCGCACGACGCGCTCGAAGTCTTCCGGCTCGTGCTCGAGCAGCGGGCGATGGACGGAGACCCCCGCGCAGTTGAAGACCACGTCGACGCGTCCGTGACGCGCGCGCGCCAGCCCGACGGCGGCTTCGACGTCCGCGTAGCGGCCGACGTCCGTCGCGACGGCCGTCGCGTCGCCTCCGCTTCCCGTGATCGCGGCGACCACTTCGTGCGCGCCGCTCTCATTGATGTCGGCGACCACCACCGCGGCACCCTCCGCCGCGAACGCCGCGGCCGCTGCGCGACCGATTCCGCTCGCGCCGCCCAGCACGACTACCACCTGCCCGTCGAATCGCACCACGGCCCCCCACGTGAATGTTCACTGACGCGGAAAACTTGACGCTGCAGGTCACCAGCGCCATACTCGCGCCTGCTACTCTCACCATAACGGCCAGAGCCCTTGTCCCGGCCCGCCGTTCACAGGAGACGACATGCTCGCACGCGCTCGCCGCCCCACCGCGGTTGTCTGTCTCGCTCTGCTGGCCTTCGACGCGAGCTGCAGCAGTGTCAAGAAACGTGAGCCACAGTCGCTCCGGCCCGACGCGAGCGGCGCCGTGGCAGAGCGCGTCCAGGGCGTGACGCTCCGTGATGGGACCGAAGTGCCCTTCGATTCGAACGTCCAGGCGTTCGTGAATCACGACACGCTGCACTCGGTGGTGCGGGGAGTTGGGTACCGCGTTGCGGTGGCCGACGTGCAGCGAGTGTGGATCCAGTCGGTCGACCCGGGGAGAACCACCTTGGCGGTGATCGGCGTCGGCGTCGGCATCTTCGCGACGGTGGTCGGCATCGCGGTCGCGTTGAAGGAGTCGTGCCCGTTCGTGTATTCGTGGGACGGCACGAAGTACGTCTTCGATGCGGAGCCCTATGGCGGCGCAGTCACGCGCGGAATGGAGCGCGACGATTACGGCGATCTCGAGCACCTGCGCCCCGACAGCGCGGGTCTGTACCGATTGCTCGTCACCAACGAGGTGAACGAGACGCAGTACACGAATGCTCTCGAGCTGCTCGTCGTCGACCACCGGCCGGGCGCGCGGTTCGAGATGGACGAGTTCGGGCGGATGCACGCCGTGTCGGCCGCGATGCCGCCGGCATCGGCCCGCGATCAGGACGGACGCGATCTCGTGCCGTGGCTCCGCGCCGTCGACCGCCTCATTTGGGAGCCGACGCCGCCCACCGACACCGCGGGACCGGTGCGCCAGGAGATCGTCCTCACCTTTCCGAAGCCGCGCGGCGCCACGCGCGCCAAGCTCGTCGCCCGCGCGGGCACCGGCCTCTGGGGATCGCACATGATCCGCGAGATGCTGGCCATGCGCGGGAGTGCGGTACAGGACTGGTACGCCGCGATCGACAGCTCGCGTCAGGCACACGACTCCCTCGTCGCGTGGAACGTGCGCGAGGAGCTGTACGTCCTGAAGCTCGACGTCGCCGAGGCAGGTGGATGGCGGACGCGCGGCCTGCTCCCCGGTGGCGGCCCGTTCATCACGGAGAGCCGCGTCGTGCCGCTCGACGTCAGCGGATCGGTCGGTGACTCGCTCCGCGTACGCATCCGGCCGCCGTCCGGTTTCTGGGCGCTCAACTCGTTCACGGTGAGCTACGACGACGCCGAGCGGCCCATCGCGGTCGATACGATCGCGCCGCTCGCCGCCCGCACGCACGATGGCCGCGACGTGCTTCCCGATCTCGCGGCAGCCGACGGCCGGTACTATGCCATGCCGACCACGACCGACCGCGCGACGGTCTCGTTCCGCGCACCGCCGCCGCGCGTGGGCACGCAACGCACCGTCTTCCTCCACAGCCGCGGCTACTACCGGCTGCACCTCGACGAGCGAGGCGCCCCGGACGTGGCGGCGCTCAAGCGTCTCATCGACGTGCCCGACGCGGCGGCACGGATGACGGCCGAGAGCTACGCGAAGCGGCAGGTCGCGGGCACGCGATGAGGGAGTGAGCAGCACCTCACGTTGGGCGCTGGTCACGGGTGGAAGCCGTGGAATCGGACGCGCCGTCGCACTGGAGTTGGCACGCACCGGATGGGACGTGGCCATCGTGCATCTGCGCAACGTCGACGCCGCGGCCGACACGGTGCGCGCGGTGCACGCACTCGGCCGGCAGTGCGTCGCCTATCAGGCGAACGTGGCGAAGCCCGACGAGTGCGCCGACGTCGTGCAGCGTATGGCGACCGAGTGCGGACCGCTCACGGGTCTGGTGCACGCGGCCGGACTCGGTGCCCTCTCGCCGACGCTCGCGACTCGGCCCGCACGGTGGCAGATCGCCTGGGAGAGCCACGTCGGCGGGTTGCTCGCCCTCGCGTCGGCCGCACAGCCGACATTCGTCGACGGTGCGAGCGTCGTGGCGTTCAGCAGTCTGGGCGCGTGGCGCGTGATGCCTGGCTACGCGTCGATTGGCGCGGCGAAGGGTGCGCTCGAGTCGGCCGTGCGTTATCTCGCCGCGGAGCTCGCGCCGCGCGTCACCGTCAACGCGATCCGCGGCGGTCCCGTCGACACCGACTCGCTGCGCAGCTTCGCATTCTTCGACGACGTCGACGCCGAGAGTCGCCGTCGTCCCCCCGGCCGGCTCGGTCGTCCGGACGACATCGCTCCCGTCGCGGCCTATCTGCTCGGTCCCGGCGCACGGTGGATCACGGGACAGGTCATCACGGCCGACGGCGGCTTCAGCCTGCATTAGCGCATGCGCCATTTCCATCTCGATCGTATCGACTCACTCGAGCCCGGGCTGCGCGCGGTCGGGCTGCGCGCCGTCGCGTTGAGCGACGACGTGTTCACCGAGCATTTTCCCGGCAACCCCGTGCTGCCCGGCGTGTACGTGCTGGAAGGTCTCGCGCAGACCGCGGGCGTGCTCCTGTGGGAGACGTCGGCGAAGTCGCGCATCGCCGTGATGGTGAGCGTGGACCGCGCGCGATTCACGACCTTCGCGCGTCCCGGAGAGGTCGTGCGGTTCGCCGTGGAGATCGACTCGCACGACGAGCATGCCGCGCGTGTGCGCGGCGTCGCCACGGTGGGCGAGCGTCAGGTCGCCGTGGCGGCGCTGACCTTCAGCATGCAGGCACCCGAGCGTGTGATACCGCTCGTCTTTCTCCCGTTCTGGGAACGCACCGTGGACGTCTGGCTTGGCCGGTACCCGGGACACTCCGATGCGTGAGCGCGTGGCGATCACCGGCATCGGTGTCGTGACGCCGATCGGCATCGGCCGTTCGGAGTACACCGAGGCGCTGCGTGCCGGACGCTCCGGCAGCGGGCCGATCACCGCCTTCGACTGCGAAGGATTCGATACGCGCATCGCCGCGGAAGTGGACGACGGACGGTTCGACGCGGGCGAGTACGTCGAGCCACGAAAGATGGTGAAGCACATGAGTCGCTCGGCGCGATTCGCCGTGGCGGCGGCGGCGATGGCTCGACGCGACTCGGGGCTCGCGAGCGGCGACGTCGACCCCTACCGCATCGCCGTGTCGCTCGGCGCGGGCGGCATGGGACCGGTCGATCTCGACCAGCTCACCGCGCAGGCCACCGCGGCGATCATCTCGGCGCGCGGCAAGGACTCGGACGCGCTCGACATCCCGGCGTTCGCGCGCGTGTTCCGCGAGCGTACGAATCCCATCTCGATGCTGCGCGGACTGCCGAACCTCGCGGCGGCACACGTCGCCATCCAGCAGAACGCGCGCGGGCCGAACAACACGATCACCACCGCGTGCTCGGCGGGAACGCAGGCGATCGGCGAGGGGCTGCGCGCCATCCAGCGCGGTGACGCCGACGTCGTGTTCGCCGGCGGCGCTGATGCGATGATCAACCCCGTCGGCGTGCTCGGCTTCAGCATGCTCGGCACACTGTCGCGCCGGAACGACCAACCAGCGCGCGCCAGCCGACCGTTCGACGTGGAGCGCGACGGCTTCGTCATCGGCGAAGGGGCGGCGATGCTCGTGCTCGAGCGCGAGTCGTCCGCCCGCGCGCGCGGTGCACGCGTGTACGCCGAGCTGGCCGGCTACGGGTGCACGTGCGACGCGTATCGCATCACCGACGAGCGGCCGGACGCCGAGGCCGCGGTGCGTGCGATGCAGCGGTGCCTGGAGGATGCCGGGCTGACACCGGACGACATCGGCTACATCAATGCCCACGGCACCGGCACGCAGATGAACGACGCCACCGAGACGCGCGCCATCCAGGCGCTCTTCGGCCGGCCCGATCGCATCCCTCCGATGAGCTCCACGAAATCCATGATCGGTCATCTGCTCGCCGCCGCGGGTGCGGCCGAGCTGGCGGCGACCGTGCTCGGGCTCGACGCGGGTTTCCTCCCGCCGACGATCAACTACGACTCTCCCGATCCAGCGTGCGACCTGGATTGCGTGCCGAACACGGCACGTGCCGCGCGCCCGAATGCGGCGCTCAGCAATTCCTTCGGTTTTGGAGGACAGAACGCGTGCCTGGCGATTCGTCGATGGTAGAGGAAGGAAGTCTGCTCGAGGCGGTGCGCGGCATCGTCGCGGAAGTGCTGATGGTGCCGCGGGACAGCGTGCACGCGGACACCGCCCTCGTCGCGGAGCTGGGCGCGGAGTCGATCGACTTTCTCGATCTGATCTTCCGCATCGAGGAGACCCTCGGAAAGAAGATTCCGTCGGCCCGGTGGGATGCCTTCGTCACCGAGCGCCTGCCTGGAGCAGATCTCTCACGCGCGATCACGACGGCGGTGGTGGTGGAGTTCGCGGAGCGAGAGCGGGGCCGGCCAGCAGCCTAGTCGCCGCGGGTGACTCTGGCCGCTCTGTCGCGGTGCGGGGCGCTGGTGGTGTCACGCGGAGACGCGGAGGGCGCGGAGGACTGCAACGGCGACGGCAAAAAATCTTTGGGGGTGTGGATGGAGAGGAGTCGCGCAGGCGCGAAGGTGCTTACCCGAGCGGCCTCTCTCCGCGCCCTCCGCGCCTCCGCGTGACACTGCTTCGCGAAAGTGTTCGCTTCAGCGATTCACGCGGAGTGCTGGAGACGTCGTTGGGTCGAGATCGTTCACCACGCGCTTGAGCCCTTCTCGCATCGTGCCGGCACCGAAGTTCAGGAGTAGTCCGACCCGGAGATCCAGCAAGCGGACGTAGGTGAGAAGCTGCTTGGTGTGAACGTGGGCGAGCTTCTCCACCGACTTCACCTCGACGACGACGCATTCCTCGACGAGGAGATCGGCGCGGAACGCATGCTCGAAGTGCATGCCGTCGTGGGTAAAGCTCACCGGCAACTCTCGCTGTACACGCAAACCACGCCGTGCGAGGGAAGCTGCGAGCACGAGCGCGTACACCGACTCGAGCAGCCCCGGACCGAGCTCGCGATGGATCGCGATCGACGCGCCCACGATCGCTTCGGTGACGTCGTCGAGCTCCATGTCGATTCCTCCGCAGTCTCCGCGCCTCCGCGTGAGCTAGCCAGCGTCGGTATGCTGCGCCAGTGGCCCGCGCTGGAACGGCTCTGGTCGCGCCGAATTGTTCACGCGGAGGCGCGGTGGACGCGGAAAAAGCTCTTCGGGCGAGCGGTGCGCTGCGCCACGCGACTCCTCTTCATCCACACCCCCAAAGATTTTTGCCGTTGCCGTTGCAGTCCTCCGCGCCCTCCGCGCCTCCGCGTGACACCACCAGCGCCCCAGCCCTGCCGTGATGCGTACAGCTTAGCGCCGCGCCTACTCCCGCTCGATGATCACACCCCCGTTCGTCGTCGTCGCGCGCACCGGTGCGCCGCCCGCGCCGAGCGTGAGCGTGAACTGCCGCGAGATGCTGCCGCTCACCGTGATCGGGAAGTCCGTCCGCATCCTTCCATTCACCGTGCCCGTCGTGAGTCGCGCCGAGTAGCGCTCGGGGACGACGAGGCGCACGCCACCGTTCTCCGTCTCGGCGTCGAGCCCCGCGCCTTCCCAGCGCGCACCCGTGAGCCGGACGCTCAGTCCACCGTTCTGCGCACGCGCGTGGACGTCGCCCCCGACGCCGTGGAGCGCGAGCCCGCCGTTCTCCGTCTCGAGCGTCATGCGGCCGGTGACTTCCGACACGCGCACGCCGCCGTTGCGGGTGCGGAGGTCGAGGTCCATGTGGCGCGGGACCCAGACGTCGTAGCTCACGACCCACCTCGGCTCGTCCGCGTCGCCGCGCGGCCCGGTCGCGCGGATCGTGCCTCCCTCCATAGCGACGTGCACGTCTCCGAGCCGCCGCTGTGCTTCCGCGTCCGACGACGCCATGGTCTGGATGCGCGCCGACACGTGCACCGAGTCGCGGTCCCACGCCGTGACCGAGACGCCGCCGAACGCCGACCCGTCGACCGCGAGCGAGCGCACGCCGCGGCGTACCGGGACCTCGCGGACCTCGCAGGCGTGGCCTCCGTCCCAGCGGCTGCCGAAGCGGCCGTTGCGGCACTGGTCGAGCCACTCGGCGTCCGATTCCGAGTTCCGGCTCTCCTGTGCGGCGAGGGCGCTCGCGCCGAGGAGCAGGGTGGCGAGGGCGAGAGTCGAGGTGGCAAGCGGGCGCATCGGAGCTCCTGGTCGAGGTGAGGGCGACACAGGAAGGACAGCGGCAATGGCTGAACGGTTGACGGGGTGGCCCGCACCGTCCCCGTCGGGCAACTATCCGCGCGTCGGCCGTGTCCTCACTACGACCTCTTCCGGAGAGATTGGAGCCCATGCGATGCATCCTCCGCGCGGCGTCGATCATGGTCGTCGCCCTCGCGCCCGTCGCCGCGCGCGCGCAGGGCACCTTCGTCGTGCGCGACGTCCGCCTGTTCGACGGCGAGCGCGTCGCCGAGCATCGGAGCGTCGTCGTGAAGGACGGCGTGATCGCGCAGGTCGGCGGGCCGGAGGTCGCCGCCCCGCCCGGTGCGCAGGTCGTCGACGGACGTGGGCGCACGCTGCTCCCCGGCTTCATCGACGCGCACGTGCATCTCTCCGACGATACCGAGGGCGACCTGCGACAGTCGCTCGCGCTCGGCGTGACGACCGACCTCGACATGTGGAACGGCGGCGCGCGGTTCGAGCGCATCAAGGCGCTCCGCGCCGCCGACGCGCCAGACGTCGCCGACGTGCGCTCGGCGGGCTTCGGTGCGACCGCACCCGGCGGTCATCCATCGCAGATGGGCGGGGGCTCGTTCCCGACGATCAGCAACGCCGCCGACGCACAGGCATTCGTCGACGCGCGGATCGCCGAGGGGTCCGACTACATCAAGATCATCTACGACGATCTCGCGTCGCTCGGACGGAAGCTTCCGATGCTCGACAAGCGCACGCTGAAGGCGCTCGTCGACGCGGCGCATGCGCGCGGCAAGCTCGCCGTCGTGCACATCCTGAGCGAGTCGCAGGCGCGTGACGCGATCGAGGCGGGAGCAGATGGACTGGCGCACCTCTTCACTGGCGCGAGCGTGTCGTCCGACTTCGCCAAGCTCGCGACGTCGCATCACGTCTTCGTGACGCCGACGCTCACCGTGCTGTACGGCGACTGCGGTCAGGCGATCGGAGCGCGCATCGCGGGCGATTCGCTGCTGCAGCCGTACATCCGCCCCGCCGTGCGCAAATGGGCGGCGATGTCGTTCCCGGCGCGGGCCGGCTCCTCGTGCGAGGGGACGCGCGAGGCCGTGCGCCAGCTCGCGCGCGCCGGCGTGCCGCTGCTCACAGGGACGGACTCGCCGGCGCCCGGGCAGACGTACGGCGCGGCACTGCACGGGGAGCTCGAGCTGCTCGTCGGCGCGGGGCTCACGCCGGTGCAGGCGTTGACTGCGGCGACGTCGGCGCCGGCGCGGGCGTTCCGGCTGACGGACCGCGGGCGAGTGGCGCCTGGCTTACGCGCGGATCTCGTGCTCGTGGAGCTCGATCAAGAGGGTCAGACTCCTTGAAAATCGGAGAGGGTCAGACTCCTTGAAAATCGGTACGGTGCGCGGTGGTGCTCGAGACGCGTAGTCAGGCATCAAGAACGGAGGGCTCAAGGGGATCACGGCGAATGAAACGGATGCACGAGCAACGGCAACGACTTTAGGGGGTCCGCCACGTCGAGTCTCTCCCGGCGAACCCCCAAGAAGCAGTTGCCCGTGCATCCGCTCGATCCGCTCGATCCCTTTAGGCCCTCCGTTCTTGATGCTCGGTCAGCGGTTCAACGGGGCCAGACCCTGAATAGCAAACGCACCGCGGCATGAGCGTTTTTCAAGGAGTCTGACCCCTTGATCTTTTTCAAGGAGTCTGACCCCTTGATGCATGTCAGCCGCCGAGCCCGGTGCGATGGCGCGACGATTGCCCCGTTCGCCTCGCGCCACCGACGGAGGAAGATCATGCAGCATCGACTCGCAGCGTTGCTCGTCGCCACCGCCCTCCTGGCGGGGTGCAAGGAGAAGAGCTCGGCCGACCTGGCGAAGGACGCCCAGCACGCGAGCGGCGAGGTAGCCGACGAGCAGAAGGACATGCGCAAGGCCGAGGAGCGGCTCGAGAAGTCGCGGAAGGAATATCAGAAGGAGACGCGCGAGCTCGAGCGGGCGCAGGACCGCGCGAAGGACGCGCAGTCCGATGTGGCGAAGCGCGCGCGCGAGGACTCGGCGGCCCGCAAGGACTCGGCGGCGCGCGGCACGCCGCGATAGCGCTCAGCGAGACTTCGGCACCCGGATTCCCTTCGCCTCCGTCGCCGGCAGCGCCGAGGAAGGACGAGGTCGTAGACATCGGCGCGCTGCGGTGGGCGCTGCGCCTGGGCCGGCGCGATCGGCACGAGGGCCAGGGTGGCGATCGCGGCGCATGCGTGAACCGTGCGTGACGACATATCGGCTAGGCGACCGGTTCAGTTCCCTCGCTCAGCGTACGCAGGTACTGATCGTAGGCGAACACTCTGCCACGCGTACGTCCTGTCAGTTCTCGCACGATGCCGAGCGATGCGAGACTCTCGAGCGCGCTGTAGACGGTAGGCGTCGACAGACCTGAGCGCATTGCGAGCAGATTCGCCGCGGCGACCGGCCTGGTTTGCAGCACCTCATGAAGACGCAGTGCCGAAGCGCTGGGGCGACCGATTGCCCGAATGCGCTCTGCGTCTGCCCTGAACAGCGTCGTCAGTCGCTGCACGGTGTTCACCGATTCCGTTGCGGTCTCGCACACACCGGTCGCGAAGAATGCGAGCCAGGCTTCCCAATCTCCGTCTTTGCGCACGAGGTCCAGCAGCGCGTAGTAGTCGTCTCGGCGCTGCTTCAAGTAGAGGCTCAGGTAAAGCAGGGGTTGGTGGAGAACTCCTTCGCCCTGAAGGACCAGCGTGACGAGCAGCCGACCGACGCGCCCGTTCCCATCGAGAAAAGGATGGATGGTCTCGAACTGTACATGGGAGAGCGCCGCCTTCAGCAGAGGGGGAGTGCGCTCGGGTTGGTCATGCAGCCACGCCTCGAGTGCGCCCATGCATTCCTGCACATCGGCGGCGGGCGGTGGGACGTATCGCGCGTTGCCGGGCCGTGTCCCACCCAACCAGTTCTGCGAGCGGCGGAACTCGCCCGGGTCCTTTTCGGCACCACGACCGTCGCGAAGGAGGATTCCGTGGACCTCTCTGAGCAGACGGTTCGACAGCGGGAACCCTTCACGCAGGCGTGAGATGCCGTGGTCCAGCGCGGCCACGTAGTTCGACACCTCGGAGACGTCGCCGAGCGGTACGCCTGGGAGCTCATCCGCTTCGAACAGCAGCAAATCCGACAACGTGGACTGGGTGCCCTCGATCTGCGACGAGAGCACCGCTTCCTTGCGCACGTAGGAGTAGAGAAAGTGGCTGCTGTCGGGGAGCAGGGCGGTGACTGTGTCCAACCGCCCAAGCGCGACGTGCGCCTCGTAGAGCGACTCGTGGAGAGAGGCAGAGAACGACAGCGGCGGCTTGGGCGGTAACGGTCGAGGCACGAAGGCCTGTGCGCGTTCTCCTCCTTCGGTCGAGATCGTTCGCAACGTGCCCGTCGGGCCTCGTTTCATTTCGTAGCCGCCGCTACTTAAAATTGTTTCTCGAAGCAGAGCAGTAGTTAAAAATACCTCCTATATTTAACTAACACCAGCCTGAGCCTAGCTCTCGGCAGCTCAAGGCTGTGAACGCGTGTTTACCATCGTCCGTTTGAACGAGCGGAGCCTTACTGGGCTACCCGGCCTGAAGCCACCCGGATCACCGTCCGCACCGAGTTGGCGATGTAGCACTCGTCGTGCGCGCGATGGTGCATCTCCGCCTCCTGCTCGGCGCTCGGCGCGCGTCCGCCCGCCCAGGTGATCCGCGGCGCGAGGTCCACCTCGGCGACCCAGTGCCTGCCCTGCTCGTTCTTCGTCATGTGCCCCACCGCGTCGTCCTCGTAGCGCAGCACCTCGAACCCGGCGAGCGCGGCGAGCGGGAGGAACGAGAGCATGTGGCAGCTCGCGATCGAGGCGACGAATGCCTCTTCCGGATCGACCGCCGAGGGGTCGGTGAACTGAGCGGGCACTGCGTGCGGTGAAGCGGCCGCAGGGACCGTGACCCCGCCGTCGAACGACCAGGTATGGGCGCGAGAGTACTGGCGCTTGGCGAACGGACCGCCGGACTGTTGCCAGAGGATGGTCGCGTGGTGGTCGGACATTCTTCGAGCTACGGTGGGGAGTGGAGGGTGGGGGGAGACCCCTCAGGCTTGCCACGGTGCGCCGTCATGTTAACATGTATACATGTCTACGGTCAATGCGGCTGGACGGCTCCGCCGAGGCACTACCACCCCTGACCTCATAGCCGACACGCTGCGCGACGAGATCCTGCGCGGGGTGGTCGCGCCGGGTCAGGCGCTGCGGCAGGAGGAGCTCGCCGAGCGGTTCGGGGTCAGCCGGCTCCCCGTGCGCGATGCCCTGCTCCGGCTCGAGGCGCAGGGACTCGTCCACGTCTACCCGAACCGCGGCGCGTTCGTCATCTCGCTCACATCTAATGAAGTGAGAGAGGTCTACGAGATGAGGATCCTCCTCGAGGGGGACATCCTCGAGCGTGCCGTGCCGAGGATGACGGGCGACGACTGGCGCCGGATCGACGCCGCGCACGCCGAGTCGGTGCGGAGCGCGAACGGGCCGGAGTGGGTCGAGGGGGACTGGGCGTTCCACCGCGCGCTGTACGCGCCGGCCGATCGGCCGCGGCAGCTCGCGACGATCGAGCAGCTCCGCGGCACGGTGGCGCGGTACTGGACGGTGCGCGACGCGCTACCGAGTCGCTCGGCGGAGTGGCTGGCCGATCACGACGCGATCGTCGAGGCGTGTCGGGCGCGGTCGTCCGTCGCGGCGCGACGGCGGCTCGGCGATCACCTCCATCGCGCAATGGAGGCCGTGCTGGCACGAATGGCGGAGGACGCGGCGGGCGGGTGAGCCGGTAGACGTGTCGCGGATCGAAGTGCGGATCTACGAGGGGCTATCGCCCTTCCGCCGCCACCGACCGGAGCGCGTCCCGATCCACGACGCGCCCTCCCTGGATCACGCGCCAGATCTTTCGCGTGTTGGTGATGTCGACGAGCGGGTCCGCGTCGAGGAGCACGAGGTCCGCGAGCTTCCCTTCGGCGATCAGGCCGACGTCGGCGTCGATACCGAGCACGCGCGCCGCCGCGGACGTCGCAGCGACCAGCGCTTCAGCGGGCGTGAGCCCGGCGCTCACGAGCTCCGCGAGCTCCGCGTGCTGCGCGCCCGGGAACTCGGCCGCGTCGGACCCGAGCACGAGGGGCAGGCCCATCTCGTGGAACCAGCGGGCGCCACGGCGCGCGTCCCCTCCCTGCTTGAGGCGGCCGCGCGGCGAAGTTGCCGGGTCGTCACCGAGTCTCGTCAGGCGAAGCTGCGGAGTGAGAAAGGGCTCGACGTCGCGGTCGTGGGTCGAGCTCGTGTCTCGCACCGCGCTGGCGTGCGCGCCGTGCAGGTAGATCGTCGGGACGCCGGCGATGCCCGCGGCGCGATAGAGCTGAAGGCGGTCGTCGTGGGCGACGGGCGCGTTCCTCACACACTGGCCGTCGAGGTGCTGCTGCTCGCCGACGCCGGCGACGACGAGCGCGAGCGGATTGCCGCAATGTCCGCTGACGGTCAGGCCGCTCGCGCGCGTCAGGCGCGCCATCATCGCTCCGCTCGCGAAGCTGATCGGGAGCCGCAGCTTCACGTTCACTCCGCCGAAGGCGCGCAGCAGCTCGAGCCCGCGCACCATGGTCGCGCTGTCTTTGGGCATCCACTCGTCGCTGCCGGTCCATCCGCCCGTCGTCGGCGACGGGTAGAAGGACGGACCGGAGACGAGCACCCGTGCGCCGGCCATCGCGCCGGCGAGCACGGCGTCGCGCTGCGCGGCGACCTTCGCCAGCGGCGTCTGCATGTCGCGAACGGTGGTGACCCCGAAGTAGAGCGCGGTCGGAAGTGAGGCAACGTCATCGAGGTGCATGTGCGCGTCGATCAGCCCGGGGATGGCTGTCCGCCCAGCCGCATCGAGCTCGGCAACCCCTCGGCGCGCGGCGAGCACTCCGGGCGCAGCGATCGCGCTGATGCGGCCGCGTTCGATCAACAGATCGCGCAGTCCGTGCGGTGCGACGCCCCTGCCGTCGAACAGCCGGACGTTTCGCACGAGGAGTGGAGCGGGCGCAGCGGCGACGTGAAGCGGCAGGGGCCAGCCCAACGTTCGCTCGGATCCGTCGGTGCGACGGAGCTGGAGTCCGTGCGCCGACACGAACAACACCGTGCCGTCGTTCGATACGCTCGGGTAGAGCGCGGCCGAATCGCCGAGCAGTCGAGGGGTGGCGCCGGCGGACTCCGTTCGCCAGAGCTGTCCGCCCTGCACGAACGTCATCTCGCCGCCACGGCCGACGTGCGGGAAGCTCGGCCGGTACGGCAGCGTCGGCGCCTTGCGTTCGCGGCCGTCGACGCTCAGCCAGGTCGCATGTATCGGCTGCCCGCTTGCGGGAAACCAATCCCCGGCCCGAAACGACAGCACTGCGGTCGAGCTGTCGTTCCAGCTCGGGCGAAGGTCGCCCGACGTGTAGTCGTTGGCCCGGTACGTTCCGAGCTCGCGCGTATCCGCCAGCGTGGCGGGGGTCGCACGATCCGCGCGTACGATGCGGATGCGGCGACCGATCGTGTCGCCGGCCCACGGAGCCGACGCGAGCGCCGGCGTGGCCCAGTGGACGAAGGCGATCCACTGGCCGTCGGGCGACCATGTCGGCTGAGACTCCTGCCCGCGCAACGCGGTGACGTGACGAGTCGCGCCGCCGGCGATCGTCGTCGCGAACAGGTCCTCCGTGCCGCCGCGCCCCGCGCTCCACACGACCTGGCGCCCGTCGGGAGACCAGGACAGACCCGACGCGGTGGACGGCACGGGAGCGACGGCGCGTGGCGTGTCGCCCACGCCGGCCACCCACAACCTGCCCAGCGCGAGCATCGCGAAGCGACGCGCGTCGGGGGCGAGCGCCAAACCGGTGAATCCGCGCGCCCTGATCGTGCTGCCCGGCGAAGGCGTCACGACCACCGGCTTCGCGGGACGCAGGCGCGGGATCGTCAGCGTGGCCGAGAACGGGATGTTCGTCGGCGTCCCACCGTCCGCGCTCACGCGCCACAGCTTGCCGTCGCCCGAGTAGTACAACCAGCGTCCGTCGGGCGACCAGCGCACCCGCGCGTCGATTGGGAAGTTCGACCATTCGGGGCTCTCGGCGACCTTGCGAGCGTTCGCCTCGCCCCTGGTCCACAGCCAGAGCTGCCCGCCAACTCCCGAGTCGACCTGCGCGAAGTACGCGATGCGCGATGCGTCGGGCGAATAGCTCGGTGCCTGCACGGCGCGTCGGACCGTGTCCAGCGGGAGAGTTCGGCCCGCCGCGAGATCCATCTCGTACAGTCGTGGTGGAAATCCGTAGGACGCCATGACGACGAGATGCGATCCGTCGCGCGACCACGAGCCGGGTTGCACGAAGCCCGGCAAGCCTTTCGAATGCAGCACGGAGTCCTTCCCGCTCACGATGTCTCGCACGTGCAGCTGCCAGCGTGCCGCGTACGCCACCAGTCGGCTGTCCGGCGACCAGGTGGGCCCTACATGCTCGTTGTTCGGCCAGTAGTTGGAGTCCGTGAGCTGGCGCAGCGACCCGTCCGCGAACGATCGCAGCCACAGACCGCGACCCTGAGGTCGGTCGGACTTGAACGCGATCCATTTCCCGTCTGGTGAGACCCTGGGATCGCCGTCTTCGGCGGCGTCGCGGACGGCGTCGGTGAGTGGGACCGCGCGGCCTCCCTCCACCGGCAGCGACCAGAGCTGGCCGAGCAGGTCGAAGACGATCGTGCGACCATCCGGGGTGAGATCGAACCCGATCCCCGTGCCCTCAGTCGTGCGAATGGTGATGCTGTCACCGCCAGGTCGGACCGCGTGAGCCGCGCTCTGCGAATGCAGCCATCGCGGCACACTCGAGCTCACGACGATGGCGAGGAGCACGACGCGAGCGAGGCGTGCGCGCAGCGGGCGAGCGATCGTCGGCATCCGCTGACACTCCGTCGTGTCGAGGATCGAGAAATTGGGAGCTCGGGCGGGTCGATCTTACCACCGCTCGAGTCGGGGCGCGAATCTCAATGCGCGCGGCAACAGATCGACGCGGAGGGGCGCGGAGGGGACTGCGAGAGCGCGGAGAACCACTCTTCGGGTCGAGTTGCTCGCGCCGGCCCACGGCTCCTCTCCATCCACAATCCCAAAAGAGAAGACTTTGGGGTCGGCATTCAGTCTGCCTCGCGCCAAGACCTTGCTCGATCCTCCCGCCGTGCTCCGCGGGCTTTGCGTCAATCTGTTCCAAGGCACCTGACGCGGGCGATGGAGCTGGTGCTGGCGCGGATGGCGAAGGAT
>QHVE01000097.1:7053-16976 GCA_003223455.1 Gemmatimonadota bacterium | reverse complement strand
AGCGCCAGCTCGGGCTCCACATCGCCGAACGCGATCCGCATCAGCGGATCGTGGAAGCGCTCCAACGCATTCATGGTGAAGCCGAGCATGTTGTCGACCATCTTCCCGCTGAGCAGCCCCTCCTCCACGTCGACGCTCGCGCGGAAGCGAATCTCGCCGTCGGTGAAGTCGAGGTCGAAGTTCCCGATCGCGCTCCGCGCGTTGATGCGGGTGAGCGCCTCGGCGATGGCCGCCCGACGGTCCGTCGGCACGTATGGCCCGTAGTTCCCCAGAATCCGCAGGAAGTCCCGAGATTCGTCGGCGGTGAAGTAGAAGGTGTAGAGGCCGCGCTTGTTCCGAAGGGTCAGGTGGAGAGTGTGCGCATCGAGGAGCTGATACGCGTACCCGTGCCCATCGAGCATGCTGCGCACGATATCCATCAGTGCGTCGGTATGGACTGCTCCCGTGTCGTCCAGCTCTTCATCCATCATGGCCGTCACTCCGAGAAGAGGTGCGACATGAATATCGCAGCACCCTCTGACAGTCCGGCCCTACTTCAGCCTCACCTTCGTCAGCTCAACTACGTGTCCCACACACCCGACCCCGAGCAGCTGATTGCGCCAGTGAGTCGCCGTGCGACAGTCGATGCGTTCGCTGTGGATACCTTCGTTCCGGAGCTCGCGGAATTGATCGAGCGCGGCCGCGAACTCGCGGGTGAGCCAGCCGCCGTTGGTTACCGCCGCGGCCAGGGCGACGCTACGCGCCCTATCGCCGGCGAGGAGCTGGACGAGCGATGCCATCATGAGCGGACCGCGCTCGAGCGGATCGACCGTCTGCCCATCCACGTTCATGAGTCGTAGCTGCCGGGAGAGCTTCGGCAGCACGCGCCCCATGAGCACATTGAGCTGGACCTCGATGGCCTTGGCGAAGCTTCCCAACACCGGAGTGAAGTCGAACGCCGGATCGGAACGGTGCTCGCGAAACACCTTTTCGCCCGTCGCGATGAAGTTGCGCACCGTGGTGTCGAGCGCCCGCCACGCCGCCTCGCCCAGCATGTCGTCACGGAGCGATCGCTCCACGGCCATGATCCCCGGTCCCATCTGCGCATCGAACTCCGCCCAGAGCGACGCGTCGGTGGCGACGTCACGCTCATCCTCCGCGAAGAACTCGCTGCCGTCCGGCCGCGTCACGATGAGAGGCAGATCGACCATCCCTCCGTACAATGAGACGGACTGATCGTGATAATGCACGTTCTTCAGCCGCTTCATCTCCTCGATCGTCGCGACGATGTCGTCGGTGACGAGGCGGCGAATGTCCCAGAGCTTGAACCAGAAGTCACACTCCAGGCGGTCCGCGGCGTAGTACGCCGGGACGTGCTGCGCCTCGCCGTCAGGCAGTGCGCCGAAGTGGATCTCCGCGAGGTCGGCGACGTAGAGCGACTGGTAGTCGGTGAGGTACAGATGCGTCTCGGGCGCGTCCTCGGCGCCGAGTGCCTCTTCGATCGCGCGCACGTCCGCGACGTTCGCCAGATCGGTGCGTCGATTGCGCGAACGCACGCGGCCCCACCACACATACACGTCCTCGTCGTCCACACGCCCCTCGCGGAGAGCTGCGGCATGGCGCAGGAGCACCGCGAGGTGTTCCTCCATCGCGTTCCTGACGTACGACGGATTCCAGACGGCGACGAGGTGCCGCACCGGCACGTCGCTCACGCAATCTCCGCGGAGAGCTCGTCCAGACGCTTGCGAAGCGCCGCGCGCAGCTCGGGTGGGCCGAGCAGCTCGGCATCGGGCCCATACTGCAGCACGTGACGAATGGCCCACGACTCGTCGGCCACCGGATGCTCGAGGGTCAGGCTACCATCTGCATCCGACGGAACGCCTTCTCTTTCCGCGATCCATCGCGCGATCCGTGGCGAGTAGCGAACGGTCATGCGACGTCGGGTGTCCGAGAGGAAGGCGCGGCCGGCTTCCTGCACCTGCCGAGCCGGCTCGGTCGCGCGCTCGAACGCGGCGTCGAGCATCCGAACCGACTCGATGCGGTCGAGCCGGAAGAATCGCAGACCATTGTCCGCCCCGGTCGCCGCCACATACCACATCTGCTCGGCGAAATGGAGAGAGTGAGGAGCGATCACGCGTGTCGTGCTCACGGTCGAGCCTCCGGCACGATACCCGAGCTCCACCATTCGCCGATCTCGCAGAGCACCGCGAAGCACAGTGAGGTGCTCCGCCGAGCCGGCCTCCGAAAGGTCGCCGTATCGCGTTCCCTGATGGCGGTCGTTGGTCGGCACCCGGCTTATGGCCTCACGCAGCCGCTCGAGCGCGCGCTCGATCGGTGCCTGCTCGGCGGGACTGCGCTCTCGGCGAAGCATGCTGAGTCCCAGCTCGAGCGCGCAAAGCTCGGGCATCGTCAGGCGCATCGGGCGAAGAAAGTGGTTCGCGTGGACGCACACGGTGTGCTCCTCCACGAGGATCGAGACGCCCTCCACGAACCCTCCCGGCGCGTCGTACCGCTCCGAGATTGCGGCGAGATCGGCGAGCACCTGCGATGGCCGGCTCCCCACCGCCTCCGCGACCTCCTCGAACGAATGCTCCTCGTCGTCCGCCAGGCGCGGTATGAGGTCGAGCACGCGCTTGAGCTGCGCCGCCGCGGTGTCAGCCACCTGCAGCACCGGCATACAGGGCTCGCGTACCGGTGACGAGACGTGCGTACTCCTCCACGAGAGTCGGCGGCGAGACGGGTACGGCCTGGCCCGCGAAGGCGAAGATCCACCTCGCGAAGCTGTCGGTACGGCGCACCGTGAAGCGTCGTCTGGTCTGCGATCCTTCGTCAGGTGCGCCGAGCGCAGCGGCTGCGAGCACGGCACCCGTCGTCCCCGTGAAGTTCACGACGGCTTCGACCGTATCGCCATCGCCCACGTCCCACGCCCGCCTCGATCGCGCGTGCTCCTTCAGCGAGAAGTCGGCAGGGATCACGTAGTCGGGCGTCCCCGCCTTCGCCGCATTCGCGGATACCTCCGCTATCCGGCTCACGCGAAAGTTGCGCAGCGCATCCTTCTCGGTGTCGCGCGCTACCAGGTACCAGTGGCCATTGATGAAGAACAAGCCATATGGCTCCACGGTCCGCTCGGCGCTTACACCGGTCCCGATCGTGTGATACGTGAACGACACCCGCTTGCGCTGGAACAGCGCGTCGCCCAGTAGGCTCAGCGTCTTCGGATCGGCGCCCTTGCGGGGCGGAACTATCAGCGTGTCATCGGGAGCATCAGTGGCGCCGAGCGGAAGGTCGAACGCGAGCTTGCGAATGGCCTGCCGTGCTTCGGTCGCGAGCACTGGGTCTCCTACCTGCTCGACGCGGCGCGCACCTTCGACGATGACCTGCAGCTCGTCGGGTTCGAAGGCGAGAGTGGCGAGCGAGTGATAGCCGAAGCGATCGACCTTCTCGGGCAGGTCGACGCCGCGGTCGGAGACGATACCCAGGTATGGCAGGTAGAAATCGCCCGGCCGAAGCCGATACGCCGACTCCTCACTTCCCTTCTCACCGATCACCTCTATCGGCACGCCCAGCTCGAGCAGCTCCGCCTTGTCGCGCTCGAACATGCGCTTGAGCGTCGGCGACGGAGTGCCCGCGGCGACGCTGCCATCGGTGAGATAGCCGGGAACATCCTTCGCGAGCTCGTCGAAGGTCACCGGCATTCGATGACCGAGCAGCGCCGCGAGCAGGTCGATCCAACGTTGGACTTTCGGAGCGGACATTGGCCTGGCAGGCGTTCAGGCGAGCAGCCGGTCGGCCAACCCCGACGCGCGCAGCGTCGTCCGTCCGATCGCGCGTGCCAGCAACTCCGACGACCCCACGATGTCGACGCGCACTCGAGCGCGGGTTACCGCCGTATACAGCAGCTCCCGTGTCAGGACCTGCACGTCGTCCTCGGGGAGCACGAACAGCACGTGCGCGAACTCCGAGCCCTGCGCCTTGTGCACCGTCATGGCCCACGCGGTCTCGTGCGCCGGCAGACGTGCCGGTGATACCGCGCGTGGAGCGCCAGATCCGTCGCGGAACCAGACGCGCGCTACGCCGTCTCTGATGACGGTCACGCCGACGTCGCCGTTATACAGGCCCGTGGCGGGATCGTTCGCCGTCACGAGCACCGGCCTGCGGTCGTACCACTTCGCGCGAGTCGGCACACTGTGCTCACGTCGCAGCCAGTCCTCCACACGCTCGTTGAGACCGGACACTCCCCTTCGGCCATCGCGCACCGCGCACAGCAGGCGAAACGCCGAGAACCGCTCGAGCGCCTGCGCCGGATCGCTCGCGGCGAGGTATTCGTCGAACAGTGCCGACACCGGTTCGAGCAGCGCCGCGGTCGTCGCCGCGTCGCGCAGCGTCACGTCGTCGTAGTGCGCGTCGGCAAGCAGCGTGGTGGCCCCATTCGCATCCCCGCGCCGGATGGCCTCGGAGAGCGCGCCGATCCCGGGCTGGCTGGCGAAGCGGTATGATCGGCTGAGGCGCACCACCGCGTCGCGCAGCGGAGCCACGTTCGCAGCGGTCTCGATCGATAGTCCGCTCAACTGCTCCACCCAGGCGCCGAGCGCGACGCCGTGCACCGCGCTGCACCGATCAGCCGCGCGGCACACGTCGCCCAACACGAAGCCGGTGTCGACGCTGGCGAGCTGGTCCTGGTCACCGAGCAGGATGATGCGCGCGGTCGGACGAAGCGCGGCGAACAGCGCGTCCATCATCAGGACGTCCACCATCGATGCCTCGTCCACGATCACGACGTCCTCGGCGAGCGGCTCGTCGGCGCCGTGCGCAAACTCATCGTTCCACGGGCGATAGCCGAGCAGCCGGTGCAGCGTGCGCCCCTCGGCGGGGATGCGCGCTGCGAGCTCGACGCCGATCGGGAGACCGCGCACCCCCGCCAGCACCGACTCGGCGAGCCGCGCCGCGGCCTTGCCCGTCGGTGCGGCGAGCGCGACACGGAGATCGGGCGTGCGCTGAAGCAGCAGCGCGAGAATGCGTGCGACCGCGGTCGTCTTCCCCGTTCCCGGCCCGCCGGTGATCACGGTGAGCCCGCCGCGCATTGCGGCAGCTGCGGCCACCGCCTGCCAGTCGGTTGCGCCACCCTCGGCAGGCGGAAAGAGCGTCCTGAAGAGAGCGATGGTCGCCGCATCGGGCGACGTCTGCTCGCGTGCGGCGAACCGGCTCCGCATCGCCGAAGCGAGTCGGCACTCGGCCGCATGATAGCGGCTCAGGTACAGTCGACCGCTGTCGATCACGAGCGGCGACGTCGTCGTGGTCCCGTCGCCGCACATGCCGCTGCGCGCGAGAAGCGAGAGCCACCCATCTACGTTGGGCAGCATCCGGCCGATCACGTCCGTGTGCGGCATCGCGGCGCCGACGAGGGTGTCGAGGTCCAGACAGCTGTGCCCCCGCGCCCGCTCGGCGCTCAGCATCGCGCCCGCGAGTCCGACCAACCGCGCGTCCTCCACCTCGCCCAGCCGCGATGCCGCGCGCCGCGTGAGCAAACCGCCCAACTCCGCGTCGATCGACATCAGTGCGCCCGACTCCACCAGCTTCGACAACCGTCTCACGATGCCGCCTCCATGGGGACTGCCGACTCCATCAGCGCGTCGAGCGCATCGATGAGCGCGCGCGGAGGCAGGTCGTGGAACCAACCGCGCTCGCTTCCGTCGATCCCACGCAGGAAAGCATACCACGCCCCTCCGACATGCGTGTCGTACTGGTAGCCAGGCAAGCGGAGGCGGAGGAAGCGGTGCAGCGCCGTGAGGTACAGATGGTATTGCAGCACGTAGTGGCTCGCGAACATCTCGTGCTCGAGCGCTGCCGGCTCGTACGACTCCGGTTCGTGACCGAGGTGGTTCGATTTCCAGTCCACCACGTACCAGCGGCCGCCATGCTCGAGCACGAGATCTACGACGCCCGTCAGGAAGCCGTGCACCCGCTCGCCGGTGAGGCGGCGCAGCGCGGGTCCGTAGCGGCGTCCCAGCTCCCCCCCATGTGCCGCGAAGATGCGCGACAGCGCTGCGCCGTCGACTGTGCCAAGCGGGAGGTGGAACGTCCATTCGCGCAATGTGCGCGAGCGTGGCACCTCGCGGAGCGCGAAGCCTGCCTCGGGCAGCGTCGCGCCGAGCACGCGCTCGGCCATCTCGCTCACTGCGGACACACGCTCGGCTGGATCGTGCAGCCCCGCACGCGTCAGGATCTCCGCCGTCAGAGAACTGATATCGGCCAGCGGCGCAGAGAACTCCACCCGCTCGAACAGTTCATGCAGCGCAATGCCGGGCAGTCGCCCCGCCGGGAAGCCGAGGAAATCGCGCTGATCGATGACCCGTACAGCGCGTTGCTCCATCCCGGCGTCGGTGACGTCGCGAGCGTCGTCCGTGTCGCGGCCGGCGGTGAGCGAGGTGAAGCTCGCGACGTGCCAGGCGCGCAGCGCGGCCGCCGTGGCACCGACACTGGCTCCTGCGTGCCCGCCCACGGCACCGCGTGCTCGATCTCCGGACCCAGCACTTCCATGCTCATCGCGCCACCGCCCGCCGCGACAAGCACGTTGACCGGATCGGTGAACTGGCCGAGTGACTGCTCGAACGCGAGCGGTACCGCTTCGGCAATGTTCTCGGGCGTACCCGTCCCCACGGCGGACCGGAGGAGGTACCCGAGCGCCGTGTGTCCTGCGTGGACCTTCGTCCTGCTGTTCGAGACCGCGCCCCACGCGAGGTAGCAGCGGAAGCGCGCACGCGTGAGCGCGACGTAGAGCAGCCGCAACTCCTCCGCGAGCTCCTCGGCCGCGGCCAGCCGCCCACGCGCCGCACGCTGCTCCGAGCCGTGATCGAACACCACTGCTTCGCCTTCGTGCACCAGCACCGGCTCGTCGTCCTTCGTGCGGCGCGCGGCCCAGAGAGTGGGACAGAAGACCACATCGTACTCGAGCCCCTTGCTCTTGTGGATGGTGGCGATCTGCACGGCGTCGGCGTCGCTCTCGAGCCGCAGCTCGGTGCGCTCGACCTGCTCCTCGCCCGTCGCGCGCGTGTTCGTGATCCACAGCAGCAGCCCCTCGGGGGAGAGCCGCTCCTCGGACACCGCCCTGTGCAGCAGCTCCACCGCATGGCGCAGGTTCGTCAACCGACGTTCGCCGTCGTCGTGCGCGAGCAGCCGCTCCGTGGCTTCGAGATGCGCAAGCATGCCCTGCACCATGCGCATGAAGCCGTAGCGCACCCACTGCTCCCGCCACTCCACGAGGCGCTCGATGATCGTCTGCCATTCTCCCTCGTACTCCGGCGTGGACAGCCGGTGGATCTCGCCGGCGCTGGTGCCCCACAGCTCGGTAGCCAGAGCGGCGCGCACGCCGCGCGCGTCGCTCGCCGCGAGCACGGCGCGGAGCACCGTCTCGAGGTCGGTGAGCTCGCGCGAGTGGAGGATGTCGTCCATCCCCGAGACGATGGACGGCACACCGACCGCACGCAGTGCACTCTGGATCGCCTGCGCCTCGTAGCCGGCCCGAACGAGCACGGTCGCACGATCTCGCGCACCGTCGCCGCTTCGGTGCGGCGGGTCGCGTCGCCCTTGTAGAGTGGAAGATTATTATCGAGCCCATCGGGAAGCTGCACCGGCCCCGTCTCCCCCTGTTCCGGCGGCATCACCCACCAGTGCAGCGCTCCTCGCCCATCCATCGCGAGCGGATCCACCAGGGTGCGTATGGGTGTCGCAACCGCGGGGGCGAACTCGATCCGCTCGTAAAGGAAGGCGTTCTCCCGGCGCGAGAACAGTCCATTGACCGCCGCGACCATTCGCGGCGTGCTCCGCCAGTTCTGCCCCAGCGTGTAGCGACGCTCCGCGTGCGACGCGGCATGGAGATAGGCGAAGAGGTCCGCACCGCGGAATCCGAAGATCGCCTGCTTCGGGTCGCCGATGAGGAACAGCGGACGGCCAGCGAACGCGATGGAGAAGATCGGGAACTGGAACGGATCCGTGTCCTGGAACTCGTCGATCAGTGCAGCATCGTACCGGCCGCGGATCGCCGAAGCGAGGTGGCATCCCGTTCCGCCGGCCTGGAGCGCGTCGTGGAGGTGGCGCAGCAGGTCGTCGAAGCCCAGCATGTGCCGTCGCCGCTTCTCCTCGAGGAAACGCGCGTGCACCCCCTCCAGGCAGGAGACCCGGAGTGCGCTCTTGACCGTCGCGAGCGCCGACGCGATCGCGTCGCATGCCTGCACGAACGGCTCACTCGCGACGGCGTCACGGAGCGCCGGCGGTCTCGCGTACATCCCTTTCCGCTTGTCGAGCATCGCGGCCGAGGTGCACCACGCGGCCAGACGCGCGGCGCCCGCAAGATCCCCCGCCGCCAGCGCGTCCCCAGCGCGGACCGCCTCCATCTGCCCCGCCGCGTCGTTGAGTGGTGACTTCGTATACCACTTCCGCTCGCCGAGGAAAGCCGCCGCACGCGCGCGGTCCCAGACTCGGGCGAAACCCGCCACCGCCTGCACGAGCCCCTCCTTCGCTGTCACGAGCTCGACGCAAGGCTCGAGGCGCGTCTTCGGCAGTCGCTGCCACAGCCTGAGGTCCTTCAGGAACGCATCGTGCCGCCAGCCGAGGTGCACGGCGAGCGTCGCGAGGGCCGCGTCCTCGTAGATCGTCAGTCGCCACCAGTCCTGCGCGATACGCTCGATAAGGAGCGTGTCGTCCTCGATGAACCGCGCGCCGAACGGCGTGCCGCTCTCGAGCGCGCTCTCCTCGAGCACACGCTTGCAGAAACCGTGAATCGTGAAGATGGCCAGCTGGTCGAGCGACGAGAGCGCTTCGCGAAGTCGCGGCAGCTCGCGACCGCCCATCTCGTCGCGTAGCGCGAACAGGTCGCCATTCGTCCCGGTGCGCCTCGCGACGCCGGCGAACACCTCCGTCGCCTCGCGCAACACCGCACGCACGCGGGTGATCAGCTCATCGGTCGCGGCCTTCGTGAACGTGACGACGAGGATGCTCCCGATCCCGCGGACCCTGTACTCGCCATCCGCTCGGCGCGCGAGCAGGAGGCGGAGCACCAGCTGCGTGATCGAGTGCGTCTTGCCCGTTCCGGCGCTCGCCTCCACGAGCGACACACCCGGTTCCAGCGATACCGTCGCGACATCGAACGGCTCCGTGCGCGCGACGCGCTCGGCACCCCGGCGGTCGTAGCTTCCTACGTCGAGAAGCGCGAGCGTCTCGCCGTCGACGACGGTGCCCTTCTTCCGCGGGCTCACGCGCTCAGCTCTGCGGCCGACGTCATTGCGTCGAGCGCGGGTCGCCAGAAGGCCAGGCTCGTAGAGCCGAGCAGTTCCGCGTCGTCGAATGGATCGCGGCCGCGCCAGGCGAGGCACACGTAGGCAGCGTCCCGATCTCCGGAGCGGAAGTCTGTGAACTCGATGCCGTCCAACGCGGTGCGCGCCTAGTCGATCGGCAGCGCCGACGCCGTCCCCCTTCCCGTCGCGGCCTGGCGCTCGAGCTTCAAGGTCTGCGCCGCATACGCATGACTCGCCTTCGTGAAGAACGGGATCGGCTCGCGCAACGAGGCGTTGTAGCCATCGATGAGTCGATCGAGCACAGTCAGCGGCTCGGCGACCTCGCCGAACACCCACCGCGTATCCGTACCCACGACCGACGTCTGCACCGGTCCGTGCGCCGCGGTGAGCGCGAGGTGGGTGATCCACGCGCGGATCAGATCCTTGGAGTTGCACTTCGCCGGTCGCACCTGAATCCGGCCCTCTCCCGTGATCCCGTCGATTCGCCCGACGAGCGTCCAGGCGGCGCCACGCACGACGATCGCGAGCGGCTCCTGCAGCGTCGGCGCGCCGAGCGACGCGAGAAAGTGCGAGAAGTCGTCGCGGATCTGATCATACCACACGCCGCCCAGCGCGCCGGATGGCAGCTGCCCGCACGCGAGCGCCTCGGCGCGA
>QHVE01000097.1:5149-6934 GCA_003223455.1 Gemmatimonadota bacterium | reverse complement strand
GGGGTTGGTCCAGCAGGCTACGAGATCGTCGAGCCGTACTTCGCTGGAGATCGCCCCCTCGCTGATCGGAAGCGGGCCCGCCACGAACGGCATCTGGGCCCTGCCGGCGCCGAGCGCTGCGCGCGACAGCGCCCTGGCGTTCACGGCCGAGTAGCTGAAGAGCCGCGATGTGCCCGCATCGGGCGTGAAGTACTCCCGCGCGAATGGCTGCAGCCGATGGGACACTTCGACCATCGCGCGTGCGCGCGTGTCAGGATCGGGATGCACGAAGCTCGTGTCGATCACGTCGAGCAGCTCAGCGACCACGACGCTGACAGCACGCTCCGCGTTGGTCTTCGCCGAACGCGCGACGTAGGAGAGAATGAGCCGCTCTTCGGTCGCGAGAAGCATGTCCAGGAACAGCTGCCGGTCATCCGCGCGCCGGTCGCGATCGCCGTCGCGATGCTCCGCCGTCATCAGGTCGAACGCCGGCCGCTGGTGTCCACGTGGGAAGGTCGCGTCGTCGAGTCCCGCAATGACGACGATGCGGTGCGGCACAACGCGCATGGGCTTGAGGGCACACACCGTCATCCCGCCGCTCAGGAACCCACTCGACAGCGAATCGTCCCCGAGCATCTGCTCCAGCCAATCGCGCACGACCGGCAGCTCGAACGCGCGGTCGCACTCCGCGTTCGTCTCCACCGTCGCGAGCGCGCCCACGGCCGAGAGGACGATCTCGAGCTCGCGCTCCTCGTCGTCGCCGTCGGGTGCGAGAAGTGTAGTAAACGCCGTGCGCAGCTCGGCCGACCAGGCGACCAGTGAGCGCGGCGTGCGCCACCCCGCGAGCGTGTCGAACAGCCCCTCGGTGAACGCCGAGAAGGCGCCGAGCGTGGCTGGATCACCGATCGTGTGGCCTGCGTGCGGGAGGATGTCGTCGACGAGGTCCGTCATCGGTCCCGTTGCGTAGCCCATGAGCAGGCGATCGACGCCGGCGCGCCAGCTATTGGCTTCAATCTTCGGAAGTCCGAAGATTTCGCTCCGCATCGCGCCGTCGCGTCCCCAGCGGATGTTCGTCTCCTCGATCCACTGGAGGATCCGCGAAGTGGCGCCGTCGGGGATCCCGGCGGCGCGTTGCACCGCCGGCATGTCGAGCAGCTCGACCACTTCCGCTGACGTCCATCGTGCGCCGACCAGACGTAGGATGCGGAGCGCGGCGTCGGCGAGGCGAGACTCCTGCGCGATGGGCCGGTCGGCGATTCGATGCGCTATATAAGGAAGGCCAGGCTCTCCGACGCCGAACATCGCATCGACGAAGGGAGCATAGGTGGCCACGTCCGGCAGCAGGAGCAGGACGTCGTGCGGACGGAGTGTCGGGTCGGCGGCGAAGGCGGCGAGGAGCTGGTCGCGGAGCACCTCCATCTCGCGCATCGGAGAGTGGCAGCGATGTACCGCGAGCGAGTCGTCGACCGTGTGTGCCGAGAGTGCGATGGGAGCGGCGAGCGCGCGCTCCGATCCCCTCTGAATGCCGAGTCGGATATCCGACTGAAGGCGCGAGAGGATCGTTCCCGCGTGGTCGTTCGCGCGATGGTGCTCTTCCCACGCGAGCGGGATCCCGGACGGTGCGTGCGTTTCGAGTAGCGAGGCAAACTCGCGAGTCACCCGGCCGAATGTCGCCCAGAGCGGGTTGGGCGCTGCAGACGACGACCAGCTCTCGCGCGGCGGCGCCTGGAGGTAGAGCCGGACGGGGATGTGGCGGGCGACGGCATGGAGGAGCTGGACGAAGACCGGCGGCAGCGTATTCACCCC
>QHVE01000097.1:4589-5114 GCA_003223455.1 Gemmatimonadota bacterium | reverse complement strand
CGCGTTGAGGATGTCCGTTGCTTCTATGTATAGCCGAGCGAGGTGGTCGTCTGTCCGATCGGCGCTACTGAGCCGTCTCCAGAGGGATCGCTGCCAGCGTGCGTGCGCGGTTGATTCCGCGTCCGGCGCATCGTCCGATTCCCAGGCGAGGAGCAGATCGGGGCGGTAGAGCTGGTATTCCTCGAAGCGGTTTGCCACCGTGCCTGCGAGTCCGAGCAGCTTGCGAGCGTCGCGATCCTTCGGCTCATCGACGAAGGCTCGGAGCGGCTCGAAATCTGGTTCGTCGGCAATGCCGTTCTCGAGGAGATCGAGGATGCGCCACGTGAGCGTATCGCGGTCGAGCGAGTCCTCGGCGCGAGTGGTCGCCTTCTCCAGCGCCGTAGTGAAGGTGCTCCCGGTATCCTCAGGGAGGAGCGTCGTTGCAAGCGTGCGGAAGAAGGAGGCGGCGAACGGAAAGGCTAGACTCGCTGCGCAGCCATGGCGACGCGCGAGCTCGTGTTGGATCCAACGTTCAGTGCCTCGGCT
>QHVE01000097.1:0-4575 GCA_003223455.1 Gemmatimonadota bacterium | reverse complement strand
GATCGTCTCGGTCGCGAAGGGGCCGAGTGGCGTGCGGCCGAGGTCGAGCGCGAGGTGCTCGACGAGGGTTGTCGGCCGGTCGCTGGAGACGATCGTGAGGGGGGGCATTGGCGGACGGCGTGGAGGCGGGAGGGGGAGCTCCACGGTACAACCGAGGGCTGACAGCGATTGTCGGCAGCTCAGGAGTTTGCCGGAGCCGTTCGTGCGGGTCAGGCGGGGATGACGCGTCCTGCCGGTACGGCACACTAATGTTTATTGTTCGCGTGCGCCAGCAAGCTCTGCTACAAGCAGGAGGATTGAGACCTTGAGCTGCGGGCGGGCGCAACTCCTCAACGCGCTCCTCGCAGAAGTGCACGACCGCCGGCTCTTCTGCGTCGGTGACGATTGGCAGAGCATCTACCGCTTCGCTGGTGGCGACATCGAGCAGATGACGAAGTTCGATTCGGTGTTCGGGTTCACGCAGCGTTGCGATCTGACGATCACGCACCGGTTCAACACCGAGCTGCTCGCCGCAAGCTCGCAGTTCGTACAAGCGAACCCGACGCAGCTACGGAAGTCGCTCAAAGCCGGACAGAGTCTCGGCGAGCCCGCGATCGAGGTGCTCGCGAAGCGGCCGGATGATGATCCCGAGCAGTTCCTCGACCGAGCCTTCGCACGAGTGGCGGAGCATGCAACGCGAGAGTGGACGGCGCCCGCCGGCGTACGCGACGCGAAGCCCACGGTTCTCGTGCTCGGACGCTACAATTTCACGAAACGAAAATGCTGGGACCGCATCGTCCGCCGCCATGCACGGCTCACGATCAATTTTCTGACGGTACATCGAGCGAAGGGCCTCGAAGCCGACTACGTGATCGTCCTCGACGTGATCCGTGGGCGGATGGGATTTCCCTCCGAGCTGGCCGACGACCCGATTCTGGACCTGGTGCTCGCCGGAACAGGCGAGTTCCCGAATGCGGAGGAGCGGCGTGTGTTCTACGTCGCGCTGAGTCGCGCAAAGAAGCGCTGCCTGATTCTCACCGACACAACCTGTCGCTCGAAGTTCGTAGAGGAACTCGAGAGCGAGACGTACCGTGCATGGGTCATCCCGTCGGAGAGTGGACGCGAGACCGCTCCGAGGTGCCCTGAGTGTGGCGGCGGCCGCCTCCTCAAACGCGACGGCGAGTACGGTGCATTCTGGGGCTGCACCAACTATCCGCTGTGCGAGGGCAAGGCGCGCATGTGCCCCGCGTGCAAGAAAGGCGCGCTCGTGAAGGAGGCGCTTGGCTTCCGGTGCCAGACCTCGTGGTGCGGACATTTTGAGACACTCTGTCCGTCGTGCCATCAGGGCGCGCTCATCAAACGATCGGGCCCCTATGGCGACTTCCTATCGTGTACCGAGTGGCGCCCGGAGGGGAGCGGCCCTTCCTGCGACTATAAGAAGAACTTGCGTGACGGGCGTACCGGCCCGCGTCGAGTGACTTAATGAGTGCGCCGGGACGCCTGGCGTCCTGCAGGCCGCGGCCGCTACCTGACCCCTGTCTGTTAGTGGGACGTAGCGAGGCTAGCGCGTGTGGCGGAGGATGCGGCAGTAGCTCAGTAGTACGTGAACCCACTACTAGTCTTCGCCGCGCACGAAGTCTTTGCGCCAACTCCCGCTGAGCCCCAGTATTCGAGGCGGTCTCGACGGTCGCATCCCTCCTCCCTCCCCTCCCGAGACGCGTGGATCCCCTCAGTCAACTCCGCACGTCGCTCGCCGCTCACTATGAGATCGAGCGCGAGATCGGCGCCGGCGGCATGGCCACCGTGTATCTCGCGCGCGACCTGCGGCACGATCGGCACGTCGCGCTCAAGGTCCTCAAGCCCGACCTCGGAGCAGTGCTCGGCGTCGAGCGATTTCTCTCCGAGATCAAGGTCACGGCCAATCTCCAGCACCCGCATCTCCTGCCGCTGTTCGACTCGGGCGAAGCGGAGGGGCTCCTCTACTATGTGATGCCCTTCGTCGAGGGCGAGTCGCTCCGGTCCCGCCTGGACCGCGAGAAGCAGCTGCCGATCGACGAAGCGATCCGGATGTCGGTCGCCATCGCGAACGCGCTCGAGTATGCGCACTCGCACGGCGTGATTCACCGGGATCTCAAGCCGGAGAACATCCTCCTGCAGTCTGGGCAGCCGGTGATCGCCGACTTCGGGATCGCGCTGGCGGTGAGCAACGCGGGAGGAAACCGCATCACGCAGACGGGGCTCTCGCTGGGCACGCCCGCCTACATGAGCCCCGAGCAGGCGACCGGCGACCGGGTCATCGACGCGAGGAGCGACATCTACTCGCTGGGCGCCATCACCTACGAGATGCTGACGGGCGATCCGCCGCACACGGGCAGCACGTCCCAGGCGGTCATCGCGAGGATGCTGACGGAGAAGCCGAGACCGATCAGGACGACGCGAGCGGCGGTGCCGGAGCACGTGGAAGCGACCGTGCAGCGCGCGTTGGAAAAGCTGCCCGCGGACCGCTTCTCCAACGTGAGGGAATACGCCGAAGGCCTGCAGGGCCGAGGCGACTTCACCGCAGCCAGCAGCTTCGCGACGACGAGACTGGCCTCCGTACGAAAACCCAGCGCATGGGTGGACCGGTTCAAGGATCCGCTCGTGCTCTCGCTCGCGGTGCTCTCGCTCGCCCTGATCGGCGTCGCGGCGATGCGCGGCCGAACCGTCACCGCTCCGACGCTGCCGGTGAGGTTCGTGCTCTCGACGCCCGACAGCGCGAGAGCCGTGATCAACACTCCGTGGCCCGGTGCCATCTCGGCGGACGGAAGGACGCTCGTGTATTTCGGCCGATCGCCCGAGGGACCGACGCTGTATGCGCAGCACACCGACCAGCTCGACGCCAGGGTCATTCCGGGAACGGTCGGGGCCGCGCAACCCATCTTCTCTCCCAACGGAGAGTGGGTGGCGTTCGAGCTCGGCGGCAAACTGAAGAAAGTGCGACTGGACGGCAGCGCGCCGATCAACGTCGCCGACGCGAGCAGTCAGAACGGCGTCGATTGGACCACGAGTGACGAGATCGTGTTCGGTGCGGAGCTGAACTTCCACGGCCTCTCCAGGGTGAGCGCGTCCGGCGGCTCACTGCGGGAATTCACGCGGCCCGACACGACGAAGGGAGAGACGGATCATCTCTGGCCGATCGCTCTCCCCGATGCGAAGACGGTCGTCTTCACCGTCTGGAGTGGAAGCCTCCCCTCGGCGAAGCTGGCGACGGCCTCGCTCGACGGTGCCGTGGTTCCGCTGGATCTGCTGGGCGTCCGGCCACTCGCCGTGATCGACCGCATGCTGGTCTATGTACAATCGGACGGCGCGGTCATGGCCGTCACGCTCGACAGATCGGGCCGGCATGCTGCGGGGTCTCCGACGCCGGTGCTCGACCCGGTCGAAGTTCGCCAGGGACTGAACGGGAACTCGGAGATCTTCGTCTCGAAGGGAGGCGCGCTCCTCACCTCGCGCGGCGGCACGAACACCCGCCTGGCGTGGATAACGCGCGACGGCAAGATAACGCCCCTGTCTTCGGAGACCCGACAGTTCGGCCCTCCTCGGCTCTCCCCGGATGGAAGCAGGATCGCCGTCGCGATCAGGGAGGCCGGCAAGTCGGCGATCTGGATCTACGAGATCGCGACGGGGACGTTCTCACGGCTCTCGTCTCCCGAGGCGGCGACATCGCCTTCGTGGACTCCCGACGGAAACAGCGTCGTGTACACGGCGCTCAGCACCGAGAAGCGATACGCCGTGTGGCGCCAGAACGCCGACGGCGGCACGCCCGCGGAGAAGCTGTTCGACGCGATGGGCTTCACGCTGCAATCCGTCGTCGCGCCGGATGGCCGCTCGGTGATCTACGACGGCTACGCGAACAATGACTGGCTCCTCTTTCGGGTCGCGCTCGATTCCCCAACCGTCGCCAGGCAGGTCGTGGACAGGGTGCTACCGACAAGCCCTCCGGCTTTCTCACCGGACGGCAAGTGGATGATGATCACCAACGTGGAAGAATCGGGACAGTCGGAGGTCTACGTCCGCTCCTATCCCGATCCGTCCGCGAGGGTTCAAGTCTCTGCGGGAGGGGGCGAGGGCCGCGTGTGGGCACCTGACGGCAGCCGAGTCTACTACGGTATCGGAGGCGGCGCGCTGATCTCCGCCACGCTCGCCACGACTCCGCGTCTCCACGTCGTGTCGCGCGATACCGTTTTCAAGACGCCGCCGGTGCTACCCGGCAGCGGCCCCGCGACGCCCTTCGACGTAACGCGCGACGGCCGCTTCCTCGGCCTGGTGATAAACAGGAATGACTACGAGCTGGTCATCGTCCCCAACTGGCTGCCCGAGCTGAAGAAACGTCTGGCCGGCGCGCACTAGTCGCTGCGTGAAAGCCGTTCACGGCACCTGCTGCGACTTGCCGTAATCGCAGTACTTCTGCCGTGGCATCCGGCCAGCCGTTCCGCGGATGTCCGCCCTGCCGAGCCGTGCGCGGAAATCGCTCCACGACTCCTGCGCCGTCGGCCTCACCTGCGTCGGTACGATCTTGAGATCGCCGCGGTCTCGTGCGACGCGGTTGGCATTCCA
>QHVE01000096.1 GCA_003223455.1 Gemmatimonadota bacterium | reverse complement strand
AGCCGGCCGAGGATCAACCCCTTCCGCGCCACGTCGAGCCCGCAGAGATCGTCGCGCGGGTCGGGCTCCGTGTAGCCGAGCTCCATCGCGTTGCGTACGGCGTCGCTGAACGAGCGACCGCGCGCCATCTCGCTGAACAGATAGCCCATCGTCCCCGAGGGGCATCCTTCGACGCTGTGCACGCGATCGCCCGACGCCATGAGCTGTTGCAGCGTGTCGATCACGGGGAGTCCGGCGCCGACGGTGGCCTCGTGCAGCACGCGCCGGCCGCGCGCGCGCGCGTCCTGAAGGATCGCGCGCGCCGAGAAGATGTCGCCCGCGAGCGGCACCTTGTTGGCGAGCACGAGATCCATGTCGTGCGAGATCGCGGTGACGAGCGCCGGACCCGTGTCTCCGCTCGCGACGTCGATGAGCACGGGACGCATCAGCGAGTGCGCCCCCATCGCATCGACGGCCTCGCGCGCGGTGCCCCATTGGCCGCCGCGCATGTCGCCGAGCGCGCCTCCCTTCTGCTTGTGCAGCATGATCGAGCCGAGTCGGCGCTGGCTCAACCCGCGCGCGTCGAACACCCAACTCGCCCGGTCGATCAAACCGACGATGCGCACGAGCGCACGGCCATCGCGTGCGAGCGCCGTGATCTGATTCACCAGCTCGCGACCGACGCGGCCGACGCCGAGCAGGATGATGTCCGTGCCCTGCGCGCGGCGTCCGACTTTGCCGCCACCGACCTTGTGCAGATGGAAGGCGCTGTGCACCGCCTTGAGCGCAGCGGGGACCTGGCCGCCGTCGACGACGAACGAGATGATGCGCTCGGACGCGCCCTGCGCGATGGCGACGACGTTGGCCTCCGCGCCCGCGACCGCGTTGAAGATCCGCGCCGCGATGCCGGGGGTGTGCACCATACCGGAGCCGACGACGGCGATCGTCGCGAGTCCCGTCATGAGCTCGATGTCGTCGATCTCCCGGCGCTTGATCTCCTCGACGAACGCCTCGCGGAGCGCCGCGACGGCGCGCGCCGCTTCCGTCTCGGGCACGGTGAAGCAGATCGAATGCTCGGACGACGCCTGCGAGATCATCGACACGGAGACGCCCGTGGCGGCGAGCGCGCCGAAGGTGCGCGCGGCGACACCGGGGACGCCGATCATGCCGTTGCCCTGCACGGTAACGAGCGCCTGCTTGAGGATCGCCGAGAGCGCGCGCACGGGGGAGCCGCCCGCCGGGCGGCCAGGCACGATCGTGGTGCCGGCCGACTCGGGATTGGCGAACGGACGAATGCGCAGGATCGTTCCCTGCTGCAGCGGCACGAGCGTGCGGGGATGGAGCACCTTCGCGCCGTAGTACGCGAGCTCCGACGCTTCGCGCGCGTCGAGCAGCGGCACGACGCGCGCGTCGGGCACCAGCCGGGGATCGGCGGTCATGCAGCCCGGGACGTCCTTCCAGAGCGTGACCTCGTCCGCCGCGAGTGCGCGGGCCAGCACGGTTGCGGTGAGATCGGTGCCCCCGCGGCCGAGGGTGACGACCTCGCCGTCGCAGCCGATGCCGATGAAGCCCGGGACGACGACGAGAAGTCCACGGTCGAGCAACGGCTCGAGCGCGGCACGTGCCGATGCGTCGGTGCGCGCGAGGTCGGGGGCCGCGTTGCCCGCGCGGCCATCGGTGAAGAGGAATTCCTGCGCGTCCGCGACGGTGCTGGGGATGCCGGCGCGCTCGAGCGCGGCGGCGAGGATCGCGGCCGAAAGCCGCTCGCCGCGCGCGAGGATGTCGTCGCGCATCCGGGGGGTGAGCTCGCGCGAACCCGCGACGCTCTCGAGCAGCGTCTCGAGCGCCTCGAACGACGCGTCGATCCCCTCGGCGATCGCCGGCGAGTCGAGAAGGAGGTCGGTCGCCACGCCCTGATGCCGCGCGCACAGCTCGCGCGCGCCGGCGAGCGCGCTGTCGAGATCCCCCGTCGCCGCCGTCGCCGCGATCTGCACCAGCGTGTCCGTCACCCCCATCAGCGCCGACGCGGCGACGACACGGCGCGTGCCCGTGCGGTCGAGCGCGAGGAGTCGGACCACGCCGGCGATCGCACCGGCATCGGCGAGTGCGGCTCCACCGAACTTGTGAACGACGACGGATCGTGCTTGGGCGGGCATTCGTGAAGCCTCGGAGCGAAAGGTCGCGCGCGCGCGCGACGGTAAGCCATCCACCACAAAAAACGCGGCCCCGTCGGAGGGGCCGCGTGAGCATCGTCTCGTGTTCGCTACTGCTACACGGAGTGTGCGCCGCCGCCCCTGCAGGGAGTCGTCGTCGTGGTCATCCGCGTATACGTGTTGCGAGAGGAGGCGATCATCGGGCGATGTGTGCAGAGAGCGCCGGCGGCGGGCCGGCGCTCTCTGCCTAGACTAGGGTTGGATGAGCGTGCTGTCAAGCGCGCGCACCCTGCGTCGCATGCGAAGTGCCGCTACCCCTCTTCCCCTTCCTCTTCCTCGTCCGATTCGGCGTCGATGTTGATCTGCGACTCCGCGATGTCGGTGAGGAGCTGGTCGGTCGCCTTCTCCTCATCCAGCGTCTGCTGGAGCAGCGTGACGTGGTTTTCGTAGCCGAGCAGCCTGGCCCAGGTGCGGACGGTGCCGTAACCCGCCATCTCGTAGTGCTCCACGTGCTGCGCGGCGCTGATCAATCCCGCGTCGAGCACGTTCGGCTCCGGCTTCTCGGACAGCAGCTCCTTGGCTTCCTCGATCAGCCCCTCCATGCCGACGCACTTCTTGCCGCGCGGGCTCTCTCCGAGCTCCTTGCAGATCCGCTCGAGGCGCTTGACCTGCATCTTCGTCTGTGCCTCGTGCTTCGTGAAGGCGCGCTTGAGCTGCGGATGCGACGCAGCCTTGATCATGCGCGGGAGTCCCTTGAGGATCTGGTTCTCGGCGCTCCAGAGGTCCTTCAGTCCTTCGACGTACAGCTCACGCAGCGAATCCATTTCAGCCATCGTGTGTGCTCCGCGTTGAACGTGATTCCAGGTGCGGGGCATCCCCGCGATGGCGGGGAAAAGGCAATCGCTATGCCCCCGTTTGCTCGCACTCGCGATGGAGCGGGCGCGGCTGTTGGCCGCGTTAGATTGCGCGACCCCTCACCCATTCGAGCGATGCCTCTGCTCCGTCTTCATCTGTTGCGGCACGGCCAGACCAACGCGAGCCGCGGGAACCTGTTCTGCGGGCGACGGCTCGATCCGCCGCTGACGGAGGAGGGGCTGGCGATGGCGGCCTCGTTCGCGGCGGCATATCGCGAGCGCCGGTGGGCCGGGATCTACTCCAGCCCGCTGGGTCGCGCGGTCACCACGGCTCAGCCGCTCGCCGATGCCGTGGGGCTACCCGTCCAGACACGGGAGGGCTTCGCCGAGATCGACTATGGTGCGTGGGACGGCCAGAGTGCGGGCGAAGTCGCCGACCGGTTCCCGATCGAGTACGCGCGCTGGACGGCGGATCCGGCGTGGAATCCACCGACGGGAGGGGAGACCGCCGTCGCGCTGGCCCAGCGCGTCACGCGCGAGCTCGAGGCGATCGAGCGCACGCACCACGACGGCGGGAACGTGCTGATCGTGGCGCACAAGGCGACGATCCGCGTCGCGATCTGCGCCCTCCTCGGCGTCGACGTCGGCCGCTTCCGCTACCGCTTCGACTGTCCCGTGGGCTCGGTGACGATCATCGAGTTCCGCGAGCACGGACCATTCGCATTCGCCATCGCGGATCGATCGCATCTGGATGCGAGGCAGCGGGCGCTGGAGGGAACGTGAACTGCAACTGCGAGCACTCGCTACTCCGTCGAACCGAGTACTCGCAGTTGCAGTTCAGTCGTATTCATCCGACCCCTGCACCCAGATGAACCCCTGCAGGTCGATCATGTCCTTCGGGCGCAGATCGCTCGTATCGCGGCGCACGGTGCTCGCGAAGTCGAGCAGGCTCTGGTAGGTCGCCCAGTTCGGCTTCGATGCGTAGTGGAAATCGAAACCGTACGCCTTCGACGCTACGCGCGTGACGTTCGGCTTGAGAAAGATGTGCGTGTCGGGACGCGCGATGAAGCCGAAGACGGTGACGAGCGGCCACGTGAGCACGCGCGTCTGTCGGCGCGGAAGGCGTGCGACCGCCTCGCACCAGCGCTCGAACCGCGACTCGTCGCCGCCGCGCCCCCAGAGGAAATCGTACAGCCCTTCGGCGAAGATGCGCGCGCCCGCTTTCGTCTTGATCGCGTCGCGCAGCGCCATCTTCTCGAACGAGAAGAGGAGATTGGTGCGCGATTCGATGCGGACCGCGGTGCCGGCGATCTCCTCGAACGCCTCGTTCGCCAGAAGCCTCCGGTACGCGGCCGGTTCGAGGGTCTCCTGCCACCGCTCGTGGGCGGCCCACTTGTAGTCGCGCTCCCAATCGATGTAGGTCTCGTCGGCGAATCCGCCGGGGAAGAACTTGAGGAACTTCCGCCGCGCGCGCGCGGCGCCCGGTGTGAGAGTGCGCGGCGCGAGAATCCGGATGCGGCGCTTCTGACGAGTGGTGCGCGTGCTCATGGGCGGGCTCGGCTATTCGGGTGTGGGCTCGACGTGCCTCGACCCACCCTCAAAAACAAACGACGTGCCAGTTTGTATCGCGGAGCCGGGCCGAGCCGTCCATGCAAGTCGGAGCAACGGCCGGTTTTGACGTGATGCCCGTTGCGTCGGTGAACCAGGCTCCTTCTATATTCTCGGATGGCGGCCTCGCGCATTCGTCATGCGCCCATCACACTCTCAGAGGAACCATGGCCACGAAACTAGACAAGTCGATCAAGCGTGAGCTGGAGCATCAGGGCAAGCTCTACACGATCACGCTCGCGCCGGATGGCGTGAAGGTGGTGGAGAAGGGCAAGCGCAATGGCAAGGAGCTCTCGTGGGCGTCGATCATCAGCGGCGACGCGACGCTGAACGAGGATCTGAAGATCTCCGTCGACGCGAGCCGCCCGGGGATGTAGCAGGACGTCGCCCGCACGTCGCGGGCGACGACTTCACCGGCGCGTCGGCCGTCGAGGCTCACGCGCCGCGCGCCGGACCCGCTGCTCCTGGCCGGTCTGCTCGTGCGCCTGGTCAGCCCCGATACGGCCGGTCGCGCGGGGCCGAGGGATGCGCCGCCTCCCACTCGGCGATGCGCGCCGCGACTTCGGCGTCGTTCTCGGCAAGCTCGCGGAGCTGTCGGAGGACGTCCTGCTGCGTCGGACCCGTCGCTTCGGCGATCAGCGGCGCTGTGCCGAACAGCTGGCGCGACGGGTCGCGGCGGCGCTCCACCTGGAGGATTCCTCGCACCTGTCCGTCCTCCGCGACATCGAGGGAGACGAGCACGATCATCCCTCCGGGAAGGACGCGCCGGAACGCGAGAAAGTGTGGACGCATGACCCAAAGTTGCCGCCCGCGCGCGCGTAGCGCAAACGCTGCACGTCGCGCCGATTGCGTCTCCGACGAGGACCGGTGATTCTTCTCCCGTGAAAATTCTCGTCATCGACATCGGCGGAACGAACGTCAAGCTGCTCGCCTCGGGTCAACGCACGCCGATCAAGGTTCCGTCCGGCCCGCGCCTCACGCCACGCCAGATGGTGAACGAGGTGCTCGAGGCGACGGAAGGTTGGAAGTTCGACGCCGTCTCGATCGGCTATCCGGGGCCCGTCGCGCGCAACAAGCCGATGAAGGAGCCGGTCAACCTCGGCGAGGGGTGGACGCGGTTCAACTTCCAGCGCGCGTTCGATTGCCCGGTGCGGATGATCAACGACGCCGCGATGCAGGCGCTCGGCAGCTACGCCGGCCGCACGATGCTCTTCCTCGGCCTGGGCACGGGGCTCGGTAACACGCTGGTGATGAACGGTGTCGTTGTGCCGCTGGAGCTGGCACACCTCCCGTACTCGAACGGGAAGACGTACGAGGAGTTCATCGGCGAAGCGGGGCTGAAGCGGCTCGGCAAGCGGAAGTGGCGCCGCCACGTTCACAAGATCGTCGAGCTGCTCGCCGAGGCGACGAATGCCGACTACACGGTGATCGGCGGCGGCAACGTCAGGTTTCTCGACACCCTGCCCGCCAACACGCGACGCGGCAACAACGCGAATGCGTTCCGCGGCGGCTTCCGACTCTGGGAAGACACCGAGACCCGGGGCACGCGGAAGCGCTAGGTCGGCGGGAGCAGCGCCGCGATCTTCGCCGCGCGCTCGCGGTGGCGACCGCCGAGTAGCTCGAATTTCGCGGCCGTCACCCGGTCGCCGGTCTCGCGATGGTGTCGGGCCATGACCGCGCAGTACTCGCTCACCTCGTCCTCGTCCTGCACGTCCTGCCGCGTGAAGCCGAACGGCTGCTCGTAGAGCAGCAGCGCGGCGATCGCGTGCGTGGAGAACGGGAGAGCGCCGAACTGCTCGCGCAACTGTGCCAGTCCGTCCTGTTGGGCGAGCACGCCCGTCCACTCGGCCGCCGACAGCGCCGGCGGGATCTCGGTCGACATCGTGTGTGCCTCCTGAAGGTGCGCCGCTTCGGAGCTACGCTGCCTGTCTCGCCCGCAGTCCCTCGAGCACGGCGGGAATGAACCCGCCGAACGAGCCGTTGCTCATCACGAGGATCGCGTCGCCCGGCTGCGCGAGCGAGACGACTCGATCCACGAGCACGTCCACCTCGGGAGAGGCATCCGCGTCGATGCCCTTGGCGCGCAGCGCCTCGACGACCTTCCCGATGTCGAGCTGCTCGCTGGCCGGCACCTTGTCGTGCGGCTCGGGGACGCGGATCGAGGCGAGCGCCGCGCCGTCGAACGCGCTCGCGTACTCGCTCTGGTGGATGTTGCGGCGACTGGTGTTCGACCGCGGCTCGAACACCGCCCACAACCGGCGATCGGGATAGCGCTGACGGATCGCGACGATCGTCTCGCGGACCGCCGTGGGATGGTGCGCGAAGTCGTCGATCACGAGGATGTCGTTCACGGTGCCGCGAATCTCCTGCCGACGCTTCACGCCGGAGAACGACGCGAAGCCGGCGCGGATCTGGTCGGCGGAGAGGCCGAGCGCACGCGCCGCCGCGTACACGCCGAGCGCGTTCTCGACGTTGTGATGCCCCGACATGGGCAGCAGGTACTCGCCGGTGCGCCCGCGCGGCTCGCGCACGACGAAGCGCGCGCCCTCGGGCCCGAACGACAGCTTCTCCGCCACGTAGTCGGCGTCCCCGTGCACGGCATAGGTGGCGACGAAAGCACGTGACGCCTTCTGCGCGATCCGCACGGCGTTGGGATACGACGCCGCGACCGCGAGGAAGCCGTCCTCCGGGAGTGTCGCTGCGAACTTCTCGTACGCCGACTCGTAGTGCGCCATGTCGCGGTAGATGTCGGCGTGGTCGAACTCGATGCTCGTGAGGATCGCCGTCTTCGCGCGATAGTGCAGGAACTTCGGTCCCTTGTCGAAGTAGGCGGTGTCGTACTCGTCGCCCTCGACGACCACGAACGGTCCGCCGCCGTTCCGGAAGTTCGAGTTGGCATTCAGCGTCACGCCGCCGACGAGGAACGACGGGTCGGTGCCTGCGTCCACGAGCACGTGCGCCATGAGGGCCGACGTCGTCGTCTTGCCGTGCGTCCCGACGACCACGACGCTCTGCTTCTCCGCCAGAACGAGCGACCCGAACGCCGCGGGGAAGCTCATCTGCGGGATGCCGCGCTCGCGCACCGCCGTCGCCTCCGGATTCACGCGGCGGATCACGTTGCCGATGATCACGAGGTCGGGCTGGGCCACATCGAGGTTGGCCGCAGCGTAGGGGGTCATGACCGTCACGCCCCACGCCGCGAGCATGTGTAGCCCTCGGCCTTGAGCATGCCGGCGAACGAGCCCATTCCCGTCCCCCCGACGCCGACGAGATGGATGCGGCGGATGGAGCCGGGAGCGATGTCGGTGAGGACGTTGCCGTTGTCGTCGGACATGTCGTGTGTGAGAGGCGGACGAGAGAGGACGATCAACTCTCGCGGGTGCTTCGGGGCGACGCAAGCGCAGCGCTGACCGCCGTGCTGGCCGATCGTCTCGCGCGCCGATAGTGTTCTACCGCACTCCCTTCCACCCTGGTTCGAGCGGACGGCATGGATCTGCGTGAAGAGCTCGAGGCATCGCTTGGCGAGCTCTACTCCATCGAGCAGGAATTCGGCGGCGGCGGGATGAGCCGCGTGTTCCTCGCGCAGGAGAAGTCGCTCGGCCGGCGCGTCGTGGTGAAGGTCCTGCCGAAGGAGCTCACTGGCGGGGTGAACGTGGACCGCTTCCGGCGCGAGATCGTCCTCGCCGCGCAGCTCCAGCATCCACACATCGTCACGCTGCTGTCCACCGGACAGGTCGCGGGGGTGCCCTACTACACGATGCCGTATGAGGAAGGCCGCTCGCTCCGCGCCCACCTGCGCGAGAGTGGCCCGCTGCCGATCGCCGAGGTGGTCGGACTACTCGGCGACGTCGCGAAGGCGCTGGCGTTCGCGCACGAACGCGGCGTGATCCATCGCGACATCAAGCCCGACAACATCCTCGTGTGCGGGGGCGCAGCGGTCGTCTCCGACTTCGGGATCGCCAAGGCGGTCTCCGAGGCGAAGGACCAGCCGCCGCCGCACGAGACCGGCGAGTCGCTGACGCAGATCGGCATGTCGGTGGGCACGCCGACCTACATGGCGCCGGAGCAGGCGGCCGCCGACCCCGACGTCGATCATCGGGCCGACATCTACGCGTTCGGCATCACGGCGTACGAGATGCTCACCGGGCGACCGCCCTTCTGCGACAGCTCGCCGCGCAAGCTGCTCGCGGCGCATCTGACCGAGATTCCAGACCCCGTCCTCGCACGCCGCCCGGACACGCCACCGGCGCTCGCCGCCATGGTGATGGCCTGTCTCGCGAAGGAGCCGGCCGACCGTCCCCAGACGGCGAAGGAGCTTCTGCGCGTGCTCGAGATCGTGCAGGCGGGGGAACAGCGTGCGGCGCGCGCGCAGATGCAGCGCGGCAGTCTCGCGCGACAGCTCGCGCTGGGTCTCGCCGCGCTCGTGGCCGTGTCGATCCTCGCGCGGGCGTCGATCATCGCGATGGGCCTGCCCGAGTGGGTGCTCCCCGCGATGCTCGTCGCGGCGGTGCTGATCATCGTCGCCGTCGTCGGTCGCGCGCAGGGGATCGCGCGCGCGATCACGCCGATCGCGTCGGCGCGCCGCCGCGAGTAACGCACGCGATGCACGAGCTCGATCGCATCCGGCGCGCGCTCGCGGACGCCGCCGGCCGCGGGGAGGGCGCGATGCTCGCCACGGTCGTCGGTGTCGACGGCTCGACGTACCGCGGTGCCGGTGCGCGGATGGTCGTACGCGCCGACGGCTCGACGGTGGGCGCGGTGAGCGGTGGTTGCCTCGAGGCGGACATCGTCGCGCGTGCCCCCGACGTGCTCGCGACGGGCACGCCCCAGCTCGTGCACTACGATACGAGCACTCCCGACGACGCGGTGCTCGGATTCGGCATGGGCTGCCAGGGTGTGATCGACGTGCGGCTCGAGCCGCTCGCCGGCGATGCGCTGTACGCCGAGATGGACCGGCTCGCCGAGCTGCGCGCGCGAAGTGCCGTGCGACTGCTCGTCTGCGGCGCCGGCACGGACGCCATCCCGGTCGTCCAGTTGGCGGCGCTCACGGGATGGCTCGTCACCGTCGTGGATCACCGGCCGAGCTTCACGACCGCGGAGCGCTTCCCCGATGCGCAGCGCGTGCTGCAACTGGACGCGACGCAGGCGGAGGCGGCGCTCGCCTCCGTCGTGCGGCTCGACGAGTTCACCGGCGCCGTCGTCATGGGCCACGCCGCGTCGCACGACCGCGCGCGCCTGCACGAGCTGCTCGGCGCACCGGGCCTGCGCTACATCGGCGTCCTCGGTCCGCGTCGACGCACGATGGAATTGCTCGAGGGGGCGCCCGGTGTCGCGCCCGGCACGGTCCCTCCCAACGTCTTCGCGCCCATCGGGCTCGACATCGGCGCCGAAACCCCCGAGGAGATCGCGCTCGCCATCGTGAGCGAGTGCGCGGCAGCGCTCGCGGGCCGGCCGCCGAGGTCGTTGCGCGATCGGGGCGGGCCGATCCACGAAGGGCGGCACTGAGCGATGTGTCCGGCGCGACGAGATGGCGAGTCGCGCGCGACACAACGCGTCAGGCGTCCGGGGAATCAATCATGCGCTCTGTCCGCGCATGCCGCGCTCCCAACCGACCGTCTCCGATCATCTGCTCCAGCGCCTCGAGGCCTGGAACGTCCGTCGCATCTTCGCCTACCCGGGCGACGGCATCAACGGCATCATGGGCGCGCTTCGGCGCGTCACGGAGGATGACGGCAACGAGCGGTTCGACGTCGTGCAGGTCGCGCACGAAGAGCTCGCGGGCCTCATGGCCACTGCGCACGCGAAGTTCACCGGCGAGGTCGGCGTCTGCCTCGCGACGAGCGGTCCCGGCGCGATCCATCTGCTCAACGGCCTCTACGACGCGAAGCTCGATCACCAGCCGGTCGTCGCCATCGTCGGACAGCAGGCGTTCGCCGGAGTGGGAGGGAGCACGCAACAGGAGACGAACCTGCGCAGCATCCTCCAGGACGTCGCGAGCGCCTTTCTCGAGACTCTCAGCTCGCCCGAACAGCTCCGACACCTCATAGACCGGGCGTTCCGTGCCGCGATCGGTGGGCGCACGGTGGCGGCGATCATCGTGCCGCACGACGTGCAGCAGAAGCCCGCCGTGCTCGAGCCCCCGCAGGAGCACGGACGTCAGCACTCCGCGCCCGGGTTCGTGCCACCCCGCCTGCTGCCGCGCGACGAGGAGCTGCGTCGAGCCGCCGCCGTACTGAATGCGGGGCGGAAGGTCGCGATCATCGCCGGCGCCGGGGCGCTCCACGCCACCGACGAAGTGATCGCGGTCGCCGAGCGGTTGGGCGCCGGCGTGGCGAAGGCGCTGCTCGGCAAGGCCGCCGTCCCCGATGATCTTCCCTTCGTCACCGGATCCGTCGGCTGGCTCGGCACACCGGCGAGCAATCGCATGATGCGGGATTGCGACACGCTGCTTCTCGTCGGGACGAACTTCCCGTACACCGAGTTCCTTCCGGAGGAGGGAAAGGCGCGCGGCGTCCAGATCGACGTCGAGCCGAGGAACCTGTCGCTGCGCTATCCGATGGAGGTCGCGCTCGCGGGCGATTCCGCCGAGACGCTCTCCGCGCTGCTGCCGCTGCTCGGCGACCACCGCGCCGAGAGCTGGCGTGGCGACATCGAGGGCTGGGTGCGCGAGAGCCGCGCGCTCACCGATCGGCAGGCGCACGCGCCGGCGGAGCCGATCAATCCCCTGCGCGTGATCTGGGAGCTGGACCAGCGCCTTCCCGACGATGCGATCCTCACCGCGGATTCGGGCACCTCCGCCTACTGGCTGGGCCGCGACATCCGGCTCCGTCGCGGTATGAAGGCCTCGGTCTCGGGCAGCCTCGCGACGATGGGCTGCGGAGTGCCGTACGCGCTGGCGGCGAAGCTCGCCTTCCCCGAGCGGCCCGTGATCGCGCTCGTCGGCGACGGCGCGATGCAGATGAGTGGCCTGTCCGCGCTGATCGACGTCGCCAAGCGATGGAAGCTCGCGCGTGCACGCGGGAAAGGCTGGCCGGACCAGCGGTTCGTCGTGCTCGTGCTCAACAACCGGGACCTGAGCTACGTGACATGGGAGCAGCGCGTGATGGAGGGCGATCCGCGCTACGCGGCTACGCAGACGCTGCCAGACCTCGCGTACGCGGACTTCGCGCGGCTGCTCGGCCTCGACGGCGTGCGCGTCGAGCGACCGGAAGACGTGGCCTCGGCGTGGGAGCGCGCGCTCGCGAGCGACGTCCCGTTCGTGATCGACGCCGTCGTCGATCGCAACGTGCCCACCCTGCCGCCGGAGCTGAAGGCAGAGCAGGAGGACAAGCTCGCCAAGGCCCTCGCCTCTGGCGACGCGGATGCGGACGCGGTGCTGGACCAGCTCCAGCTGCAGGAGGTCACGCAACGCTGAAGAGCAGGTCGGCGTGTGCACCGTCGGGTTCGTGTCGTCATCCTGTCGGCACGGCGGGCCCGTCCGTCGCCCCGACACCAACAGTTGCTGCCGACTCGTCGTACGAAGGAGTGACGCTCCGGCTCGGAGCGCTAGCAGCCGGCTGCTCGACCTCACAACAGCTCGACCATGGGCTTCGTGGCCCACCGTCGATCTCCTACCAGACGCACTCGTGATATCCCGCCGCATCGTCTTCCTGCTGGCCGCGCTCCTCGGGCTCTTGCTCGCCGCCCCACGCGCCGCCGCCGCCCAACAGCTCGACGTCATCCGCGGCCAGGTGACGGGCGACGACGACGATCCGATCGAGAACGCCAACATCACGGCGACATCCGTCGGCGGCGGTGTGAACCGCACGGCACGCACCGATCGGAACGGCCGGTTCACCATCACCTTTCCCGGCGGCGACGGCGACTACTTCGTCACCGCCACCTCGATCGGGTATCAGCCCAAGCGGTTCGAGGTTCGGCGAACGGCCGATCAGGACATCCTCATCGCCGACGTGCAGCTGACCCGCATGGTCATCCTCGACACGGTGCGTGCCGTCGCCGCGCGCGAGCGCGTGAACCGGAACGAGCGCACGCCGGACGTCAGCGGCACGGAGCAATCGGCGAGCAGCGTCGCCGTCAGCGCCGATCAGCAGGGCGACCTGAACGCGATGGCGGCGACGATCCCCGGCGTCACGCCGATCCTCTCTGCCGACGGCGATCCCGCCGGCTTCTCCGTGCTCGGCCTCTCGGCCGACCAGAACAGCATGACGCTCAACGGGGCCAACCTCGGCTCGTCGACGCTGCCCCGCGATGCGCAGGTCTCGACCTCGCTCGTCACGGCACCGTACGACGTGAGCCGCGGCGGCTTCAGCGGCGCGCAGCTCAACGTGCGCAGCGGCAGCGGCACCAACTTCATCCGCCGCAACAACAGCCTGAACTTCGACGCGCCATCGCTCCAGTGGACCGATCCGGCCGCGCGCGCGCTCGGGCAGCAGTACACCAACCTGTCGCTCGGCGGCTCGCTCTCCGGGCCGATCGTGTTCGACAAGGCGTTCTACAACGTGGCCTATCAGCTCGGCCGCCGCATGAACGACCTGCGCACGCTGCTCAACACCGATCCCGAGGGGATGGAAGCGACGGGCGTCTCGGCGGACTCCGTGGCGCGACTGCTCGCCATCGCGCAGTCGCAGAGCATCCCGCTCGCGACCGGGCTCGCGCCGTCGAGCCGGTTGCGCGACAACGGCTCGCTCTTCGGCACGTTCGATCTCGCGCCTCCGTCGTCGACCACGGGCACGACGTACAAGCTCGTGCTGAACGGCAACTGGAACCGGCAGACCCCGGCGGGGAATCTCACCACCGAGCTCCCCGCGCACAGCGGCGACCGCACCAACTGGGGCGCCGGCGCGCAGCTCCAGCACACGTCGTACGTGAAGAGCATCCTGCTCAGCGAGACCTCGTTGAGCGTTGGCGGCAACAAGAACTACGGATCGGCGTACACGCTGCTCCCGAACGGCACCGTGCTCGTGAACTCGTCGTTCGACGACGGTACGAGCGGCGTGCGCACGCTCGCCTTCGGCGGCAGCTCGAATCTCAGCACCAGCAACAGCGGGCTCACGACCGAGCTTCAGAACCAGCTCTCGTGGTTCAGCCGGAACAACAAGCACCGGCTCAAGCTGAGCAGCGAGCTGCAGTACGACGATTACAGCCAGGATCAGACGACGAATCTGCTCGGCACCTTCGGCTACAACTCGCTGGCGGATTTTGCCGCCAACCGGCCGGCGTTCTACACGCGGTCGCTGTTCAACCGGATCCAGAGCGCCAGCGCGCTGACCGCGGCGCTCGCCCTCGGCGACTCGTGGCGCCGCACGAGCAACCTGCAGATCCAGTACGGCCTCCGGCTCGACGCCAACCGGTTCTACTCGACGCCGACGTACAACAGCGACGTGGAGCAGGTCTTCCGGGCGCGGAACGACGTCACGCCGAACAGGCTCTACGTCAGCCCGCGCATCGGGTTCTCGTGGACGTACGGAACGGCGCAGCAGATCGCCGCGTTCGAGGGCGCCGTGCGGAACCCGCGCGCCGTCGTGCGCGGCGGCATCGGCGTCTTCCAGAGCACGCCGAACGCGAACCTCGTCGGCAACGCCGTGGACAACACGGGCCTCGCCACCGCGGTGCAGCAGTTGAGCTGCGTCGGCTCCGCCGTGCCGATCCCCGACTGGGGCGCGTACATGAGCAACCCCGGCGCGGTGCCGACGCAGTGCGCCGACGGCTCGGTCGGCTCGGTGTTCGCGAGCAACGTCCCGAACGTGAACCTGTTCGCGAAGGACTTCGCGTCGCCGCGCAGCATACGCTCCAACCTGAACTGGAGCGGCCCGATCCTCGGCAATCGCCTCGCCGCGAACTGGGACGTCACCTACTCGGTGAACCTCAACCAGTCGAGCAACTACGACCTCAACTTCCAGCCGACGCAGCGCTTCACGCTCACCGGCGAGGCCGGCCGCCCGGTCTACGCACTGCCGGGCAGCATCGTCCCCGCGACCGGGGCCATCGCCTCGCGCGACGCGCGCGTGAGCCAGCAGTACAACCGCGTGCAGGAGCTGCGCAGCGACCTGCGGAGCGAGACGAAGCAGCTGCGCATCGGGATCTCGCCGCAGACGTTCAGCCAGCGCTACAACTGGTCGATCAACTACACCATCGCCGACGTGCGCGAGCAGTACCGCGGCTTCCAGAGCACGGTCGGCAACCCGCGCGACGTCGCCTGGTCGCGCTCGGGGGGCGAGTCGCGCCACCAGATCACGTACAACCTGTTCTACAACTTCTTCGATGCCGTGCGCGTGAACTGGTTCGGCCAGATCCGCAGCGGCTCGCCGTTCACTCCGGGCATCGCCGGCGACGTCAACGGCGACGGCTACTCCAACGATCGGGCGTTCATCTACGATCCCGCCACGACGGCCGATCCCGCCCTCGCCACGGCAATGCGGACGCTGCTCGACAACAGCAAGGGCTCCGCACGCGAGTGTCTCCTCTCGCAGCTTGGCAAGCTCGCCGAGCGCAACTCGTGCACCGGACCGTGGACGACGAACGCGAACCTGAACATCTCGTTCAATCCGCTCAAGGTGCGGATGCCGCAGCGCGCCACGCTCAGCTTCTCTGTCTCGAACCCACTCGGCGCGGCGGACCTGCTGCTGCACGGACAGAGCAAGCTGCACGGCTGGGGTCAGCAGACATTCGTCGATCCGACGCTGATGTACGTGCGCGGCTTCGACAGCACGGCGGGCGCGCAGCGGTTCAAGTACGAGATCAACCCGCGGTTCGGCAGCGCAAACCCGCAGTTCAACGCCTTCCGCGCGCCCGTCACGCTCACGATGTCGGTGCGCGTCGACGTCGGTCCGTCGCGCGAGCGGCAGCAGCTCACCCAGATGCTCGACCGCGGCCGGAAGATCGAAGGTCAGAAGGTGCCCGAGCAACAGCTGCGCGCGCAGTATTCCTCCGGCGGTCTGCTCAACCCGATGGCCCAGCTGCTTCGCTCGATGGATACGCTCGGACTCGTCGGCTGGCAGGCGGACAGTATCGCGAGCATGAACCGCCGGTACACGATCCGGCTCGACAGCATCTGGAGTCCCGTCGCGCACTTCCTCGCCGCGCTCCCCGAGCGCTACGACCAGGGCGAGGCGTACGAGCGCTACACGACCGCGCGCAAGGCGACGGTCGACCTCCTGATCGCCAACGCGCAGGTGATCGACCGCGTGCTCACCCCCGAGCAGAAGCGCAAGCTGCCGGCACTCGTCGCGAGCTATCTCGACACCCGCTACCTCGCCGGCATCCGTAGCGGCACCGCCGGCGCTGGCGTGGGGGGCGCGTTCGGCGGATTCGGTGGCGGCGGGTTCGGCGGTGGTGGCGGTGGCGGCGGTTTCGGACGCGGGCGCGGCGGGTGATCGACATGCCTCGCGACTACGGTACTCTCATCCCGACTCTCATGCATAGCTCCACCTTCGCGCGCCGCGGCGCCGCGCTGCTCTCGCTCGCCGCGCTGCTCGCGCCGACCGCGCACGCACAGCAGGCGTCCGAACGCCCGGCAGCACGGCCGCTCGGCGCCGCGCTCGCCACCAGCGAGCCGTTGGGCGCCATCAGCGCCGTGCGTCAGCTCCCCGGGGGCAAGCTGCTGGTGAACGACCCCGTACGCCGTCGCGTCGTGATGCTCGACTCGATGATGAAGACCATCGCCGTCGTCGCCGACACGACGCCCGCCACGCAGAACGCCTACGGCGTGCGCGGCGGCGGCATCCTGCCCTGGCGTGGCGACTCGACGCTCTTTCTCGATCCCGCGTCGCTCTCGATGCTCGTGCTCGACCCCAACGGCATGATCACGCGCGTGATGGCCGCACCACGGCCGGACGACGTGTTCTCGCTCGTCGGCGGCGCGCTGGGCTATCCGGGCTTCGATTCCAAGGGACGACTGGTCTATCGCACCACGGGGCTGAACTTCAATCGGCGCGGCGGCGGCGGCGGCGGCGGCGGCGGTGGTGGCGGTGGTGGCGGTGGTGGCGGTGGTGGCGGTGGTGGCGGTGGTGGTGGCTTCCAGCCGCCGACATTCCCCGACACGACGCCGCTCGTGCGCTTCGATCTCGCGGTTCGCAAGCTCGACACCGCGGCGTTCATCAAGGTCGCCGCGCCACGGATCAACGTCTACGAGAGCGAGGACGGAGGCCGAATGGTCGGGCTCACGGTGAACCCGATGCCCGAGGTGGATGATTGGGCCGTGCTCCCCGACGGGACGATCGCGATCGTGCGGAAGGACTATCACGTCGACTACATCGCCGCGGACGGAAAGCGCACATCGGGGCCGAAGATTCCCTTCGACTGGCAGCGCCTCACCGACTCGGCGAAGACCGCCGTCATCGATTCCGTGAAGGCGCTGATGGAGCGCGGTGGGCCGGGTGCGGGGCTCAACCTCCTCAGTGGCGGTGGCGACGGAAGCGGTGGCGGTGGGTTCATGAATGGCGGCTTTGGTGGCGGTGGTGGCTTCGGTGGGGGTGGCGGCTTTGGTGGCGGTGGCGGCCGAGGCAACCGCGGCGGCGGAGGTGGCGGAGGTGATGGTCCGCCCCCGCCTCGCCGCACCGCCACGGGTGGCGCGGCGACGCCCGCGGGTGCTGCCGCCGGCCCTGGTGCGGCGGCTGGCGCCCCCAGCGCCCCCGGCGCCCCCGGCGCCAATCGGCCGGCTGGGCGCCGCGGGCCACAGGTCAACCTCGTGCCCGCGAACGAGCTGCCCGACTATCGTCCGGCGTTCGCCAACGGCTCCGTGCGCGCCGACGCCGAAGGCAAGCTCTGGGTCCGCATCATTCCGGCGACGCCGTCTGGCGGCGGACCCGAATACGACGTCATCGATCGGAGCGGCAAGCTCGTCGACCGAGTGACGCTGCCGCGCGGCACGACGATCGCCGGCTTCGGCGCCGGCGGCATCGTCTACCTCGGCGTGCGCGATGCCGCGGGTGTACACGTCGTCAGGGCGCACGAACGCTGATCGCGGCATCCGGGCGCTGATCGGAATGCGAGCACGGCGGCTACCATATGGTGGCCGCCGTCTGCGTTTGGCCGATACTGGAATGGGTGGACACCCTTTCCTCCCGCCGCGTGTCGAACCAGGCACGCCCCCCAGGCAGGCAGGCCCGACCCTCACCTCGCTTCACCGTGTCGCACCGACGTCACGTTGCCTCGCCGTTCGCGCTGCTCGTCGCCCTCGTTCTCACCGCGAGCTCGTCGCTCGGCGCCCAGCAGCTCGACGTCATCCGCGGCCAGGTCACCAACGCAGAACAGCAGCCGATCGAGAACGCCAACGTCACGGCGACGTCCGTCGCGGGCGGCGTGAACCGCACCGCACGCACCGACCGCGGCGGCCGCTTCACGATCTCGTTTCCCGGTGGGGAAGGGGACTATTTCGTCTCCTTCACCGCCATCGGCTACGCGCCGCGCCGCTTCGAGGTGCGCCGCACGGCGGATCAGGAGATCCTCGTCGCCGACGCACAGCTGCAGCGCATGACGCTGCTCGACACGGCGCGCGCCGTCGCCTCGCGCGCGCGCGTGAATCGGAACGAGACCGGGCCCGATCTCAGCGGTACCGAGCAGTCGATCCAGAACGGTGCTGTGCCGTCGGCTCAGCAGGGTGATCTCAACGCGATGGCGGGGACCATCCCGGGCGTCACGCCGATCACGGACCCGAATGGCGATCCCGCCGGCTTCTCCGTGCTCGGCCTCTCGGCCGATCAGAACAGCACGACCCTCAACGGCGCCAACTTCGGCGCGTCGAACGTCCCGCGCGATGCGCAGGTGGTCTCGTCGCTCGTGACCACGCCGTACGACGTGAGCCGCGGAGGATTCAGTGGCGCGCAGTTCTCCCTGCGCAGCGGTGGCGGCTCGAACTTCATCCGGCGCACGAACAGCCTGAACTTCGACGCGCCGCAGCTACAGTGGACCGATCGTGCCGCACGCGCGCTCGGACAGCAGTACACCAACGTCTCGCTCGGCGGGCTGCTCGCCGGACCGATCGTGTTCGACAAGGCGTTCTACAACGTGTCGTATCAGCTCGGACGGCGCGCGAACGACCTGCGAACGCTGCTCAACACGGACGTGGGCGGCCTGCAGGCCTCCGGCGTCTCCGCCGACTCGGTGTCGCGGCTGCTCACGATCGCCGCGACGCAGCGCATTCCGACTGCCGTGGGCAGTGGCCTCTCGAGCAACCGGCTCAGCGACCAGGGCTCGCTCTTCGGCAGCTTCGACTACACGCCGCCGGGGTCGAACACCGGCACGACGATGAATCTCACCCTCAACGGCAACTGGAATCGCCAGACGCCGGCGGGAAACCTCACGACGGAGCTGCCCGCGCACGGCGCCGATCGCACGAGCTGGAATCTCGGCGCCCAGGGCCGGCACACGTCGTACGTGAAGAACATCCTCCTGAGCGAGACGACGCTCAGCCTGAGCGGCAGCCGCAACTACGGCACGCCCTACCTCGCGATGCCCAACGGCTCCGTGCTCGTGAACTCGATGTTCCCCGACGGTACGAGCGGCGTGCGCACGCTCGCTTTCGGCGGCAACGGGTTCATGGGCACGAGCAGCAGCACCCTCAACACCGAGGCGATCAACCAACTGTCATGGTTCAGCCGGAACAACAAGCACCGGCTCAAGCTGAGCAGCGAGCTCCGTCGCGAGAGCTACGATCAGGACCAGACCACCAACGCGCTCGGCACGTTCAGCTACAACTCGCTGGCGGACCTCGCCGCAAACCGCCCCGCGTCGTACAGCCGAGCGTTGCAGCCGCGCGTGCAGAGCGCGAGTCAGCTCGTCGGCGCGCTCTCGCTCGGCGACTCGTATCGGCGCAGCAACGACCTTCAGATCCAGTACGGCGTCCGCCTCGACGGCAACCACTTCTCGGCCACGCCGCTGTTCAACGAGGCGCTGCAGCAGGCGTTCGGCGAGCGCAACGACCGCACGCCGAACCGCCTCTATGTGAGCCCGCGCATCGGCTTTTCATGGAGCTACGGCACCGCTCCACAGATTCCCGGCTTCGACGGCGCGGTGCGCGGCCCGCGAGCCGTCGTGCGCGGCGGTGTCGGCGTCTTCCAGAGCACGCCCAACGCCAGCTCGATCGGCACGACGATCGACAACACCGGGCTCGCGAGCGCCGTGCAGCAGGTCACCTGCGTCGGCGCGGCGGTTCCCGTCCCCGACTGGTCGGCCTACGCGCAGAACGCGGCGTCCATCCCCACGCAGTGCGCCGACGGGACGAACGGCAGCGTGTTCGCCAGCACGGCGCCCAACGCCACGCTCTTCGCGTCCGACTTCGAGGCACCGCGCAGCGTCCGCTCCAACGTGAACTGGAACGGCCCCGTGCTCGGCAACCGGTTCAACGCGAGCGTCGATCTCACCTACTCGCTCAACCTGAATCAGGCCAGCACGCTCGACCTCAACTTCCGGCCCGCGCAGCAGTTCGCCCTCGCCGACGAAGCCGGGCGCCCGGTGTACGCGCAGCCGAGCAGCATCGTGCCGGCCACGGGCGCCATCGCGTCGCGCGACGCACGCGTCTCACCGCTGTTCAACCGTGTCAGCCAGCTCCGGAGCGACCTTCGCAGCGAGAGCAGGCAGCTTCGCGTGGGCATCTTCCCCGCATCGTTCACGCAGGGCTTCACCTGGTCGCTCAACTACACGCTCGCCGACGTGCGCGAGCAGTACCGCGGCTTCCAGAGCACGTCGGGCAATCCACTCGACGTCCGCTGGTCGCGCGCCGCCGGCGAGTCGCGCCACCAGATCAGCTACACGCTCGGCTACAACTTCTTCGACGCCGTGCGCGTCAACTGGTTCGGCCAGTTCCGCAGCGGAGCGCCGTTCACCCCGATCATTTCGGGCGACGTGAACGGTGACGGCTGGACGAACGATCGCGCCTTCGTGTTCGACCCCGCCAGCGCGAGGGATCCGGTCGTGGCGAGCGCCATGCGATCCCTCCTCGAGACGGGATCGGGTCCGGCGAAGGACTGTCTCGCCAGACAGCTCGGCACGATCGCGGGGCGCAACTCCTGCCGCGGTCCGTGGACCTCCAACGCGAATCTCGGCATCTCGCTCAATCCCATGAAGGTGCGCATGCCGCAGCGCGCCACGCTGAGCTTCTCCGTCTCCAACCCCCTCGGGGCGGCCGATCTGCTGCTGCACGGCGAGAACAACCTCAAGGGCTGGGGACAGTTCACCTTCGTCGATCCCACGCTGCTCTACGTGCGCGGCTTCGACTCGACGTCGAAGCGCTACAGGTACGAGGTCAACCCCCGATTCGGCAGCACCAATCCGCAGTTCAACTCGTTCCGCGCCCCGGTCACGCTCACCATGCAGGTGCGCGTCGATGTCGGTCCCACGCGCGAGCGGCAGCAGCTCACCCAGCAGCTCGACCGCGGCCGGAAGACCCAGGGCCAGAAGACCCCCGAGTTCCTGCTCAAGGCGATGTACGGCACGGGCGGCATCGTCAACCCGCTCGCGCAGCTCCTTCGCCAGGCGGATACGCTCCACCTCACCGGTCCGCAGGCCGACAGCCTCGCCAGCATGAACCGCGCGTACACGGTTGCTCTCGACAGCATCTGGACTCCGGTCACGAAATATCTCGCCGATCTGCCGGAGCAGTACGATCAGCGCGGGGCGTACACGCGCTACACCGAGGCGCGGAAGGCGTCGGTCGACCAGCTCATCAGGATCGCTCCCACCATCCAGTCGCTCCTCACCGAGGAGCAGCGCCGCCAGCTCCCGACGATCATCGCCAGCTACCTCGACGCGCGGTACCTCGCGGGCATTCGCAGCGGCACCGCCGGCAGCACGGGCGCTGGCGCGTTCGGCGGCGGCTTCATCGGCGGCGGCGGCCAGCAGATCTTCATCGGCGGCGGCGGTGGCGGCGGCGAGCGCGTCATCATCCGCAACTGATCCGGCACGACATCACAGCGCGCCCTCTTCATCGCACTCACTTCACTCCACCATGCACACACGCACCGTCACACGTCGCGCCATCTGCGCCCTTCTGCTCGCCGCCGCGCTCGCTCCCTCGGCGCGTGCGCAGCAACCGTCGCGCCCACCGCTGCGGGCACTCGGTCCGGCGCTCGCCACGTCGCAGCCGATGGGCGCGGTCGTCGCGGTGCAGGCGCTTCCCGGCGGACGCCTGCTCGTCAACGATCCCGTCAAGCGCCAGGTCGTGCTGCTCGACTCCTCGCTCAAGCAGCTCGCCGTCGTCGCCGATACGACACCTGCCACGAAGAACGCCTACGGCGCGCGCAACGGCGGCCTCATTCCCTTCCGCGGCGACTCGGCGCTGTTCGTCGATCCCAATTCGCTCTCCATGCTCGTGATCGATCCCACCGGGAAGATCGCGCGCATCATGGCCGCGCCGCGCGCGAACGACGTCTTCTTCCTCCTCGGCGGCCCGATGGGCAATCCGGGCTTCGACGCGAAGAGCCGTCTCGTGTATCGCAGCATGGGCTTCGGGGAACGCCGGATGGCCCCTGCGGCGGGCCAACCCTTCATGCCACCCGCGCTTCCCGACAGCGTGCCGATCGTCCGCTACGACCTCACCGCACGAAGGCTCGACACGGCGGCGTTCGTGAAGGTGTACGCGCCCAAGTTCAACGTCGTGCAGTCGGAAGGCGGCGGCGTGCGGATGTCGACGTTCATCAACCCGATCCCCGAGGTCGACGACTGGGCCGTGCTCCCCGACGGGACCATCGCGATCGTGCGGAAGGACTATCACGTCGACTTCGTGGACGCCGACGGGAAGCTCACGTCGGCGCCGAAGATCCCCTTCGACTGGCAGCGGCTCACCGACTCGGCAAAGACCGCGATCATCGACTCGTCCAAGGCCGCGTTCGAGCGGGCGCGCGCTGGTGGTCCTGGTTTCGGCCCATCCGGCGGCCCGATGATCGTCGCGCAGGTCGGCCCTGGTGGTCCCGCTGGCGGGCCGCCGCCCGGAGCCGGACCGATGATCATGATCCGTGAGCGTGGCCCCGAGGGTGCGGCACCCCCGCCGCGCACTGGCGGTCCTTCGGCGGCGGCCGGTGGTCCGCCGCCCATCGCATTCGTCTCGCCGAACGAGCTACCCGACTATCGCCCCGCGTTCTCCAACGGGTCCGTGCGGGCCGACGCGGAAGGGAAGCTCTGGGTCCGCATCATGTCGCCCAAGCCTTCGACTGGCCCCGAGTACGACGTGATCGACAGGACGGGGAAGCTCGTCGACCGGGTCGTGCTACCTGTCGGCACGACGATCGCCGGATTCGGCGCGGCCGGCACCGTGTATCTCGGCGTCCGCGACGCGTCGGGCGTGCACGTCGTGCGCGCGCGGGAGAAGTAGCTCCCACCGCGATAGGCGCGGGCCGGATGTGCGAGCGCTATCCGGTCGGGCCGTTCGGGTTCGTGGGCAACGTGAACGGTCCGCTGTTTCTTCCGGGGAGCGGTGTCGGCCCGCTCATGCGCCCGGGTAGCCTGGTCTGCCCGCTGATTCTCCCCGGGAGTCTGACCGGCCCGCTGTTGCGTCGGGCGACGATCGGGGACTCCGAGAAGGGCGTCGGGACGTCGGCGATGTCGACGCTTTCATCGGCGGGCGCGGAAGGCATCGCGCCACCGGGACGATAAGTCAGCTCCTGACGTATACGCTCCGCGGCGAGCTCGATCTTCGGGCTCGGCCTGGCGTCGAACTCCTCGCGAAGCAGCGTGACGTGGTGCAGGTAGTACTTCAGCGCCTCGAGCGGCTCTCCCGCGGCGGCGAGCGTCAGCATCAGTCCGAGCACCGACGACGTGCTGACCGGGTCGTGCTCGACCAGCCGCCGATACCAATGGATGGCGGCTGACATCTCGCCGCGCAGCCGTGCCCTGACCGCGAGGATCTCGAGCGAGCGGGCGTAGCCGAGGTCGAGGCGCTGGCGCACGCGCTCGACCCACCGGTCGAACTCGAGGAGGTCCAGGTAGAACCCGTCGAGGAACGGCCCGGTGTAATCGCCCACCGCCTCCTCGTGCGCGCCGGCGGCGAGCGCGTGCTCGAAGTGATGCAGGTCGACGGTGATCTCGCGTGGATTGAGCCGGAGGTTCGGCGATGCGCGGTCGAACACCTCGGCGCCGAGCGCCTGGCGAATCGCGAAAACCGTTTGTTTCAGGCTGTTGCGCGCGCCGGCCGTGTCGACCTCGGGCCAGAGCAGCGCCATCGCGCGGTCGCGGCTGATTCCCTCCTTCGCCGACGATGCGGCGAGCGCCAGGAGAGCGAGCGCGCGTCTGCGGGGAGCGAGCCGCGTGGGCATGCCCTCCGGCCCAACGATCGACAGCCCGCCAAGCGTGGAGAGGGCGTACACGTGCTTCCCGGAAGGAGGTCAGTGCGGCGTCGCAGCTAACCGCGAAGTAACCCGGCGTTAACCGGCGGCCGATAACATAGCGCCTCCCGCGAGTGTGCGCTACGTCACCGAATTTGTTGGAAGGGGCGCCGCCAGAAGTCCGCGCCGAGTAGAGAGACGCGCGGTGAAGTGTGGCAACCGCTGAATGCTCCCCCGTTTTTCGTCTTTCAGGAGGTGCTCCACGTCGATAGCGGAATGAAGGGCGCGAAGCTCCGAGCCGGTGTCAGGCTCGCTGGGCATGGAGGCCGGGGTGACTGCTCGTCGAACGCCCGGCATCGGTAGCACAGACGAGAGACACGAGGTTCCCACTGTTCCGAGAAGGCACCCCGATCGCGAGGTCGGTCCGCAAAGCCCAGGGTCTCGATCCCGAGACAGCCAGGGTTGCCGAGGAACGGCAAATGGAGCGCCCCACGCTCATTTCCAGATGCCGACGGAGGCACACCACAATGAATAAGAATTTCTTTCGTAGCTGTACGATCGCGGGGGCTATCGGACTGCTCGCCGCGTGCGGCGATTCGGCGATAGCGCCTAACACCGCGATCGCGCCTAGCGAGAGACCAGCATTGGCGACCAACACCCCAGGAAACGGTGGTGGCGCCTGCATGGGCGACGACGCGCTCGCCTTCGGAGAAATTTCAATCAATGACCCGGAGGACGTAGTCTGCACGGCGCAGGACATCGACATCGGCGTCGCGAAAGTGTCGTCGTGGTCTACCGACGGGG
>QHVE01000095.1 GCA_003223455.1 Gemmatimonadota bacterium | reverse complement strand
TGGCGACGGTGGAGACGGAGACCGCGAAGGCGTTCTACGTCGTCGGACGCGAGGACGAGCTGGTGAAGCGCGGCGTGATCGTCCGCGAGGGCGGCGCCAACCTGCTGTTCGCGCACCCCGGCCGCACGCTGCAGATCGCGCGCTCGCTGCCGATGGACGAGTTCACGACGGTGGATTCGCGCGGCGTGAAGGAGATCCAGGTGCCGGACAGCACGCGCCGCTATCGCCTCGTGTCGCGCCAGAGCCTCGACGCCGCCGAGGTGGCGGAGCGGAACAAGAACACCTTCCGCGGCAATCTCCACATCGCCGACGCGGGGAAGTTCTGGGGGCCGTCGAAGTACCTGGTGCTGGTCGAACAGTAGAGCAAGTGAAAGCACTGCCGTACTTCGTACGGAGTACGGCTGAAGTACCTGGACTGGCGTACTCACCACTGAATGACTACGCCCGCCTCGGTGATCCGAGGCGGGCGTTTCAGTTCCATGACCGCGTTTCGATCGAGCGGGTGACGTGTGTTCGTGGAAGCAGTCGCCAGGGTCCCGTACAGCGGTCGTGATCAGTAGCAGGTACGGCAGCGCCTTCAACCTTTGTGTTTCCCCGTGTGCGCCGTGCCCGAATCAGAGACCTGTGGATCCACCTCGTGCCCATGCCGAGCGACGTCCCGCGCGAGCCGGGTCTTCTCGCTGTTCTTGTCGGCCTCGTCATGCTGTTCACGATTCTCGAACAGGCGATCCTTGCCAGCGTCGTCGTGCCGCTCGACCTCCGACGGGTCGTACTGGTGGCGAGTTGAGCGATTGTGCGTCATGACTCCTCCCGGTTGGGTAGGGTCGAGGAGGCAACGGACGTGCCGCCTCGCCGTGGCCTCGCCCGTCTCGATCGTGCCGAGCTATCCTTCGGCGCGTGCCACCGCGATCCCGGCCTTCGCCGCCCACGCACCGAGGTCGCGCTTCTGGAGCGCGGCTGCCATGAGCTCGGGAAAGAGGTCCGGGGTGCAGGCGAACGTCGGAATTCCCAGCGCCGCCAGCCGCGCCGCGTTGCGCGCGTCGTAGACCGGCGCGCCTGCGTCGCTCAGCGCGAGCAGACAGACCATGCGCACGCCACTCCCCACGATGGCCGCCGCGCGACGGATCATCTCGTCCGCGTTCCCTCCCTCGTAGAGATCAGTCACGAGCACGAACACGGTCTGCGCCGGCCGCGTGACGAGCGTCTGGCAGTACCCGAGGGCGCGGTTGATGTCGGTGCCGCCTCCGAGTTGCGTACCGAACAGCAGATCGACGGGATCGTGCAGCTCGTCCGTGAGATCCACGACCGCGGTGTCGAACACCACCATGCGCGTCGTGACGGCGCGCATCGAGGCGAGCACGGCGCCGAACACGCTCGAGTAGACGACCGACGTCGCCATCGAGCCGCTCTGGTCCACGCAGAGCACGACGTCGCGCAGCGAGGAGCGGCGCCGCCCATGCCCGACGAGCACCTCGGGGACGACGGTGCGCGACGCGGGATCGTAGTGATGCAGGTTCGCGCGGATGGTCCGGTGCCAGTCGATCTCGGCGAGGCGGGGACGACGATTGCGCGTCGCGCGACTCAGGCTGCCGGTCACGGCCCGTCGCACCGGCTCGGCGAGCCGCTTCTGGAGATCGTCCACGACCTTGCGCACGACGGCGCGCGCCGTCTCGCGCGTGCGCTCGGGGATGACGCGGTTGAGCGACAGCAGGTTGGCGACGAGATGGACGTCGGGCTCGACCTCGCGCAGCATCTCCGGCTCGAGCAGCATCTGCTGGAGCCCGAGCCGCTCGAGCGCGTCCTTCTGCATCACGTGCACGACGGACGACGGGAAGTAGGTGCGGATGTCGCCGAGCCAGCGCGCGACGTTGGGCGCGCTCGCACCGAGCCCACCTTTCCGGTCGCCGGACGCACTCTTCCGGTCGGCGTCGTAGAGCGCCTGAAGCGCACGATCCATCGCGGCGTCGGCGTCGCCGAGCACGAGGTCGCCGAGCTGCTCGTTCGCCGACTCACCGAGCACGAGCCGCCAGCGGCGGAGACGCTCGTCGTTGGAGATGCTGTCGCTCATCCTGTGTTCACTCCGAGGATCCGCGCGAGCACGGGCAGCACGGCGCCGGCCCGCCGATGATCGATTGCCGCAGCTGCCGGATCGGACACGCGATGCGCTCGCGCGCGGCCCGACATCGACGGATGCAGATCCTTCAAGCGCTCGGCGAGCATGCGCCGCTCGGGACCGGAGAAGCCGGAGAACGCGCGTCGCAGCAGCGGCAGCATCTCCTGGAACGCGTCGCTCGAGAGCCCCACCACGTACCGGTCGAGCGCGATCCAGACACCGTCCTGATGGAGCAGCGCCAGACCCGCTCCCTGCAGCAGTCCCTCGATCCACGCGGCCGCATCGAGCGCGGGCACCACGGGCGACAGCGCGAGGCGTGCGCGACGCTCCAGATGCCCCGCGTCCAGATGCCCGTGCTCGAACAGCGAGCGGCACGACCAACCGCGCAACAGCCCGTGCACTGCGTCGTCGTCGGCCAGGGCACCGAGCACCGCCGCCCACTCCGCGCGTCGCACGCCGTCGTCGAGGATGCCGAGGCTCTCCTGCACACCGATCATCGCGCGGAGCCGCTCGGCGGCCGCGTCCGCGTCCAGCGTCACGCTCGCGTGGCGCAGCCCGACCACGACGCGTTCGAACAGCGCACCGATCACGGCCAGCAGCGCCTCGGTCGGCGTGCGTCGCACGTCGCCGTATCGGCTCGCGCGCACGAGCGGCGGCAGGGCGAGCATGAGATGCTGGACGTCCGCTCCCACCGCAGCCCGCTCCTGCACGCGCGCGAGCAGCTCCTCCACCGCGCCCGGCAGCTCGGCGAGCAGCGCGCGATCGAGGATCGGCGTGAGCGCTCCGAGATGCGACGCCTGCTCGCCGAGGTGTCGCGCGCGCGAATCGGCTGCGCCCTCGACCGTGTTGCCCCACACGCTGGCCTCGATGAGCGCGACTTCCATCTCGGGCACCCAGCGGAGCGACCACGTCTCGTTGAAGGTGCCGAGCTTGCCGCGGGTGGCGGACTTCGGCGCTGCCCACGCGACGTCGAGCACCGTCAGTCGATGGAACAGCCGGCTGCGCTCGCGATCGGTCTCGTTTCGCAGATCCAGCTCGAGAGGCTTGATCTCGCCGCTCACCTTGAGGCGCAAGCGCTTCTGCAACGCCTGAAGATCGCGCTGCAGGGGAACCGTCGGTGCGTCGGCGGGAACGCGGCCGAGCACCTCGCCGACCTCGAGCCGCTCGCGCACCAACCGCAGCCGCGCGGGCTCGCCATGACAGAGGATGCTGACCGCGGACTCGTTCAGCTCGGCCAGCCCGGGCGAGCGCAGGCCGCGCAGCGCGGCGAGCGTGTCGGCGAGGCGCACCACCTCGATCACGCTCGCCGATGGCGCGTCGAGGTCCTCGCTGCGCAGCAGACGCGCCGCCTCGACGGCCCAGCGCGTCACCGCGTGATCCGGCGCCGTCCAGAGGTGCGCGTACCAGCCGGGCGCATGCACGCCCGCACCGTAGCCGCTGCGGAAGCTCAGACGCGAGTGCGTCCACGGGATCCAGGTCGCCTCCACCTTCACCTTCGGCAACCCCTTGAGCAGCGCAGCGTCGGCCTTCGCGGTCGAGTGATCGACGAGCACGGGCGCGTGCCACGCGCCGCAGACGACGGCGATGCGCTCACGTCCGTCCTTCTCCGCGCCACGCACGACGGTGCGCATGTACGCCTCGCGCCGTGCCTCGAGCGCGTTCTTCGGCGGCGCATCGCCGCGCACGGCGTGCATCGCCTCGCGGATCGCATCGAACAGGTCGGTCGCGTCGCGGTGCCGCTCGATCTGGTGCTCCCACCACAGCTCGTGGTCCGTGTAGCCCGCCGCCTCGGCGAACAGGTCGAGCGGATCGCGCTCGGCGCGCTCCTCACGATCGGACGGCTCGGTGGTCGGCGGAGGCTCCGCGCTCGCGGCGACCATGTCCACGTCGAGGTCTGGCTCCGCCATCCGGTGCGCCTGCGGCAGATCCATGAAGCGGACGTCCACTTCATGCGAGAGCGCCCAGCGGATCGCCTGCCACTCGGGAGAGAACTCGGCGAAGGGATAGAACACGGCGCGCTTCGGCGCGTCCACCGGATACACGAGCAATGCCACCGGCGGAGCGATGTCGGCGTGGCCCGCGAACGGGAGGACTTCCTGCGCGTCGGGCGGTCCCTCGATCAGCACGACGTCGGGTGCGAGCGCCGCGAGCGCGCCGAGAAGGCTGCGCGCACATCCCGGACCGTGGTGACGGATGCCGAAGACGTGGACGCTCACGGCGTCAGACGATCTCCATGCAACTGCGATAGAGATCCTTCCAGCCGTCGCGCTCCTTGACCACGGTCTGCAGGTACTCCATCCAGACGATGCGGTCCTGCACGGGATCCTTCACGATCGCGCCCGTGATGCCCGACGCGAGATCTCCCGCGCGCACGGCGCCGTCGCCGAAGTAGGTGGCCATGGCGAGACCGCCGTTCATGACCGAGATCGCTTCGGCGGTGGAGAGGCTTCCCGACGGCGACTTGAGCTTCGTCTTGCCGTCGGCCGTCACGCCGTCGCGCAGCTCGCGGAAGATGGTGACGAGCCGGCGGATCTCCTCCATCGGCGGTTTCTCGGCGGGCAGCGCGAGCGCACGCCCCGTCTCGGCGACACGGCGCGTCACGATCGAGACTTCCTCCTCGAGCGTGGCGGGCGTCGGGAGCACGACGGCGTTGAACCGCCGTGTCAGCGCGCTCGAGAGATCGTTCACCCCCTTGTCGCGGTTGTTCGCCGTGCCGATCACGTTGAATCCGCGCCGCGCCTGGACCTCGATCCCCAGCTCGGGGATGGGGAGCGTCTTCTCGGAGAGCATCGTGATCAACGTGTCCTGCACCTCGCTCGGCATGCGCGTCAGCTCCTCGACACGCGCGATCTTCCCCTCGCGCATGGCGCGGTAGAGGGGACTCGGCACGAGCGCCTTTTCCGAGGGGCCCTCGGCGATCAGGCGCGCGTAGTTCCATCCATAGCGGAGCGCCGCCTCGTCGGTGCCGGCGGTGCCCTGCACGAGCAGCGTGGAGTCGCCGGCGATCGCGGCGGCGAGATGCTCGCTCACCCACGACTTGGCCGTGCCGGGCACGCCGAGCAGGAGCAGCGCGCGGTCGGTGGCGAGCGTCGACACCGCGATCTCGATGAGTCGAGCGTTGCCGATGTACTTGGCGCGGACCTCGAAGCCGTTCGGCAGCGTGCCGCCGAGCAGATAGGTGCGCACCGCCCACGGCGAGAGCCGCCAGCTCGGCGGACGCTCGCGGTCGTCGGCGGCGGCGAGCGCGGCGAGCTCCTCCGCGTACTCGTCCTCGGCGTGTCGCCGAAGGATGGTGGACACGTCAGCGGCGGGCTGGCTCACCTGGGATCTCCTCGTGAATGCGTTGACGTAAACGAACGAGCGCCGCGAACCCTTCGAGCTCGCGCAGGTGGGACGGCGGCGCGTTCTCGATGGTTGCCAGCCGATGCGCGAGCGCGAGCGCAGCGGCGAACGACGTGGGCGCGAGGCGCATGGCGACAGCCTCGAGCACCTCCAACCAGGTGCCGGGGGCCCATTGCGCGCCGACGGCGACGGCGAGCGGAGATGCGATCTCGTCGAGGAAGCGGCGCGAGTACTCGGCGGTCCATGGCGCGGCCACCGCGTCGACGAGCATGGAGAGCCCGAAGGGGCGGTCCGTGGCAGGACGGTGCATGAGCGCGAGGGTGCGCGCTTCGGCGTCGGCGGCCGAGAGCGCGCGGTAGAGCGCGATCAGCACCGTCGCGCGCGTCGTCGATTCGTGGCGCGCTGTCGCCTCGCCCGACTTCACGTCGTCGAGCCACGCATCCCAGAGTGCCGCGGCCCAGACGTGATCTTTCACCGCGATGGCGCCGCGCGACCAGCCGTGCAGCACCGTCGTCGCCCACTCGCTCTCGAGCGCCGCTCGGATGAGCGTGCGTGCATCCGTGCCGAAGCGCTGCGACCAGTGCTCGGGCGCGACGAGCGCGAGCGCTTCCGTGAGCCAGTGGGCGCGCTCTCCGGTTCCCTTCTGAGGCTTCGCCGTGATGCCGTCGCGTTCCCACGCCGCGTCCCATCGCTCGGGGGGCCGCACGTGCAGCGTTCCCGCTCGCGCGAGGCCGACGGCCTTCTGCACCTTGGCGTGGATGCCCGGCGCGCTCGGCGCGTCGTAGTCGAGCATCGCGTCGGCGCGTTCGGCGAAGCGCAGGGCCGCCTCGGAACTCGGCAGCCGGGCGAGCAGCCGGGCCGCGACGGCACGGACATTCGCGCTGCGATCGGCAAGCGCCGACTCGAGGAACGGAGCGTCGGCCGGCTCCAGCGACTCACCGATTACGGCGAGCAGTTGCGTGCGATGCTCGGCGCTCTCCGTCGCCCAGCTCGCGGCGAGCCACGCGCGCGCGACCTCGGGCTCCGCGAGCCGACGCGCGCGCAGCACGGCGAGCCGACGCGGAAGCGAGCCCTCCTCCCACACGCGGAGCGCCTCGGCCGGATCGAGCGCGTCGTGCCGCAGCCAGTCGGCGTCGTCATCGACGAGCGAGAGCAGCCAGCGGCCGCGCTCACCGATGACGCGGGAAAGAAGCGCGCCCACGCTCGGGTCGCGCAGGTCGAACAAGTCGGGGAGGAGCGACGGCGGCACGATCATGCCGGCGGCGTCCAACCGGCCAAGCGCTTCGGCGAGCAGCGTGCGCGGACGCATGACGAGCAGCTCGCCGAGGAGCGTGGCGACCGACGCCGGGCAGCTGGGGCGGGTCTCGGCGCTCGCGGCCCGTACCGCCTCGACGTCGGTGCGCGGCATCCGGCCGGCGCGAGCGTACAGGTCGTGGGCGGCGGCGGCGAGCAGCACACGGCGCTCGAGGGCGACGCTCTCGTCCAGCGCAGTCACGACTTCATCGACCGGCTGGTCGCCCTCGAGCGCCGAGCGCGCACGGTCGGGTTGACGCGCCGTGCCGACGAGGGCGGCTTCGACGAGGGACTGCATCAGGCGCTCAGCCGCTCGAATGAATTGCCGGACATCACGGCGAGTGGCAGCAGCACATCGCCGTCCCACTCGGCGGCGACGTGCACGGGATGTCCGCCGGAGACGGCGAGCAGCCGCCGATGGTCGCGCGCCGCGAGGGGCAGTGCGCAGCCCGCTGCGTCGACGAGATGCCATCCGGTCGCGGCATGGCGCGCCGGCCGGACGTCACGTACGACGCACGGCACACGCTCGACCCAGGGCTGTGCGCCGAGTGCGGCCGTCGTCGCCTCGAGCAGCGCGTCGAAGCCGGAGTAGCCGGTCGACTGGCCGGTCCACGGCTCCAGATGTCCGAGACGCTCCTCGACCAGCGCGCGCGATGCATGCGCGCTCGGCCAGTATCGCACGCGGGCGCGAAGCAGCGTCCCCGGAACGAAGCTCTCGGTGAACGGCGCCGAACCGGCGGCGAACTGCAGCACCAGCGCATAGCGCTCACTCTCGAGCCCGAGCAGCCAGGTGCGCTGCACGCGCAAGCGGTCGTCGTCCTCGACGCGCTGTCCGATGACGAGCCAACGGTCGTCGACGGCCGATCCGCGGGCGATCACCTCCTCGTCCTTCAACGACCAGCCGACGAGCGCGCGCACGTCGTCGCGCAACGCGTCGTCGAGCGTGTCGATGCGACTGTATGCTTCGGTGAGGAGTGCGACGCGTCCCAGCTCCCCGAGCACGCGCCGTGTCCAGTCGGGCGTGGAGCGCGGGATGTCGCCGATGCGGCGGACGCGTGTCGCGAGCGCCGGCGCCTGGGCATCGACCAGACGGGCCGCCTGGCGTTCCCACGACTGATCGTGATGCTCGGCCAGGGTGCCGAGTCCGTTGCGCAACATGTCAGCGAGCCAGAGGTCGAGCGCCGCGATCCCCTCGTCCACGCGCTTCGCACGCTGCTGCGCGCGGCGGGCCTGCGCCTGCTCGTCCACCGGCGCGTTGGCGACGTCGGCCTTCTTCTTCTCCTTCTGCTCGGCGGCTGCGCCACGGCGCGCGAGCCAGTCGGCGACCCAGTCGGGCGCGTCGACAGTGGCCACGGCGGCGGGATTGGCTGCCGCCTTCAGCAGGAGCCCGAGCGCGTGCTTGCAGGGGAACTTCCGGCTCGGACAGGAGCACTTGGCGGCGAGATCGGACAGATCGACGCGCACCTGGTAGAGCGCGGAGCCCTTGCACTCACCCCAGAGGGCACGCTCGTCGTAGCCGACGTTCGACCAGTCGCGACCGGCAGCGAGCTTCTTCCCCGCCGCGAGCGATGCGGCGTCGGGAGCGAGCGACGCGACCTGATCGACCGTCAGCGACAGCGGCATCGGATATCGTTTCGCCGCGTGCTATTCCGTGTCCAGTCGCGCCGGGCCGGCCGGCCGCGTGACCAGCCACTGCGCGTGCTCGGCGCGGCTGGGGAACTTCGCGAGATACGCCGCGCGCCAGTGCTCGAGGAAGCTGTCCGCATCCTCAGTGCGCACCATCGCCCACACCGCGCCGCCGAAGCCGGCGCCGAAGGCCGACGCCGCCACCGCACCACCATGGCGCGCCGCGCGCGTGAGGAAGCTCGTCTCGGCGACCTGATTGCGAAGCGCGAGCTCGGCCATGGCCATCGAGCGATCGACGAGCCTGCCGACCCCGGGGACGATGACCTCGACCTCCTCGCGGAACTGCGCGAAGCGCGGACCGAGATAATCGCCGTCGAACTCCTCCGTCCCCTGCTCCGCCAGATGCGACAGTCGCTCGCCCGCATCGGGCGCGCTCGCGATCGCACGCGCGAGCGTGTCGTCGGTGCGGCCCGTCGTCTCGTTCCACACGCGCACGAGCGCCCGTGTCGAGTCGGACACGCGATTGTAGCGCGCCCGGGCGTTGCCCGTCTTCGTTGCCGAGACGCCGCTCACGCCGATGGCGAGCGCGTACTCCGATGGCCAGGGCACGCGCCGCTCCAGCCGCGCCGGGAGATACGAGAACTGTCCGACGCTCTCCTCGCGCGCGCAGAGGATCGCGACGTGGTCCTGCGCGCCGCCGCGCGCGCCGACACCGGCGTCGCCGGTGAACGGACCATAGGGCGCACCGGTCTCCATCGCACCGAAGTACTCGGCGCGCGCCAGCTCGTCGGGCACGGCGGCGCGCCATGCGGCGCGCGAGTCCATGCCGTTCGCATCGGCGAGCGCGGAGCCGATGGCGACGGTGAGCGCGCTCGAGCTGCTCAGTCCCGCGGACGGAGGGAGCGTGCTGGTCACGCGAACCTCGATCCCGACCCGCGCGCGCGGAAAATCGCGCGCGAAGCGGCGCGCCACGGCCACGACGTACGAGCTCCAGCGGGCGCTCCCGTGCGTGCGCTCGATGCCGGGAAGAAGCGGGACTTCGACGATGCTGCGCCGCGCCGCGTCGCGCACCCGAACCAGCGGCGCGTCGAGCGGACGCGCGTCGGCGGTGATGGCGCGATCGACGGCACAGGTGAGGGAGCGGCCGCCCGCGTAATCCACGTGCTTGCCCACCAGCTCGATGCGCCCCGGCACGATGTAGCGGCGCGTCGCCGGCCTGGTCATGGGCGAGGCTCGATCGCCTCCATCTGCGAGGCGACGAATGCGATGTCGGCCCGGCTGGAGAGATCGAGCACGCCGGCGCGCATGCGGACGACGCGGAACGGCTCGCCGAGATCGCGCATGGCGATCGTCACCGCGTCCTGGATCTCGAGCTCGCCGCGCGTCGACGGGCGCACGCGCGCGCACGCCTCGAAGATCACGGGGGAGAACGACCACAGGTTCATCGACACCCAGCGCTCGGCGCGCTGCGCGAGCGGATCGTCGGCATCGGGCTTCTCGCGCACGGCGCGCAGCACGCCGTCGTCCCCGATGTCGAGCAGCGCATAGCGAAGCACGCGTTCGGGCTCGAGCCGGCTCTCGCGCACGAGCGTCTCCGCCTCGAACGCGACGAGCCCCGACCCGCCGAGCTCCGCGAGATCGCGATACGCCGCGACGGGATAGTAGTTGTCGGAGTTGAGGACGAGAAATGGTGCGTCGTCCACGGCGGGACGCGCCGACACCACGGCATCGGCGGTGCCGCGCGGTTCCTCCTGTATGGCGAACTGCACGCGTACGCGCTCGGGCACGTGGGTGCGCCCGAAGTGATCGCGAATTTCATCGGCTTCCGGGCCGACCACCAATGTCACGTCACGGATCCCCGCGTCGGCGAGCGCCGACAGCACGTAGTCGAGGAAGGGGCGCGCGCCGAGGGGCATCATCCCCTTGGCGCCACGCTCGGCGGCGCGGCGCTGGTCGGCAGTGAGCGCCGCGCTCGCTGCCTCCGCTTCACGCCGCATGCGCGAGCCGAGCCCGCGAGCGAGAATCACCGCCTGCGTCGTGCGCATTCGAGCCTCCTGCGTCACGCTTCCGGAGTCCAGAAGCCGCGGAGCACGCGCGCCAGTCCGGCGCCGCTCACGACGAACACGACGAGCCACATCGCGAACTGCGGCATGCGTCCGTAGAGGAGACTGCCCGTTCCGAACAGCCCCGAGTACACGAACAGACAGCCGAGCACCCAACCAAGCAGCGACTGCGACAGCGAGTCCTCCACACCCGTCACGCCGAGGCGTTCGACGACCGGTCGCCATCCCGGACCCGCGGGCCGCACCTGCGTGAAGAAGCGCTCGAGCGTGGCGGCGTCGGTCGGCGGCGCGAGGAGTGTCGTCGCCACCCACACCACCGTCGTGACACCGACAGTGATCAACAGCGACGACTCGGCCGAGATCTCGAGCCCGTTCTTGCGCGCGACGAAGAATCCGAGCGCGACGAGGAAGGAACTGATCATCGCCGAGATCTCGCTCCAGGCGCTGACGCGCCACCAGAACCAGCGCAGCAGGTAGAGCAGTCCGGTACCGGCGCCGATCGAGAGGATCAGCTCGAACGCCTCGCGCGCCGTGCCGAGCGCGTACGTCATGAGCGCGGCGCAGATCATCAGCCCAGCGGTCGTGAGCCGGCCGACGAAGACGTAATGTCGCTCGCTCAGGCCCGGGCGGAGAAAGCGGCGGTAGAAATCGTGGACGAGATAGCTCGTCCCCCAGTTCAGGTGCGTCTCGATCGTGGAGCGGTATGCCGCGAGCGTGCCGGCCACGACCAGCCCGAGGAAGCCGGCCGGCAGGAAGCGCATCATCGCCGGATAGGCGATGTCGTTGCCGAGGAGAGACCGGTCGAGGTTGGGGAACGTGGCGGCGATGTCGGCCAGCTGCGGATAGATGATCGTCGAGGCGAGAGCGACGATGATCCAGGGCCACGGACGCAGCGCGTAGTGCATGACGTTGAACAGCAGCGTGCCGACGACGGCATCCTTCTCCGTCTTGGACGCGAGCATGCGCTGCGCGATGTAACTGCCGCCACCGGGCTCGGCGCCCGGATACCACACCGACCACCATTGGATGGTCAGCGGCAGGATGAAGACGGCGAGGGCCGTGCTCCAGTCGCCGAAGTCCGGGAGCATGGCGATCGTGCGCGGCGGCACCTTGGCGAAGAGCCCCGACAGGCCGCCGACGGCCGGCTGCTGCAGCGCGTAGTACGCCACGGCGAAGGTGCCCGTCATCGTGATGCCGAACTGGATCGAGTCAGTGACGAGCACGCCCCACAGGCCGCTGACGGAAGCGAAGAAGATCGTCATCACGGCGCAGACGAGCAGCGTGCGGCCAGTCGGCCAGCCGAGCACGATGTTGCCTATCTTGGCGGCGGCGAGGTTCACCGTGGCCATGATCACGAGGTTGAAGAAGAAGCCGAGATAGACGGCGCGAAAGCCGCGCAGGAGCTTGGCCGCGTCGCCGGAGTAGCGGATCTCGTAGAACTCGAGATCGGTCAGCACTCCCGAGCGGCGCCAGAGGCGCGCGTAGAAGAACACCGTCATCATCCCGGTGAGCAGAAAGCTCCACCAGAGCCAGTTCCCCGCCACGCCGCGCTCGCGCACGAAGTTGGTGACGAGGTTCGGCGTGTCGGTGCTGAACGTGGTGGCCACCATCGAGATGCCGACGAGCCACCAAGGCGCCGCGCGTCCAGACGTGAAGAACTCGCTCGTGCTGCTGCTCGCGCGCTTCCAGAAGAAGAGCGCCGGCAGGAAGCTGATGCCGATGCTGGCGAAGATGATCGCCCAGTCGAGTGTCGTGAAATGAAAGGGCGTGCTCATGCGCGCGGCTTCATCCAGTCGCCGCGCGTGAAATCCGGGAACTTCATCGGTGCGCTGCCCTTGGCGACGGACATCTCCGTGAGCGGAAGCGGAGCGCTCCACGCCGCCGCGTCGTAGACGTCATAGTCGGGAGCGAGCCCCTCGTGCATGCACTCGATGAGGCGGTACGCCATGACGAAGTCCATGCCCCCGTGGCCGCCGCTCTGCGCCTGCTCGCCGAGCTTCGTCCAGAGCGGATGCTCGAACTGCTTCTTGTGATCGTCGTTGATCGGCTGGAATCGCTCGCCCCCCGCCTGCCCTTCTACATAGATGCGCGGCGGATAGTCCTCGAACGTCCCCTTGGTGCCCATGACGCGGTTGTGGCGCGAGTACGGGCGCGGATTGGAGACGTCGTGCTGCATCATGACCGTGCGCCCCTTCGCCGTCTTGATGATCGACGTGTTCAGATCGCCCGTGATGTAGCGCTCGCGCCAGCGCGGATCGGCCCTGTTGTCCTTCAACGTCTCCTCGCGATAGAGCGTCAGCCCGCGCTCGGGACTGGCCATCGCGACGATGTAGTCGAAGCGGTCGCCGGCGTGGACGTCGAGATACCAGCTCACGGGGCCGAGTCCGTGGGTCGGGTAGAGGTTCGAGTTGGAGCGCGTGTGCCAGGCGCGGCGCCAGAGCCCTTCGTCCTTCGTCTCGAAGAGGATCTTCCGCAGGTCGTGCAGGTAGGCTGCCTCGGCGTGGAGCACCTCGCCGAAGAACCCCGCATGCACCATGCGGTTCACCATCATCTCGTTGTAGCCGTAGTTGCAGTTCTCGAGCTGCATGCAGTGCTTCTGCGCACGCTCGCTGGCGTCGACGAGCGCCCAGAGGTCCTTGAGCGTGGTGCCGATGGGACACTCGCTCGCGGCGTGCTTGCCGTGCGCGAGCGCGGCGAGCATCACCGGGGTGTGCCATTCCCACGGCGTCGCCGTGTAGACGAGATCGAGATCGTCGCGCGCGACGAGCTGCTCGAAGGCGTGGTCGGAGCCCGTGTAGAGCGCGGCGTCTCCCTGCCCCGCTTCGGCGACCATCTTCGCCGCCATCCGCGCCTTCTCCGGCACGAGGTCGCACAGCGCGACGATCTTCAGATTGGGCACGCCGAGGAGGTCGCGCAGCAGCGACTTCCCACGCAGACCGGTGCCGACCATGCCGATGCGCACGACGTCGTGGCGCTCGAACGGGACGGCGCGCATGGACTTCCGCGCGGCGGGCGCCGGCGGCGCCAGATCGGGGTGCGTGATGGCCGAGACGTTCTCGGCGATGGCGCTGGTGAAGGTGCCCGACGTCGCGACGCCGGCGGTGGCGAGCGCAGCGGCCTTGAGCAGGTCGCGACGAGAGAGATCGGTCATGCGGAGCCTCGGATGCGGACGGCGCGGAAGCGGAGGCGATCAATATGTCGCCACGCACGGTCGGTCGCGACGGTCGTCCAGCGCTTCCTCGACCCGGGCGCGAACGGTATGTTTTGCCGCCTCCCGCTGCACTCCGCTCCCTCCACGACGAGCAGGAGCTGCCATGTCCGTTGCCGCGCCACCAGCGACCGTCGCCGTCGCGAGCGCGCCCGCGCCGATCGACGCGGACGAGCGGCTGCACTCGCTCGACATCCTGCGCGGCTTCGCGCTCGCCGGGATGATCCTCGTGCACTTCCACCAGCGGCTCGAACGCTCCGTCACCGGCACCGAGGACCTGATCGGCTGGGGCGTGTGGATCTTCGCCGAGCAGAAGGCGTGGGGGACGTTCGCCTTCCTGTTCGGCGTCGGCTTCGCGGTGCTGCTGCGCCGCCTCGAGGCGCGCGGCGCGTCCGTCGTGCCGATCTACCTTCGCCGGCTCGCCGGGCTCGCGCTGTTCGGGATCGTCGCGAAGGTCGGTCTCGGCTTCCAGATCCTGTTCGACTACGCGTGCTGGGGGCTCGTGCTGCTGCTCGTGCGGCGCTGGTCGACGCGGCGACTGCTCGGCCTCGCGATCGTCGCCGCATGTGCGAAACCGATCGCCGCCGAGGCGATCGCGCTGTACCACTGGTGGTCGGCGACGCCGCTGTCCGCCGCGGGGCCCAACCTCTGGACCGCGGAGCACGACGCCGCGCAGCTGCATCGATATGGAGCGGTGGTCGCGGCGCGCTGGACGATCTTTGTCGCAGGCCTTCCGCACAACTGGCGCGGTTTCGTGCCCGACTCGAACCTGACGCTGTTCATCCTCGGGCTGCTCGCCGTCCGCCACCGCGTGATCGACGAGCCGACGCGCCACGCGCGGCTGATCGGAAGCTTCATGATCTTCGGCGTGGTGTCGTGGGCGCTGTCGTGGACCGTGCTGCGGACGCTGCCCGAGGTGCCGATCGCGGGCGCCGACTGGCCGGTGAAGGCCGGCTTCGGACTGATTGCGGATCAGTGGCTGTGCTTCGCCTACATCGGCGCGGTGCTGCTACTGGTCGCGTTCCGCCCGCAATGGACGGAGCGGCTGCGGCTGTTCGCCGACGCGGGGCGGATGGGGCTGACGAACTATCTGCTGCAGGCGCTGGTGTTCGACGTCGCGGGCGCGGGCTACGGGTTCGCGCTCCGGCTGCGTCCATACGCGTACCTGCTCGCCTGGCCGGTGCTGTTCTACGCGCAGGCGGCGGTGAGCCGTGCGTGGTTGAGGCGATACCGGTTTGGGCCGGCAGAGTGGCTGTGGCGGTGCATGACGTACGCGCGGCTGCAGCCGCTGCGGAGAGCTGGGAGAACGGTGACTCCGACGTTCGAGGGTCCGGAAGTTCGGGCAACCTGATGCGCGGCGGGTGTCCCGCACGGCCCACCCCGCGCATCCCGCACAGAGGGTCCTCCTTAACATCTGTGTCTCCATGACGACCCACATAGGGTACCGCCGCCGTCGCGTGTTCTGACGGTATCCAGCGTTCAACACACGTCATCGGAGTCTGATTCATGAAGCGCACTATCTCTCGACTCTCGGTCGCCGGACTCGCGACGCTCGCCGTCGTCGCGTGCACGGACACGACGAGCTCCACGAATTCCTCACTCACGGCGGCCGCGCTCAGCGCGGCGCTGGGCTCGGTGCCCGTTGGCTACGGCGATCTCGTCACGAGCTTCATCGGCGCGCCGGCATCCGACGCGCCACTCGCCGGACTGTGGGTCGGCGGCGGGCGCGAGGCGTCGTTCGACCGTGGCGGCCTGATGGGCGGCGGGATGCGGGACGAGTTCTTGGGCGGCGTCGCGTTCGACGGTCGCGGGGGTCACCGCGGTCCGTTCGGTGGACCGTTCGGTGGTGGCCTCGGCTGCACCGGAACCTTCGATTCCGCATCGGGGCGCGTGGTGTGCCCCGACGCGAGCCGCAACGGGATCACCGTGAAGCGCTCGGCGCAGTACAAGGACGCCGCGGGAGCGGTCCAGCAGGCATTCGACACCCTCACGACGAACAGCGTGAACACCCAGTCGGCCACGACCGGCACGCTGACGTTCGACCGCGCGGCGGACAGCGCGTCGAACCGCGGTCCGGGGGGCGACTTCGGCGGCGAGCACCACTGGGGCCGCGGCCGCGGGCCGGGTGGGAAGCTGCTCGGCGACACGTCGACCGTGCTGACGGCGACGACGACGATCAACAGCTCGAGCTCGCGCACGGTGACGGGGCTGGCGCAGGGGAGCACCCAGCGCACGGTGGACGGCGCGTCGGCCGGAACGGAATCGACGACGGGCACGTCGTCGCGCGGCAGCTTCACGGCGTCGCGCACGGTCGGCGACACGACGACCGGGCTCGTGATCCCCGTGGCGACGAACACGACGACTCGGCCCTATCCCACGGCGGGCAAGACCGTCCGCAGCATCCAGGCGACGCTACAGTATGCGGGCGAAAGCGCGGTGTCGCTGACGCGGCGTGAGGTGGTGACCTACGACGGCTCAGCGAACGCGAAGGTAGAGATCACCGAGAACGGCACGACGAAGAGCTGCACGAAGCCGCTGCCGAGGGGGCCGTTGAGCTGTTCGTGAGGCGGGGCGGTTTGGTGGTGTAGTGGAGAAGTGGTGAAGTGGAGAACGGCCTCGGAAGGCTTCCGCCTCCCGAGGCCGTTCGCCTTCCAACGACGGAACGCGGATCTTGAACGAAGATCTGACCGTCGTTCGACCAACCAATTCGCCCCCCGGACCTCCGAATTCACGCCCCCGTGCGCCTGATCGTGCGCACCGCGGCGAGCAGCTGCTCCAGATGCTCGCGGTCGGCGGCGTCGGCGTGGACGTCGAGGAGCTCGCCGTCGGGCCAGCGGATTCGTGCGTGGACGACGTACGTGCTCGGTCCGTCTCCGAATGCGACGATCGTCGCCGTCGCGGCGCCGACGCGGGTCTCGCAGCGCATCGACGTCGGACTGTTCTCGGATGCAGGGAGCGAAGCCGGGATCGCGGTCGACGTGAGATGCGACATGGTGAATCGGCCGCGCGCAGCGTCGCGCCAGCGGGCGCTCGGTGTCGAGTCGGTCGCGATCGGCGTGGTGTCGCGCGCGAAGGCGCGCGGCAGCCGGAGCGTGAAACCGGGAACTCGCGCCGAGCGCACGATCGGCCAGTCGGCGATGTCGACCGTCGACGCTGGACAGGCGTCGGCGCGCGCGGCCGCGGGGATCAGCGCGAGCAGGAATGCGGCGCTCGCGACCTGCACGCGGCGCCTCACGCCGCTAGTCGGCGTTGCGCAGCCAGGCGCCGAGCACGAACTGGATGACGCGCTGGATCCCGAACGGAATGCACAGTGCGTCGATCGGCGTCTGTCCATCGAGCTCCGGACGAGGGGTGCGCAGCCAGTCGCGCACGCGCTTCGAGTCGCCGCCATACACGTCACGGACGATGCCGACCACCATCGCGAAGGGCTCGAGCCGCTCCTCGAGCCCGGGCGGGGGCGGCGACATCTGCACGGCCTCCAGCGAGATCTCCAGGCAGTCGGCGAACTGCTGCGGGGTGAGCCCGATCGCGCTGGCGACCTTGCGAGCCTCGAGCCGACCGTGGCGGCCGCGGAGATCGGAGACGAGCGGCGCGAGCGCGCGGTGCGCGAACTCCTTCGCGAGCGCCGACTCGGACGTCCGTGCGTCCCCGCCGCCGCGCAACAGACCCAGCTCGGGTTTCCGTGTCGGCTGACGTTCGGGGTCGTTGCTCTTGTCTGAGTCCTTCGAATGCATCGTGAGTCCGGTCGAATTGCCCAGCGTCGGGGTCTGCGCCGTTGCTCGGCCAATGGCTGGAAGAAGCGAGCCAGCGCGCGCGCCATCCCCTTCGAGCGATGATGGGGCGCGCTGACCGTCCCGTCCAGAGGACGATGCGCTGGATTTCGTCCCTACCCGCACTACCGGCTGGTCCCATCAAGCGTTGGGATGGACGTCGGCGTGCTTGTCGGCCAATCGATGGACGCGCGCCGTCTCGCGTTTCGTCTGCACGCGCGGCCGCCGCGGCGTCGCGTCGATCGTGCCGTCGATGATGCGCTCGATGAGCTGCGTCACTCCGGCGCCGTGCGTCGCCGACAGCACGAGATCGGCGTGGTCCTTGAGCGCCGGCAGCGCATTCGCCACGGCGGCGCCCACGCCGCACAGCTGCAGCAGCGCGTGGTCGTTCTCGGCATCTCCCACACCGGCGACGTCGGCGGGGTCGATCTTGAGCTCCTGCAGTGCGCAGGTCAGGCCGCTCGCCTTGTTGACGCCGGACGGCAGCACCATCACGGCGCCCTTGTTGAAGATGACCTGTCGCTCGAGTCCCTGCTCCTTGATCACGTTCAGCACGGTCGTCTCGTGGGGCTCGTACGTCGCGACGATCACGCGTCCCACCGAGAGCGGCTTCACGCCGCGCTGCTTGAGCGCTCGAACGAATGATTCCTCGGGAGGCTCGCACAGCGGACGCTCCTTGCCGGTCGCCGGTGTGTAGAGGAGCGCACCGTTCTCGGCCACGACCATGTGACACAGATCGAGATCGGGGAAGACCTGCTTGAGCTGCGGCAGCTCGCGGCCGGTGACGAGGATCAGCGTGCCTCCCGCATCGCGCAGACGTCGCAGTGCGGCGAGGGTGTCGGAGTCGACGGTGCCATGGGTCGCAATGGTACCGTCATAATCGGTGGCGAGAGCTCGAATCGGCATGCGTCAGGGGACGTCGCCCCACTCCCAGAGTCGGTAGCCGCCGAGGATGCCGGCGGTGCTGTCGATGCGCCTCACGTGCGACGGCATCGCGCCGTGCAGCCGCTCGGCGTTGCCGCCGCCGACATAGAGGCGGTCGTAGTTGGTGATCCCGCGCAATTGATCGAACAGGTCGCGCACGCGCTTCTCCCAGCGGCCCCGACCGATCTTCTCGAGCGCGGCGTCGCCATACGGGCTGAACGGCTCGTCCTGATCGGGCAGCGTCTGATAGTGCGCCGAGAGCACCCCGTCGATGAACAGCGCCGTACCCAGTCCCGTGCCGAGCGTGATCACCATCTCGACGTCGTCGCCACGGATGGCCGCGAGCCCGTGCATGGCCGCGTCGTTCGTGACACGCACGGGCGCGCCGAGAAGATCGGAGAGCCGCGCGCCAAGCTCGAATCGCTTGAACGCTCTGCTCCCCGAGGCGGGGAGCGCGTACACCACGTCGCGATGTACGATGCCGGGGACGCCGACGGCCACGCGATCGTAGCTCGGCATCTGCGCCGCCATCCGCTCGATCAGCGTCAGCAGCCGCGCGGGCGTGAACCGCTCCGGTGTCTCCTCGCGCAGCTTCTCACTCGCCATCCGTCCTCTGGCGTCGAGAAGGGCGCACTTCACACCCGAGCCGCCGACGTCGATGGCGAGGGTGCGCTGCCGGGCTCTACGGCGTTTCGTGGGCATGGCGTGCCGTGGAAGTGCAAGCGTTGCGCCTCGTACGCGATCTACGCGTCGCAGGCAGCGCGCGCGAGCAGCTCCCGCACGATCGGCAGCGCGTCACGCGCGTCATTCGACAGGTTGAGGCGCCAGCCCCCGCGTGCGGTGAGTGCGTGCACGACTGCCGGCCAGCGCGCCGGGAAGCGATCGAATCCCGGCGCGAGCTGCGCCTCGAGCGCGCGCGCCATCAGCTCGGCGTCGAGTGGCTCGAGTGCCACGGGCCCGCCGTCGCGTGCGAGCACGCACACCGTGGCGCCGGTCGCGACGAGCCGGTCCGCGCGCACGCCGTCGCGTGCATCGATCACCGTCTTCCGCTTTCCATGCGTCGTCTGCACGGACTGCTCCGACGCGCCGATGCGCTCCGCCGTGTCGGCCAGCAGCCGAACGCGACTCGGCCACCCCCAGATGCGCAGCGACGGCGCGAGCTGCACGCGAACGTGATCGTCGCCGAGCAGGTCGAGTCCCGCCGCGTGGCAGACGTAGGCGAGTGTGCTCTTGCCGGTCCCGCTCGGTGCCGCGAGCAGCATCGCGTGCCCGCGATGCGCCACCGCGGCGGCGTGTATGGGATGGCGATCGTAGCACGAGAGGAGCGCGAGCACGACCGCCTCGAGCATCTCGGTCCGGAACCGCGCGCGGTCCGCCACGAGCGCGCTGGTGACGTGGATCGTCGCGAGGCGACGTGCGGGATCGCTCGCTGCGAAGCTCCCCGCCGATCGCGCGGCGAAGCGCAGGTCGTCGGACATGTGGTGGTGAATCGGCGTCCCGTCCCGATCGAGATCATTCTGCTCGGGATCCGCCGACACCACGATGCGCACCTGCACCGGCCGTTCGACGTCCCGGTCGATCGCGTCGTGTCCCGCGAGGGCGCGCCAGACGCCGAACGCGTCGTCGACGGTCTCGAGCATCGCCGGCTCGTTCGTCGCGAACCGCGTCGGCAGTCCCAGCACGGGGAGCGTCACGACGCACGGCAGCGCGATGCGGTCGGCGTTCAGCACGAGACACTCGCCGGCTGGCCGCGGCGTGAGATGCGCGGTACCGTTGAGCTCTCGACGCCCGACGACTCGCGCGTGGACTCGCCGTCGCTTTCATGACCGATCTCGTCTCCTCCCTCTCGCCGCTCGACGACCCGCCCGACGCGCCGCTCGAGACGCTGCGCCGGCGCGAGGACGCATGGCGCTCGACGCACCGTGTCGAGGCGCTGTGGCCCGGTCTCGACGTGGCGGTGATCCAGTCCGCGGCCGACGCGATCGGCACCGCGGTGCGCGGCGTGCTGCGGGGCGAACACACGGCCCTCGCGTTCGCGGCGACGGGACCGGACGCCGAGCGCAGGGCGCGCGCGGTGGGCGTCGCGGCCCTGCTCACCGGGGTCGGCCCGCTGCTCGGCACGTGGATCGCCAGCGGCGATCTGGAGACGGAGCCGGCGATCGCGCGCGTGCTCGCGCGCCATCTCGCGCACGGGCGGGCCCGCGAGGCGCGCATTCGCGCCACGCTGATGCCCGTGCTCGCACAGATGGAACGCGAGGGGCTCGAGCCCGGGCTGATCAAGGGGCTGCACTCCGCGCACGCCTACTTCCCCGAGCCGGGCGCGCGTCCGTTCGCCGACGTCGACGTCGTCGTCCCACCCGCCGCGATCGCGCACGCGGAGCGACTGCTCGGCGACGCCGGCTTCGTGCCCGAGCAGCGACTCGGCACGACGACGTACAAGCGCGAATGGCTCCCGCCCGACGGTCCGGGCGACGTGTGGTCGTACGAGGTGTGGCATGCACGCAGCCGCTGGAAGCTCGATCTGCACGATGGGCTGAACTTCCGCGAGGTGCTCGAGTACGTCCGCACGCCGCAAGTGCCCCGCTTCACCGACGTGCTCACGATCGACGGCGTCACCTTCCGCGTCGCCGATCCGAACGAGTCGATCGCACTGTTCGCCGCGCACGCGTCCACGGAGCTGTACTCGCAACGGCTGTTGCGCCTCGTCGAGCTCGTGTTCGTCGTGCGCCGAGCGACGGCACTCGGCACGCTCGACTGGGGTGCGGTGGAATCCTCGCTCGCCGAGCGCGGGTCGATGCAGTTCGCCTATCCGATGCTCGCGCTCGCGGAGCGGCTTGTGCCCGATACCGTGGACGTCGCGCTCCTGGCGCGGTTGGCGATGGCGACGACCGCGCGCGCCCGCGTCGTCACGAGCAGCCTCTCGCCGACCGCGCCGATCCTCGATGCGAGCTTCTCGCTGCGCGAGCGGTTGATCTGGGCATCGGGGCTGCGCGCCACGATGCGATGGATGTGGCGCATGGTCGTGCCGCTCGAGGGTGCGAGCCGGAGCCGGCAGCTGCGGACGTACCGTCACCGTGCGATGCGACTGCTGACGCTCGGGCGATCACGCCGCTCCCATTCCGACGCGGCGCGCGACGGCTGATCGCACAGCCACCGGGGCACGCCGTCAACGGTCTCGATCCACCCGCGCTCGGCGAGCGCGCCGAGCGCTGGCACGAGCGGAGGGTCGACGACGCGCAGCGCACCGCCGGCCACGACGAGGGCGACGTCGTCCTCCGTCGCCTCGAGCAGCGGCCGCCGCAGCACGATCACGTCCGCGCGCGCGCCGACCGCGAGCGACGGCGGCTCGACGCCCAGGCGGCTCGCCGCCGTGACACCGACGGCGTCGCACAGGCGCGCATGCGTGACGAGCCCGAGATCGCGCGCCACGTGCAGCTCGCGCAGCAGCGAGCCGTCCGCGGTGAGCAGCGAATCGCTGCCGAGCAGAACGTCGATGCCGGGCGCGAGCAGCTCGGGCGGCACGGTGCGGCCGAAGAGGAAGCGATTCGAGCTCGGACACCACACCACGGCGGCGCCGGCGGCACGCAGCCGGTGGATCCCCCGCGCGTCGACCCCGACCACGTGCACGGCGAGCAGGTGGCGCGTCACGAGGCCGCGCGCGTCGAGCTCGCGCACCTCGTCGGTCGCCGCGGAGCTCACGCCTTCCGCCAGGTGGATGGCGAACGGCGCGCCGTCGGGCGCGGTCGGCAGCGTCGGCGCGAGACGAAGCGAATGCGCCGTGGCGATACGGACGACGCGGATCGGAAAACCGTCGTCGAACACGTCCTCCCACGCGTCATGGTGCACCACGGTCGTGACGCCCGCACGGAGATTCTTCCACGCGCCGCGCATCAGCGCCTCGCGCCGAGGGAGGGCGCGACCGCGCGCGATCGACTCGGCGAACCGGTGGTGGATGTCGCGCCCCCACTCGTACGCATCTTGGTAGGGCGGGTGCCCGAGACGCCCGTAGTGATTGCGGTGGAGATGGTCGTGCGCGTTGATCAGCCCCGGATGGAGGAGCCCGTCGCGCACGCGAAGCGTCACGTCGAACCGACCCACCGGCGGAACGATCACTCCCTCGTCGACACCGATCGCCGACTCGCGCGTCTCGATCAGCAGGCGCACGTCGCTCTCTCAGTCGTCTCGCACGAACAGCATCGCGAGCACCAGCGGCAGCCCGATCTGATCGCCGTACGCGTCGAGTCGGCCGGCGCGCGCGTAGAAGTCGCGTACCGTGTCGCTCACCACGCCGTCGCGCCGCTGGCGCAGCGACAGGCCGACGCGCGCCGCGGCCTCGGGATGCGCGTCGGCCTGGTGGACGTGATTCTCGAGCTCGTGCAGCTCGCCCGCATCGTCGCGGAAAGTGCGCCGATGGCCCGCCGCGGCGGCCGTGGGGTGGAAGTCCGTGACGAGCACGACGCCGCCCGGCGCGCAGGCACGCGCAAGTTCGGCATACGCGGCGCTCAGATCGTCGACGTACCCAAGGACGAGCCGGCACCAGACGACGTCGAAGGCGCCGTCGGCGATGGGGAGGGCACGTACGTCCGCTGCGGCGAGGAGCGCGTCTCCACTCGCGCGCGCGAGCATCGCGGGAGCGAGATCGACGCCGAGCGCGACGGATGCGCCGGCGTCGCGCGCATCCGCCAGTCGTCGCGCGATGCCGCATCCGACGTCGAGCACCCGTCGTCCGCGGAGCGGCACGCCGAGCGCGCCGACCACCGAGGACTCGAGCGCGGACACCGCGGTCTCCGAGTAGGTCGGTGCCCAGAGCGCGTAGCCGCGCGCGGGTGACAGGAGGCTCATCGCGCCAGCGCGGGGGATGGTGCGCGGAGATGTCCGTACGCCTGCGAGTCGTCCGGCTCGCGCTGCGCGAGGCGTCGCACCGTGCGCAGCGCCTCGGGTCCGGCGAAGTCGCCGCGCGTCCATCGCCGACGTGCCATGAGCCGGCCGACCGCCTTCCCCCACGGCAGCGTGCGATGGTCGTGCACCGACGGGAAGCGGCTCTTCAGCACGAGCTCGAAGTCGCGCACGCGGGCCCGCAGCCGGTGGTCCAGCCACGGCACCTGCGGATCCTCGTGCGTCATCCACGCCAGCCACTCGGGCTGCGTCCACTCTTCCAGCGTCGTGGGCGTGCTGCCGACGGCGTCGACGTCGCCGTACGTGCCGCGCCGCTGCGGTGTGGGCGTGTAGAAGTAGCTGATCAGCTCCATGTCCGGGTTCACCGCCTTGAGCTGGCGAATGAACGCGAGCGTGGTGTCGATCTCGCGCTCGGGGTCCTGCGGATCGCCGAACACGAAGGAGAACTCGGGGATGATGCCGAAGTCGCGCGTGCGCGCCGCGACGTCGAGGATCTGCGCCGTGGTGGTGCCCTTCCCCATCTTGCGCAGCACGTCGTCGGAGCCGGACTCCGCGCCGCAGAACACCATCGCGAGGCCGGCGCGCGCGAGCCGACGCCAGGTGTCGTCCGAGAAGCGCGACTGCACGTCGACGCGCGCCTCGCACCACCAGCGCAGACCGAGCGGCATGAGATGATCCGCGAGGTCGCGCGCCTGATCCTCGCTGACGAACATGTTGTTGTCGTAGAAGTGCACGGAGTCCATCCCGTGCTCGCGGGCGAGCCAGCCGAGATGCTCCGCGGTTCGCGCGGGGGAGCCGAGGCGCTCCTTGCGGCCGTACACCGAGATGACGCCGCAGAACTTGCAGCCGTGCGGGCAGCCGATGGACGCCTGGTACACCCCCGAGCGCCGGCCGAGGAAGGTCGGGTGCAGGTACTCGGCGACGTCGATCTTGTGATACGGCGGTGCGGGAAGCTCGTCGGGCCCGACCCATCGCCGCTCGACGCCGATGTGGTGCGAGCCGTCGCGCTCGCGAAACGAGAGACCGGCGACGTCGTGCGGATCGCGCGCGCCGTCGAGTACGTCGAGCAGCTCGAGGAAGGTGTGCTCACCCTGGCCGCGCACCACCCAGTCGACGTACGGCGCCGAGAGCACCGGCGCCGGATACAGGCTGGGGAAGTTCCCGCCCCAGACGATCTGCACGTCCGGACAGCGCGATCTGAGCTCGCGCGTGAGAGGCACGGCATTCACGAGCTGCGGTCCGGGCATCACGCTGAACGCCACGATGCGGACGGGATCCGCGCTGCCGCGCCGGCGCTCGACGTGCGCGAGGATCTCGGCGAGCGGGTCGGCACCAGGCTTGTTGCCGTCGACGATCTCCCACGACACGTGGTCGGGTAGCGCCGCACCGACCGACATCACCGAGAGCGGAAAGCGGCGGTTCTTCGGCCGGGTGGCGCGCGGATTCACGAACAGGATCATACGGCGACCGACTCCCAGAGATCGAATCGTGAGGGGATCCGTTCTCGACGCACGCGCGCGCGGACGCCGCGCAGCTCGTACCAGAGCGGATAGCGCACGCGGTGGCGGCGCCAGGGCCCGAGGCGTACGTGGCGCGACGCATCAGCGAGGCGCTCCCGGGTGAGATACTCGACGGACGCCAGCGCGAGCAGCGCCTTGGCGCGAGGGCCGAACCGGCGCTCGGCGTCGCGACGCTTCTCGCGCACCATCGCCTCGCCCTCCGCGGTGCTGCGGTAGAAGGGCGAATCGAGGATGACGATGTGCGCACCGACCCGCGCCACGCGGCGTGCCTCGTGAAGCGCCGTGGCGAGGTCCTCGGCGTAGTGCAGCGCGGCGTTGAACACGACGACGTCGAACGCTCGATCGGCGAGGCGGATGGTGCGGCGCCGAGCCCGTCGACCCGCTCGCCGCGCACGTCGAGCGCCAGCGCGGCCGCACCGCCGAGGGCGGCACGATGGGCCAGCCACCCATTGCCCGCGCCTAGGTCGAGCACGTGCAACGGTCTCTCGGCGCGGACGTCGGCGCGCTGTTGCTCCGGCCGCAGGATGCGACGCTCGAACGCCTCCCAGCTGCGCGCCCGCACCGACCACTGCCGCGCGAGTGGACCGCTCGTCACGTACGGCAGTGTGCGTGCGTCGAGCGTGGCGCGTCCTTCGGCGGCGCGGTGACCCGCATACTCCTCACGGAATCTCCGGTGGCGATCCGAACTCGAATCGGCACCCCGCTCGGGCGGGGAGTGGGGAGTGGAGGGTGAAGGCGAACCCGATCGGGAGGCAGCAGTATCCCGAGGTCGTGAACTCCCCACCCCCCACTCCCCAGTGTGCGCTCCATCGGCTCTATCGAGCTGCATGGCTATTGCGGCGCGTCGGCCGTGGTCCGCTCGAACCAGTACAGCACGTGGTCGCCGAGCGGCGCGAGCGCGTGCGCGGCGACGCGGTCGATCGTCTCGAGCACGCGCACGAGCGCGGGATGCTCCGAGATCCACGGCTCCGCCGCGCTCGGCGGCACGAACACGCCGATCCCGACGCGACGGCGCAGGCGAAACCAGGGCGACAGCGCGCGACGCAGCTCGGCCGCCGTGTGATAGCGCACGGTGAAGTCCCGCCCGCCGAGCCGCGCGCGCACCGGTCCGCGTGCGAGGCGACGCATTGCCGATCGGCCGTCGCCGCGCACGAGCTGCATCACCATCTCGCCGGGACAGACCGTACCGAAGACCACCAGCAGCGCGGGTGCGCCAGGCCGAAGCAGCCGAGCGAGCCCGGCGCCGAAGGTGTCCATCGCGTCGACGCAATTCAGCGCGGCGAAGTTGGAGAACGCGCCGTCGAACGGCGGCGCACCCTCGGCCGCGCGCTCCGCGGCGAATTCGTCGAGACGCTCCGCCGACACGACGCGCGGCTCCGGCCCGTGCTGCGAGCGCAGCTTCTCCCGCGCGATGCGCACCATCGACGGCGCTCCGTCGGTGAGCAGCACCTCGCGGCCGCGCGCGGCGAGCCAGCGGGCGTCCTCGCCCGTGCCGCCCCCGATCTCCAGCACGCGCGCGCCGCGCGGGAACGCACGGTCGAGCAGGGCGCGCACCTCGCGGCGCTGCGCGGCGACGCTCCGCCACGCGCCGAAGCGCGTGTCGAACCGCGCCGCCACCGCGTCGAACGCCTGGATGGCCGGCGACAGCGGCGCGGGCTCGCGCAGTGCGCTAGCTGGCTGCATCGGCGATCTCGGTGGGTGCGTGCGAGCGATGCGACGCTTCCTCGTCGCCGAGGGCGAACCACAGCCCGTCGGCGGCGCCGCGCGCCTCGGCGTGCAGCGCGTCGCGCAGCCGCCGGTAGAAGGGGGTCGTGTACGTACCCTGAAAGAGCATCGCGAGGTCGCCCGTCTCCTCCCAGTTCGTGCGCGCACCGAGCTGGCCGCGCACCGCGGCGTGGAACTTCGTTCCCGGCAGCGGATAGGCGACCGAGACGCCGACGTCGTCCGGCCGCTCGCCCCGCACGAGGTCGCGCGTCGCCACGACGTCGCTCCACTGCTCGCCCGGATAGCCGAGCTGCAGGAACCAGCACGCGCGAATGCCATACGCCTTGAGCGCGCGGGTCGCGGCGCGCACCTCGTCGACCGTCGTTCCCTTGTCCATCGCGTCGAGGATTCGCTGCGAGCCCGATTCGACGCCCAGCCAGACCTCCTCGCAGCCCGCATCGGCCAGCGCGCGCGCGACCGCTGGTGTGATGAGGTCGGCCCGGCACTGGATCATGAACGGGATGCGGGCGTCGCGCGCCCGGATCTCCTCGGCGAGCTCGCCGATCCAGCGCGCCGTGAGGCCGAAGAGATCGTCGGCGAACCAGACGTGGTCGGGGGCGATGTCCAGCTTGAGTCGACGGAGCTCCTCGGCCACCGCCGCGGGCGACCGCTGGGCGTAGCGGCGCCCGAAGACGGGCTTCGCGCACCAGTTGCAGCCGTAGGGGCACCCGCGCGAGGTGACCATGTTCCAGGACGTGCGGCCGTGGGCACCCCGCCACGCGCGGTGGTAGGCGTCGGCGTCGACGAGGTCCCACGCGGGCAGCGGGAGCGCGTCGAGGTCGCGGTTGCCGGCACGGGGCGCCGTGACCTCGAGCGCACCGTCGCCGCCGCGCAGCGCGAGGCCGGCGATGGCGGCGAGTGGCGCACCCGGATCCGCGGCGCACACCGCGGCAATCTCGGCGAGCGTGGCCTCCGGATCGCCGAGCAGGACGGCGTCCGCCCCCGCCTCCAGGTAGCGCGCCGGATGGTCGGTCGCATCCGAGCCGTGGACGACGACACGGCATCCCCGACGTCGGGCCGCAGCGATCATCTCCAGCGTCGCCTCGCGGAGCCGCACCGTGCACATCTTGGTGACGTAATTGAAGCTGTCCTCGACGATCGCGACGACGCAGGGTCTCGTGACGGCCAGCACGACGTGGAACTCGTCCATCCCGTCGGCGAGCATCGCGTCGAACAGCGTCACCGAGTGCCCCTGCTCGCGCAGGAGCGCGGCGCAGAGGAGCGTGGCGAGCGGCGGATATGGCTTCATCCGCTCGTGCTGCTTCGCGTCGTCGCGAAGAAAGTACGGATGGGCGAGCAGGATCATCGCACCGACTGGCGTTGCGGGGGGACGCGACGGCTTGCGACTCTGTCGAGGTCGGGGTGGGGGACGGACCTCGACAGCGCTGACGGTGGGAGCGGATGAATTATTCCCCGACCCCTGCCGGCGGAAGGGCCTCGAAGCGCCAGAGGGGTGACCGGCGGGCGCGATGCCCGATATATCCTTCGGCATGCCCGCCGCCGCGCCCACACCGACCATGCTCGTCATCGACGACGAGCCGCAGATCCGGCGTGTCGTCCGGCATGCACTCGAGGCGGACCACGCCCGGGTGATCGAGGCGGCGTCGGGGCGCGAAGGGCTCGACCTGGCAGCGGCCGAGCGCCCCGAGCTGATCGTCCTCGACCTCGGGCTCCCGGACATGCCGGGGGCCGACGTCTGCCGCGACATCCGCGGCTGGTCGGCGGTGCCGATCGTCGTCCTGTCGGCACGCCACTCCGACACGGAGAAGGCCGCGCTGCTCGACCTCGGGGCGGACGACTACGTGACGAAGCCGTTCAGCACGATCGAGCTCCAGGCGCGCATCCGGTCGCACCTGCGACGCGCCGCGCTGTCGGCCGCCGGTTCTGGCGACGCGCGCGTCGAAGCGGACGGCATCGTGATCGACCTGACGAAGCGCAGCGTCACGCGCGACGGAGTGCCGGTGCACCTCACACCGATCGAGTGGGAGCTGCTGCGCGTGCTCGCCACGAACGCGGGGCGGACGTTGACGCACGCGCAGCTGTACACACGAGTGTGGGACCGCCCGCACGGCGACGCGCAGCAGAACCTGCGCGTGCACGTCGCAAGCGTGCGCCGGAAGCTGGAGCGCGATCCGGTGCGGCCGACGCTCATCATCACCGAGCCGGGCGTCGGGTACCGATTCGAGCTCGGACGGCAGTCGTGAGCGCGACGGTGCTGCCGGCCGCACACCAGGCGCAGGACGACGAGGATCGTCGGTTCAACCTCCCGTCGTTCCTGCTCTGGCTCGGCGCGCTCGCCCTCGTGACCGTCGCGATGCTCACGGTGCGTGCGCGCCTCGACAAGGTGCACATCGCGCTGGGGTATCTGCTCGTCGTGCTCGGCGCGGGCGCGAGCGCCGGCCGGCGGATCGGCATCTCGCTGTCGGTCATCGCCTTCGTCTGCTTCAACTTCTTCTTCCTTCCGCCCTACCACTCGCTCGTCGTCGCGCAGCCGCTCGACTGGATCGTGCTGGTGGCGTTCCTCGTCACGGGGATCGTCGCCGCGCAGCTCCTCGCCCGTGCGCGCGCCGACGCCGCGCTGGCGCGCCAGCGCACTGCCGAGGTGGACCGGCTGTCCGCCGTCGGCGCCGAAGCGCTGAACGCCGGACGAGCCGAAGATGCGCTGACGGCCATCGCCGAGGTGATGCGCTCGACGCTGCACGTCGCCCGCGGAGAGATCTTCGTGCCGGCCGACACCGAAGGGATGATGCTCGTGGCGTCGGCGGGCGCGGCGCAGCCGGCGAGCGAGGGCACCGAGTCGACGGGGCCGTACGCGCTGCGCATGGGCGGCACCCAGCTCGTGGAGTGGGTTGCGGCGAGCGGCCGCTCCGCGCTGGAGCGCATGGACGGCGGCGTGCGCGTGAGCACCGACGACGCCGACACGAGCGGACTGCCCGGCCTCGAGATGCGTGGCGCGCGCGCGCTTCTGCTGCCGCTGCGCGTACGCGACCAGACCGTCGGCGTGCTGCGCCTCGCGGGCGACGAGCCGATCTCGATCGATCGCGCGCAGGCGCGCTTCCTCGTGGCGCTCTCGTACTACGCGGCACTCGGCGTCGAACGGCTCCGGCTCGAGCACGAAGCGGAGCACGCGCAGGCGCTCCGCGAGGCCGATGAGCTGAAGAACGCGCTGCTCGCCTCGGTGTCGCACGACCTGCGCACGCCGCTGACGACGATCAAGGCCCTGGCGCATGATCTCAGGATGGAAGGACACGCGCGCGCGGCCACGATCGAGGACGAGGCGGACCGGCTCAACCGGTTCGTCGCCGACCTGCTGGATCTCTCGCGGCTCAACGCGGGCTCGTTCACGGTGTCGCCCGAGGTCAACGCGGTGGAGGACTTGTTCGGCGCGGCGCTGCAGCGCGTCTCCGGTATGCTGCGCGAGCACCGATTGCGCGTCGACGTCGACGCCGGGGAGCCGCTGCTCGTCGGCCGCTTCGACTTCGTGCACGCGCTCAGGGTCGTCGTCAACCTGATCGAGAACGCGGCGAAGTTCTCCCCCGACGGCGCGACGATCGAGCTCAGCGCCGAACGCAGGGGTGACGAGATCCGCATCGCCGTCGCCGACCGCGGCCCGGGTGTCCCGCCGGGCGAGGAGGAACGGATCTTCGAGCCGTTCTACCGGCCGTTGGGACAGCCGGATGCCGGTGGTGCCGGCCTCGGCCTGTCGATCGCGCGGCGCATGGCCGAGGCGCAGGGAGGCACCGTCCGATACGACGCGAGGGTGGGCGGTGGGAGCGTCTTCGAGCTGCGTCTTCCGGCGGCGAGCATCAGCGAGACGTCGGCCGAAGAGGCTCAGTCCGCATCTTTGTGAAATCTTTGTGAGTCTCGCGGACTCCTTAATGCGGTCTTCACGGGAATGGTGGTAGCGTAGCGTCGCATCACTCCGCACCGTCGCACCCAGACCGCAGCAGCATGTCCGAAGCAGATTTCCTTTCGTCGCGCGACTCGATGGTCGCCGTCGCGCCGCCCATCACGGAGCGCCGGCAAGGAGGCCCGCCTTACACGGGGCCCGAGGCTCCCGACGAGCACCACGTCCACCTCGCCGCTCCGGCCGGCCGGCGGCTCGCCGTCCTGACGCTCACCGCGCTCGGCGTGGTGTACGGCGACATCGGCACGAGCCCGCTCTACACGATGAAGGAAGCGTTCGGCGCCGAGCGCGGCCTCGCGCCGTCGGCCGTGAACGTGTACGGCATCCTGTCGCTCGTGTTCTGGTCGATCGTGCTCGTCGTGGTGGTGAAGTATCTCATCTTCATCCTTCGGGCGGACAACCACGGCGAGGGAGGGGTGCTCGCGCTGCTCGCCCTCGTGCTGCAGCGGCAGCATCGCAGCAACGACCGCCGCCGCCGCAAGGTGTTCGTCATCCTCGGCGTGTTCGGCACCGCCCTGCTGTTCGGCGACGGCATCATCACCCCCGCCATCTCGGTGCTCGGCGCGGTGGAGGGCGTGGAGATCGCGACGCCCGCCTTCTCGCACTTCGTCGTCCCGATCACGATCGGGATCCTGCTGATGCTGTTCATGGTGCAGCGGCTCGGCACGGCGAAGGTCGGACGCGCGTTCGGCCCGATCACGCTCATCTGGTTCCTCGTCATCGGCACGCTGGGACTGATCGAGATTCTTCGTGCGCCGCGCATCCTCGCCGCGATGAATCCGTGGTACGCGGGACGCTTCTTCTCGGCGCACGGGTTCGCCGGGTTCGTCGCGCTGGGCGCCGTATTCCTCGCCGTGACAGGGGCCGAAGCGCTCTACGCCGACATGGGACACTTCGGCCGGCGGCCGATCAAGCTCGCGTTCTTCACGCTCGTGCTCCCGGCGCTGATGCTCAACTACTTCGGTCAGGGCGCGCTGCTGCTGCGTCGTCCTGACGCCGTAGCGAACCCGTTCTATCTGCTCGCCCCCCGCTGGGCGCTCTATCCGCTCCTGCTCATCGCGACGCTGGCGGCCATCGTCGCGTCGCAGGCGTTGATCTCCGGCGTGTTCTCGCTCGCGCAGCAGGCAGTGCAGCTCGGCTTCTCGCCGCGCACGACGATCGTGCACACGAGTGCGCGCGAGCACGGGCAGATCTACGTGCCGCAGATCAACAAGCTGTTGATGGTCGGGACGCTGCTCATCGTCGCCGGGTTCAAGTCGTCGAGCGCCCTCGGCGCGGCGTACGGCATCGCGGTGACGGGAACGATGTCGATCACGACGCTCTTGTTCGCCGTGGTCGCGCGCACGCGCTGGGGGTGGCCGAAGTGGCGCGTCGTGGCGCTCGCGGCGTTCTTCTTCGTGTTCGACTTCGCGTTCCTCGGCGCCAACGCGATGAAGATCGTCCAGGGCGGCTGGGTCCCGCTCGCGATCGCGCTCGGCGTGCTCGCGCTCATGACGACCTGGAAGGTGGGACGCGAGCGGCTGTACGACATCATGAAGAGCCGGAGCCTGCCGATCGAGCTGCTACTCGGCGAGATCGAACGGCGGCCGCCGCCGCGTGTCGCCGGAACCGCCGTGTTCCTCACGAGCGACGCCGAGGGTGCATCGGTCGTGTTGCTGCACCACCTCAAGCACAACAAGGCGCTGCACGAGCAGGTCGTGCTGCTGTCGGTGAAGCCGGCCGACGTTCCCTATGTGGAGGGAGAGGATCGCGTCACGGTGAAGCCGCTCGGTCAGGGGTTCTTCCGAGTGCTGGTGCGCTCGGGGTTCATGGAGACGCCCAACGTGCCCGAGCTCCTCGCGCTCGGCGCCGAACACGGCCTGCGCACGAAGCTGATGGAGACGAGCTACTACCTCGGGCGCGAGCAACTGATTCCGGTCGGTGCGGCGAAGATGGCGAAGTGGCGGAAGAAGCTGTTCGTGCTGATGTCGCGGAACTCGCAGTCGGCGGCGCACTTCTTCGGGCTGCCGTCGAATCGGGTCGTGGAGTTGGGAGCGCAGATCGAGTTCTAGCCGCGCCGCCCAGTCCATCGTCACGACTCCCCGATCGGACCGAACCGCATGGCCACCTCGGCATACGGCGTGCGGCGAATGAGAGGCGTGATTCGACCCTTTCGTGACCGCAGCGATGCGGGCCGTCGGCTCGCCACCGAGCTGCGCAGCTACGAGGATCGCCCCGAGGTGATCGTGCTCGCGCTGCCGCGCGGCGGCGTGCCCGTCGGATTCGAGGTGTCGTCCGCACTGCACGCGCCGCTCGACGCGTTCGTCGTCCGGAAGCTCGGAGTCCCGTGGCAGGAGGAGTTGGCGATGGGCGCCATCGCCACGAGCAAGTCGGGCACCATCCGAGTGGTCGACCAGGACATTCTTCGCGTCTCGCGGGTGACCGAGGCGCAGCTCGAGCAGGCGACGGCGACCGAACGCACCGAGTTGGCGCGCCGCGAGCATCTGTACCGCGGCAACCGCCCGTTCCCTGAGCTCGCCGAGAAGACGGTGATCCTCGTGGACGACGGACTCGCGACCGGCTCGACGATGCGCGCCGCGGTCGCGGCGCTTCGACAGGAGAAGCCAGGCCGGATCGTCGTCGCGGTGCCCGTCGCCGCGCTGGAGACGTGCAACGCACTCCGCGACATCGCGGACGAGATCGTCTGCGCCGAGACGCCCGAGCACTTCGCCGCGGTCGGCCAGTGGTACGAGAACTTCTCGCCGACGACCGATGAGGAGGTGCATGAGCTGCTGGAGAAGGCGCGCACGCCAACTGCGAGTACTTCGTACTGAAGTGGCAGGTACCGAGTACGGCCGTGCCTACTCCCCGGGCCGGTAGCTCCTCTCCGTATGCCCCACCAGCTGCGACGGATAGAAGTACACCGTCCGCAGATCTCCGCGCGTGTAGCGCAGCATCTGGTCGTTGAAGTGCGGCGACCTCGGATTGCCGCTCTCACCCCCCGGTGAGATCGCGCGGGCGCGCACGCTGTCGCCGAATTCCACGACGGCGACGAACGTGTTGCCGCTGGTGCCATAGCGGCGGCGCGTGCCGGGATACGTCCGGGCACCGAGTGACGCGAGCGAGCCCCACGTGCTCGACGTGAACGGCACCGGCAGGCTCGCTGCCGAGTCGCTGAACGGCTGGCCGAGATCGCTCGTGAGGCGCTGCACGCGGTTGATGTCGCCCCACGGCTCGCGCCAGTGCCCGAAATCGCGTTCCAGCTTGTCGAGCACACTGGCGAGGACGTCGAGCTTCTCGCTCGCGGGCACCCGCGTCTGGACGAAGTCGTAGATCGTCGTGCGCGCGGCGGCAGCGGCTGCGCCGCTGCGATTCCACAAGTCCGTCGCCCAGAGCACGGCGAGGGTCGTCGGCACCGATGACTCCGACCAGCGGAAGTTCCACGCGCGCAGCAGCGCGATCGGTTCGGCGAGCCGCGCGTGCACGGGGCTCGACGCCGGTGTCGAGTCCCACGCCGAGACGAGCGTCGGAACCAGTCGCGCGAACGCGGGCATGTACGCGTCGAACGCGGCGTCGATGAGCCGCTGTGGCGTGAAGTCCCGCCGGTTCGCCAACACCAGCGCCGCGTGCTCGCCTCGTGGATTCTCGCCGACAGCGTCCATGTAGCGTGGGAACGCCGAGGCCTTCGGGCTGTTCGCGCCGGCGACGGAGTACGGCCAGTTGTTGGTGTTGGCGAGCCACCCGTTGGCCGGATTCACGACGTGCGGCGTCTCCTCCACCGAATGCACGCCGCGCCATTCCGTCGCCGGATCGCTGCCGTCCACCGGCTTCGCGCGGTCGAAGCGATCGTCCCGCTTGGCGATGAACTGCGGCACGAAGAAGGCGATGTTGCCGTCCGCATCGGCGTACACGGTGTTGTTCGACGAGTTCGCGCGCAGCTCCATCGCCTTGCGGTACTCGGCGAGCGAGCGCGCCTTCGTGCGCAGGAACGACTGGCTCAGCGCCTCGATCGGCTTGTGCATCATGGCGACGGCGATCCAGCGCCCGTCGGCCTCGCGGACGATCGGACCATGGTGCGTGCCGTAGACCGTGAAGCTTCGTGTCGCCGTGCCGCCCCCCGCCGTGCGATAGCGCAGGTCGATGCGCCGCGTGACGACCGGTCGCTCCGCACCGGCGTAACGGTAGAAGCGTCGTCCGTCGCGCTCCGTTACCGACTCGGCGAACTCGTCCACCACGTCGGCGCCGCTCGTCGTGTGCATCCAGCCGACGCGGTCGTTGAACCCCTGATAGATGAACGGCTGCCCCCAGGTTGCCGCGCCGTACGCGTTCAGACCGGCGTCGCTCGTCATCTGCAGTTCGGAGCGGAAGAAGAAGGTCGTGTGCGGGTTGATCCAGAGCAGCGCACGCTTCGCGACCGTGTTGGACGGCGCGATGGCGAAGCCGTTCGAGCCGGGCGGGTCGCGGTCGGCGTCGGACGCGTCGCCGCCGTCCGCTGCGACGCGGAGTACGCGGGGCGTAGTTTGCCCCGTCGTACGACTCCCATAGAAGCGCTCGAGCTCGCGCAGCGACACGGACTCGATGTCGCCGCCGATGCTTCCTTCGGTGAACGACAGCGCCATCCACGGCTCGAACCGCCGGATGACGCGCGGCGTCACGGCGGGATGCGTGGTGAGGTAGTAGTTGAGTCCATCCGCCCACGCATCCATGAGCGCCACGAGCCAGCGCGGGCTGCGCGCGTAGAGCGTCTTCAGCGAGTCGGGATCGACGAACAGCCGGACGCGCAGGTCCTGCCAGAGCGCCGCTTCACCGTCGGCCTCGGCCAGCCGGCCGAGCGCGGTCGCGTAGTTCGTCTCGACGCGGTTGAAGTCGTCCTCGGCCTGCGCGTACACCATCCCGAACACCGCATCGGCATCGCTCGGGCCGTGCACGTGTGCGATCGCCCAGTCGTCGCGCGTGATCGAGACCCGCGCGGCCTGCGTCCGCCATCGGGCGAGATCGGCCCCGGCGGGTGTCGCCTGTGCGGACAGGTGCGATGCGCGGGCCGCGAGGGCGATCACGAGAGCGAACAATGGCTTGTGCATTCACGAACCATCATCGAGGGCCAGGGATCGCGCAATTCGATCGGCCCATCCAACGACGGAACGCGGATCTGGAAGGGCGACGCGCGTCGAGGCCGGCCCGTCAGGCATCCACGTCACGAATGGCATCTCCGTGTCACGAACGGCATCGGGGCTCGTTGCGCCGGTCACGGGCGCTGGCCAACGTTCGGGTCGGCCACGCGGAGCACTCCGGCACGCGCTGCCTCGACCCGGCGAGCGAGCGACAATGGAAGGCACATCGAGCACCGCCATCGCCGAGCCCTATCGCGAGGCGCGCCACATCCGATTGATGCCCGGGCCGGGCGAGCTCGCGGCCATCGTCGCCTTCTGGGCGGGGTACGCGCTCCTCACGCTGGCCAATCGGATCTTCGATCAGGGCGGCCCATCGGCTGCCATGAACGGCCGGATCATCGTCGCCGCGGTCGAGGCGGTGTGCTGGATCATCCTCACGCCGATCCTCTTCGCCGTCGTGGGCCGGTTCGATCTCGAGAGCAGTCGCTCTCGGCGCGATCGCTGGCTCGGGCTGTTCGTCATCGCCCTCGTCACCATCGCCTCCGCGGCGCTGCTCGGGCTGATCGGTCGCGAGCTTCGCGAGCTCTACACGCCATTTCCGGGACGGGGCGGACGCGGCGGCGGACGAGGCGGACCGCCCGACGCCGTGCGCCTCTGGTTCGGTTTCTTCAACTCGCTCGTCCTCGCCCTCGGCGTCGTCGCCACCGGCGTGGCGCGCGCGTATTCGTTGCGACTCCGTTCGCGCCGCGACCAGGCGATCCAGCTCACGAGTCAGCTCGCCGAGGCACGGCTCGACGCCCTCCGCCGTCAGCTCGACCCGCACTTCCTGTTCAACACCCTCAACGCCATCGCCTCGCTCGTCGAGCGCGACCCGCGCGGCGTGCGCCGCATGATCGCCCGGCTCGGCGACCTGTTGCGTCACAGCTTCGAGGGCGGACAGGAGTCGGAGGTGACCCTGCGGCGCGAGCTCGCCCTGCTCGATCTCTACGTCGACATCGTGAAAGTACGCTTCCAGGACCGGCTCATCGTCGACATCCGCATCGACGACACCGTGCTCGACGCGCTCGTGCCGACGTTCATCCTGCAGCCCCTGGTCGAGAACGCCGTGAAGCACGGCGTCGAGCGCCGTACCGAGGGTGGCCGCGTGACGGTCGAGGGGAGGCGCGACGGCGACGCGCTCGTCCTGTGCGTCATCAACGATGCTCCCGCCGAGCCGCCCGTCGCCGCATCGTCCGGCCAGCGCACCGGTGTCGGCATCCGCAACACGCGCGCGCGGCTGGAGCAGCTCTACGGCGCGCGGCAGCGGTTCACCCTGGAACGCAACACAGCGCGTGGCGTGGTGGCGGAGGTACGCCTCCCCTTCCACGTGGGCGCGCCGGTCGAGCCGCGGATCTCCGGTCCGCAGCAGCTGGCCGAATCGGCCGCCGCCGTGGCGGCACAGCGTGCCTGATCCGGTGCGCGTGCTCGTCGTCGACGACGAGCCGCTCGCCCGCATGCGCATCGAGGACGTGCTGGCACACATCGATGGCGCTCAGATCGTCGGCACGGCCGCGAACGGCATCGAGGCGGTGGAGCAGATCAGGTCGCTGAAGCCCGACCTCGTGTTCCTCGACGTCCAGATGCCCGGCAAGACCGGGGTCGAGGTGGTGCGCGAGATCGGCCCCGACGCGATGCCGGCGACGATCTTCGTCACCGCGTTCGATCAGTTCGCGGTCCAGGCGTTCGACGTCGCGGCGGTGGACTATCTCGTGAAGCCATTCGACGACGAGCGCCTCGAGGCCGCCTTCGAGCGCGCGAGGAGCCGCCTGGCGCTGGAGGGCCTTGGGCAGCTGCGCGAGCAGTTGTTGAGCGTGCTCCAATCTCCGACCGCCGCGCCCGGACCCGCGGACTCCCGGTCCTCCGGCCCTCCGGAGCAGTATCTCCAGCGCCTCGCCGTCGAATCCCGCGGCAAGGTCCAGTCGATCCCCGTCGAGCAGATCGACTACATCGTTCAGAGCGGGCCGTATGCCGAGCTCCACAGCAACGGCCGACGCCACCTCATCCGCGAGGCGATGCAGACGCTCGAGGATCGGCTCGACCCGCAGAAGTTCATGCGCGTGCACCGCTCCATGATCGTGCGCCTCGACCTCGTCGAGGCGCTGCACCGCGGCACCGGCGGCGACTACGAGGTGCAGCTCAAGGGAGGCGCGCGGGTGAAGGTCAGCCGCTCGCGCCGAGAAGCGCTGGAGCGCTGGCTCGGCGTCTCGAAGTGATCTGAAACGACGGAACGCGGAAACGACGGATCATTTCGCCTTGGATCCGGCCTTTCCGCCTCATCGCTGTTCCAGATCCGCGTTCCGTCGTTGGCCGGGCACCGTTGATGACTGATCGGCATTGCCCGCACGCCCCGCGCTCGTATCGCCAGTCACGCCGTTCGTGACACGCACGAGCCGTTCGTGACACGACGCCCCTCGCCCGAATAGAGGGCGCGTAATCTGGATGCAGGCGACGCTGATCCCGCGGCGCCGAAGCATTCAAACCGCGCTCCCATTCGAAGCGAACCATGTCCATCAAGATGCGAGTCACCGCCGCCGTGCTGGCGGCCACCACCCTCGGCGGCGTGCTCTGGTTCAACCACCGCGCCGACGCCGGCACCACGCCCAGCTACCGCCTCGGCAAGGTCGAGCGCGGCAGCGTGAAGTCCACCGTCTCCGCGACCGGTACCCTCGGTGCGGTGCGGACGGTCGAGGTCGGCACGCAGGTCTCCGGCCAGATCTCGGCGCTCTACGTCGACTACAACTCGCACGTGAAGAAGGGCCAGCTCATCGCGCGCATCGATCCGATCCTGCAGGAGCAGGCGGTCGCCGATGCGCAGGCCGGCCTGGCGCGCGCCGAGGCCGTCGTGACGCAGACGCAGCTCGAGTACGACCGGAGCAAGAAGCTGCACGACCAGCAGATCGCCACCGACGCCGAGTTCAACGTCGCACAGTCGAACTACGCGCAGGCCCGCGCCAGCCTCACCTCGGCGCGCATCAACCTCCAGCGCGCCAGGCAGAACCTCTCGTACACGAACATCTACTCGCCGATCGACGGCGTCGTCGTCGAGCGCGCGATGGACGTCGGCCAGACCGTCGCCGCCAGCCTCTCGGCGCCGAAGCTGTTCGTCATCGCGAACGACCTGGCGCGCATGCAGATCCTCGCCTCGGTCGACGAGAGCGACATCGGCAAGATCCAGGCGGGCCAGCCGGTCACGTTCACCGTGCAGTCGTTCCCCGACCGGCAGTTCACCGGCTCGGTCGAGCAGGTGCGCCTCAACTCGACGACGCTGAACAACGTCGTGAGCTACACGGCGGTGGTGTCGGTGTCGAACGAGGACGGCAAGCTGCTGCCCGGCATGACGGCGAGCGTGAAGCTCGTGACGGCGAGTGCCGACGACGTGCTGACGGTTCCGTCGACCGCGCTGCGGTTCACGCCACCTGAAGGCGCGAAGACGAACGCCCCCGTGCGTCCGGCGCGACCCGCCGGCGACAGTGCCGCGGCGCCGAACGTCGCCGCCGGTGGTCCGCCCGCTGGTGGGTTCCCGGGCGGCTTCCCAGGTGGTCCCGGTGGCAACGGTGCACCCCGCCGTCCGCGTCCGAGCGGCTCGCAGCCTGGCAGCATGGCGCAACTGTGGACGGTGGACGCCTCGGGCGTGCTCACCCCGCACCGCGTGAAGCTCGGCATCTCCGACGGCCAGAAGACGGCGATCACGTCCCGCGACCTCGAGCAGGGCACGAGCATCGTGATCGGCGCGACGCAGCCCGGCAGCACCACGACCGCGTCGACCGGCACGACCGCGAACCCGCTCCAGCCGCAGGCGGCGAATCGGGGTCGTGGGCCAGGCGGGCCGTTTTAAGAAGTGACTCAGTGACTCAGTGACTCGGTTGGAGGCGTTGCTTCTCGAGGCAGCCACCGAGTCACCGAGTCACCAATCAACCGACGACTCACCTACTCACCAACTCACCGCCCATGTCCCACCCTGTCATCTCTCTCGACCACGTCACTCGCGTCTACGGCGAAGGCGACAGTGCGGTGCACGCGCTTCGCGGCGTGAACCTCACGGTCGGCGCCGGCGAGCTGGTGGCGATCATGGGCACGTCGGGCTCCGGCAAGTCGACGATGCTGAACATCCTCGGCTGCCTCGACGTGCCGACGGGCGGACACTACGTGCTCGATGGCGTCGCCGTCGAGACGATGTCCAAGCCGCAGCTCGCCGACCTGCGCAACGCGAAGCTCGGCTTCGTGTTCCAGGGGTTCAACCTCCTGGCGCGCACGTCGGCGGTGGAGAACGTCGAGCTGCCGCTGCTCTATCGGCGCGGCAACCCGGTGAAGAACACCCGCGAGCGCGCCGTCGCGGCGCTCGAGCGCGTCGGGCTCGGCAAGCGGCTCGACCACCATCCGAGCATGCTCTCGGGCGGACAGCAGCAGCGCGTCGCCATCGCCCGCGCGCTCGTCACCGAGCCGACCGTGCTCCTCGCCGACGAGCCCACGGGCAACCTCGACAGCCGCACGTCGATCGAGGTGATGGCGCTGTTCCAGGCGCTCAACGATCAGGGCATCACCGTCATCCTCGTCACGCACGAGCACGACGTCGCCCAGTACGCCAGGCGCGTCATCGAGATGCGCGACGGCCACATCCTGCGCGACCACCCCGTCACCGACCGGCACATCGCCGCCGACGACCTCGTCGCGCTGGATGCCACGACCCCGATGGAGGAAGCAGCATGACCGGCCAGACCGTCTTCCGCATGGCGCTCAAGAGCATCTTCAAGAACAAGATGCGCACGGCGCTCACGATGCTCGGCATCGTCATCGGCGTCGGCGCCGTGATCGTGATGGTCGCGATCGGCAACGGCGCGCAGGCCCAGATCAAGAGCCAGATCAGCGGCCTTGGCACGAACCTCATCGTCATCACCGCCGGCAGCGTCAACACCGGCGGCGCGAGCCAGGGGGCGCAGTCGTTCAATCGCCTCACGGTCGATGACGTGGACGCGATCAAGCGTGAGGCCACGCTGCTCGGCGGCGTCTCGCCGGTGATCGTGACGCGCACGCAGATCGTCGGCGGCTCAGGGAACTGGCGCGCCGAAGTGAACGGCGTGTCCACCGACTTCTTCGCCATCCGCGACTGGACGACGACGAGCGGCGACCTGTTCACCGAGGAAGACGTGCGCACCAAGCGCACCGTCGTGCTCCTCGGCGCCACCGTGGCGAAGAACCTCTTCGCCGACAGCGATCCGGTCGGCCGCGAGATCCGCCTCGGCAAGACGCCGTTCACCGTCGCCGGCGTGCTCGCGCCGAAGGGTCAGACCGCGAGCGGCTCCGATCAGGACGACGTCGTGATCGTGCCCTACACCACGGCGCAGACGCGGCTCAACGGCTTCAGCTTCCTCGGCCAGATCCTCGCCAGCGCGTCGTCGCCGGCGAGCCTCGCGCCGGCGCAGGAGGAGATCAAGGTCATCATGCGCGCCGCGCATGGCATCCCGAACGGCGGCACGGACGACTTCACCGTGCGCGACCAGACGGCGATCGCCAAGGCGGCGACGAGCACCAGCTCGATCATGACGTCGCTGCTCGCCGCGATCGCATCGGTGTCGCTCATCGTCGGCGGGATCGGGATCATGAACATCATGCTCGTCTCCGTCACCGAGCGCACGCGCGAGATCGGCATCCGCATGGCGATCGGCGCCCGTGGTTCCGACGTGATGCTTCAGTTCCTCGTGGAAAGCATCGTCATGTGCCTGCTCGGCGGGCTGCTCGGCCTCGCGGTCGGCGTCGGCGGCGCGTCGCTCGTCGGACGGCTCACCGGCTGGAGCATCGCGACCCCCGCGTCGGCGGTGTTCCTCGCGATCGGTTTCTCCGCCGCGGTCGGGATCTTCTTCGGGTTCTATCCGGCACGGAAGGCGGCATCGCTCGATCCCATTCAGGCACTGCGCTTCGAGTAGCGCGCGACCATACCCACTCAGGTGATTCCCATGAACGCATATACGTCAGCATCCAGATGGAGTCGCGTGCTCCTCGCCGCCGCGATCGTCGCCGCGCCCACCGTGGGCGGCGCCCAGGCCCCCGCACCCGGTGCGAAGATCGGTCTGCAGGACGCGATCGAGATCGCGCTCCGGCAGAGCGTCCTCGTGAAGCAGTCGGAGAACGCCGTCGCATCGAGCACCACCGGCGTGAGCGAGGCGAAGAACGCCTTCCTGCCCACGCTCGCGCTCAACACGAGCAGCGCGCGCAGCGTCGGCCGCGCGGGGACGAGCAGCATCGGGTCGTCGTCGTCGCAGTCGCTCAACACCGGGCTCTCGTCGTCGATCACCGTGTTCAACGGCATGCGCAACGTCAACGAGCTGCGCCAGGCGAAGCTCGACGTCACGGCCAGCACCAGCGAGCTGACGCGCGCGCGGCAGACCGCCGTGTACACCGTGGCCTCCAACTACCTCACGCTCGCCACGGCGGAGGGTCAGCTCGCCGTGCAGAAGGAGAACCTCACGTCGCTAGAGGCGCAGGAGAAGCAGATCCAGACGCAGGTGAAGGCTGGCGCGCGCTCGATCTCCGATCTCTATCAGCAGCAGGCCACGACGGCCGCGGCGCGTGCGAGCGTCGTGTCGGCCGAGCGTGACGTCGAGCTCGCGCGCATCGCGCTGATCCAGACGCTGCAGCTCGATCCGCGCGGCAGCTTCGACTTCGTCGCGCCCACGGTGGGCGACGTGTCGGGCAACGTGCCGAAGTACGATCTCGACAGCCTGCTCTCCCATGCGTTCGCGGCGCGCACCGATCTCGCCGCCGAGCAGACGCGCGTCGAGGCCGCAGCGGTGGGGACGAAGGCGGCGGCGGCGAGCCGGCTGCCCACGGTGGCGCTCAACACGAGCTACAACGCGACGTACAACTCTTCGGCCGCCGCCGCACTCGGCTCGCAGCTCGATCAGAACCGCGGCGGCTCGCTGAGCCTCGCCGTCTCGGTCCCGATCTTCGATCGCGGCGCGACGAGCACCGCCGTGCAGCAGGCCCGGATCCAGGAGGACAACGCGCGGCTCGCGCTGGCCGACCAGCGGCAGTCCGTCGCCCTCGACGTCCGGCGCGCGTGGCTGACCCTCGAGTCCACACGGCAGCAGCTCTCGGTGGCGCTCGCCCAGCAGAAGGCGGCGGATCTCGCCGTCAGCACGACGCAGGCGCGGTATCAGGTCGGGACGTCGTCGCTGCTCGAGCTCACGCAGGCGCGCGCGAGCCAGCTCCAGGCGAACGTCGCCGTGGTGAACGCGCGCAACGCGCTCGCCTTCCAGAACGCGCTCCTGCCGTACTACACGGGCGAGCTCGACCCGGCGAAGGTCCTGCTGCAGAGCTGATGCTTCTGGACGTGCGGAACTCCGACCGGAGGTGCGAAGGGCCGCAGGGAGGAGCAATCTGCCGGACATGCGGAACTCCGACCGGAGGTGCGAAGCGCCGTAGGGAGGAGCAATCGTGACGATAGATGCAGATGCAACCATCGGCCGACCAACGGAACACTTCGCAGTCGAGTAGACACTTCTGATAACGTGGATCCGGCGCTCCCCACAGCGCCGGATCTGCTACCTACCATCGACGGAGACATTCATCATGACGTTCGGATTTCGTGCAGCACCGGCGCGGCGCGCCATCGCACTGCTCACGGTTGCCGCCGCGACCGTGCTCGCCACGGACGCCAACGCCCAGGCGACCAAGAAGGCCACCAAGGCGAAGACCCCCGTGAAGAAGGTCGCGGCGGCGAAGCCCGTTGCGCCGATTCGCTTCGTCATCGGTCCCACCGGGAACGAGGCGCGCTATCGCGTTCGCGAGCAGCTCATGGGTGCCAACCTTCCGAACGACGCGATCGGCGTGACGAAGGGGATCAGCGGCACCATCCTCGCCTATCCCGATGGCCGGATCGTGAAGGACAGCTCGAAGATCATCATCCAGGTCGACTCGCTGAAGAGTGACAAGGACCGCCGCGACGGCTTCCTCCGCCGCCGCACGCTCGAGACGGAGAAGTTCCCGACGGTGGAGCTCATCCCGACCGAGATCCGCGGCTTCAATGGCAGCCTTCCCGCATCGGGCCCGGTGACCTTCCAGCTCCTCGGCGACCTCGTCCTCAAGGGCGTGCCGCACCCCACCGTGTGGAACGTGACGGCGCGCGCCGAAGGTCAGGACGTCGCCGGCTCGGCGTCGACGGCCTTCACCTTCAAGGACGTCGGCCTCGACCAGCCGAAGGTGCCGGTGGTGCTGAGCGTCGCCGACACGATCAAGCTGGAGTACGATTTCAGGTTGGTGAGGCAGTAGGCGCGGGCGCGCTTGGCGCGCCGTTCGACGGTTTTAAAGGTTTATCGGTTCGACGGCCGGCCTCGGGACACTCCTGCGTCCCGAGGCCGGCCGTAGTCCGTAAAACCGTCGAACCGTCAAACCGATTCTCCGCATCCCTGTCCTCATTTCCGCGCGCTCCCTGTCCCTCACTTCGGACGCCGAGCCCACGTGCGCGTGCGGCGCAGCGCACTCAAGCCATTGTCGTTCCTCGGCTTGCGCCGAACGCCACGCCTGGCGCCAAAGGTGCCTTCCGCTCGAGGCAGGTCCCCACCCCGCCAGTTCACGGCGGTCGTCGTCGTCGTTGCAGCCAGGCAGACCGATGTCGTGCATTCGAGTCCGGCCCACCACGGTCGTCCCCTCGGCCATGCTCGTCCTCTCCGCGTGCGCGCGGGGGACGCTCGCCGTGTCACCGGGCACCATCATGGACGGCGTGATCCTCGCCGGCCGAGTGATCAACTCCGGGTCGAGGAGCTCATCCGGTAGCTCGACGCGGGCGCGCATGCCGCGCTCTCCCGCCCCGACCGCCGCCGCCGCGCGCGTGCTCGGCACCGCCGACCGCTACGTCGGCGTGCCGTACGTGTGGGGCGGCAACACGCCGAACGGCTTCGACTGCTCCGGCTTCACGAAGTACGTCTTCGCGAAGAACGGCGTCGGCCTTCCGCGCACCTCGCGCGAGCAGGCGCACGTCGGTGACGGCGTCCCACTCGACTTCGGCCAGATGCGACCGGGTGATCTCCTGCTGTTCGCCGAGCCCGGCGAGGCGATCTCGCACGTCGCGATCTACGTTGGCAGCGGACGGATCATCCACGCGTCGTCCGCGATGGGCGAGGTTGGCTACCTCGATCTCGACGGCAGCCGCGGTGCTTGGTACGTGCAGAATCTCGTGGCAGTGCGGCGGCCATTGTAGTCGAGCTTCCCGCGCGATGTGCGATGCATGGCGTGCGCTGCACGCGGCCCTTGCGAGGTCCTTTCCGTACCGCTCGATTGATCGCCGACCACTTCCAGGAGAGCGATGATGCATCCGGCCGTGCGCAGCACCCTCGTCGCCATCGCGATGATGGCCTCTTCCGTCGGCACCGCGCCGCTCACCGCCCAGCGGGCGTCGCGTGCGGCGAAAGTCGATCCCTGCTCGCTCCTGAGCGTCGCCGATGTGAAGCGCATCACTGGCAAGACGAACTACGATCCCGCCGACCGTGGTGATCCGGGCGACGGCATCGGTGGCGGTGATCCGTGCACCTACTCCCACCTGGGACGCGGTGCGGCCGATCCGGCACCACCGACGGTGAGTGTCATCGCCATCGCGCCCAACCAGCGCGGCCGGTACTTCGACTGGTACAAGAAGCAGAACGCCAGGGCCGGCTGCACGCGCGAGCCAATCCCTGGTCTCGGGCTCGACGCGTTCGCGGAGACGTGCGCGCGCGCTCCGGAGCTACCGGTCTACCTCCGGGGCGGCACGTACGACGTCGTCGTCGGTGTCGAAGTGAAGCCCGTCGGGAGCCCGGCGCAGGCGAAGGCCGTGGCGATCGCGCTCGCGAAGGCCGCGGCGCCGAAGATCAAGTGATGGGGACACGCCGTGCCGCCGCCGCGCGCATCGCGATTGCCGTCGTGCACGACCGACTCTAAGCTTCGCCGCTTTCCCACACTTTCGTCCTCGGAGTCATGATGAAGCGGTCCTTCCGCTCGCTCGCCGCGATCGCCGCGCTGGCGCCTGCGTTCGCCTGCGCCTCGCGTTCGGTGTCCGTCGGGTCGCCCGCGACGGTGTCCGCGTCGACGGGCAATACCCGCACGATCGGATCCGTCGGCGCGCCCGTCGGACTCCAGCTCTGGAGCCTGCGCTCCATGTCGAAGGAGCCGGGCGCGATGTTCCGGCTCGCGCGCTCGATGGGCGTGAGCCACGTCGAGACCGCGGGACTGTACGGCATGACCCCGCAGCTGTTCGCCGATTCCATCCGCGCCGCCGGCCTGCGTGTGACGTCGATGCACGTCGGTCTCGACGAGTTCAAGAAGAATCCGCAGAACGTCATCGCCACGGCCAAGGCGCTCGGCGCGACGTACGTCGGCACCGCCTGGTACCCGCACCAGGGTGCGTTCACCGAAGCCGACGCACGCAAGGCGATCGCCGACTTCAACGCGATCGGCAAGACGATGAAGGATGCCGGACTCCAGTTCTTCTATCACAACCACGGCTACGAGCCCGTGGCGTTCGGCGACGGGACGCTGCTCGATCTCATGATCCGCGAGACCGACCCGAATCTCGTGAAGTTCGAGATGGACGTGCTGTGGACCTTCCTCCCGAACGTCGATCCCGCTGCGCTGATCCGGAAGTATCCCGGCCGCTTCAAGCTGATGCACATCAAGGACATGAAGCCGGGCGTCGCGCGCGGCTCGCTCACGGGCGGTCTCCCCGACTCGCTGCAGGCAGCGATCGGCCAGGGACAGGTGAACTGGCCGGATGTGTTGAAGGCCGCGAAGGCCGACGGACTCGAGTACTACTATCTCGAGGACGAGACGACGGATGGGGTGAAGTTCTGAGTGGAAGTGACTCAGTAACTCAGGGGGCGCTCCGCGCCGCCCTGCGCGCCCTGGACCACGCCTTGCGCGTCCACCCGCGCGATGCGCGCTCGCACGTGGGCTCTCGTCGCCGCACTGATCGTCGGCATGGCTGCCGGCCTCGGCCTGTTCACCTTCGGGTACGCGCGCGGCTACTCGTATCTCGGGCACGATCCGGCGGCGTGCGCGAACTGCCACATCATGAGCGAGCACTTCGCCGCGTGGACCAAGGGGAGCCATCACGCCGTCGCGATGTGCAACGACTGCCACACGCCGCATGACCTGATTCCCAAGTACGCGGTGAAGGCGCGAAACGGCTTCTGGCACTCCTTCTTCTTCACGGTGGGCGGCTACCCCGATCCCCTCCGCATCACCGAGGGAAACCGGCGTGTCACCGAGAACGCGTGCCGCTCGTGCCACGCCGAGATCACCGAGGCGATCGACTTTGCCTCGTCGAGGTCGGCGACGCCCGTCCGGTTCGCCGCGCAGCGACGCGGCGATGCGCCGTCGTCGGCGCCGCACGACGCGGGCGCCCGCACCGGCGAGCCGATCTCGTGCATCCGCTGCGATGACGCGCGCCCACCACCGCGCCGCGCCCGACGCGCGACCCACTCCGAGTACGTCGTGACCGAGCACACCGAGCCGCCCCGTGAGCCCCGTCGTCGATTCGCCGTCCGCTGGCTCATCCTCGCGGCGATCGGCGGTGCGCTCGCCACCGTCTGCATCGCCGCACTGCTCACGAGCGTGTTCCAGCATCAGCAGGAGGCGCGCAACCCGTTCTACCGCGTGGTCGCACTCGACGACACGACCGACGACCCGGCGGTGTGGGGAAAGAACTTCCCGCTCCAGTACGACGACTATCGGAAGACGGTGGACCAGGTGCGGACGCGGTACGGCGGGAGCGAGGGACAGCCGCACACACCGACGGCGGTCGATCCGCGCTCGGTCGTCGCACAGTCGCGGCTCGAGGAAGATCCTCGGCTGCGCGACTTCTGGGCCGGCTACGCGTTCTCGACCGATTTCCGCGAGGAGCGCGGCCATGCCTACATGCTCACCGACCAGGAGTTCACCGCGCGCCAGCAGGTCACCAAGCAGCCGGGCACCTGC
>QHVE01000094.1:26177-35802 GCA_003223455.1 Gemmatimonadota bacterium | reverse complement strand
CGAGTGTCGTGCCGCGCGGCACGAGCGGCTCGAGCAGCGCCGGGTCGATCCGGTAGTTGAGCATCGCCAGGTACCGCCACTGGCCGGTGAGGAAGATAGGCGGAGTCATGACGGCGACGCGACGTCGGATGCACCGGCCAACCGAGCTACCGACTCACCCGCTGAACGCGGCCGCAGCGGCGATGAACAGGACACTCGTGACGATCATCGTCGAGCGCATGGTGTGCCGGCGGCGCGGGAGGTACTCGGCGCGATACGCGTCGCGATAGGCACGCTCGTACGACGCGGACGACGCCAATGGCGCTGGTGGCGGGGGGATCAGGGTCGGTACACCGTCCGGATCCTGGCCGGATCTCACGATGACGGCCGCACCGCCGATGAACGGCGTGAGGAAGAACGTCGCCGCCGCGCTGCTCCAGCGCACGCCCGACAGGCTGGCCGAGCGGCCGGCGGCGCTGCCTTCGCGTTCGCCGGCCGTGGCGGCGGTCGTGCTATCGGCGCTCTGCGCGCCCGCGGTCGCGCTCGCGATCGAGCCGAGGAACGCGACGATGAAGGCGAGTCTCCGACGTCTGGTGGTGAGACAGGCGCGCATGGTGAGGACGGATGGTTGGCGACTGGCGCTATGGCCGCGCCCCGGGTGGGAACTGGCCCGCGAAGAAGAGCGCGAGCAGCGCGATGAGCAGCAGGACGACGAACAGGATGCGCCGGCGCATGCGACGCAGCGCTTCCCAGCCAAGGACGTCGACGTAGTAGCGGCCGTCGCCCGCCTCCCGAATGATGGCGTGGTCGACCAGCCGTCGGCCCGCTACGCCGCCGAGATCGACCGCGATGTCGCCGGGATACACGGCATGGGCCGCGTCCGTCGCGCCGGCGCGCATGAACGCGTCGACCATGTGGCGCTCCTTGATGATGATGACCGCGACGGCACCGCCCATGGCATCCCTCGATGAAAGCTCCGTTGCGGCGAATCAGGGGCGAGCAACGCTCGGGCGCAAGGGTGAACGACGGGGATTTCCAGGTCGCGATGGGTGCGCCGGCTCAAGTAGTCATCGCTCCGCGGACTAGTCTTCCTGGCTCGCGCGTTCGACGAGCTCGATCTCCGCCGCGTTGCACTCCGCCATCCACAGCGTGGCGCCGTCGTCGGTGTTGGACTCGACGAGGTAGAGGTCGTCGCCGATGTCGGCCGCGATGGTGCCGATGTCGCCGACGCGGGGTTGCGGTGGGTGCTCCGACGTGCCGGTCACGTCTCGCTCGGGCACGAGCAGGCGAACGATCCGCACGGTGTCGTCGAGCTGGAAGCGCATCGGACCCTCGCAGGCGGTCAGTCCGGCGGGAACACCGTCTCCAAGATGTGCTCCATCCGGCGCGCGTGCGAGCCGCGCCAGTACACCCGGCCGCAGGTGGCGCACTGGGTGATCGGTCCGCGCGTCTCGCGCGCGAGCGGCGGGATGCGGTCGGCGACGTCGGCCAGCGGGACCTCGTGCAGCACCGTGTTGTCGATCATGCAGCGCGTGAAGAAGGCAGCCGGCCGCGCGATCGCGAACGCGGCGACGACGGCGCGGAGCTGCTCGAGGGGCTCGTCGTGGATGATCTCGACCGCGCGCGGGGGGCGCAGCTCGCGCAGCAGATGCCGGTCGCGTGTGAGCAGGACGCGATCCTCGTGACGCGCGCAGTCGACGACTTCGACGTCGCGCGCATGCACGGGGAGCTGCGCCGTGTCGCAGCCGATCGCGCGCAGCCACCGGGCGAGGCGGCCGAGCATCGCATCGGCGAGGAAACGGCTCACATGCCGAAGCGCACCCGCATCGTCTCGATCTCCTGCCCCGTCGGCTGCGCGAGGAGTCCGTAGAGCTCGGGCCGGCGCGCGCGCATCCAGCGTCGTCCCGACGACGTCGGCAGCTGCGCGGCGTCGAGGTCGGCCACGACCATCGCGTCTCCCGCCTCGCGCGTCTCGGCGATCACCTCGCCGTACGGGTCGAGCACCATGGCGTTGCCGGTGCGGATCTCGTCGTCGTCCACGCCGACGCCGTTGCTGAACAGCAGGAACATGCCGTTGTCGTGCGCCCGGCTCGGAAGCCAGCGCATGAGCCATCCGCGGCCTTTCGGACCGGTCAGCTCGGCCTCGCACGCCGCGGGGTCCTCGTGCCGGCGCTCCCACACGGCGTGGTCGACCGGCTTCATGCCGCGCGGACTCACCGAATTGCAGCCGCCCGTCTGGTGCGGCGCGATGAGCACCTCGGCGCCGAGCAGTGCGGTGGCGCGTGCGTTCTCGACGATGTTGTTGTCGTAGCAGATGAGGATGCCGACGCGGCAGCCGTGTGGCGTATCGAAGACGGTATAGCTGTCGCCCGCCGAGATGTTCGGGTGCTCGAAGACGTGCAGCTTGCGGTGCAGCGCCCACCGTCCGTCGGGCATGGCGACCATGTAGCTGTTGTAGATGCGGCCATCGTCGCCGCGCTCGACGAGCCCCGCGCCGATGCTGAGCCCGTGCTCGCGCGACAGCCGCAGCAGCTCCCGGGCGCACGGGCCGTCGGGCACCGGCTCGGCGAGGGCCTCGAACGCCTCGCGCGACAGGTTGCGCACGTACCAGTAGCCGGTGAGGCACATCTCCGGGCAGGCGAGGATCTCGGCGCCCGCGCGCTCGGCTTCCATGGCGAAGTGGCGTACGCGACCGAGGTTGTAGGCCTTGTCGCCTGGGGCGTGCTCGAATTGAACGGTGGCGACGCGGATGTCGCGCATGAGTGCTTCCTGGAGAGAGTCGGTGTTCGCAAGCTAACGCGACGCTACGGATCGTCGCATCTCGGACTCGCGCCAGGAACTCGATCGGTCCTTTCAACGACGGAAGGCGGACCAGCGGACAGTGAGAAACGTGCACCCGCCCTCGGTGCGCCACGAGTGGTGGTACGACGGCCCGTGCCAGATCACGTAGTCGCCGCGTTGCATCAGGTGAATCGTCCGCTCGGAACCGTCGTGGGCGCGAAAGGCGAAGTGCATGTCTCCGTCGACGACGACGCCGAGGGAGAAGCATCCGTCGGGGTCGGCCCAGGCTTGGCGCGCGTGGCCCGGTGGGTGGACGAACCACTTCACCTGCACATCGGCGCTCTGGCGCGGCGTGGACGACCGATGCAGCGCCTCGCCGCGCGAGGTGGCCCAGGCGGCGAGGTCGCCGACGAACCATCCGCGCGACGAGGCGCCGGCCTCCGTCGCGTTGCCTGTCTCCAGCGTCGGTGCGCTGTCCGTCACGCCATCAGCAGGATGCCCGCGGCGGCGACCAGCGGCGGCGCGGCGTTCAGACTCCCGCGCGGCCCAGCAGTTGGCGCAGCTTCTTCGACGCGAATGCCATCATCTCGGTCTTCGCGAGCATCGCGCGCGTCAGTAGGTCGGGCGGCACCTCGGAGGGTGTCTGCGAGATCGTGCGACGCTTGCGCAGAACGCGCGCGGCGGCGAGCGACTCGGCATCGGGGTCGTCGATGATCTCGGGACCGAACGAGGCGTGAGCCAATCGGCGCTCGGCGCGGTTTCGATGCCGCTTCTTGCGCGCGACTCCCTTTCTCGCCGCCTTCGAGGTCTCACCAACCGTGGTGCGACGATCCCGCTCGACAGACTCCGCCTTCCGCTGCTGCGTGGTCTTCTGCACAGGTCCCCTCCGCTGCGTTCGATGATGTCAGCGTTCCGATCACCGCACAAGACGTGCGCGATTCGGCCGGCGGACTCGTCGATCTCGCACTCGCGGCCGCCATTGAGTCAACGACGCGGCGCCGAGTTGGTCACGAAGGGCGCAGCTCGGCGAACGTCGTATTCGAGCTCATCTTTGCGGTCGACGTGTGGCGGTGTCGACCGGAGTCACCTCGATGCGTGGATCGTGGAACATTCCCCCACGCACGTCGACGAGCAGGCGATCCCGGCCGGCGGGCGGGCGGCGATCGATCACGATGCGATATCCACTCTGGGACTTCTCCACCGACCGGACGACACAGATGGAGTCCGCGGCGTCCGGACCGCAGACGTCGTTTCGCGCATACAGCACGGCTTCACGCTGACTCAATTGACCGACCGTCACGCAGGCGCCGACCGTGCACGACAGCGCGAGGAAGACGCGCGGCACCGCGCGCCGCGGTACGAGCCGAAGGCAGAACGTCGCGGGCACCCCCATGGTCTCTCCTCTCGACTGTACGAGCGCGACGCCGATCAGCGCGAATACGTTCCCATCAGCTCGGCCGTCGCGAGCACGTGCCCCGACATCGCGCGTTCGACATCGCCCTTTCGCGCGTTCGCGCCGAGGTCGCCGAGCAGCACGTCGAGTGCGTAGAGCTTGTGGAAGTAGCGGTGACGGCCGATGGGAGGACAGGGGCCGGTCCATCCGCGGCCCTTGTCGTCGTTTATTCCGTCGCGCGCGCCCTCGACGCTCGACGCGCTCGCCTCGCCTTCCGCGAGCTCGCTCACGGCAGCGGGGATGTCGTAGAGCACGCAGTGCACGTACACGCGCTTCGGTGCCGCCGGGTCGGGTGCGTCGGGATCGTCGACGATGAGCGCGTAGCTCTTCGTCCCCGTCGGTGCGCCGGACCACGCGAGCGGCGGCGAGACGTTCGCGTCGTCGCACGTGTACCGCTTCGGGATCGCGCCCCCCGACGCGAAGGCAGAAGACGACAGCGTGAACATGAATCACCTCCGTGATGTACGTCGAATCACCCGGGCCCCGCGCCGAGTCCGGCTCGCGCCCGCGCAACGACCGGTTGCAGCTCGGCGTCAGCGCGCCGCCAGAGCTGCACGAGCCGCGCTCGCGCGTTCGCCGCCTTCGTTCGCTCCCCCGACGCGTCATACAGCGCAGCGAGCCGCTGCAGCGCCGGTCCGAGCTCGAGTGCGTCGGTCTCGTAACGCCAGAACCAGGGTGTCGTCACGTAGCGCTCGTACACGGACGTCGCGGCGGCTCCCTTCCCCTCCGCCTCGTATGCGCGCGCGAGATCGGGCAGCGCGCAGATGGGGCACGTGTGCTGCTCGGCGGCGACGCGCAGCAGCGGCTCCGCCTCCGACGCGCGACCCTCCGCCAGCGCGATCACGCCGCGCGTCCAGCTCCGCTCGGCGATCTGCAGCCGCTCCAGTGCGCGATCGTTCGCCTCCGCCGCGGCGACGAGCTGCCTGGCGCGATCGAGCCGGCCCGCCGTCGCGTTCAGACGCGCGAGCTCGTCGTACGGACGGTCGCCGGGGAGCACGCTGTCCAGCGGCGTACGCGCCAGCGTCGAATCGACGATCGCGAGGGCGCGCGCGGGATGGTTGCGGTAGCGCAGCTCGGTGCCGGCGCGCCGCAGCACCCCGAACAGATGCCGCCCCATCGATCCGGACGCGGCGCTGAGCCGCTGGTGCGTGCGCCAGAGTCGGTCGGCTTCCTCGAGCCGACCCTGCGCCGTCGCCATCAGCGCCATCGCCTCGAACGGGTCGACGAGCGAGAGGGTATCCCCCTCTGCCGTCGCAATGAGCGCTTCGGCGCGCCGCTCGGCCTCGTCCCATCGGAGCTGCGCCGACGCGAACTGCAGCTCGATGGTCATGAGCACCGGATTGCCGGGGAAGCGGCGCGCGATCAGGTCGAGCGTGCGGCGCGCCTCGGCGAACCTCCCCTGGAGCAGCTGGTTCCCTTCGAGACCGAAGTAGAGGTTCGCGATCGTCGAATCGATCTGGGTGGCGCGGGTGAACAGGCTCTCCGCCGCGGCGAACTGCCGACGATCCTGGTACACGAGCGCGAGATTGTTGAGCGCCTTGTAGTTGTCGGGATAGCGCTCGAGCAGCCGGCGGTAGACCTCGATCGCGGTGTCGTAGTCGCCGCGCCCGTACGCACTGCTCGCCTCGAGGAACGACCGGTCGGTGTACGGCAAGTGCGCCTTGTGGCGGATCGCCTGCTTCGCAGACTCGCGCGACTGGCCTTCGTTGCCGACGGCCTCCTGCGCCATGGCCATCGCCGACCACGCGCCGGCGAACGTGCTGTCGAGGGCGATCGCCTGCTGGTAGCGCGCGATCGCTTCGGTGCGCTTGCCGGCGAGGTTGAGCTGATTCGCTTCGGTGTACAGCCGCAGCGCAGCGAGCGACGCCGTCGTCTCGTCGGTGAGCGGCGGCATGTCACGCAGCTCGTGCAGCGATTCACCGATGCGGTGGCGCAGCCGCTTGCTGGCGCGATCCACCGCCGCGAGGAGCCCGAACGAATCGGGCGACGTCTCGCGATACGCGCCGAGCGGCTCGCCGTTCTGCGCGCCGACGAGCTGCACGCTCACGGTGTACGCGCCGGCGACTTTCGCGACGCTGCCGGTGACGAACGCCTTGACTCCCATGCGAAGCGCGACTTCGCGTGCGGCGGAGTCGCTCAGTGCGACGTCCGGCGCGCGCTCCATCTTCGCCAGTGTCGTGCGAATCTGCCGCGGTGTCAGCACGTTCACGAATGGCGACTGCGCGAGGTCGACGCGCAGCACCTCGGTCACTGCGGCGGCGAGCGTCGAGTCTGAGGCGAGGTTGGCGAAGTCGGCGACGAGCAGCCGGTCGCGCCGCGCCAGCATGCCCGTCGTGAGCAGTGACGGCTCGGCACGCGCGTCGCGGGTCGTGAGGTACACCGCGGCGCCGGTGCCGAGGAAAAGGACGAGCGCGACGGGGACGAGGATGCGGGACCTGGAGGGGCCGAATGTCCGGGGGGCCGATGGCTCGGGGGTCCGGACCCCCGAGGGAGTGACGGGTGAAGTGATCGGTGCCGGCTCGAGCGGCGCACTCACGACCCTGGCTTCTATAGAAGGGCTCGCGACTGCCGCGGCGGGACGGGTGGAGGTCCGGATCTTCTCGGCGAGCGCCTGGGTCTCCGGCGCGGGGCGGGCGTCGAACTCGCGCGCGAGGCGCGCGTTCAGCTCGTCGTAAGCGCGAAGTGCGCCGGCGCGGTCGCCACTGCGCTCCTGCAGCGACATGAGCCGGCGCCATCCCTCCTCCTGGTCGGGCTCGAGCTCGCATCCGCGCCGCGCGAGGTCGAGCGCGCGGCTCGGGCTGCCGGCACGCTCGGCCGATTCCGCCGCCGCCCATGCGCCAGCGGAGGCCCGGCGGCGCAGCCGCGCGCGCGTGCGCTCCACCCATTCCTCGTACTCGCTCGCGACGTCATCGACATGGAAGCCGTCGAGGAAGTCGCCGCGATAGAGCGCGAGCCCCTGCTCGGCCCGGCCGTCGTCGAGCATCCGCTCGAAGTCGACCGCGTCGCAGCCGAGCGTGCCGTCACGGACGCGGAGCTCGTCACCCTCGGCGACGAAGACGTCCTCGCCGAGCACGCGGCGCAGGTAGTGGAGTCCCTGACGCAGCGCACGCCGCGCCTCCTCGTCGCCGAGCTCGGGCCAGAAGAGCGCGAGGAGCGCGTCGCGCCGCGTGCCGGCGCGTGCCGACCTCACCGCCAGATACGCGAGCAGCGCCATGCGTTTCGGCTGCGCTGGCGCCGACTCGGCGCCGTCCGTCGCGATCAGCCGTACGCGACCGAGTGTGAGGAGCTGGCTCATCGAGGCGGGATGCGAACGTCGGCAGGGAGTCGGCGGCCACGAGGGCCGGACAACCCAAGACTACGGGCGAATTTGCGGGTCGGCAACACGCCGCGCCCCGCCGTTACCGCGCGGTAACGGCGGGGAGAGACGGCCAGACGACGGGCGCGTCGCAGTTTCGGCGCGTGACGACCAAGAGCGACGTCTCGACCTGGCCGCGGATCGCGGCGCTGAGCCTGCTGCTGGCCGGATGTCGGCAGGAATTCTCCGCCGACTCCGCCGCGCCGGAGCGTACCGCGGCGTTCGCCGGTACGACGACCGCCTGCGCGAGCGACTCGCTGCACCCCGTCGCCGCGGCGCCCGCGGCAGGCCTCTGGGTGAGCGAGCGAAGCACGCCGACCGCGCGCGTCGCCGCGATGGTGGGGCCGGCCTCCGTCGCCGACCGCGCGCGGATCACCCGCCGGGTCGAGACGCTCGAGCTGCGCGACGGAGCGAAGGCCATCCGCCTGGCGACGGACACCGCGTCGATGAGGCTGGAGCTGCTGCCGCGGATCGGAGGGAGCGCTCACCGCTCGGCCGCCGACGTCGCGCCGACGGAGCACACCGAGCCCGCCGCCGTCTACGCGATCACGCCGCTCGTGCTGCTCGCGTCCTACGAGCCGTGTGACGCGAGCGCGGGCGAGCCGCGCATCCGGTACTTGCGCCGCGACGGACGCGGCGGTGTGGCGACCGACCTCATGCTGCGCCGCGAGTCGGCGGAGACACTCGGAGCACTGCGATGACCATTCGACGACACCCCATGCACTCACATCCGATGCGCGCTTTCGCCGCACTCGGCCTCTCGCTCGGCGCGCTCGCCATTGCGACGCCACTCGCTGCACAGGGCAGGCTGCGCGAGCTGTACTGCCGCGGCATGAGCGGGATCAATCTGAAGGTCGACCAGGACCCGAGCCCGCGGGACCCGGCGTACGTCGTGATGGCGCTCGAGTACAAGCGCCCGACGACAGCTCCCGGCGACGACATCCACCGGCTCGAGCCGGGAACGTGCACCTGGAACCCGACCGGCTTCCCGGGGTTGCCGATCGAGCCGGGGCGAGTGCGATTCGACGTGCAGCGCCAGGCGCAGCGGTGGTCCGACACGGGCACGCGAGTCCTGGATACGACGAACAAGGCCGCGGTGTGGTTCCCGGATCCCATCACGCTGCCGCGCTATTTGGGCGACCCGACCAACTACTGGAAGTTCTTCGTCGACGACGCGACGAACCTGTCGACGATCTACGGCGCGTATTACTCGTCGGGCCTTCCGACGTACGTGACGATCAAGGGTCCGATGGCGCTCGCGAACGACGCGCGGCGCGATCTCCTCTGCCGCGGTGGTTCGGCGGGGCTGCGGTTCGGCGGCGGCGGCACCGTGGGCGACAACCTCGCGAGAGTGTTCCTCTCCTATCGCGTGAGCCCGACGGTGCCGGGTCCGGCGGGCTACGGGCTGTCGCCGGGCATGTGCTCGTGGACCGATCGCACGGCCATGCCACCGGAGCCGGGAACGATCTCGTTCGTCACGGCGCGCAACGCACAGATCAAGCAGGCGCAGAGCGGATCGATCGATCGGTCGCCGACTGCTGCCGAGCGGTATCCCGACCTCTTCACGATCCCCGAGTACCTGAAGGACCCACAGCACTACTGGACGTTCGCCGTGATGAGCAGGAAGCCCGACTCGGCGCTGACCAACGGGCCGTGGAAGCGCGACCTGACGGCAGTAGTCGCAACGGGCCGAACGACGACGACGCCGACGACGGTGAGCCTGCCGAGCACCGTTCCCGGAGGCGGTGTGTTCCGTCCCGGCGGCGCGGGCTCGACGAGCGTGGTGCAGTCCGTGTACGACATCAAGGACGTCGTCGTCTCGCCGACGCTCGACAACCTGATCATCGGCTTTCAGGCGGCGCCGAACATCACGCCGATCGTAACCGTCACGCCCGCGGCTGGCGGATCACCGATTTCCGTCCCCGTGCAGGGCAGCGCCCAGGGCACCATGTGGCGCTTCGTCGGCTCGGCGAGGACATCGCTCGCGCGCAATACGCAGTACAGCTACAGGATCGACGCGCCGGCGTCGGCGAACGCGCGTGCAAACTCGAAGAGCG
>QHVE01000094.1:24565-26162 GCA_003223455.1 Gemmatimonadota bacterium | reverse complement strand
GGTCACCGTCGCGTTCACGCAGATCTACCTCGTGAGCGATGGCGACGCCGATTCGAACGGGGAGCTCGTGTTCCAGGCGCAAACGTGCCCTCGATGGCTGCTCAAGCCGTTCGATCTCGGGCGAGTGATCTCGAACCCGCTGGACTGGGGCGACGGCCCGCATCGCATCGATGAGAAGATGACGAGCTACGCCGACACGGTACCCGACCGATTCCGCGTCGTGGTATTCGGCCTCGAGGACGACCGGACGACGGGTGGACCGGCGGGAATCCAGTCGCATCCGTACGAACACACCTACTGCATCGGCAACGGCCCGGAGCCCGGCAAGAACAGCGACTGGGAGTGGAACTCGATCATGCTCGACTTCGACCTCACCAAGTACCCAGGCGCAAGCGGAGGCGAACAGTTCTACAAGCGCGCCAAGGCGTTGCGCAACGGCTCCTCGCTGGCGTTCGAGGTGCGCGGCTACATCCAGGTCACGCGTCAATGAATCTCTCATCGGAGCACACCATGTCGATCACGATCAGTTCCCGCACCACTCTCGCAACGCTGGCGATCGCCGCGTGTGCTCTCGAGACGATTGGTGCGCAGGGCGCAGCGGAGAAGACCACCATCTGCCTCGCGCCTGCCGCCGTGCAGATGGCGAGCGGCAGCAGCACCGACGGCGGCACCGCCGTGCGCGAATCGTTCGCGTCGTACCTGAGCGGACCATCGCTCGTCGTCACGCCGCTCAACGCGAAGCTCGCGTCGCAGGCGCGCGAGGAGGCGAAGCAGGCGTCGTGCAAGTACGTCGTCTATTCGTCGATGAAGCTCGAGCGGAACAAGAGCGGTGGTGGACTGTTCGGCAAGATCGTGAGCGAAGCCGTGCAGAGCAGCGCCTACGAGCTGCGCGGTCGCGCCAGCGGCTCGGTGGCGGGCCGCGTGGTAACCAGTGCCGCCGCGTCGGCAGCCGCGGAAGCGGCGCGCAACTTCGCCACCAACGTGAAGACGCGCGACGAGCTCACACTCGACTGGCGGCTCGAGTCGCTCGACGGCGGTGTGGTGGCGAAGAACAACACGAAGGCGAAGGCGTCGTCCGACGGGCAGGACCTGCTGACGCCGATGGTCGAGCGCGCCGCGGAGACGATCGCGAACTCGGTCACGCACTGAGCACCGCACTATTCGGGAAGACGAGATGACCCTCCCGGCGATCGAGTGGCCGACGTCCAATCGGCGGCATCGCACGCAGGCGCAGCGACGGGCCGATCACGATCTCGCCCAGCACGCCTACCGGATCGAGCTCGTGGGCCGGCCCGGCGCGTTGGACTGGCCGTCGATCTGCGCGAACTGCGGCGCGAGCTCCGGCGATCGGCTCACGGTGCGCAAGGTGTTCGGGCGCCCGCGCTCGTTCTACCGACGGTACGGGACGTATCGCCGGCAGATCATCGCCGCCGTGGACGTGCCGTACTGCGCCGCCTGTGCGGCGCAGCATCGCGCACTCGTCCCACCGCGCAGTCTGGTCGGCGACCTGTGGCGGATGCTGTGGCCGGTGCTGATCCCGATGTTCGGCGCGGGCTGGTTCCTGCTGCTCACGCTCCGGATCGCGTTCGAGGAGCAG
>QHVE01000094.1:0-24530 GCA_003223455.1 Gemmatimonadota bacterium | reverse complement strand
ACGTGTGGGGACTGCCCGCGCTGTTCGCGTTCATCCTGCTGTGGTGCCTCGTCATCGCGTGGTGGTCGTCTCGCGCCGCGCGAGTGGAGCGGCAGACGGAGGTCACGCGCGCCTGCGACTTCAGCGACGACGTGAGCTGGTTCTGGGAGCGCGAGCGGCGCATCTACGCGATGCGCGACGAGCACTTCGCACGCGCCTTCGCCGACGCGAACGCCGGACGCGTGTGGACCGTGGACGACGATCGGCGGTCGCATCGGATCTTCACGACTGGCGTCGCCACGGTCGGCGTGGTCGGCGCGGCGGTGTGGGCGTTCGTGGTGTTCGTCCTATGAAGCGGTTCGGCGACAGCCGGGTCCGACGGCACCCCATGGTCGCACTCTGCCTGTTCATCCCGTGGATGGCCTTCTGGCTCAGCTTCGCGGGCTTCGCCAACGCGCCGTGGACGCGTCTGGACCAGTACCGCTTTCCCTGGGCATATGCCGAATCGGGACGACCGACGCTCACCGGCGTGTGGGCTGGGAGGCTGACCACCGATCAGCGTAACCGACGCGGGCTGCTGCTGCACCTGGAGCTCGTTCCGTTGAAGTTCCCACGCCGCGGCACGCGCTCGGGCGGATTCAATCTTCGGTTCTTCCACCGCACGGCGAGCGACAACCTCACCGGCGAGCTGTACCTGTGCGGCGCGGCGCAGGGCGAGCAGCACTTCACGGTGCGTGGCAACGTCGGGACGGGCGACGCATCGCGGTTCCAGCTCAGCGTGAGCGTCGCCGATAGCGCAACCGCCGACGGGCTCGCACCGCGTATGCTGCGCGGCACGTGGGACGGGCGTGACTCGCTCAACGTGAACGCCGACCTGTACGTGCGCTATCACGGTCAGGCCGTCAACCTCCCTCACGCGTCCGAGACGACCAGACCACAGCCGGGCGCGCTCCATCGCGCCGACAGCGCGGAGTTCCGCACGCTGTGTGAGCGATTGTGGACCGGACCGTGACCGACATTCGACGAACCATCATCGGATCACGACACGCCTTCATGGAGACGAGAGCGATGCAGAAGTCGAGGAGAATGCTGGTGGGAATGGCCGCGGGATTCGCGCTACTCGCGTGCAGCCAGCGCAGCGAGCCGACGCCGGAGCAGGCGGCGGACGTGGCGAACTTCGTTCGGCCGGCGGGGGATGCACCGTCGGCATCGTCGTCGGGGGCGCAGCCGGGATCGCCGCCCCGCAGCACGTCCAACGTCGACCCGTGCACCTTCTTCACGAAGGCGGAGCTCGAGTCGGCGGTGGGCTACCCGCTCGGTCCCGCGAAGCCGGGGCGCGGCGAGCCATCGTGCCGCTTTCCGAATCCGACGCGCGGCACGGTCACCGTACGCGCGGGCGATCTCGTCACCCCGGCACAGTTCGACTCGCTGAAGCTGTACACCGGCACCGACCTCGAGCCGGTGAGCGGCGTCGGCGACAAGGCGTTCCTCTTGGGGGCGCGCATCTACGTGCTGTCGGGCAACCGGCAGCTGATGGTCAACCTGGACAAGCACGACCTCACGCCAGAGGTCCGCGCGACGCTCATGTCGCTCGGCAAGCTCGGGGTGCCGCGGTTGAAGTGAAGAGAGAGACGACGATGCCGTCGCCGCAGACCGTACCAATCGCAGCGCGCCGCAGAGGGCGCGCCTCTGGCTGGGTCGTGCTGGTCATCGCGCTCGTCGCGATGGTGGGATTCTCCCAAGCGATGGAGCTGTTCTGGACGCGCATCGACCAGCATCGCTTCCCGTGGGCGTACGACCGCTCCGGGCGGCCGACGCTCACGGGCACGTGGGTCGGCTCTCTCACCACCGCACGCGGCGCACGGCGCGGCCTGTATCTCGATCTGGAGCTCGAGCCGCTCAAGTTCGGCGGTGGGAGCCGCGGCCATCGACACGGCGCGTTTCGGCGCGCGCAGAGCGACAAGCTCGTCGGCGAGCTCCTCCTGTGTGCGGGCCCGTACCGGGAGCAACGGCTCGAGCTGCACGGCAACGAGCTGGCCGACGACGCGTCGCGCTTCCGTCTGAGCTTCCGTGTCCCCGAGGGCACGACTCCGGCCGACGGTCTCACGCCCAGCAATCTGCGCGGGATGTGGAACGGACGCGACTCGCTGCGCGTGGAGGCCGATCTCTACCTGCGCCGCGGCGCGTCCGCGATCACCGATGGCGCGGATGCGGAGACGGGTGCGCCGCAGCCCGGCGCCCTGCACCGTGCCGCCCTGGCGGAGTTCCGCGCGACGTGCCACCGGCTCGCGAGCACACGATAGCGATCACACACCATCACGCTTCACGACGAGAGGAGATCACGAACATGCGACGCATCATTCCGATGGCCGTGCTGGCGCCCGCCGCGTTGCTCATCGCCTGCGGCAGCAAATCCGAAAGTGGCGACAGCGCGCAGACGGCGGCCACTGTCGCCGCGTACACCGGCACGCCGAGGTCCAACGCCGGCTCGGGGCCGGCGTGCGTCACCGCCGCCGACGTGAAAGAGGCACTCGGGTTCGAGGTGCGCGAGCTGACGAAGGGAATGAAACACTATGGCCCGATGTGGAGCTGCGGCTTCGCCGCGGCCGACGACCAATCGCTGCCCGGCGTGACGATCCAGTTCGCGATCGAGCCCGCGACCGAGGCCGACAAGCGGTTCGACGACATGCGCAATGCCGTCACCATGGCGCGTGGCACGCCCACCAAGCCGGATCCCGTCGCAGTCGGCGAACGCGGGATGAGCTATCGCACGTCGTCCAGCACGATGGCCGCCGCCGTGAAGGGTGGGCAGCTGTACACGGTGGAAGTTCGGTACGGCGCGGTGTCGACGTCGAAGTTCGGCGACAAACAGGAAGGGACGGTCACGCTCCTGCGAAAGCTCGTCGGAACGTGACGACGCGGCGCGCGGTTCCCGGCGCGCGGCTACTTGGCCAGATGGACGTTGAGCGTCATCGCGCTCGGCGAGGCGGACGTCGCTACCGCGACGCCGTCCGCCCCTGCCCCGCCAGCATCAGCGACCGCGCCTTCTCGATGATCGGCTGCGCGCCGTCGCCGTAGTTCGACATCACCGCCAGCGAGTAATCCTCGCCGACGTAGATGTCGAGCTGCGAGTTGATCCCGTTGAAGCCGCCGCTGTGCCCGACGACGCGTCCGCCCTCCTCGACACCGAACCCGAAGCCGTACTCCGGCGATGCGAGCTCCGGCTTCGGCGTCGTCAGCAGCCGCACGCTCGCCTGACTCACGAGCTTCCCCGCCTTCAGCGCCTCGGCGAACCGCGTCAGGTCTCCGACCGTGGAGTAGCCCCCGCCCGCCGGCCCGCCGCGGATCACGTGCTGGAAGATGTTGTTGCGGTAGATCGGCCCATTCGCGTCCTCGCCCTCACGCTCGTAGCCGACGGCGAGGTTCCTGTTGACGCGATCGAGCTCGTACGCGTCGGTGCTCGTCATCCCCGCGGGCTTCGCGACGTGCTCTCGGACGTAGGTGAAGTAGTCCTGACCACTCGCCACCTCGATCACCTTTCCCATCACCAGCATGCCGGTGTTGCTGTACGACCAGCGCGTGCCGGGCTCGAACTGGAGCGAATCGTCCTTGATCAGCGGCATCCAGTCGTTCACGCTGCGCCAGAGGGCGCGCGACTGCCGGTCCCACTCCGGCGTGAAGTAGCTGCCGAGCCCCGACGTGTGCGAGAGCAGGTGCTTGACGCGCACCTTCGACAGCACGTCGGGCTTCATCGCACCCGCGGGAAGGAACTTCCCGAGCGTGTCGTCGAGCGAGAGCTTCCCCGCCTCGACGAGCTGCATCGCCGCCACGGCGGTGAACATCTTGTTCATCGAGCCGAGGTTGAACTTCGTGTCGGGCGTGTTCGGGACGCCGAAGTCCTTGTTCGCCTCGCCGAACGCCGCCTGGTAGAGCGGCACCCCTTTCTTCGCGAGGAGCACGGCACCGGAGAACACGTCGCGCTTCGCCATGCGTTCGACGTATGCCCGGAGCTGCGCGACGAGCTCGGCGTCGCTCGGACGCCGCGTCGGCGCGTCGGGGGCTCGTGCCGGTGCGAAGCGGACACGGAGGATCCGGTCGGGCCTCGCCTCGTCGAGCATCAGCGTCATGCTGCGCCACGTTTCCGTGCGCGTCGACTGCACGAGGCCGGCGATCTCGCGCGGCTTGCTCGTATCGACGCTCCGGACGTCGAGCTCGCCGAATGCCGCGTGCAGGTCGCTCAGTCGCTCGACGCGCTGTTCCGGTGGCAGAGCGCCCGGCCCGTCGCCGACGAATCGGTCGTCGACGAATCGGCGGAGCGCCGTGCGGTCGCCGGCGTTCATCAGCCGGACCAGCTCGCGGAGCGTCCGCTCACCCACGGGCCCCGAGGCGGTCGATGGCTGGGCGGAGGCGGTGACGGGGCTGGCGTGCGCGGCGAGGGCGAGCAGCAGGATGGGGGCGACGGAGCGCATGGACGGAGTCTCGGCGAAGCTGCGGGTGAGCCGACGGGGATGGTCGAGCTGCTCGACCATACACCTCGTCCGACACGACGCGCTTGATCAGGGTTGCTGCCGGCGTCGCGCGGCGCGTGGTCAGCCGACGATCGGGATCCGGACGATGCGCGGATCGGTGAAGACGTCGAGCTCGTCGCGGCTCGTGCTCGAGAACTCGGACACGACGGCGCCCTCGGGGCCGGCCTGGAACCAGTGCAGCGTGTCGGGCGCGATGGTGAACTGATCGCCGGGGAGGAGCAGGAGCTCGTGGAAGACGGTGTAGTACGCCTCGCTCCCCGACGGCGGACGTGCGGTGTTCGTCGTCGTCGCACGTCCCTCGACGAAGAGGTGCACCGTGCCCCATCGGCAGCGGAACGTCTCCATCTTGCCGGGCTCACCGCCGACGGGCGGGTGGCGATGCTCGGGACAGGTCTGCCCGGGAAAGAGCATCAGCTCCTTCGCGCAGTACCGATCGGTGTTGACGTACGTGAGCAGCTGCAGCCCGGTGCGCTCGAGCTCCCCGAGCCCGAAGTCGGCCACCTCGATGCGTGCGAGCTCCGTCGGCGTGATCGTCAGCCTCGCGCGCGCCAGCATGTCGGCGGCGCGGCGTCGTGCGTGCCCGACCTCGGTCAGCGAGAGCATGCGGCGCTATCGTCCGAACAGTCGGCCGAGCGCCGGATCCGCCGCGGACGCCGCGTGGTCGGCGAGTGAGGTGCCGTCGCGATCGACGGCCGAGCGCAGCGACGGATGCCGCGTCACGAGGCGCTCGGCCAGCTCGGCGTCACGCGCCCGCACGAGCGCGGGCGCCGCAGCCACCATCGCACGTACCGTCTCGATGTCGCCCCGCTCGACTTCCGAGAAGAACGCCTGGATGTCGTTCATTCATTCACTCCGCGCGACCACCTTCGGCCTTCCAATGGAAGAAATGCAGCACGCGGTGGAACACCGGCGCCAGGAGAATGCCCGCGACGAGCAGGAACACGAGCCCGGAATAGAGCGCGAACGCCGCGGCGAACAGCTTCGCCGCCGTCCCCTCGATCGGCCCCACCGGCCCCATCCCGCCGAGCAACATGGCGGCGTTGAGGAGCGCGTCGATCGGGGCCAGGCGTCCGAAGTCCATGTAGCCGAGCACGCCCAGGATGAGCGACGCGAACACGAGGGCCGCAGCGTAGCCGCCGTGGCGCATCATCCGTCGCACGAACAACGCGCGCGAGATGGGCCGGTCGTGTCGCCCTTCGTAGTGCATCATGCTCATCGCGTCGTCAGCTCGCGGGACTGAGGTCGAGGAGATCGGACACCGTGATGTCGGCGACGCTGCTCCATTCCCGTGCCCAGCTCTGCACGAGCTGCCGCTCCGCCTCGGTGGCCTGGCTGCCTTCACGGCTCACGACGAACAGCAACTGCCTCCCACCGCCGCCGCTCGCCACCAGCCCCTGCGCCGCGAGCAGGTCGGTCAACGACCGCGTGAGCTCGCCCCCCTGCCACTCCTCCGTCGAGTCGCGCAGATCAACGAGCACGGTGAAGCCGAGTATCGGGCAAGGGGCGCTCATGATACCGGAGAACGTACGCCGCGCGGCAAGCGCGAGCCAGTCGCGTCAGGAGCACCCTTCCACGTACTCCACCTCCGGCCGACGGCCAGCGCGGTACCGCGTGACGCGTCCCTTCACCGTCTCGAACACGATCGCGACGGTGCTGTCGCCGACGGCGCCCACGGTGAGATAGTGCCCGCCTTCGTACTCGTGCGGCGTCACCGAAACACGCCCGCGATAGAGGCGCATGATTCGTTCTTCACTGTCTCCCACTCGAGCGCCCGCCGCCGTCGCGACACTGGTGCTGTCGACCTCGACGCGCGCGATGCGGCCCGAGTCGATCATCACGTGCACGCCGGACGGGCCGCCGCGCCACACCGCGTAATCGCATTGCGTCGAATCGGTCTCCACCGGCAGCACCAGCGCGCCGCCAGGGGCGGTCGCCGCCTCGGCGATCGTTGCTCCGGCGCGCAACGGACCGAGCCCGTGCTCCGTGACCGTGAGATCGGGCGCGGGGTTGAACGAGCATCAAGGACGGAGGGTTTGCTCCATGAGGCGGATGGCAAGGAGTCTGACCCAGATGGTCCCGGGGACTGCGCATCAGCCGCGTCCGTCGTAGATGCTGGGACGGCCGCGAAGCCGAAGCACGAGCTGCGCCACGAGCTCGATGCCGATGAACGCGAGCCCGCCGATCCACCACGCCGGCCGCGCCGCGGGCAACCGTCCGGTGAACGTGCGGGCCGTGAGCCACATGGCGTACATGAGCACCACGCCACCGAGAAACCAGAGCGCGATGCGCGCGGCGACCTGCACGCCGCGATCGCGCGGCAGGCGCGGACGCAGCCAGTTGAGGAACCAGAGCTCCAGACAGTGCCCGCCGAGCGTCGGCCAGAGCATGATGGCGCTGACGATCGGCCACCGCGCCATCCCGCCCCACCGCGGTGCGACGAGCAGTCCCACGCCGAGCGCGATCCCGATCGTGCGCGTCAGCGTGGCGCGGAGGGGCTCGCGAAACGGCTGCCACTCCGTCGCGCCCGTATCGTAGGAAGTCGACGTCACGTCCTGAACGATCTTGCGCGTTGCGCCGAGCGCAAGGGGAGGTATGATTGCGCGCATGAAGCGCATCGTCCTGCTCGCACTCGTCCTTGCCGGATGCAGTCGCCCCGGTCCCGAGGAGCACTACGGGTTCGTCGCGCTGCTCGGGCGCGACACGATCTCCGTCGAGCGCGTGACACGGCAGGGCAACAGGATGACCAGCGATGAAGTGGATCGCTTCCCGATCGTGCGCCAGCGGCACACGGAGGTCACGCTCGGGGACGATGGCACCATCGAGCGGCTCGTCATGGACATCCGCACGCCGAACGATTCAGCGAATCGTCGCGAGCGCCACATCGTGGCCGACGTGGGGAAGGACTCCGTGCACCTCACCAAGAGCGGCGGGAAGAGCTCGACGACCTGGAACTTCGCCGCGAACGGCGGCGTGGCCGTACCGCACGTCGACCAGATGTACAGCCTGTACGAGCTGCGATTCCAGGAAGCGCGCAAGCGCGGCGCGGCGCAGCATCGCGCCGCGGGCGACACGGTGATGCAGCGTCAGTTCTACATCGACCGCGAGTTCGACCGCTTCCCGATGAACCACGGCATCGTGAAGCTCGTCGCCAACGACAAGGCGGAGATCGCGCACGACTGGCTCGCCGGCACCGGCGAGGCCACGTTCGACTCGAGTGGCCACATGCTGACCTACTCGGGCGCGCGGACGACGTACCTCGTCGAAGCACGTCGCGTCGCCGACGTACCCGACATCCAGGCGCTCGCCACGCAGTTCGCCGCCGCCGAGGCAAAGAAGGGCATTCGAGTCCTGAGCGTGCGAGACACGGTCCGCGCGAGCGTCGGCGCCGCGAGCTTCACCGTCGACTACAGTCGGCCGCTCGCCCGCGGGCGCACGCTGGTCGGCGGCATCATCCCGTACGACGTCGTCTGGCGCACTGGCGCGAACGCCGCGACGCAGTTCACGACGTCGACACCGATCACGCTCGCGGGGCTGCAGCTGCCGGCCGGCGGCTACACGCTGTGGACCGTGCCGCGCGCCAGCGGCGTGGAGCTGATCGTCAACAAGCAGACCGGCCAATGGGGGACGAGCTACGACCGCTCGCGCGATCTCGGCCGCGCGCCGATGAAGAGCGAGACGCTGACGACGCCGGTCGAGCAGTTCACCATCTCCATCGCCGGCGCCGGCGCCGACGCGACGCACGGCACGCTGGCGATGGAGTGGGGGCCCTTCAAGTGGACGGCGCCGATCGTCGTGCGCTGACGCGCCGTCCTACGGCACCACCGACTCCGCCCCGATCGACGTCTGCGGCTCGGCGCGATACATGTTGAACGTGCGCGTGACGAGGTGCCAGACCGGCGTGCCCGCGGCATCCACCTCGTAGACTTCGGTCGGGCCCGAGGAGCCGCTGAGCCCCGCCATGACACCGAACGCGATCATGGTGTTGCCGTTCGCCAGCCGGCGCGCCGAGCCGAGGAACGGGGCGAAGTTGATCGGCTGCGCGCGCCACTCCCACTGCACGCGCGCGGTGCCGCCGTCGAGCGAGTACTCGATGGCGCGCGAGAAGCCGCCACGCTCGGCGCCGTTGTCGAACAGCACCACGTGACCCGGCGAGATCTCGCGCGCGGTGTGCTGGCCGGAGAACGCGTCGGCCGCCGGAAGCGGGTACGTCGCGTTCATGCCGCCGAGCCGCCACTCGATCGTGCTCCAGTCGGAGGTGATGGAGACGACCTGGTTCCAGTGGTGCATGCTCACGAGCACGTTGTTCCGTGGGCCGATCGCGAGCGCGTTCGCGTGGGCCCATTCGCGGTCTGCGCGCGGCGCCGGCGTGGCGGCCAGGGAGAAATGGTCCCAGGTCGTCCAGCGCTTGTCGAGCGCACCCGTCTCGGGCGACCACTCCCAGATCGCTTCGCCGCGCACCTTCGCCCCGTTGACCGTACGGTCGTCGAACGCGATGAAGAACACGGTGTTCGACCGGGAGGCGACGGCGTCGTGATGCATCTCGCGGTTCGCGAAGTCCTGTGGCAGCTCGTGCGCCACGACACCGTCGGGCCCGACCTCGACGAGCCCGCGCCCCTTGTCCATCAGCACGAAGTTTCCGTTGGTGCGGCGCGCCATCCCGAACGGGAAGTCGGTCGTGCGCCAGTACCACACGACGTCGTCGTGCTCGTCGAGCATCGCGTAACCCTTGAACCCCGTCGGCTCGAAGAGGTGCAGCATGACGAGGGGCGCCGTGTGTCGTCCCGTCGTGCTCACGAGCGACGCGGCGAGATCGGTCGGCACCGTATCGCTCGTGAAGTCACCGGTCAGCGTGGTCCCGACGACCTGAAAGTGATAGCTCCGCCTCGGGCGCAGCCGCGTCAGTGTGATCGAGGGCGACGCCGACGCGGGGGCCTGCACCCGAAGGCGGGAGTCGCCGTCGGTCCAGTATTCGACGGTCAGCTCCGCCGGCCGATCGAGCGCCACGCGAAGGGTGCGCACCAACGGCGCCGGCGTCGTGAGCTCGGCCGACAGCACGCGCACGCTGTCGACGTCGGTGGGTGCGTCGCACGCGACGAAGGTCAGCGCCGAGATCGCGACGAGTGCGCCGAGGACGGTGCGTGCGCGAGAGATCGGGGGCTCCGGTCGGTGTGCGGAGGGAGGGATGGAGGGCCGTACGGAAGACGGCGCCGGGCAGAGAACTATTCCCGCGTGAACAGCGTCAGCATTCGCTCGGTGTGATGCTCTCCCACGCGACGACATCTCCCACGGTCACCGTTCCACCCTCGAGAATCTCGGCGAACGCGCCTCCCCGCCAGTCGGGATACATCGCCGCGCGCAGCCCCGGCACCGCCTCCTCCATCCGCTCGCACGGCTTCACCTCGCCGGCCACGCGCACCCGCGCGCTGCCCAGCCGCAGTACCCTGCCCCGGCTCGCGCGCAGGTCGAGCCCCGAGACGAGCACGTTGGCGCGCCGAGTCTCCGGTCCCGCGTCGCTCCCTAGCTCGCGCATCAGCGCGTCCCACACCTCGCGTTCGAGGATCGTGACCTGGCGGCGTCCACCTCGATCGGCGCTTCCCGCGACCCCTCGGCCGGCCACGAGCTCGATCGCGTCGCGCGGGTCCATCGCGCCGCGGTGTGCGCGCTTGACCCAGAGTCGTTCGATTCGCCCAGGGCCGCCACGCTCGGCGGCGCTCGCGCCCTCGCTCACGCGACGCCGGCTTTCTTCATCACCGCCGTCGTCGCCTCGAGCGCGATGCGCGCACTCTCGTCGGGCGGCATCGTGTCGGGGATGCGCGGCCCGATCGTCTCGGGCGCCACACCACCGCGATATCCGATCGCCTGCAACGCTCCGAAGAAGCCGACCAGATCGATCACCCCTTCGCCGGGCAGCAGGCGCATGTCGTCGCGCACTTCCTCCGGCGGCATCGCGCGCGCGTCCGAGACGTGCACGTGCACGATGCGCGACGCGTCGGCGGCGCGGATGTCCGCCACGGCGCCTCCCGAGTGGTGCCAGTGCCACGCGTCGAGCGTCACGCCGACATTCGGTCCCGCGGCTTCGCAGAGCGCGAGCGTCTCGCGCAGCGTCCACACGAACGGTACGCGCGGCGCCGCGCGGAACACGAGCGGGCCGAGAAACTCGAGCCCCAACCGCACGTCCTGCTTCGCCAGCACCGCCGCCACGGCGGACAGTCGCCGTTGCACCTGCGTCCACCGCTCGGCCTTCGACTGGCCCTCGAGCGTCGCCGCGCCGAGCACGAGCTGGAAGCGGCTGCAGCCGATCGCGCGGCAGAACGCCGCGTCGTCCGCGAGCGCGGGGAGCTGCGCGTCGAACGCCGCGTCGTCCGGGCCGAGCGTTCCACTCATCGGGAGGTTGACGATCGTCGGCACGATCCCGAGCTCGGCGAGCAGCGCGCGCGTGGCGTCGACCCCGGCGGCCTTCGCCGGTCCGAACGCCCAGTCGATCCCCTTGTAGCCGACGCGCGCCGCCAGCCGCGCCTGCTCCGGCCAGCCGACCTTCCGCGCGACGGCCCACGGCGGCAGCGAGACGAACATCGCCGGCGCGCTCGCTCCCGTGCGCGACCGCAGCTGCGGCAGCGCGAGCGCCGCGGCGCCGAGCGCCGATCGGGTGAGGAAGTCGCGCCGGTCGAGGATGTCCGCCATCGGCGAGAGGTTATGCCGGAGGGCTACGTCCGGCAACCGCGCTCACGCGTCGGAGAGCTCGACGAGCAGGGGAAAGTGGTCCGACGCCGTCCGCGCCACCTCCGGCGCGCGTCGCACTTCGCACGCGGTCACGCGCGTCGCGTACGCCGCCGGCGTGAAGACGTAGTCGAGCCGTACGTGCGGGTTCCATACCGGGAAGGTGTAGCCGGGCTCCTGCTCCGAATCGGGATGCACGGCGCGCCACGCGTCGGCGTAGCCGTCGGCGCGCATCATCTCGATCGTGCTGCGCGCGATGTCGCGGCCGCTGAGCCAGACCATACCGCGAATCCACGCCGGCATCGGCGACGAGTCGAACCGCTCGCCTGGCGCCAATGCGTTGAAGTCGCCCGCGAGGACGTGGAACGCGAACGCGTGCTGTTCGCGGACGAGCTGGTCCTGGATGCCGTCGAGCAGTCCGCGCAGCTCGCGCGCGCGGCGCTGCTCGCTCCACTTCGAGAACCACGCGCGCAGATGCAGCACGAACACGCGCGGTAGCCCATCGGCGAGCGACAGCTCGAGCAGCGCGTGGCGAGTCCGCGGCGGGCGGCGCCACCCGTGCTCGAGCACGGGGACGCGGCTGAGGAAGCCCGTCGAGTGGAGCGGCCGTGATCCCCAGAAGGGGAATCCGGCCAGCGCGGCGATGCGCTCGATCACCGCGGGATGCCTCGCCTCCTGCAGCGCGACGACGTCCGGCGCCGCCGCGCGAATCACCTCGGCGATCTGTTCGGCGCGGCCGACCCCGCCTTCCCGGATGTTGTAGGTGAGGAGCCGCACGGTCACCTGGTGCGCGTGTGGTCGGCGTCAGTCATCGCGGATCGTAGCAGACGCCTCGCTGCCCTCCTCCGCCGGCTTGTCCAGCAGCACGAGGTACGGCTGATCCATCACGACGTCGCGGAGGAACTGCACGAGCGACGTGGTGGCCTGGAGGTTCACCGGGCGACCGCACATGGCGCAGAGTCGCCTGCGGAGCGGGCCGAGCGCCGGCGACGCGAACGGATGCGCCTCGCTGAGTGGTGCGGAGTGGACGCCGGGGATGTGGAAGTCGCGAAACAGCGTGACCATGTCGCCGCCCACGAAGGTGACGTCCAGATCGCTCGTGCCCGGTCCGTCGGCGTCGAACGGCTCCTCCGAGTGCCACTTGTGCCCGGTCACGGCGCTGCCACGGAGAATCACCTGCACCCCGGCGGGGGTCGCTTCGTCGATGGCGCGCACGAACTCCTCGAAGCGTTCCGGGTCGTCGCCGAAGGCGAGGCGCGTGACGCGCTCGCGGATGGTGCTCTGCTCGGTAGTCTCTGGAGGCATTGGCAGCGAACGGATCAGGCGGCGGGCTTCCAGAACTCCCACCAGCGGCGGCGTCGGATCGGTGACGACTCCTCGTCGACGACGCGCTCCGCTTGGACGACGCGCTCGGGGCGCGTATCGAGCGCGGTGACCTCGACGAGGAGCCCATGCACCGTGAGACACTGGAGCACTCTCCCGTCGGCGAGCTCGTAGTGGAAGTACGCCTCGGGTGACCACCCGTTGCCGACGTCCGGTTCACCCGCGCCGAGCACGCCGTGCAGCTCGACTTCCGTATGCTCGCCGAGGCGCAGCCGCGCCATGGCGTTCTCGAGGGTGAGTGGCTGACTGGCGCGCTCGACGATTGGCGGCTCTCGAAATCGCAGCCCTTCCTCGACGACGCCCGTGCTCGGCGCGAAGAAACCGGCGAGCTCGTATTCGGGCCAGAGCGTCAGCGGCCACCGAAGCCGCACGATCCCCCCGTCCGGCTCCACGCGCGGATGAACGCCATGAAACTCGGCGTGCTCCTCCAGCGTGCGCAACGTCTGCCAGGCGTTCCGCATGTGGAGGTGGCGTGTCCACGCGCCCTCGGCGTCCGCGAGCCGCGCGCCGCGCCTGGCGAGTCGGTCCCAGACGACGGGGAAATCTCGAAACGCCCAGGCGAGCTGCAGATCCAATTGAGACGGCTGCATCGATTCGTCGCTTGCGCTGTCAGTTCAGGCGAACTGCATGCGATGCGCCTTCGTCGGCGACTCGGGCAAAGGTGCCGAATCGCGGCTGGATTCGCGAGCGCGCCACCGAGCCGGAGAGGAGCGACACTCAGTTCCCATCGTATGGACAGCGGCCGTCAGCGTTATAGACGGCTCGCTTCGTTGAGTGCCTCCACAGGCCCTCGCGACCCGGCACGTCGCCTGCCTTTCCCCGGGGTGCTGGAGGAGAGATGTAGCTGCGGATGACGGCACTCCGCAGTGCCCGCTACGCCAGCGCGCCCGTCCATTCGCGATCGCCAATCTTCCCAGGGAACGGAGGCTTTAGTGCACCGCTCTCGACTATCCGTGCTCGTGATCTTCGCCGCCGCGGCGGCCTGTTCCACGCACGACGATTCGAACGGGAACGCGATCCTCTCGCGCGACTCCTCGCTCGTCGCGCGCCTCGACGTCAAGGAGGCTCGGCAGCCGCTGCCCGATGCGTGCGGCACGGTCGCGGTCGCCGCTCAGCCTGCGGCCGCGGACAAGCGTCAGGCGGACGAGATGACTCGCCAGGCGTACGACGCCGAGATTCTCGGCAAGGTGCAGGAAGCGAAGACGTTGCTGCTTCGTGCGTCCGAGCTGGACGGCACGAACAAGTCGGCCGCCTACCATCTCGGTCTCACGAGCGAGGCGCTCGGCGAGCGCTCGGCGGCGGTCAAGGCGTATTGCCGCTATCTCGCGTTGACGCCGACGACGGCCGAGTCGGCCGAAGCACGCCAGCGTGTGGACCGACTGTCGCAGCCCGCGCAGCGCGTCGCCGCCGCCAATGTGAGCGACAGCGCGGCGACGCGTCGCAGTGCGCCGGCCGCGACGGCGCGGCGTGCGACGCGCCATCAGCCCACGCAGGCGACGACCGCCCCGCGCGTCGAGGCCAGCGCACCCGTCGCGCAGGCGGCACGCCCTGCGTCACCCGCGCAGGAAGTCGTTGGCAAGAGCCAGGGCACTGCCGTCGCGACCAGCAGCACGGTCGACAGCACAGCGGCGGGCGGTGACGTCGTCGAGTCGCCGCGTCCGACACCGACCACGGACGAGCCGTCGACGGCCCCACGCGTTCCGAGTCGCGGTCCCAACCGCGCGCAGGGTGCAGGCATCGGCGCGGCGACCGGAGCGATCATCGGCGCGGTGACGGGTCGCAGCGTGAAGAGCGCGATCATCGGCGCCGCGGCCGGCGGGATCTTCGGCGGCGCGATGGGACGACAGATCGGCCCCGCGGGCGGCACCTGGCGATAAGCGCGGGGACGGGCAGCAGAACGGAGTGAGGCGAACGCCGTGTGGAAAGCTTCCAATTTCCACACGGCGTTCGCGCGTACTCACCACTTCTCGAGCACGAACTCCTTGGTCGCCGTCACCGGCAGTCCACCGCGCCGCCCTGCCTGCACCTGCACCGAGTAGTGACCCGGCTCGAGCTGCGACAGGTCGAGCGCCACCGCCCGCGCCTGGATCGGCACGCGCGACGGAATCGCCCATGAGTCGTGACCCGCCTGCGGCTCGCTCCAGCGCACCACGACCGAGCCGTTGATGTCGTGCGCCACGTGCAGCTTCATGCCGAGCCGGCGCATCGCGCTCAGCTTCTCGGTCCGCGTGATGACGAGGGCGACGTCCACCGAGTCGCCGGCGGCGTAGCCGTACGTCTCCCAGTAGAGGCCGATCTTCCGCGTACGCACGACGGTCGAGCCGAGCATCTGCCCGAGTGCGCCCTCCGGACCGTTCGACGCCTCGACGCCCGAGAGCAGCACGGGGTCCGAGATCGCGACCTCGCCGGACTTGAGCGCCGACAGCGGCGCCGGTGGCACGATGCCGAATCGCGTGCGGAGCGAGAGCTGGCCGCGCGGCGCGAGCACCTCCGTGCCGACGACAGCCGGAATACCCGGCACATGCGCCGTGACGACGAGCGCGCTCGGGTTCTGCATGGCACGGCGCGGCACGCGCTCGATCGCGCCCGGCGCCGTGGTGCGCACGAGCACCGCTGCCGCCGTGTCGGCCTTGATGGCGCGACCGTTGAAGCGCAGCTCCGATGCCGTGGCGAGCATCACGTCGTCGTCGCGCCGCAGCATCACCGTCTGATCGCTCAGCTGCACGATCCCGCCACGCGCGGGCGCGTAGTGCTCGTTGGGCCACCACTTCATGACGGGCTCGTCGCCTTCCTTGAGCTGCGGCATGTTGAGCTGCCACGCATCGGCCGGCGCGTGGAAGGGGTCGCTGACCGCGTTCCACTGCGGCACCAGATGCACGCGATCCTGCGGGTACTCCGCCGTCGCGGTGCGCGTGCTGTCGTAGAAGAACATCCAGCTCGCGTGGCTGTTCTGCTCGACGTCGCCACCGTACGCGGAGAACGCCGGCCACCCGTACCGGACCAGCATCTCGCCCACGGCGTCGGAGCCGTAGCGCTCGCGCCAGTCGTAGCGTTCGTCCCAGCTCAGCGCGGAATGCAGGCGGATCATCACCTTGCGCGCGTAGTCCTCGCTGCGGCGGTCGGCGCTGGAATCGGAGAAGAGCGGCCTCGCCATCCACCAGAGGCGCGTATTGGCGGCGATGCGCTCGTCGCAATTCATGTGGCCGTACGCGTCACGGCCGGCGTCGTCGAGCAGCAGCTCTGCACTGGTCCACGCGCATCGGTCCTTCAGCGGGAGCGCCGCCGTCGCGGCGTCGAACGCCGAATCGGCACCGCGGAAATCACCCGCTGCGTGGAGCGCGAAGCCGAGGAGCTGTGCGCACCAGGCGGCGCCCGCCGAGCATCGGCGCGCCACGTCCACTGCCTCGGTCGCGGATCCCTGGTCGACGAGGAAGCGCACGCGCTGCCCCGTGATCCACGGGTCGTTCGGCGCACGCTCGGCGAGGGCGGCGAGCGAATCGAGCAGTTGCGCACGCGCTTCGTGAACGCGGGTGCGCCACTCCGGCACGAGCGCGCCGTCGCGCTGGACGCGCTCGTCGGGTTTCTCGCCCTCGTCGGTCGGATACCAGTTCGGGCACATCGACCGTCGACTGCCGTGATGGATCACGCTCGGCGTGTAGTAGTGATGGCCGGCGCCCTTGAAGCTGCCGTCCCAGTGGCAGTGGACGTCGCGCAGCCGGAACTCGTCGCCGTCGTAGCCGCTTTGCTGCGCGCTGGTATGCCAGGCGTTGCGCCAGGTGGCGAGGAATCCGAGCACGGCGTTGTTGGCCGCTTCGGTCACCGAGCCGACGGACCGCGTGGGCGTGCCGATCGGCGTGTGAGACACGCCGATCGAGGGCTCCAAACGAGGAGCCGCCTGCAGGAGCAGGGCGAGCGAAAGATGAATCAGCATGACACGAGTGGTTGCGACATGTGACGCTGGCCGATCGACGCACACCGCCGATAGTGGACCGAAGGCCAGTCGACGTCGAGCGTGCTCACGCGTGCCGAGCGCACTGGACCAAGGGCGTCATCCATCCTGCGTGCGAGAGACCGCGCCGTTAACTCATTCAACGATCGCGTCACCCCACAATTATTTCACGGATGTTCGGAGGCCCGCCGCTATGATCACGGTGTATCGTGCAGTACTCGCAGCCACTCTCGTCACGGCCGGCGGCGCGGCCATCGCGCCGACCATCGTCACACGAGCACAACGCGACCAGCAGCAGCCGGTCATCCAGCGCGTGCTCGACGAGACGTTCGAGAAGTACCGCAACCTGAAAGAGGGGAAGAACGCCGACTACATCCCCGCGCTCGCCAAGGTGAACCCCGAGCTGTTCGGCATCACGCTCGTCACGGCCGACGGGAAGGTCTACACCGCCGGTGACGTCGGCACGCAGGTCTCGATCCAGTCCATCTCCAAGGTCTTCACCCTCGCGAAGGTGATCGAGCAGGACGGCCCGGAGAAGATCGAGAAGACGATCGGCGTGGACGCGACGGGGATGCGGTTCAACTCGATCGTCTCGATCGAATTCTCGCAGAAGTCGCTCGGTGGGCCGGAGATGAACTCGCTCGTCAACCCGGGCGCGATCGCCACGACCTCGATGGTGAATGGAAGCTCGGCGGCGGAGATCTGGAACAGCATCCTCGGCTACTACTCCGACTTCGCCGGTCGGCCGCTCACCGTGCTCGACGACGTCTATCAGTCCGAGGCGGCGACGAACCAGCGCAACCAGGCGATCGGCGCGCTGATGTACGCCTACGGCTACATCAAGGCGAATCCGGCGCAGGCGACCGACATCTACACCCGCCAGTGCTCGGTGGGGGTGAACGCGAAGGACCTCGCGATGATGGCGGCGACGCTCGCGAACGGCGGCAAGAACCCGGTGACGAACAAGCAGGTGATGACGCCCGACAACGTGCCGTACGTGCTGTCCGTCATGGCGACGGCCGGTCTGTACGACGACTCCGGCAAGTGGCTCTACCACACCGGTCTGCCGGCGAAGAGCGGCGTCGGCGGCGGCATCATCGCCGTCGCTCCCGGCAAGTTCGGCGTCGCCGTGGTCTCGCCGCCGCTCGACGACGCGGGAAACAGCGTCCGCGCGCAGAAAGTGATCCGTGAGATCGTCGCGCGCCTGCACGCCAACCCGTACGAGGTGCGCCCGCGCACCGTCGCCACCACCGGTTCGCGCTGAGCACCGGGCACCCGCAACTCAACTGCACTACGGCACGACAACCCCCCAAACATAGGAACGGCACATGAGCAGCACGCGCGCGGCGGTCGCGACGGTGCAGTGTGGGAAGTGGGGACGAGGGGTGAGGACAACACGGTCGTCGTGGCCGCCGGCGTGGACGCTGGCGGCCTGGCTGCTGTTCCTCCTGCTTCTCCTGCCGATCCGCCTGCACGCGCAGGACGAAGCCGGGCGCGGTGTCGGAGACACCACTGTCACGAAGGACTCGTCCTTCGCGAACGGCATCGCGGGCGAGTTCACTCCCGCGCGCGGGTTCGATCTCGTGCGCACGCCCCGCGCGAGCCTCAACATCAGCTTCTATGGGCTCTTCCGGTACATGAACCAGATGCCGGGGAGTCAGACCTTCACCGACCATCTGGGCCGAGAGCGCTCGGTGAAGGCGCGCAACGACCTGAACTGGCACCGCACGTTCGTGTGGCTCACCGGCTTCTTCTGGGATCCGAAGTTCCGCTACAACATCTCGCTCTGGTCGCTGCCGACGACGCAGCAGACGCTGCTCTTCGGCAACATGCAGTACCGGTTCAGCAAGGCGTTCACGCTCGGTGTCGGCGTCACGCCGAACCTCACTGCGCGCTCGGTGCAGGGCTCGTGGCCGTTCTGGGGCTCGAGCGACCGACAGATGTCCGAGGACTTCTTCCGCGGCGGCTTCTCGTCGGGCGCGTTCGCCACCGGTGAGCTGTTCGAGCGATTCAACTACACGCTGTCCGTCAACACGAACATCAGTCAGCTCGGCACCACGGCGGCGAATGACACGCGCGACATGGCCACCAGCGCGAGCGTCGCCTGGATGCCGACGACGGGCGAGTACGGTCCGCGCGGTGGCCTCGGCGATTTCGAATATCACCGCCAGGTCGCGACGCGCTTCGGCCTTTCGGCGGCCCATAGCCGGGAGGGACGCTACGCCAACGACGACGCGCCGCCGAACGCCACCCAGATCAAGCTCTCCGACGGCGTCAATCCATTCGAGACCGGCGCGCTCGCCGACGGTGTGACGGTCGAGAAGCTGACCTACGACGAGCTCGCGGTCGACGGGGGCGCGAAGTATCGCGGCTTCAACTTCCAGGCGGAGTACTACTGGCGCTGGCTCTCCGATTACCAGACGGACGTGCCACTGCCCGCGTCGGCCGCGGGCACCATCTACGATCACGGATTTCAAGCGCAGGTGATGCAGATGGTCGTGCCGAGGCTACTCGGGGCGTACGTCACGTACGGCCAGGTGTTCGACGCATATCGTCGGCGACCGTGGGAGCTGTCCGGCGGGTTGAGCTACTACCCGAGCGGCACGCGAAGCTGGCGCGTCAACCTCCACACCATCTACGTCGACAAGAGTCCTGCCGCGTCGAACTTCGGCTTCTACACCTCGGGGCAGACGGGCGAGACAATTTCTCTCGGCGTGGACATCCTGATGTGACCACGATGTGCCATCGCCCACGCGCGAGCGCCTTGTTGGCGCTCCTTCTCGCCACCGCGGCGCCGGCCGCCGCACAGAGCGGCGACGAGCACCATGCCGATCAGTACGAGTTCGCCGACTCGCACTTCCATCTGACCAACTACGTGCAGGAGGGCACGGACGTGCGGGACTTCCTCCGCATCATGGGGACGCGCGCCGGTCGCTCCACGCTGTTCGGCATCCCGCTGCAGCAGACCTGGTCGTACGCGAACTCGGGCAGCTATGCGCCCACGTACTACCTGCAGACGGACGCCCCGCTCTACTACTACTCGTTCACCGACGCGTACATCGCGATGGCGTATCGGTCGCTCCCGCCGGAGCAGCGCGCGCGCTTCGATCCGATGATCACGGGCTTCGATCCGGCCGACATGTACGCCGCGGCGCACATCCGGCGCGTGCTGCGCACATTTCCCGGCGTGTTCACGGGGATCGGCGAGTTCACCATCCACAAGGAGTTCGTGTCGTCGAAGGTCGCGGGCGAGGCCGCGAGCCTCACCAACCCCGCGCTCGACAGCATCCTGTCGTTCGCCGCGCAGAGCGGGCTCGTGGTGCTGATCCACAACGACATCGACATGCCGTTCGCCAAGAAAGGGACCGAGCCCGTGTACCTCGCCCAGATGAAGGACCTGCTGCGGCGCCACCGGAACGCGACGATCATCTGGGCCCACATGGGTCTCGGGCGCGTGGTGTCGCCGGTGCTCGCCGACGCCTCGGCGCCGACAGCGGAGCGCAACGCCGGCTTCGGCGCCATCGTCGAGGAGATGCTCGCCGACCCGACGCTGCGCCACGTCTCGTTCGACATCAGCTGGGACGAGGTGGCGAAGTACCTCCTCGCGACCGCCGAGACGACACGGCGCGCCGCCGCGATGATCAACAGATATCCGGACCGCTTCCTGTTCGGCTCCGACGTCGTGGCGCCGAAGGACAGCGCGCAGTACTTCGCGCTGTTCGACGCCTACAAGCCACTCTGGGCGCTGCTCACCCCGGAGGCGAGCCTGAAGGTGCGCCGCGGGAACTACGAGCGGCTGTTCGACGCCGGCCGCACGAGAGTGCGGGCGTGGGAGCAGGCGCAAGGGCTGACGGCGACACGGTAGACGACGCCGCCGTGCGGCCGCAAGCAGCTCGCCATCGAACGGAGGCGCGCTGACTCAGCGCTCGCGCGTGTATGTCAGTGCGAGATCACCCTCCCACGTCGCACCGTCCCGCGACAATTCCCCGCGGCCGACGATCGTGCGGCCGTCGGCGGCGATCGTGCCGGTGAAGCGCTGGGAGAATTCCGGAGCGTCGCGCCACCACTTCAACACGTTGTCACGCAGGCTGACCTCATAGTGTCTCGAGACCCCGCGCTCATCGAAGTACAGCATCGTGCACTTCCCCGTCGCGTCGTCGCTGCCGAAGATGGCGATCGCGCTGGGGATTTGTGGCTCATCGACCTCGGAATGCATGATCAGGAACGCCCCGCCCTCCAGCCAATCGAACGAGGTGCGGCCGTGGAAGGTCGTGCCCGGGACGAGCGGGTGCGTGCCGACGGTGGTCCATCTCCCGACGAGGACGCTCAGCGGCTCGAGTGCGGGGTTCGGCTTCGCTGCTTCGTGATTGAGCGACTCGGCCATCGGAAAACCTCAGCGATTCGTCACGGCACGTCCGCGATCAGCTCGACGAGCACGAACTCGTTGCCGTACAGATCGGCCACGTGCGCGAAGCTCGCGCCATCACCCGTCGCCACCGGCCGCACGACGGCACCCCCCGCCGCCTCGACTCGCGCCGTTGCCGCCTGCACGTCCGGCGTGTAGAACACCGCCACAGGCTGGCCGCCGGTCTGTCGTCCGACCCGCGTCTCGTCGCCAGCGTCCACTCGCAGCAACCAGATGCCGATGCCCGGCGGATCGCCTACGCCGCCGGTCGCCGCTACGGCATCGTGTCCGAACCCCAGGTGCAGGTAGCGGTCCCCCGTCGGACTCGGCGCGTCGAACAGTACGCGCGCGCCGAACGCGGCCTGGTAGAACGCGAGCGCGGCGTCATAATCGTTCACGAGGATGACGACGCGGCCCAGTGTGAGCGGGGGAGCGGCGGTGATCGGCGAGCCGAGAGACGAGTGCATACGGTCGATGGGGCGCAGGTGGCCTTGTGTCCAGCTCTCGTGAGAAGGTGGACGCGTTCTGACGGGGGCGCCAGCTTTCGACGGTCGTGAGCATCATTCGCAGTGAGCGATAGTGATCGGCGATCTTCTTGCAGACCGACGAGCAGGAGAATGACCCATGGCTGATCAACCCTTCATCGCGCGCGGATTTCACAGTCGCCGCGCGGCGGCGCCGCCCGGTCGCCTGCCGCCCGGGCAGTACGAGACGCGAGACTTTCCCGTGCTCTCCGCCGGTCCCACACCTCGCACGCCACTCGAGTCGTGGGACTTCACGATTCGCGGCGCCGACGGCGGCCAGTCGTCGGTCCGCTGGTCCTGGGACGAGCTCCAGGCGCTCCCACGTGAGACGCCGACCGTCGACATCCACTGCGTCACGAAATGGTCCAAGTTCGACACCAGGTGGGAGGGCGTGTCGGTCGACACGCTCCTGGATGCTGCGCTCACCGCCGGTGTCGCCGATGGGGCGTTCGTCCTCGCGTTCTGCGACGGGGGCTACACGACGAACCTGCCGCGCGCCGACGTCACTGGTGGCAAGGCCTGGGTGGCCTTCGGGTACGACGGAGCGCCGCTCGCACCCGAGCACGGCGGGCCGGCGCGACTTCTCGTCCCGCACCTCTACTTCTGGAAGAGCGCGAAGTGGGTGCGCGGGCTCCAACTGCTGCCGTCCGATGAGCCGGGCTTCTGGGAGCAGCTCGGCTACCACGACCGCGGCGACCCATGGCGCGAGCAGCGCTACCAGGGCGATCCGTGAGTGAAGCGGTCGTCGAGCGCGTAGCGGCGGCCACGCCGGGTCCGCCGCGGCTGGAGTGGCAGGTCGCGACCGTCGTGTCGGTGCAGCAGGAGACGCCGCGGGCACGGACGCTGGTGCTCGACGTGCCGCAGTGGCCCGGCCATCGCGCCGGCCAGCACGTCGACGTGCGACTCGTCGCGGAGGATGGCTACCAGGCGCAGCGCTCGTACTCGATCGCGTCGGCCCCCGCGGAACGAACGGTGGCGCTCACGGTGGAGCGACTCGACGATGGCGAGGTGTCGCCCTACCTGTGCGGCGTCCTCCAGCCGGCGGACGGTGTCGAGGTGCGCGGGCCGATCGGTGGCTACTTCGTGTGGGAGGTTGCCCAGGGCGGGCCGCTCCTGCTCGTCGCGGGCGGCTCGGGGATCGTCCCGCTCATGGCGATGCTGCGCCACCATGCACGCGCCGACGTTTCGGCGCGCGCCGCGGTGCCGGTGCGTTTGCTCTACTCCGCGCGGACACTGGACGACGTGATCTACCGCGCCGAGCTCGAGAAGCTCGCCGATCCGCCGCAGGTGGAGGTCGTGCTCACCCTCACGCGCGACGCACCGCCGGCCTGGAGCGGTTACCGCCGGCGTGTCGACCGTGCGATGCTCGAGGCGGTGAGCTGGCCATCCTCCGCCGCGCCGCACGTCTACGTCTGCGGCCCGACGTCGCTCGTGGAATCAGTCGCGACGCTCCTCGTGGACCTCGGGCACGAGGCGTCGCGCGTGCGCACGGAGCGGTTCGGGCCGACGGCGTGAGGCGACGCGTGCGCTGCCGACCCTGTAGACCGCCGAGAGACGTTCATCGAAAGCCTTTCACCGGAAGCCGAAAGCCTGGAGCGACGTCATGCAAACTGAAGAGCTGCGCCTCGACGGAAACGCGGCGGGCGGAGTGTTGCGCCAAGTATTCGCGGAGGATGTGACCGCGGCGCTCGCGACCTGCGCCGGGTGCGGGACGTCAGGCCTCGTTGGTTCGCTCCTCGAGTACGGGCACGGCATGGGCATCGTCCTGCGGTGCCCGAAATGCGACTCGGCCGTGCTGCGCATCGCGCGCGCGCGGGGTCGACTCCATGTGGACCTCTCCGGAGTCCGGCTGCTGACGATTCCGGAGCGCGTCTCGCTCGCCTGATGCCTCGAGGCCGCGGCCACGCGCGACGGACGCCTATCGACGCTCCAGAATGCTTCCGTTCAGCTCGACGAGCCGCGCGTCGCGAATGAGCGCACCGAGCGTGTGCTCCTCGTCCCACGTGACGCGCATCGCGACCTGAAGCTCGTCGAGTGATCGATACGGGCTGATCTCGACCGACGTGGGCGCGGCGTGCGCCCAGACGTCTGCGGGAGCGTGCAGCATCGGCGTGCCGGCAGGTGCATCATCGCGGCCGGCGCTGTAGTGGTCGTAGAGCTCCCGCTCGGCATCGGAGCGCGCCTGTGCCCACCACGCCGACGCCTGCTCCGCCAGGCGCAGTCCGTCAGGATGCGGGCCGGCGCGGGAGCCCGGTATGAACAACGGCACGCGCACGCCATTCTCCAGCGCGATGTCGCCGCGCCATCGGCCGCCCGCGTACTGCAGTGGCCCGAGCTCGGCGTGCTGGCGCGGTGGTGGGCGAAGAAAGTCGAAAAGTCCCATATGGTTCAGCAGACGATCATGTGGCGGTCGCAACGGACAGCTTCCGTCGCCGGCGGCATTCCATCACACAGCCTCGCCCGTCCCGCGCGGAATCCCGAGCACGGCGACGAATGCCAGCGCGGTGTACACCGCCATCATCAGGAACAGCGGCCGGTAGCTCCCGAACAGATCGAACAGCGCGCCGTTCATCGGATCGCCGATCCCGCCGCCGAGTGCCATGCAGAGGAGGAAGAGCGCGGCGAGGACACCGCGGCGATTCGGCGGGATCGGCTCGACGAACATCGGATAGCTGTTCACCGTCGGGAACGTCCATGCCGCGGACGCGAGCGCCAGCAGCGGCGTCGCCGCCGTCACGCTCGTCACGCGATCGAGGGCGACGAGGCACACGGTCATGAGCAGAAAGCCGAACAGCATCGCGTTGCGCCGGCCGAACCGCACGCCGGCGTAACCCGCGGGGAGTGCGCCGATCACGCCGCCGATCGCCCATGCGATGAAGCCGATCGTCACGTCCTCGGGGCGCACGCCGAAGCGTTCGGTGCCGTGCAGCGCGAACCAGGTCGTGAACGTCTGGAAGGTCAACTGGAGGAGCAGCGCGGCGACGAAGATGGCGCGCATGCCGGGCACGGCGCCTCGCACCGCGTCGCGCAGTGCGTCGAAGAGC
>QHVE01000093.1 GCA_003223455.1 Gemmatimonadota bacterium | reverse complement strand
CCTCGCCGCTCTCGCAGCGGCGGCACGACGATCTCCACGACGCGCAGCCGAAAGTAGAGATCCTCGCGGAACCGCTCCTCGCGCACCATCCGCTCGAGTGGCCGATGCGTCGCCGCCACCACGCGCGCCTCCGTGCGCCGCACGCGCTCGCCGCCCACCGGATGGAACTCCCGCTCCTGGAGCACGCGCAGCAGCTTCGCCTGGAACGCGGGGCTCGTGTCGCCGATCTCGTCGAGGAAGATCGTCCCGCGCCCCGCGAGCTCGAACCGTCCCTTCCGATCCGCCGTCGCGCCGGTGAACGAGCCCTTCACGTGCCCGAATAGCTCGCTCTCGAGCAGCGCCTCCGGAATGGACGTGCAGTTCACCGCCACGAACGGCTCGGCCGCGTCGGCCGAGTTGAAGTGGATCGCCCGCGCGATCACCTCCTTCCCCGTGCCGGTCTCGCCGCGGATCAGCACGGGTGTTCGCGTCCGCGCGACGGCGCCGATGGTCTTGTAGATCTCGATCATCCGCGGATCGCGCCCGACGAGCTGCGACAGCGCGTACGGCTCCGCCGCGTCGGCCGCGAGCTGCGCGGCTCGCCGACGTAGCCGCTGATCCCGCACGCTCCGCTCGACGACGAGGTCGATCTGGTCGAGATCGAGCGGCTTCACGAGATAGTCGAAGGCGCCGGCCTTCATCGCGCCGATGGCGGTGCGCATGTCCTCGAACGCCGTCATCACCACGACGTCCACGTCCGGCCGCCGCGCGTGAATCGTCTCGAGCAGCGCGAGACCGTCCATCCCGCCCATGCGCACGTCGGTGACGACGAGCATGGGGTCCACGCTCGACAGCTTCGAGAGCGCGTCCTCCGCACTCGCTGCCGTCGCGACGTCGTGCCCCGCCCCGCGAAAGTGCAGCTCCAGCGTCTCGCGGATCGACGCATCGTCGTCCACCACCAGTACGCGCGCGCGCTCCACTCAGGCGCTCCGGCCGAGCACCGCGTCGGGAGCGAGTGGGAGCTCGAGGACGAACACGGCGCCTCGCTCGCTCGTCGTGATCTCGCTCGATCGATCCGCCAGCGTCAGGCTGCCACCATGCTCCTCGGCGGTGCGCTGCGCGAGCGCGAGACCGAGTCCCGTGCCACCCGGCTTCGTCGTGAAGAAGGGTTGGAAGATCCGTTCGCGCAGCTCGGCTGCGACGCCGGCGCCCCCGTCCTCGATTCGCACTCGGACGTGCGACGCCTCGGCGCCGTCGCAGCCATCGATCGATACCCGCACGACGCCGCCCGCCGGCGTCGCCTCCGCGGCGTTCAGGAGAAGATTCAGCACGGCGGCCTCGAGCTGCGCCGCATCGGCCAGCACCTGGTCGCTGCCCGAGCACGACGTGGCACTCGCACGGATCCCTCGTTGCTCGAGCTGCGGCCGCGCGACGTCGATGGCGCGCTGGACGACCTGATGCAGCGCGACGGTCGTGCGCTCTACCGAACGGTCGCGGCCGAGACGGAGCACGCCGTGCACTACCCGATCGAGTCGCTGCACCTCGCGCAGCGAGATCTCGAGCGGACGCACGAGCGGTGCGGCCACCTGATCCTGCCGCGACCCCCGCTCCAACGCCTGCAGGTTCAGCTTGATCGACGTGAGGGGATTGCGGATCTCGTGCGCGATCTCGTTCGCGAACTCGCCCACCGCCGCCATCTGCCTTCCACGCTCCACCTGCGCCATCATCTCGCGCACGCGGCCCGTCATCAGACCGAACGCGCGAGCGAGCCGGCCGACCTCGTCGTCGCCCGCGGCCGGCAATCCAGGCTCGAAGTTCCCCTGTCCCACCTCGTCCGCCGCGGCGGTGAGAGTGCGCAGCGACGCGGTGGCGCGCCACAGCACGAGGAAGAATCCCACTGCGGCGATCAGCCCGATGACGACGATGAGCGTCAGCGTCGTCGCTCGCAGCCGGACGAACGGCGCCGAGAACTCGTCCACCGTGCCGGCCACGAGGATGGTCCAGGCTGGGTCGGTCAACGCCACGACCGTCGCGACGCGCGTCGAATCGGCGTCACGGTAGCGCGCGACGTACGACCCCGCCGACTCCTCCGCCGGCGTGTGCCGCGCCTCGTGCGCGAGCGCGAGCGCGTCGACGTGCTCGGGGTCGTGCAGTGCGCGTCCCGTCGATCGGTCGAGAACGACGAGGTATCCGCTCCGGCCGAAGCGCGCGTCGAGAAGCTCGGGCGGCAGCAGCGCGGGGATCGGAACGCCCACCACGACGGTCCCGGCGCTAGACGGCAGCGCCCGCGTCACCCGCATCACCCCCACGCCATCGTCGCGCGACGCGGCCTGCAGCGTGTCGGCGAGCCGCAGCAGCTCGCGCCCGCTCGCGTCACGGAACTCGATCCATTCGGCGTCGCCGCCCATCGCCGCGCGCACCTCGCTCGAGTACGCGCGCGCCGCCTCGACCGCGGTGCGCTCGGCCGCCGAATCCCCGGCGGCGTGCGCCGCGAGCATGCGCTGCGTCTCCACGTTCTCGGCGAGCAGCGCGATGTTCGCGTCCACCCGCTCGCGACGATCACGCACCTCGACGGCGATCCGCTCGGCGATCACCGACGTCTGCGACGCGACGAGCGACTCGAGCGCACGCAGCGACTCGACGTAGCCGAGCGCGCCGATCACCAGGAGCGGGATCAGCGCGAAGCAGACGAACATGAGCAGCAGCTTCGAGCGCAGCGTCAACGCGGTCTCTCGCGGCGGGCCGGGCGAAGATAGGTCCGGGTGACGCGATCGCAACGGTAATGGAATCCGTTACCATCGCGGCATCGCCCTGTGCCGTCTGTCGCGCGCTGTCTACTTCGCGGCGTCCATCGTGGACGTGTACGAGATGGCCTGGTTCATCTGCATCTCGCCCATCGCGCCGCTCGCCTTCACCGGGCCATCCAGCTTTCCCTCGCGACGCCGGCCGATGAGACGACCGGTCTTCGGCGCGAACACGAAGTAGCCGTTCTCCTCTCCGTTCAGCTGCGCATCGCTCCGCATCTGCTGTCCGGGGATCGGCGCCGAGATCTTCACGCCGAGCTTCTGCTTCACGCCGATCACCAGCGCCGGCGTCGAGCCCACGGTCGTGTCGCGGAGCACGTGATAGTCCGTCGCGCGGACCCACCGCGAGTATCGGTCGGCCGTGCTGTCGGTGAGCGTCGTCGTGTCCGACCACGCGAGCCCCACCTTGAGCGGCTGCGCCGGGAGACGGAGGAAGAAGTCGTCGAACTGGTGGGAGAGGTCGGTCACGCCCTGCAGGCTCGCCGGCCACGTCGGCGCACTGACGTTCGTCACGCGCCCACGCGAGTCGAGGGAGAAGCGGAACGGCCGCTTCAACGCCGAATCGGTCGCGGGGCGCTGCTCCCCCTGTGGTCCGGTCGCCGAGAGCGCGAGCGAGTCGAACCACGCCCGTGCCGAGTCGCCGGACAGCCGCACGACCGACATCGTCGCGTTCAGCTCCATCGAGATCGGCATCTCGCCCTGCGGCATCGTGAGGGTCATGCGGAACTGCGTCGTCTCGCGGAAGCGCAGCGTGTCGCGCGTGGACGCATAAGTGGTCTGCGCACCGGCGGGCAGCGTGTACGCGAGCAGCGCGGTGGAGACGAGGAGGGTGCGAAGCATGGAAATGGCTCGGTGGGCGGATGAGTATGGTTTCGTACGCAGCGCTCGATGCGCGGTTTTCGGGCCTCGACTGGGCGAGCGCGTGGTGTGAATATGGTGCTCCCTCCTCCCTCAGCCCATGCCGTACACGGATCCCATCGTCCTCGGATTACTGCTCGTCTCGCTGATCGGAAGCCTCGTGTACCAGTGGCGCCACGGTCTGCGCGGCGGTCGGCTCGCCGTCGTCACGTTCGCCATGTTCTACGGTCTCTCCGTGATCGCCGCACTCGGCATGCACTGTGTCGACGTGCTCTATGGATTGACGCACCGCCTCACGTCGTTCGTCACGGGGAAGCCGTTCGCCTGGAACTGGCACACGTACTCGCTTCTGCTGTTCGGCGTGCTCATGATCTCGCTCGGCGCGCGGTGGCTGCGCGGCGCGCTTCGCCTGGGCCGCGGCGACGCCGCCGCGCGGACGGAGCTCCTGCGGCTCGCCGGCATCATGCTGCTCATCGTGCTTCCCACCGTTCCGATCCAACCCTTCTTCGGGGTGGTCGCATCGGGGCTGAGCGTGATCGCACTGCTCGTCGTCGGCCTGGGCGGGCGGGGACTCGCGACGCGTGCCTCGTCGATCCAGGACGTCGACGGGTGGGAGTCTGCTCGAGCAGGCGCCGGGCTTCGCTAGGCCTCGAGCCGCGACGGTTCCCAGGCGTCGGCGACGAGGGCGGGCACGCGCGCCCGCAGCGGGGCCGAGGGGGAGGCAGGTACCGCAACCGACGGTGCGGCGAGCATGCCGATCCTGATCTGAGCCAGCCGAAGCTCGACCGCCACGTCGGCGATCAGATCGATCTGAACGTCGGTGAGACGCGGGTGGTGGTCTCTCAGCTCTGCCCGCACCCGGACGAGGGTTTCGGCGCGGTCCGGGAGGGAAGAGCTTTCCGAGCTGGTGGCGATCATCGGGTCTGGCATCGGTCAAATCATGGATGAGGGGAGGGGGGCGCCGCTCGATCCTGCATGACACTTTGCTGCGTGGACCCGTCCATTCCATCGCTGCGCGACAGTGATCTGCATCACCAAGATGGGAGGACGAGAATGGGACGGCACCACCCGCGGCCGCCGTCCCCTGCCTTAATCCTGTGTTAATCCGGGCCTGAGCGCCAGTCGGGATGTTGCCGGGCTCGTGTAAGGGGGGTCCTGGCGGACTGGTCCGTAGGCGACTGCGAAGGAGGATCACCAGTGGCGACGTGTACTCTCTTCCCGTGAACCAGACCGCTCCCGCGTCCCCAACCGACCATCGTTCGACGCGCCTGCACTACGCGTGGATCGTCGTCGCGATCACGTTCCTCATCCTGCTCGTCTCGGCGGGGGTTCGCGCCGTGCCGGCCGTGCTGATGCTGCCGCTCGAGAAGGAGTTCGGATGGCTGCGCACGACCACGTCGGCCGCGCTCTCGGTCAACATCCTGCTCTATGGATTGACGGGGCCCTTCGCCGGCTCACTCATGGCGCGGATCGGCGTGCGACGCGTGGTGCTGTCGGCGCTCGTGCTGCTCGCGTCGGGCGTCGCGATCGCGCCGCTGATCCGTGAGCGCTGGCAGCTGGTCGCGCTGTGGGGGCTCGGCATCGGCGTCGGCACGGGGCTGGTCGCGGTGGTGCTCGCGGCCACGGTGGTGAACCGGTGGTTCGTGGCGCGCCGAGGGATGGTGCTTGGCATCCTGACGGCGAGCGCCTCGACGGGGCAGCTCGTGTTCCTGCCGATGCTGGCCCGCGTGACGGACCGGTACGGCTGGCGCGTCGCCGTGCTGATCGTGGCCGCGATCGTCGCGGCGCTCATTCCGCTCGCCGCGTGGCTGCTGCGCGAAAGCCCCGAGCGCATGGGCCTCCGCGCGTACGGCGCATCCGATGACCAGCCGACCGATGCGACGCGAGTGGACGCCGCCGAGCAGGGCGAGCCGCTCGGGGCGGTCGCGGTGCTCCGCGCCGCGGCGAGCACGCGCAACTTCTGGGTGCTCTGCGTCTCCTTCTTCGTCTGCGGGGCGTCGACGAACGGGTTGATCGGCGCACACCTCATCCCCGCAGCGCACGATCACGGCATCCCCGAGGTGCGCGCCGCCAGCCTGCTCGCGCTGATGGGGCTGTGCGATCTGGTCGGAACCACGGCCGCCGGATGGATGTCCGATCGGTGGGACAGCCGCTGGCTCCTCGCCGCGTACTATGGATTGCGCGGGCTCTCCCTGCTCTTCCTCCCCACGGCACTCGCGGGAGCGGAGCCGTCGCTCGTGCTGTTCGCGGTGTGGTATGGACTTGACTGGATCGCCACGGTTCCGCCGACGCTGCGCCTGGCGAACGAGGCGTTCGGCCGCACCCGTGCGCCGATCGTCTTCGGCTGGATCTCGGGCGGACACCAGCTCGGCGCCGCGTCCATCGCGCTCGTCGCCGGCGCACTGCGCGTGAGCGCGGGACGGTACGATTGGGCGTTCCTCGGCGCTGGCATGCTGTGCATCGGCGCGGCGGCGCTGTCGCTCGCGTTTCGGCGCGCGCCAGCAGGCTCGACGCCACACGGACTACCCCTCGCCGCGCCGCTTCACCCCGCGTAGGATCGTCTCATCCCGGAATGGATGCGCGGCGGTCCCGCCGCGGCGAGGATTCCGGCGGTCTTCACCCTGCTCGTGTCAGCCGCATCTTCCTTTCTGGTGATCCGCCCTTCCGCCGCGACGTCGAGCCGTGAGTCGCCGCCGCGGAGCGTGCTCCAGCGGCGGGTCTGGGCGGTGGCGGTGGGTTGGCTCGCCTTCGCGCTCGCGCAGTGGGTGTTGAGCCGAATCGCGAGCCGGAGCTTCGAAGAGGCGTGGGACATCGTGCTCGCCCTCTCGACGTCGGCGTGCTGGATCGCGCTCACGCTCGCCATCTGGGCCTGGGTCGCCTTCCTCGATCGACGCCCGCGCTCGCGCATCGCGCTGGCATGCGCGCATGTGCTCGGAGTGCTCTGTGCCGCCTTCATCGACGGAGCGTGGCGCAACGCGAGCCAACGCGCGTTCTACGGCGGTCCCGAGAAGTCGCTCCTGCCGACGACACTCTACTACCTCGATCTGACCGTCGCGGCGTACGTCGCGGTGGTGCTGCTCAAGCGGATCGCGGACACGCACGACGCCGTCATCCGCCAGGACCGCCGCCAGCTCACGCTGCGCGCGGAGCTTGCCGGCGCGCAGCTCTCGTTTCTCGAGACGCAGCTTCAGCCGCACTTCCTGTTCAATTCACTCGGCGCCGTGCTCGAGCTCGCCCACGAATCGCCGGCGACGGCGGCGCGGATGATTCGCCAGCTCGCGGCGCTGCTCCGGTTCGCCGTCCACGGCCGAGGCCAGACCGTCACGCTCGCGCAGGAGCTGGATGCGCTCGAGCCGTACCTGGAGATCCAGCGGCTACGGTTCACGGACTGGTTGACGATCTCGCGTGAGGCGACGCCCGAAGCGCTGCGGGTGAGCGTGCCGCGGATGACGCTCCAGCCGATCGTCGAGAATGCGATCCGCCACGGGCTCGCCGACCGCACGGAGCGCGGGCACATCGCGATCGTCGCGTCGATCGAGGGACGAGAGCTCTGTCTGCAGGTGGCCGACAACGGTGTGGGACTCGGCAAGTCGAGCGACATCGACGCGTGGGGGATCGGCCTGCGAAACCTGTCGAGCCGCCTGCGCACGCTGTACGGCGACCAGGCGAGCGTCACGCTGCGCACCGCGCCGGGCGGTGGTGCGATGACGGAGGTGCGGTTGCGCGCCGACGTCGCGCCGCCGCGCGTCGATGCGAGCGAGGAGGAGGACGCGACGATCGAGCTGCCTCCAGCGCGGCTGCCCGAGCTGTTCCGGCGCAACGCTCTCCTGACAATCGTCACGGGCTGGGTGGTGTGGGGGTTGTTCTGGGTGCAGCTCAACCTGGCGTGGATGTCGATCTTCGCGCGGCGCCCGCTGCCATGGTCGCTGTCGGTGGTCGCCGACTACGGCACGGGGGTGCTCGTGTGGGCGGCGATCACGCCGCTGATGCTCGCCTCGGCACGACGCAACTCGCTGCTCAGCGGCCACCGGTGGTGGCGGGCGACGGTGCACGTGAGCCTGGCGTGCGGGTTCGCGCTGGTGCACGTCGCGGCGTGGCAGCTGCTCGTCGGCTCGGACCGTCCGCTGTGGGCGGCGGGGTACTTCGAGACGATGCTCTGGACGGTGATGCTCTACGCCGTGCTCCTCGCGCTGTCGGGCTATCACGAGTTCGCCGCGCGACGGCGCGAGCGCGAGACGGCGACGGCGCGGCTGCGCGCGGAGATCGCCGAAGCGGAGCTCACGTCCTCGTCGCTGCGGTTCGATCCCGAAAACGTGCTCGCGCGTCTCGAGATGCTGGCGGACATCGTGATGCGCGACGTGTCGACGGCGGAGCGGGGGCTCACCCAGCTGGCGCAGCGGCTGCGCACGACGCTCGACACCGCGCACGAGGCGCCGCGAACGCTCGAGGTGTTCGCGGCGCGGGCGCAATGAGCGAGGACGGCGCATGCCCGCCACGGGCGACGCGGTGAGCGGGCGGCCGATCACCGTGCTCGTCGCCGACGACGAGCCGCTGGCGCGCCGGCGCCTGCTCCGGTTGCTGCGCGCCGAGCCGGGGATCGAGGTCGTGGCGGAGTGCAAGGGCGGCCGCAGTGCGGTCGAGCAGATTCGCGCGCGCGCCCCCGACCTGGTGTTCCTCGACATTCAGATGCCCGACCTGGACGGATTCGGGGTGATCACCGAGGTGGGGGCGGACAGGATGCCCGCCGTGGTGTTCGTGACGGCGTACGACCAGTACGCCGTGCGCGCGTTCGAGGTGCACGCGTTCGACTACCTGCTCAAGCCGTTCGAGGGGGAGCGATTCCACGGCGCGCTCGCGCGCGTGCGCGCCCTGCTCGCCGCGTCGCGCCGCGACGGGAGCGACCCGCGCGAGGAGCAGCTCCGCCGGCTGCTCGCCGATGTGCTCGGCCGCGACGCCGACGCGGCGCCGAAGTCGGCATCGCCCTACTTCGAGCGGGTCGCCGTGAAGAGCGACGGAGGGACGCGGATCCTGCAGATCGCCGACGTGGACTGGTTCGAGACCGACGGCAATTACGTGCGGGTGCACGTCGGGAAGAGCACGTACCTGATCCGCAGCACGGCGAGCCGGCTGCAGGAGGAGCTGGACCCGGCGCGCTTCGCGCGCATCCACCGGCGGTTCCTCGTGAACGTGGACCGCGTCGTGGGGCTCGAGCCGTGGTTCGGCGGGGACGCGGTCGTCCTCCTCCGCGACGGCACCAAGCTCCGGCTCTCGCGCAACTTCCGCGAGGAGTTTCTGGGGCGGATGCTGGGGGATCACAGTGAAGGAGTGGAGCGGCGACTGGAGGAGTAGCGAAACCCCCCACTCATTAGTCCGGTTCGTCCCCGCCGAGCGCTGTCCATCCATCTTTGCATACAGTTCGTCACAATCCGTTGGGCGATGGTAGTACGGCCGCGTACCCTCGACGTACGAACGACACGTCGACAGGGATGCGTGCATGAGGGAAGGCGGCGATGCAGTCGCGCGGCAAACGGTGCCAGCGGAAGCCCTGCTGGAGCTGGCCGCGTCGGGGTACGAGCGCGCGCAGCGGGACCGGGTCCGCTACGGCGAGCAGCTTCGCGCCATCCTCCAGCGCCGTGACTCGCGCTGGGGGCCGGTGGCCGACGAGGAGCGCGATGGCGATTCGGATTCGCTGCTGCGCGAGATCCGCGCGACGGGGGGCGGCCCCGTGCCGCTGCTCGGGCGACTGTACGCGAGAGCTTGGGAGCAGGAGCACGAGATGGGCACGCAGATGCAGATGCTCATCGCCCGCCACCCGGCGTGGCCGTGGCTGCAGAGCGTGCGAGGGGTGGGGAGCGTGCTCGCTGCACGGCTGCTGTCGCGGCTCGACATCGCGCGCGCGCCGTCGCCCGCTTCGTTCTGGGCCTACTGTGGGCTCGGCACGGTGGCGGCGGAGGAGCAGGTGTGCGAGACGTGCGGCGCACGGGTGTTCGTCGCCCCGGGCACACGCGTGCAGGCGCCGCACTCGATGGTGGGTCACCGCGGCACGTGCACCGGGCCACTGAGGCCGCGGGGGCTCACGGGGAAGGTGCGCGTGGCCCAGGGACGGCCGCGGCGCGGCGAGCGCGCCGCGTACGACCTCGAGGCGAAGACGATCTGCTATCTGATCGGCGTCTCGTTCGTGCGCTGTGGTGGGCCGTACCGCGCGGTCTACGACGAGCGCAAGGCGCACCTGGCGGCGCAACACCCCGAGTGGCCCGCGAAGCGGGTGCACCTGGCCGCGGTGCGCGCCACCGTAAAGCGGTTCCTCACCGACCTGTGGGTGGCGTGGAGAGAGGCAGAAGGGAACGAGGATGGGACGACGGGCGCCGAGACACGCCCATGAGCGACGCGGCCGAGCGAATTCCGCGAGTCAGAGGAGTTGGAGGAGTCAGCGACCCCAAACTGGAAGAGTCGCCCCGAGTTGTAGAAGCCGGCGCTGACATCCTCACCCTCCACCCCGTCCCCGCCGCTGCCCCTGCCGGGACACGCGAGCAGGTCACGCGGCTCGTCATCCGCGAGACGGGGCGCAGCTACTTCGTCCCCGTCTCCACGATCGACTGGATCGAGGGGGCTGACTACTATGTGAAGCTGCACGTCGGCACCCGCGTGCACCTTCTGCGCGAACCACTGCGATCGCTCGTGCAGCGGCTCGATCCGGCGCGGTTCGCCCGCGTGCACCGTTCGGCGATCGTCAACCTGGCGCGCATCCGCGAGATTCGCATGGCGGCGCGTGGCGATCACACGCTCGTCCTCGAGGATTCGACCCGCCTGCGGCTGACCCGCGCCCGGCGGCGGGCGCTGGAGGCGCTGATCGAAGTGGTACCGAGTGAGAGCTGACTAGGTATCTTTGCAGCTCGGCACCTCGCAGGAACGGCCTCGGGAACCGGAACGCGTCCCGAGGCCTTTTCGAGGTCTCCGAGCCCCAGAGTGACGCGGCTCCAGTTTCACGGAGTCACGAATCAGGGAGCCGTTGCACGCCTCGCGCAGCCGCTCCCGCCGCATGACTATTGTCCCTCCCTGCACCGGAACGTGCCCTCCCTGCATCGTCGTGACGACGCTTTTCGCGGTCCGGGTGTTCCACCACACACGCGGTGCGACGAACTCCGTCGCACTGCCGTCTCCGTATTCAAGGAGCTTATGATGCGCCGAACGTTTCTGTCGATCGTCGCCGCCGTCCTCGCGCTCGCGTCGTCCGCGATGGCGCAGGGTACGGTCGGTACAGTGAGCGGCACCATTCGCGAGCGCGGCAGCGAGCGCGCGATCCCGGGCGTGCAGGTGCGGGTCGTCGGCACCCAGCGCGGAGGGCTGACCGACGCCTCGGGGGTCTACCGCATCGCCGGCGTGCCCTCCGGCTCCGTGACGCTCGCGGCCCAGCTGCTCGGCTACGCGCCGCAGTCGCGCGCTGTCCTCGTGGGCAGCCAGGGCGCCACGGCCGACTTCATCCTCGTGCCCGCGGTCACGACCCTCGACCAGGTGGTCGTCACGGCCACCGGCCAGAGCGAACGCCGACGGGAGAGCGGCGCGTCCACCTCGCAGATCGACGCGACGCAGATCACGACGGCGGCGGTGAGCACCTTCTCCGACGCGCTCAGCTCGCGCGCTCCTGGCGTCGTCGTGCAGACGTCGGCGGGCGAGAGCGGCGCGGGGACCCGCGTGCGCATCCGTGGCTCCAACTCCATCTCCCTGTCGAACGAGCCCCTGCTCATCGTCGACGGCGTGCGGCTCGACAACACGCCGGAGTCGTCCCCGATCGACGTCGGCGGCCAGTTCCCCTCGCGGCTCAACGACATCAACCCCGAGGAGATCGAGAGCATCGAGGTGGTGAAGGGCCCGGCCGCCGCCGCGCTCTACGGCACCGCCGCCGCCAATGGCGTCATTCAGATCACGACCAAGAAGGGGCGGGCGGGCAAGACCAAGTGGGACGGGTTCGGCGAGCTGGGAACGCTCACCGACGTCAACGACTATCCGGCCAACCTTCGCTCGTACGGCCACACGGCGGCCGGCACGCTTCGCACCAACTGCAGCCTGTTCTCGCGCACCCTGGGCACGGCGGGGGCGTGCACCACGGTCGACTCGACGATCTCCAACATCCCGATCAAGTCGTCGGGGCTCCTGCAGCAGGGCAACCGGCGGCTGCTCGGCCTGAGCGTCAACGGCGGCGCCGAGGCGATCACCTACTTCATCGCGAGCGAGTATCAGAAAGAACAGAACGTGGTGCCGAGCAACGGGCTGCAGCGGATGAACATCCGCACGAACGTGCGCTCGCAGCTGCACCGCACGCTCGACGCGCAGCTCAACATCGGCTTCATCAACAGCGAGCTGCGGCGCCCACAGAACGACAACAACTCGTATGGCGTCGTGTCGGCCTCGATGCTCGGCAGCGCGGCCGACTGCGCGCCGGGCCAAGCCACGAAGCACGCCAGCCTTTGCAGCGGCGGCACGGACACCGTGAGCCATGGCTACTACAACCGCGGCCTGAGCCCGTACGACTTCCTCAACATCGACGTCCGTCAGAACGTGCAGCGCCTCACCGGCGGATTGACGAGCAACTGGACGCCGACCGCCTGGTTCGCGATGAACGGCACCTTCGGCGCGGACATCAACCATCGCGCCGACACCCAGACGCTTCCCCCGGACGTGCTGGTCGTCGATCAGCCGTCGCAGGAAGGATATCGCGGCGTGTACAACGCGAACATCTTCAACTACACGGCGAGCCTGAACGCCCAGGCGACGTGGAACGCGATGCCGACGCTCAAGCTCACGACGAGCGCCGGGACAGCGTACAGCGACGAAGGCTTCCACCGGACGGACGCGTTCGGGGCGAAGCTGCTGTCCGGCAGCAGCTCGCTGGCCGGCACCGCGGCGCGGTTCTCCGTCTCCGAGCTGACGAACGACATCCGCACGCTCGGCTTCCTCGGCCGCGAGCAGGTCGCGTGGCGCGATCGGCTCTTCCTCACCGGCTCCGTCCGCACCGACAAGAACAGCGCCTTCGGCGCCAACTTCGCGCGCGTCGTCTATCCGTCGGTGAGCGCGTCGTGGGTCGCCAGCGAGGAGCCGTTCTTCCCGAAGATCCCGTCGCTCTCTCAACTCCGCCTCCGCGCCGCGGTCGGCTCGTCGGGCCAGAATCCCGGATATCTCGCCGCCGAGCAGTACTACCGGCCCGTGACGTCGATCGTCCAGGGCGCCGACGTGCCAGCGTTCACGATCGGCGGCGCGGGAAACAACAGCCTCAAGCCGGAGAAGTCGACGGAGCGCGAGCTCGGCTTCGACCTCGGCCTGTTCGACGACCGTATCAGCGTCGAGTACTCGCACTACAACAAGCTGACGAAGGACGCGCTGGTGAACGTGAACAACGCGCCCTCGCTCGGCACGAGCCCGAATCGCTTCATCAACGTCGGCAAGGTGCGCAACTGGGGCGACGAGGTGCTGCTCCGCGCCGCCGTCCTCCAGAACCGGCTCGTGAAGGTCGACATGACGGTCAACGGCTCGTTCACGAAGAACAATCTCGAGGATCTCGGATCCGACGAGGCCGGCGTGGCGATCCCGCAGTTCTTCGGCGGCTTCGACAACACGCAGATCTTCCGCACCGGCGTGCCGCTCGGCGCCTACTGGGCGAACGCGGTGTCATACAGCGACGCCAACGGCGACGGCCTGATCGGCTGCCCCGCCGGACCTGGCTCGCCGACCTGTGAGTTCACCGTGGCCGACTCCGCGACGTTGCTCGGCACTCCGTTCCCCAAGACGGAGATCAGCTTCACACCGTCGGTGCAGCTCGGGTGGGCACGGCTCACGGCGACGCTCGACCGCCGCTCGGGGCAGAAGATCTACAACCTCACCGGTGTCTACCGGAACGCGATCTTCGCCAACGGCGAGGCCGTGCAGCTCCCCAACGCCGGCAACCTCGAGCGGCAGGCGGCCGCGCAGGCCGCAGCCCTCGGGTACAACGGCGGATACATCGAAGACGCGGCGTTCACGAAGCTTCGCGAGGTGGCCCTGTCGCTCACGCTGCCCCCACGACTCGCGGCGCGCGCCGGTGCGGGGTCGGCCGTGCTCACCTTCGCCGGCCGCAACCTGCACACCTGGACCAACTACTCGGGCCTCGATCCCGAGGTCAACTCGAACGCACAGTCGAACTTCAGCACCGCCGACTTCCTCACCGCTCCGAATGTCCGCTACTTCACCGCGCGTCTCGCGCTGAGCTTCTAGGATGCGCCCAATGACGACACCCACACACTCGAAGCGTCGCGCGGTCCGCGCCTCCCTTGCCGTCGCGCTGCTCGGCGCGGCGACACTCGCGGCGTGCAATCAGGACAAGCTGCTCAAAGTGCCGACACCGGACGTCGTGCTGCCGGGGGACATCGCCAGCAAGGCGGCGTTGCCGAGCGCCTTCGCATCCGCCGTTGGCGACTTCCAGCTCGCGTATGCCGGCGGCTACGGGGGCCAGCTGCCCCTGCTCGACTACAACGAAGGGTACGCGCAGATCACGGCGCTGCTCACCGACGAGATGTTGAACGCGGAAACGTACACCACCCGCATCGAGGTCGACCGCCGCGCGACGACGCCCATCAACTCCACGACGCTGCAGACCTTCCAGGTCGCGCAGCAGGCGCGCGCCACGGCCGACCTCGTGGCGGCGCGGTATCGCGACCTCGATCCGACCAACCCGAATCGCGCCGAAGCACAGGCGCTCGCGGGCTACATGTACGTGATGTTCGCCGAGGGGTACTGCAACGGCGTGCCGACCAGTCGAGTGCTGGCGGACGGCACGTTCGAGTACGGTCCGCCGCAGTCGGGAACCCAGCTCCTCACCACGGCGGTCGCCAAGTTCGACTCGGCGATCACCGTCGCCACCACGGGGGGCGCGGCGGGGTCCACGGCGCTGAACCTGGCGCGCATCGGCAAGGGACGCGCGCTGCTCGACCTCGGGAACTACGCGCAGGCCGCCGCGGCCGTCGCGTCCGTGCCGTCGAGCTTCGTGTACGTGATCCAGCACAGCGAGACGACGGGCCGGCAGAACAACGCGTTCTTCGCGTTCAACTACCTCGAGGCTCGGTTCACGATCTCGGACAAAGAGGGGATCAACGGGCTCCCGTTCGTGACGCTCGACGATCCGCGCGCTCCAGTGTTCGCGGCCGGCGACGTGCTCGGTGACAGCTACGAGGTCGGCTTCGACGGCAGCACGCCGCTCTTCTTCACGACCAAGTACTTCGATTACAAGTCGCCGACGCCACTGGCGATCGGTGCGGAGGCGCGGCTGATCGAGGCGGAAGCGGCGCTGAAGATCGGCGACGTCGGAACGTTCCTCACGAAGCTGAACGCCGCGCGCGCCGCCGCGCTGACGTATCCATCCGTGCCCGATCAGACGTCGCCGGCGCGGCCGCAGCCGCCGGCGCTGACGGCGGCCGACATCCCCGCGACGCTGGCGGGCCGCGTCGACCTGCTGTTCCGGGAGCGCGCACTCACGCTGTTCCTCACCGGTCACCGCGTTGGCGATCTGCGCCGGCTCACCTATCAGTATGGCCGCGCGACGGAGTCGGTGTGGCCGACGGGCCCGTACCAGGAAGACAACCCGGACAAGCAGGGGACGAACTACGCGGCTGACGTGAACCTCCCGATCCCGCAGGAGGAGTCGAACAACCCGCAGTTCCCGGGTGGGCAGTGCATCAATCGATCGGCGGACATCAAGTAGAACGGGTTGGTGGTTTGGTGGTTTGGTGGTTTGCTCGATCGAGAATCGACATGCTCGCAGCGCGACCAGCGTGGAGTCCTCCGGGGAGGGGCTTCACGCTGGTTGTGCTTTCGGGCTCCGGGTTGGTGACTCATTCGACTGAGGGATCATCGATGAATCTCCGTCACCGTACGCGCCTGCTCCGCTCCATGGCGCTCGCGCTGGCCGTCGTCGGGCTGACGGCTCGTGCGCTTCGGGCGCAGAACGCCGGCCCCACTGCGGCGCCGCAGCGCGCGCCGACACCGTGCGCGGACGTCGCGGAACGACACCGATTCGACTTCTGGATCGGTGAGTGGACCGTCACGGGACCGACGGGCAGCGGTCCCGCCGGCTCGAGCAGCATTCAATCCGTGAGCGGCGGATGTGCGCTGCTCGAGAACTGGACCAGTGGGAACGGCGGCCACGGCAAGAGCCTCAACGCGTACAACCCCGCCGTCGGGCAGTGGCAGCAGTACTGGATCGGGCAGGACGGCAACCCGACGGAGTTCCGCGAGAGCTCGTGGGTGGGGCCGAGCATCGTCTTCCGCGCCCACGTTCCCGCCGCCGGCAAGTCCCCCGCGACGGAGATGCGGCTCACGTTCACGCCCGTGGACTCGAACACCGTGCGGCAGCTCGGTGAGAGCTCCACGGACGGCGGGGCGACTTGGAAGACGACGTACGATTTGCTGTACCACAGGAAGACGCCGTGAGCTGGTGAGTTGGATCGTTGGTTGGCTGGTCGGTTGATTGGTGAGTTGAACGGCCCGGGCTACGAACCGGCGTGGAGATCCTTCAGTGGGGCTTCCATGCCGGTTGTTGCCAGGGCCGTTCGGTTCACTGGTTCACCGACCAACTCACCAACGATCGAACCAACCAACTCACAGCCGTTCAATGTCCCGTTCTCTCCACCGTCGCGCCGCCGAAGTTCTCGGTCGTCACGTTCTTTCCCTTCTCGAGCGA
>QHVE01000092.1:6892-24247 GCA_003223455.1 Gemmatimonadota bacterium | reverse complement strand
GCCGGGCCGTGCCCTGGACCGCTCCGGGCGATCAGGCGGCGGTGGAAATCCTCCACGTCCGCGCGCACGAAGCTCGTGAAACCCTTGAGGCTGCGACGGCTCTCGCTCAGGGTGAAGAGCATGTCCAACGCCTCCGTCGTCAGGGTCCCCGGCGCGCGCCACGTGAACGCGACGCCGGCGCGCTCGAGCTCGCGTCGGCTCTTGCGAATCTGATATCGGAACTTCGAGGAGATCGACAGCTTCGCTGGATCGTCGGGGATCCGCAGCCTCGGGCAGGCAGTCGTCAGGACCCGCTGAGCGCCCGCCGGGACGCACGGGACGCCTGTCTCGGGGTCGAGGTGTCGCAGGAGTCGTGACGTACCCCAGGGGTGCGTGGCGAGCCACCGCTGCACGTCGGGCACACGGTGCGGCAGCACGGGCCAGCCGCAGTGGTCGGCCGAGTACGGGTGTCCGCTGCCGGCATTCGTCGTGAGACGCACCGCGAACGGAATCCGGCGATGGAGCCGTTCGCGGGTCTGCGACAGGAACGCGACCGCCTCCAGGCACCCGTTGTGATCGCGCCAGAACGCGACCTCGGTGGGCGGGCGTCCGCTGTGTGGACGCCGCAAGTGCGCGCCACTCCGCCACGAGGTCGGCCGCGGGCTGCTCATCGCCGAGCCGCACGATTTGCGGCGTTGATGTCGCCGCGCCCACGTCCGCCTCATCCGCGTACAGATCCAGCATGATGCGGCTCTTTGCTGCTGCATCTCGATGGCTACTCGATGCACGCGCCGAGTGCTCACGGCGGCGCACGCCAGGATGCCGACGGCCACCTTAGATGAGCGCCGCAAAAGGTGCACCGGCCCGGAAAGTGGGTCCGGCAGGACTGCATCAGCGCGGAGGAGTACGACATGCTCGGCGACGCTGACGCGATGCTCCCCTTCCGGTCGGCGCAATGGCAGGCAGATCGTATGGAGGCGCGATCCGAGAGCCAGCGTCGAGATCGCCGCGGAGCGTCGTTGTGCGTCCGACGAGACCCCGTAGATTCGCCGTCACGCGTCGCGACACTGGACCGTTTTCCGCGAGGACATCGTGCTGACACTCAAGATCGTCGCGGGCATCCTCGTGGCGCAGCTCATCGTCTCCGCGCTGTATCGCCCAGCAGTCGGAAGCTTTCTGTTCCGAGCTCTCGTTGTGCTCGCCCTGGTGGTGTCGATCGCGGCCGCCGTGGCGCTTACCACTGGCCTCGACCCGAATGCGATCGGCCGTGCGTGGGATGCGTGGTAGACCAGCTTGCAACTCCTGCAGTCGCGTCAACATCGCCCTGGCCCTCGGCTCTCAGCGGCAGTAGCCTCCGCAATCCGCGTCCATCCTCGAAGGAGGTTCTGATGCTCCGCCGGCTGCTGCGGCCCTTGCCCGCGCTCGCTGTACTGATGATTCTGCCGGTCATTCTCGCTGCGCAGAGTCCGGCGCCTTCCAAGGCAGAGGCGGAGATACGTGACGCCGTTCGCCGCTACGACGCAGCCCTGCGGCAGGGCGACACGGCAGCCGTCGGGCGGTTCTTCGCGCCGGAGTACACCTTCGTCAATGCGCGTGGAGAGCGCCTCACGCGAGCCGACCGGCTCGCCAACCTCGGATCGGGACGAACATCCCTCGACTCTCTCGCCCACGCGCCGGAGGAGGTGCAGATCCGCACATACGGCGACGTCGCGGTCCACTCGACGCTCATCACACTCACCGGACGCTACAGCGGCAAGGTGCAACAGGGGCGGTTTCGTGCTCTCGTGGTGTGGGTTCGTCGCGACGGGAGGTGGCAGCAGGTCGCAAGCCAGCTGACGCAAATCGCCGCGCCGTGATTCAACGAATCGCTCGACCAGTCGATGCTCGGATCGTCACTCTCAGCCGGCACAACGGAGGAAATCATGGCGCGCAAATCGGCACTCGCATTCGCACGGCTCGCGGTGGCAGTCCTGCTCTTTCCAGTCTCGGTGCTGTCGGCGCAAGCGAAATACGGCACCGAACCCGAAGCGAAGGCGATGCTGGAGAAAGCAGTCGTCGCGGTGAAAGCAGACAAGGCAAAGGCGCTGGAGATGTTCAACAAGGGCGAGGGCGGCTTCAAGGACCGTGACCTCTACGTGTGGTGCGCCAACGCTTCCGACGGCATCCTCACGGCGCATCCGTATCTCAAGGGCAAACCCCTGCAGGACATCGTCGGGAAGAAAGGCTATCCGCTCGGCAAGGAGATCATGAAGAACGCCGCGGACGGGAAGATCAAGCAGATCACCTACTGGTGGCCGCGACCCGGCTCGGACACGGCACTCGAGAAGCACACCTACTACACGCGAGTGGCGGGACAGAACTGCGGAGTGGGCGCCTACAAGGGATGACGATTCATCGGTAGCTCGACTTCACTCAGCTCGCACTCGATCGGCACGGTGTGATACGGAGCGACCCAGAGCTTCCTTCACGCGGCGAGCGATGGTAGACTCGCGGTTCCGCGTCACGGGACCCTCCGTCGAACTCCATGCGATTCGTTCACCAGCTCCTGGCTGCAACGCTGCTGGGCGCCGTTGCGGCGCCTGCCCTGGCGCAGCCGAGCCCTCGTTCACAGGTGCTCTGGTACGACGCACCCGCCGCGCAATGGGTGGAGGCGCTGCCGGTCGGAAACGGCCGGCTCGGCGCGATGGTGTTCGGTGGCATCGCGCGCGAACGAATCCAGTTCAACGAGGCGACCGTCTGGACAGGCGGTCCGCACGACTACGCGCGCATCGGCGCGTCACGGTACCTGCCGCGCCTGCGCGAGCTGCTCTGGGCCGGACGCCAGACCGAGGCCGAGGCGCTGGCGCAGGTGCACTTCATGAGCGCGCCGCTGCGGCAGCGAGCGTATCAGGCATTCGGCGACCTGCGCCTCGACTTCCCCTCGATCGACTCCACGAAGCTCGAGGCGTATCGCCGCGAGCTCGACCTCGACAGCGCCGTCGCGACGACGCGCTACCGCGTGGATGGCGTGACGTATGTGCGGCAGGTGTTCGCCAGCCATCCCGACGGCGTGGTGGTGATTCGAGTCAGCGCCGATCGCCCGGGGCGGCTGTCGTTCGTCGTGACGCCGACGAGCGCGCACCGTTGGCATCTGCGGAAGGCGATCGGTGGCAATCAACTCTCGATGCAAGGCATGGTCGAGGATGGCGTCGTCGAGTTCGAAGCACGTCTGCTCGTGCAGGCGGACGGCGGCGAGACGACGTTCTCCGACAGTTCGGCTGCCGTGCGGGGCGCGACGTCCGCCACGGTGGTGCTGGCGGGCGCGACGAATTTCGTCAGCTATGACGACGTCTCGGCAAATCCGATCGCGCGCAACGACTCGACGATCGCACGCGTGCGCGGCAAGAGCTTCGGCGCACTGCTGGTCGCGCATGTGGCGGATCACCGCGCTCTCTTCCGGCGCGTCCGCCTCGAGCTCGGCGCGGCTTCCATACCGGACGTGCCGACGGATCGGCGCGTACTCCGCGCCAAGCAGGGCAGCGATCCCGGACTGGACGCGCTCTTCTTCGACTTCGGTCGCTATCTGCTGATCGCCGCGAGCCGCGCGGGCGGCCAGCCGGCGACGTTGCAGGGACTCTGGAACGACAGCAACTCGCCGCCATGGGACAGCAAGTACACGGTGAACATCAACACCGAGATGAACTACTGGCTCGCGGAGCCGGCCAATCTCGCCGAGCTCACCGAGCCGCTGTTCCATCTTCTTCGCGACGTGGCCGAGTCAGGCCGTGCGACCGCACGTGCGCACTACGGCGCACGTGGATGGGTGCTCCACCACAACACCGACCTGTGGCGCGGCACCGCGCCGATCAACAACTCGAACCATGGCATCTGGCCGACTGGCGGCGCGTGGCTGACGCAGCATCTCGCCTCGCACTGGGAGTTCGGCGGCAACACGGCCTTCCTGCGCGACACGGCGTACCCGGTCATGCGTGGCGCGGCGCTCTTCTTCCTCGACCAGCTGAGCGTCGATCCCAGGTCGGGACGACTGGTGTCGGGCCCGTCGAACTCGCCGGAGCAGGGCGGGCTCGTGATGGGCCCGACGATGGATCACGCGATCATTCGCGACCTGTTCGCCAACGTGATCGATGCCGGCGCGACGCTTGGCGTCGACGCACCACTGCGCGTCCAGCTACAGACGGCGCGGGCGAAGATCGCGCCGAATCACGTCGGACGACTGGGCCAGCTGCAGGAGTGGCTCGAGGACCGCGACGACTCGACGAACGAGCACCGCCACGTGTCGCACCTCTGGGGCCTGCATCCCGGTCGCGAGATCACGGCGCGCGGTACACCGGCGCTGTATGCCGCGGCGCGTCGGTCGCTCGTGTTCCGTGGCGACGGGGGAACGGGGTGGTCGATGGCGTGGAAGATCAACTTCTGGGCGCGGCTGCACGACGGGGATCACGCGCACCGCCTGCTCTCGAATCTACTCACGCTGACGGGCAGTAGTGCGACGGAGTACAAGGGCGGGGGCGTGTACCCCAACCTGTTCGACGCGCATCCGCCGTTTCAGATCGACGGCAACTTTGGCGCGGCTGCCGGGATGATCGAGATGCTCCTGCAGAGTCATACAGGCGAGATCGAGCTGCTGCCGGCGCTCCCCTCGGCGTGGCCGGAGGGACACGTCGCGGGTCTGCGAGCACGGGGAGGATTCGACGTCGAGCTGTCGTGGCGCGACCGACGACTCGTCGAAGCGACTATCGTCTCGCGCCTCGGCAATCCGCTGGCGATTCGCTACGGCGATCAGGTCCGGCGATTCGCAACGATCCGCGGACAGCGATTGACCGTGCGCTTCTGAGCTCGGCGTCGCGCCGCGCGCGAGGCAAGCGCGTCCGACACACACTGCACACCGACGGGCCGAATGCACCGAAGGCCCCCCGCCGATCGCTCGACGAGGGACCTTCGTCCACGTGCCGGCTCTCGCCGATCAGCGCAATCTAGGAGCGGTGATACACGCTGGCAGCGTCGCCGCCACCGGCGGGTCCGCCACCTTTCGTGAGCTCGCGGAGACTCCCGAACCTTTTCACTTCCGGCTTCTCGTACATGACGACTCCTTGGCGAACGGTGCTCGGGACTCGATGCCGGTCCGGCGACGACGGAGGCGGAGGCCTGCGTTGGTGCAGGCGGCGTGCGGTGCCATTCCCATGCCACCACACGCGTCTCGCCGCGAGAATGCACCAAGCGAGCGCGACGTTCGCGGGCGAATATGTGACGTCGTGACGTGCTCGATAGTTTGGGAGGCGGACGGTTAGATGAGTGCTGGCCACCGACTTGCGTGCGAGCCCAGCGCCAGATGAAGCTTCGACGCGGAAGCGGAAACCGATCATTGCGCGAGCCAGACACGCGCACGTACGAGACGAGCACGACGAGGAGCTTGACTTGGATCGTGGAGACTTGCGGGTGACGACGGGCGCACCTCGCGACGGAGAAGTGGAAACGGATGTTCGGCTCGCGGGCTTGATCGCGCGCCTGACGTCCCCGTCGCGAAACAACGGTGAGCTGGTGGACATCTGGTTCGAGATCGTACGACGGCAGCGGTCCGCGGAATGGGACGAGGCCTTCGCTCGCGTTGCCGAAGGTTGGCGGCCCGATCCGCGACATCACAGTCACTTCTCACTGTTCTCGCACCCGTCCAGCTGCGCGCTCATCGTGGCGCGTCAGGTGAGCCCCGACCGAGCCGTCTGGCGGGAGATCGAGGTCGAGGCGAGCGCGCTCGTGAGTCGCGTGAATCGCGCTGTCGCCGACCAGTTCACGCCGCGGCAGCAGAGCCGCCAGCCCGGGAGGCTGTGGCGCGTACGCAGTGACACGCCGTCCACGAGTCCGCGGCACTGGCTCAGCGAAGTGGCGCAGGCGTTTCGAGCGCTGGCGCCCAAGCCGACCATCCCTGTCTCGCACAGCTCCTCGACCGGCGTGCCCTGACGTCGCTCGAGCTGACTCGCTCGAGCTGACTCGCCCGGAGCTGACGCTTCGGAGCCGACTCAGTAGATGCGGCGACCATCGCGCTGACGACTCACGTCGAACAGCGTGCCGATCGTCATCGTCGCGAACGCACGATTGGGCATGATCTCGCTCCGGATCACCGGATACCCCACGTCGAAGCGGATGCTGTTCACGCCGCCGTTCGCCGAGAGCACGCGTGCGCGCAGGCCCACGACGCCGGCCCGCAACTGTTCGCCCGGTACGTCCGGGACGCGCCAGCGATAGGAGCCGGCCACGAAGCCTCCAGCGTCGAGCACGGACGACGCGCCGATGGGCCGCACGCGCAGATTGCGCTCGGCTGACGCGGCGATCGAGTGGCCGCCGCGCGCCACGTTTCGCGGCAGGGCGGGGGACGCGTAGTCGGCGAGCGTCATCAGAGAGAGGCCTCGGCGATCGGGATCGACCTGGAGCATCTGCTCGCCGGTCAGCCGCAGTCCCCACATCCCCCGCGCCGCGTCGGCGTACCACGCGAACGACGCGCGCGCGATGTGGTTGGCATCGACGCCGTGGCCGAGATATCCGGACAGCCACCCGTCCGCCATGAAGATGCTGCCTCGGCGCGGAATCCAGACGCGTCCGATCCACGAATCGAGCTTCAACGCGGCCACGTCCGCGGCACGCTCGTGACCCACACCGATCACGACGTCGCTCTCGAAGCCAATCGGAACGTCGAGGAAGCCGCGTCCCGGCGCGATCCAGCTGGCGGTGTCGAACTGGGCGGTGCGATGAGTGACGCCGACGTCGACGCCGAGAAAGCTCCGTGCCTTCTTCTGGCCGGCGAGCAGCGTCCCTGTGGACGAGGAGATGGACGTTGCGCTGTCGAACTCCGCACCAGCGACGAGGGTGGTGGCTGAACGAAAGCCTCCGCCGACGCGCCGGCCCACCAGCACCATTGCGTTGACGGTGTGCAGCGCGCGCTCGCTGACGATTGTATCGCCAAATGACAAACGCGCGACGTTCGCTTCGGTCCGCCAGCGGTCGAACACGCTGTACTCGTGGTTGCGCACGCCGGCGCGGAAAGCGTGAGCGCCTCCGAGGCTTGCGACTCGCAGAGCGCCTGCGACGTCGGTGCCGAACAGCCACGGGTCGACGATGCTGAGCGCGGCACCGCGGCCGCGCGTCGACATTTCCTGCAGCACGGCGACGCTGCGTCCACTACCGAACACGTTCCTGTCTTCGAGGCCGAACGAGAGCAGCGAGGGCGTCTTCAGTCGAGCCGTGGGACGCATCGTCCAGATGTCGCGACTCCGCACCAGGATCCTGACGTCGCCGGCGTCACCGCAACGACGCGCCGCCACGACCACGTCCTCGAACAGCCGCTGGCGTCGCAAGCGGCGCAGTGTCTCGGACACGCGCAGTGTGTCCACCGTGTCGCCGGGCGCAAACAACAGCTGGCGCCGAATCGTGGCGTCCCGGCTGACGGCGTGAAAGCGGTCGAGGAAGGACGCGGGCCCCGGGAGATGCGCGCCCTCCGCAACGATGTCGACCGCGGCGATGCGCGCACCGCTCAGCGGTGCGAGGGACGAGCGCGACTCTACGAGCGCGCAATCATCGGCGCGTGCAGATGCCAGAGCGAGACACGTGCTCATCAGCGAGCACGCGATCAAACGGGCGGAGCGCAGCGGCGTCGTCTGTGGGTGCCGGTGGGGCGGCAGACCAGGGTGGGCGACGGCGTTCCCGACATGCCGTCGTGGCGTTCCGAACAGTGGCATCACGCCGCCGGGGAGACAAGAGCAAAATCGCCCCGGTCGCGGCGCTCAGTCCTTGAGCTCGATCACCCGGGTGCTTGCCACGACGCTCTGGTCGGCGCGGATGAGGCCGACGGTGATCCGATATTTGCCCGGCGACTGGTTCGAAACGTCCAGCGAGATGGCGCGCGAGATCGGCTGCCCGGGGGTCGCCGGCCGGGCGTCGTTCCAGCGGAGGCGCAGCGGGTTGTCCGGCTCGGCGAGGCGCAGCAGCTGCTTGGCGCCGCGTATCCAGCTGCGGTCGATCCGCTCGAGGGTGACTCCGACGTCGAAGCTCTCGCCGGACTCCGCGATGCCGTACGTCTCCCAGTAGATGCCAATCGGTCGTGAGCGTGACAGCGTGTCGCCCGGCACGGCCGCCTCGAGCGCGGCATCGATCGACTCCGGCGCGCCTTCCGCGGCGCGGAAGAGCAACAGATCCGACAGGGCGAGCCCGCCGCCGGCACGTTCCGGGGCGCGGAGCAGCGTACGCGCGCGCGCGAGCGTGCGCGAGACCGTGTCCGCGACCTCGACGCCGGCGAGCACCGGGAAGGATTCGACCATCAGCCGCGCGCGGCCGACCCGTCCATTGGCCGGGACCTGACGCGTCGTTCCGTCCGGGAGAACGACGGCCAGCACGGCGTCGGCGGCAGCGCCGAGCGAATCGTGCGAGGCCGCGTGCGCGGAGACGACGAGCACGGAGTCGCCGCGCCGGAATCTCGCCACCTGCATCGCAACGGGCGCCACGTGCCCCACCAGTCGCGGCGAGTACCGTGCCTCGGGAACGCGGGCCTCGAGCTCCCAACCATCGTTCTGTGCGGTGGCGCTCGTGTCGTAGAGAGGTTCGACCGGAGCGAAGTTGTAGCTCGGCACCGGCTGGTACTCGGTGATGCTGATGTCCATCAGCGAGCCGTACGGCGTCTGGTACCGCCGCCATCCAATCGGCCAGCCGTATCGCAGCAGCAGTTCCTCGTTGTCGCGTCCCCAGGCTCCCTGCAGCGTCGACGTCGCCTGCCGATACAGGTTGGTGAGAACGCGACGCACGTAGAACTCCGTTCGCCAGTCGTTGGCGGGCGCCGCGAGCTGAGGCCTGCTGAGCAGCCAGTAGCGATCCTCGACGGCTCGACGCGCTTCGCAGGAGAGCCCCTCGTAGTAGTGGCGCGTGTTCGACGGCAGGAGCACGGCGATGTCGCGCCACTTGCATGCTTCCGTGTCCGGCATCGTGGCGAACGCGCCGACGAAGGCAGACTCCGCCGCGGCCGCTCTGCCGAGCCGGTGATCGGCGTAGCCGAGCAGTGCGAGGCACCACCACGACGTCGCACCGCAGCTGCGGGCGACGGAATCGGCCGATGCGGGTCTCTTCGCGTCGATGCGATAATGCACGCGCATGCCGGCGATCCAGTCGTCACCCGGATGACGCTCGCCGAGCGCATCGAGCGTCGCGAGCAACTCGGCGCGACGCCGGGTGATCTGCTCGGATTCCGGCGGCAGATCGGGCGGCACTTCGTCGTACCACCAGCAGTAGCGTCCGAGCCGGACGTCGCAGCGGCCGATCGAGCCACCGCCTTCGGGGAGGTCGTATCGCCGTGCGCGCTCGAACGACGCCTGCGCCGACCTCGCCAGGCGGAGATCGCGCGTCGAATCGGCGACGGAGGGCGCCGCACGCCCCTGCGCCCTCGGGGCCGGCTGAGCGACGAGACCAAGCTGGAAGCTGAGCACCAGCAGCACGGCGTGCATCGGCGTGGTCCTCCGAATTCCTGATCGCGCGGGAGCCGCTACGCGTCCGACCCGGCGGTCCGACTCGCGGTCACCAGAAGAAGTACAGGATGAGTCCGAGCTCGATGGTAGCGGCCACGAAGCCGAACACGAGGACGGCTCGCAGATCGCGCCGGGTCTGTCGCTCGTCTTCCTTGGTGGGTTCCGGCGTGCGCTCCATCACCAATCCTAGCAAATTCGGTCGGCTGAGTCGAGGTTACCGAGGCATGATCCTCTGCTCGGCGCGAATCGTTGGACCCGAATCAATCGGCGCGTGTAGAGCAAAATCGTGACGAGACGACGTATCCTGTCGTCTCTGCATTTGTCGTCTCATGCAGAAGGGCGCACGATGCCGCAGCGGCACGGCGGCGCCCGCTTTCCCCTCCTCTGCCGCATCGTACTTTATGCAAAAGCTTCCCACGACCGTGCAGCGCCTGATCCTGGCGTTCACGACCGGATTGTTCCTGGCCTGTGCCGCTCACGTGAGCGCGCAGGGGGATACGATCCCCTTGAGCTCGATCGAGCCGTAACGGTCTGTTTCGGTCCGGGACGATGATGGCGGTGTTACGCCTCGCGTAGCGCCGCCATCGGTGTTTCCTGGAACACGTCGCGGCCGGTGAGCAACCCAATGCTCACGGCGACGAGAATCATCAGGGCGGCCACACCGAGCGACGGCAGCACGGCGGGCTGGAAGGGCTGTCGGAAGACGAAATGCATGAGCGCCCATGCCCCACCCACGCTCAGCACGATCCCGACGAGGCTGCCGAGCGCGCCGAGGAGGAGATACTCGGAGAGCATGATGCGACCGACCTGACGCCGGGTCGCGCCGAGGACCTTGAGGAGCACGCCTTCGCGCAAGCGCTCGCGCCGTGTGGCGCTCACGGCGCTGAAGAGCACCGGGATGCCGAGGGCGAGGCTCAGACCCGCCATGAACCGAATGGCCGTCGTCACGCGGTCGAGCACGCGGCCGACGGTCTGCTGGATCAGCGTGAGGTCGAGACTGGAAACGTTCGGGAACCTGCTCACGACGTCGCGCTGCAGCCGAGGAACGGCCGCGGGGCCACGCACGTCGGCGAGGAGCACGTACTGCTTCGGCGCATCCTCCAGTGCGCGACGCTCGAAGACGACGAAGAAGTTCGGCTCGAAGCGCGTCCAGTTCACCTCACGAAAGCTCGTCACGCGCGTGGGCACGCGCACGCCCTGCACGTCCCACGTGATGGTGTCGCCAAGGGCGAGGCGCATGTCTTCGGCGACGCCCTTGTCGACGGAGACTTCGGGAATCGCTGCGACCGGAGAGCCACCGGTGTGAAAGCGACCGGCCGTCACGCGCTCGGACGCGACGACGCTGTCGCGGAACGTCGAGCGGAATTCGCGGCGGAGTGCCCAGCCGGCGCGGCGCCTCCGTCCGCGTGCAGTGTCGGACGTCATCTGCGCGGTCGAGACGCCGTTGATGGCGGCGATCTTCATCGGCACGATCGGCGTGCGCTGCACGACGGTGAAGCCCTGCGCGCGGATGAGCGAGTCGAGCGGCGCGCTCTGATCCTCCTGGACGTCGAAGAACACGACGTTCGCGCGCGATGCGTCCAGCTTGACGTTGACGGTGCGCAGGAGGTTGTGCTGCACCTGATAGACGGTGCTCATCAGAAAGACGCCGAACCCGAGCGCGAGCACGACGGCGCGCGTCTGGTTGCCGGGCCGGTAGAGACTGGCGACGCCCTGGCGCAAGACGAACGGCCAGCTCGGTCGGACGACGCGACGCGCGCCCAGGCTCAACGCGGTCGCCGCAGCGAAGAGCACCGCGACGGCGAGCCCAATCGCCGCGGAGAAGCCGAGCCCCTGACGGGGATTGTCGGCCCGCGCCACGCCGAGTGCGACGACGCTGAGCACGATGCCGAGCGCGACGAGCACGCGCACCGGGTCGACGCGTGCGCCGCGAAGCGCGTCGGCGTCGCTCTCTCGACGCAACGTCTGGAGCGGGCTCACGTTGCGCAGTGCCACGAGTGGACGCAGGGCGAACACGAGCGCCACCCAGAGACCAACGAGCAATCCCATCCCCACGGCAGTCGGTTCGACCGTGACCTTGACGTCGACGGGGAGGAAATCGGTGAGGACGCTGGGAAGGCCGAACTGCAGCGCGACGCCGAGCAACGCGCCGACGCTCGCCCCGATGAGTCCCATCACCACGGCTTGCAGCAGGTAGATCGCGAGCACCTGGCGGCTCGTCGCGCCGAGGCAGCGCAGGATCGCGACGGTGTCGATCTTCCGCATCACGAACGCATTGACGCCGCTGGCCACGCCGATGCCGCCAAGCAGCAGCGCGACGAGTCCGATGACGCCGAGGAAGTCGCGGAGCTGATCGATCGATTCGGTGAGATTGAACTCCGTCTGCGAGGGGGTACGGTACCGGATGCTCGCCTGCTCGAGCCGCGGACGCATGCGGTAGATGAAGCGCTGCAACGGCAGCGAGGGTGGAAGCTTGAACACCGTCTCGTGCTCGACGCGGCTGCCGAACAGCAGCAGTCCGGTCTCACGGATGTAGCGCTCCGGGATGTACACGCGCGGTCCCATCGCGGCCGCAGCGATGGCGATGTCGCCGGGCACGTTCACGAGCGTTCCGGCGATGACGAACTTCGCGAAACCGAGCGTGAGCGTGTCGCCAACGTGCGCATCGAGCGCGACGAGGAGGGTGGGGTCCACGAGGGCGCGTCGACCGGCCTGCAGACGGCTCCATTCCCCCGCGGGCGACGTCACGATCTCGCCGTAGAACGGATAGCCGGGCGTGACGGCTCGAATCTGTGAAAGTCGTGTCGCACCGGTCCGCGGCACGAGCGCCATCGACGCGAAGGTGGAGACCTGCGCGAGTCCGACCCCCTCATGGTGCAGGGAGTCGAGGGCGAGGATGATCGGCGTCGGGTAGCTCGGGAGGCGCGTCGTGATCGAGATGTCGCCACCGAGCAGCGCGCGCGCCTGCTCTCGCACGCTGCGCTGCGTGTTGCTGGCGAAGGAGTCGATCGCCACGAGCGCGGCGACACCGAGCGAGATCGACGACATGTAGAGCAGGAGCCGCCGGCGCGCCGTGCGGCTCTCGCGCCACGCGAGTCGGAGGAGCTGGCGAGCGTGCATCGCGCGTCAGTCCCGAAGCGCCGGTGCGATCGCGCTCGCGGGCTCGATCGGTTCGCCGGCCGGCTCGACGGGCGTGTCGCTGACGACGACGCCGTCGGCGAGTCGAATGATGCGTTGGGCACGGCGCGCGAGGGCGAGATCGTGCGTGACGAGCACGATCGTCGTGCCCGACTCGCGGTTCAGCGTCTCGAGCAACTCCACGATACGCGCGCCGGTCTCGCTGTCGAGGTTGCCCGTGGGCTCGTCGGCGAAGAGCAGCCGCGGCGAATTGCTGAACGCCCGCGCGATCGCGACGCGCTGCTGCTCGCCACCGGAGAGCTGATTCGGGAAGTGGTCCACACGATCGCCGAGACCCACCCGGGTGAGCAGCTCGCGGGCTCTCGCCGGCGCACCGTTCTCGCCCCGCAGCTCGAGCGGGACCTGGACGTTCTCGAGTGCGGTGAGCGTCGGGATCAGTTGAAAGCTCTGGAACACGAACCCAACTTTCTCTCCGCGCAGCTGTGCGCGGCGGTCCTCGCTCAGGCTCGTGAGGTCCTTGCCATCGAGCACGACGCTGCCGTGGCTCGGCACGTCGAGACCGGCCAGCAGGCCGAGCAGCGTGGTCTTGCCGCTTCCCGACGGGCCCACGACGGCGACGAACGCGCCATCCGGAATGGTGAAGCTCACGTCCCGGAGCACGGCCAGGCGGTGATCGCCGCTCTGGTATTCCTTCGTCAACTGGCGAGCTTGAAGCATGAGGTCTCGAAGAATGATGGGCGTCGTGCTGCTCGGCGCCCTGGCGATGGCGTGCGGCGGAAGCAGCGGAGCCCGCGACACGACGTCCACTACGAAGCCGGCGAGCCCGCCGGAAAGTCCCACGTCCCGCACCGACAGCGTGCCGACCGCGTCGGAAGCGCCAGATGCGAGGCGGACGATCCTCTTCCTCGGCACATCGCTCACCGCGGGGCTCGGCCTCGACCCCGACAGCGCCTATCCGCAGCAGATCCAGCGCAAGATCGACGCGAGCCGCCTCGCGTACCAGGTGGTGAATGCCGGCGTCAGCGGGGAGACCTCCGCCGGCCTGCTCCGACGATTGGACTGGGTGCTGCGCCGACCGGCCGACGTCGTCGTGGTGGAGACGGGAGCGAACGACGGGCTGCGGGGCCTCCCCGTGAGTGCCACCCGCAAGACGATCGGCCAGGTGCTGGACCGAATCCGGCGGGAGCGGCCGAACGCCACCAACCTGCTCGTACAGATGGAGGCGCCACCCAATCTCGGTCAGGAGTATACGTCGGCGTTTCACGCGATGTTTGCCGAGCTCGCGCGCGAGCACGGCGCGACCCTGATGCCATTCCTGCTCCAGGGCGTCGCGGGAGATCCGCGCCTCAATCAGGGTGACGGCATCCATCCCAACAACGAGGGGGAGCGCATCGTCGCCGACAACGTCTGGCGGACGCTTCAACCGTTGTTGACGCGCTGACGTCAGGGGGAGGCGAGGGCCGCTCCCGCGAAGACGAGACCGAACCAGAGCACCGCGCTCGCGATCGCGGCACCGCGCCGATGCCGCCACTGCCGAGCCCGAACGGCGACCGCGTGCCGAGCCGCCGCCTCGTCACCGCGTCTCAGCGTCGCGTCGAGCCGCGCCGTGACGACGACGTTCGCGAGCAGGAGCGCGACGAGGGCCATCTTCGTCCAGAAGATTCGCGAGGCGGCGAACGCCTCCACGTCGGCGAGAAAGAGCATCGCACCGCTCAGCATCGCGATGGCGAGCGCCGTCCATACGGGCGCGCGCAATCGAGCGAGCTCCGCCAGGTGACGCCGGCGATCGGCGTCGTCGGTCGGATCGAGTCGCAACGTGGCCCGGTCGGCGGCGACGGTGAGCCCGCCGGCGGCGAGGAGACCGCCGAGGTGGCCGAAGAGAATCGTCGTCGAGAGCAGCGGCGACTGGGAGAAGAGGCGACGCCACGGCTCGGCGAACGCGTCGATCTGCCCGACATCGGGGATCGCGAGCATGGCTCCGAGTAGCATGGATGGTGCAGGGCGGGATACCACAATGACGTGTCGGCACCCCTCCGTTATTCCCGGGCGCGCACGTACGATGGGAATAGTCCGAGTCATCGGGGCGTCAGCCGGGAAGTCAGACGCGAGCGCATGCCGCGCCGCCCATGCCCACCCTTTTCGGGAATAGCCCATGAGCTCGTCCGTCACGTCCTCCCGGCCGCTGATCGCCATCGCCGGCCTGATGGCCGCCATCGTCGTCACCGCCACCGCCGTCGCCTGCGGCGATGACGACACCGTCGTCGCAGTGAAGGATCCGACGTGGGTTGCGACCCTCAACGGGGCCGGGGAGAACCCGGTGCGCGCCGTCGCCGGAACCGCCACCGCGACCATCGTAAAGAAGAACGGCTCGTACACCTACACCGTCACCTACACGGGGATGTCCGGCCCGCTGACCGGAGGTCACATCCACGGGCCCGCTGCCACTGGAACCAACGCCAACGTCATCGTGCCGTTCAACGACGCGGCCGGCGCGCCGGCGAGCGGCACGCTCAGCGGCACGTTCACGTCGACGAACACCACGACGATCTCGAACGACTCGCTCGAGGTGTTGATGCGCACGGGGAACGCGTACGTGAACCTGCACACGACCCAGTTCCCCGGCGGCGAGATCCGAGGGCAGCTCGCGAAGACGCAGTAGGAGGGAAACCCTCAGCCAGCGCGCTCGAGCAGTTCAAGGAGCGCACTGGCTGAGGCCGCCCGCTTTGCCGTGTCCGGCGCGAGCATTCGCGCGATCACGTCGTTGAGCACGTGCGCGGTCGCACCACGCAGTGGACGCGACGCGCGCAGCTCGCTCGTACTAACGAGACTGTCGGCATCACCGAGCTTCTGCGCGAGAAACGCCAGTGGCGAATCCGTGCGGAAGGGAGTCGCGCCGGTGACGCACTCGTATAGCACGACCCCCGCCGCGTAGAGGTCCGTCTGCGGTGTCGGCCGTTCCCCGATGAGCTGCTCGGGCGACATGTACTCTGGCGCACCGACCGTCGCGCCAGCGAGCTGCGGGATCTCGCTGGAAGTGCTTGCTCGCGCCGCCTCGGGGGCCGTGCCGCGACCACCGCGCAGCCGGCGCTCGACGCGCGCGATGGTGAAGTCGCCGACCCGGAGCACACCGTCGAATCCGATGAGGATGTGGCGTGGCGCGAGGCTGCCATGCACGGCGCCCGACGCATGAGCGGCGGCGAGTGCACGGCAGATCTGTCGCGCGATCGCCACCACTGCCTCCTCGGCCAATGGTCCTCCCGACCGAAGCACCGACTCGAGGCCGAGCCCTTCCACGTAGTCCATCGTCACGAAGGGCACACCTGCGTCGTCGCCCGCGTCGCGCAGGCGGACGATGTTCCGGTGGATGAGGCGTCGCGTCCGAATCTCCTCCCGCAGGGATTCCACGAACGCGACCGCGTCGCCGACGATTCGTGCCGCGCGGTAGCGCTTCAATGCCACGACGGAGCTGGTGACGCGGTCGCGAGCGCGGTACGTGACGCCGAGCTCTCCGCTCGCGAGCACGGCATCGATGCGATACCGGCCGACGATCACGTCACCCGGAGCCGGCTCCCCCGACGGCGCGTCGGAGGAAGTTCCGGTCGGCGCGCGCGGCACCGGTGCGCTCACTCGTGCTGGTGCGCCCTGAACGCGCACCATCGACAAGACGGGCGCCACGACGCCGGCGCTGACCCCCTGGGCGCGCGCGAGCGATGGCAAGACCGCACTGACCGCAGCGGAGAGCACCGCGCGATCGACGAGGTCGTCGGCGAGCGACTGCACCGCATCGGTGAGCACCGCCACCTCGTCGCTCGATGCGCGAGCGGTCGGGGGATCGTTCTCGGCTTCGCCGAGCTCGGCGCGTCGAGCCACGAGGGCGAGGGCGCGCAGCGGACGCGAGACACCGCGGTCGAGCACGATCGCCGCGAGCGAGAGCATGGCCAGGCCCAGTAGGCCAGCGAGCAGCAGCGCGCGCCGAACCGCTGCGATGTCCGCGCTCGCGGCGTCTCGCGCGCTCATCACGACGTATCCTCCGACGATGTCCCCGCCGGCAGTGGTGAGCGCGGCGCCCTGCGTCGCGTATCGCACGCCGTTGACGGTCGCGTGCCCGCGCGGCTGCGAAGCCACGTCGGCGCCGAGTGGAGTGCGTGCCGCGCGATCGAACGAGGTCGCCGCCACGCGCGAGACGTTGCCGTCACGCACGTAGAATACGATCTCGGCCGACGATGCCGCCTTCACGTCGCGCGCGAGCGCCGGATCCACGGCCTTCGTGGCGACGAGTGCGCCGATGGGAGCCTGTCCAGGCACGACGATCGGCACGGCGACCGCCTGGAAGAGCAGTGTGTCGCCCGACACGCCGAATCCGGTCGTGACGCTCCCCTGCAGCGCGCCGGCGATGAGCGGCACGTTGCCCATGTTCGTGCCCGCGGCGCCAGGCTCGTCGCTCTTGGCCAGCACGACGCCATTCTCGTCGACGACGAACACCCATTTCGCTTCGAGCTGCTCTTCGGCCTCGAGCGCCTGATCGAGCAACTCGTCGCGCAGATGCTCGTGGACGAACGACCGGAAGTTCGGATCCTGCACGAAGACACGCGCGCCGCCCGCGAGGCTTCGCTGGCGCGCCGAGAGATACTGCGCGACCAGATCCGCCGACTGCTCGAGCTCGCGTTGCACCACGGCTTCGCCGCTCTGCTGCGCCCAGCGGGACAGCATCCCGAGCACGAGCGAGAGCACCAGCGCG
>QHVE01000092.1:526-6855 GCA_003223455.1 Gemmatimonadota bacterium | reverse complement strand
CCGATCCTCGCGCGTGGCGGCGTAGGGTAGCCCGAACTTGTTGAGGTGCGGACCCGGCACGTAGGTGCGCGTGTCGAGGACGATGCGCTGTCCGGACAGTCCCGAGGCCGGCACCACGATCTCGCGCGTCACCCGGGCACCGGCGCGCTCGTGCCAGGCGTGCAGGAGATATGTGCCCGGCGGCACGTCCGGAAAGGTGAATCGACCGTCTGCGGCGACCATGGCGACGAGCGGCGACGGTACGGCGATGACGAAGCTCACCATCCGCGAGTGGATGTTGCAGTAGACCGGATAGATCCCCGCCCGGGGAAATCTTGCGACGCGGCTGGCACCACGGCGGTAGAGTCCCAGGTCGAACGGGCCGGCTTCCGCGTTCGAGAACACGTTGTGGCTGAACGGATCCTGATTCGGGAACGCGACGCTGCCGCCGGCGAGGATGACGCGCACGTGCGGCACGAATTCACGACCGGTCATGGCGATCGTCGCGTCACGTGGCGTCGGGCGGCCGCTCCCGTTCGCGGTGACATCGCCGCGGGGCTCGAGGTACACCACCGCCGTGCGCAGGTCGGTGCGGTCGGCGCCCTGCCGTTCGACGACGGCGATCTGGCCGCTGACCACCGCCTGCGCTGGCAGCGTCGCGGTGGGGGGGAGCAGCGCGAGCGAGGCGGAGACGAGCGCCGCGCCCAGCAGGCGGCGCGGATCAGAGCTCAAAGCCGACCGAAAGGTTGAGGTGCTGCGCGCGGCTGGTGACGCCAGGATCGAACTCGGTCGCGATCCGGCGGTACTCGAGGCCGACGACCACGGGCTCGGATGGACGCCAGAGCAGGTGGCCGGCGCACACGCCGTTGCGTCGCCGCGTCGGCCGATCGTCTTCGTCGGCGACATCCACCCCGCATCCCGTGCCGGCGAGCAGCGTCGGATGGACGCGCGCATTCAGCTGCGCCCATCCGGCGTGGTCGCTGATCGGTGGACCGAGCCCGGTGCCCGTGAGCGGCCGTCCGAAAGCCTGGCCTATCGCGCCCCCGCCAAGCCCGCGGAGCAGTCGGCCGGTGTACGCCTCACCGCGGAGCTCGAGCCACGGTGCGAACGACACGCGGGCGTCGAGCGCTGTCGCGTAGCTCGTGATGAGCTGCCCGGTGCCGTCGGCAACCCAGCCGCGGTGCACCCCGACGCCGATCTCGCCGCCCCCGTCGCCGATGGACGCATCGGTCGCGCCCGAGGCCAGACTGTCGCCCCACCTCGCGCGCAGTCGAGCCTCGAAAGCGGGCCGGTGCGAACGCTCGCCGGCGTCGACGACGTCGGGCTCGGTGGGGGACTGCGCGGCGGCGTATGGCGTCATCAGGGCGCCCTGAACCGCCCAGCGCACGGCCGACTTCCCGACGGCGGTGGTGGCCACTTCCTGCGTGAGCCGGAGCTGGCCGAGCCAGTTCCAGAGATTCCCCGCGGCGGAAAAGAGCGGAACGCCCGAGGCGGCGAGGCTCACGGGGCTGAGCCCGGACACGAGCGGCGTCTCGATGCCGACCATGACGTCCGTGCGGGGCCACCGAAGCCGCGCCGTCGTGGTCCGCATGCGCGGCTCCGGGAAGAGGCGACGATCGCCGGGGCCATTCTGCACGCCGCCGAAGAAATCCATCTCGAAGTCGCCGATGAAGCTGCCTCCGAGCACGCCGTCGACCGAGACGATCGCGCCGAGCCGCGACTGTCGAACCGTCACGCCGAACGCATCGTCCTCCGGCACGGTGGAGGGTGCCAGCGCCGTGCCCGGCACGTCGACGTTGTTCACGCGGCCAAGCGTCAAGAAGAAGTTCGAGAGAATCCGTCCGGTGAGATCGAGCTGCAGCCGCGACCGCGTGTGCACGGTGCTCTGTGATTCGGTGGCGAGCTGCTGACGCAGCGCGGCGATGGCCGCCTCGGCGCGCGCGAGGCGAGCCGCCAGCGAATCGGGGCTCAGCGAATCGGGCGCAGTGCTGGCGGTGGGAGCCGGGGGCGACGTCGGCGTCTGCGCGCGCGCGACCGCTGGCGCGGCGAACGCGCTGAAGAGCGCGACAGCGACGAGCGCGGGGGAGACACGGGACCGCGATGCGCGCGCGGCGGGAAACAGTATCAGTGCGCTCTCTCCGATCTCCAGATGGACTGCAGCCACTCCGACGGAACATCACCGACGAGCACCGTGCCGGTCGAGGTCCCGGGCCAGGCAACGAGCGCCCGTGCGCCGTCTGCCGCCGTCAGCAGATGGCGATCGGCGACCGCCGTGCGGACGGCGGGATGGCGGAAGAAAGCGTCTTCGGCCACGAGGTATTGCACGACGAGACGGTCTCGCAGGCGATACGCGAGGACCGCCGCCGGCTCGCCGCGCACGTCGGTCGTCCATGCACCGAGGAGCCGCAGATCGGGCGCACGCAGCGGCTCGATGGGGAACGATACCGCCGCGCGCACCGCCGACAGATCACGGGCTCGGCCCGGCAGATCGCCGCGACTGACGCGCGTGTAGTCGTCGACGATGCCGCCGAGGAGGGACACTTGCTGCACGGGCGCACCGATCGGGCGCACGCCGCCCGCGGACTGCCGCGAGGCAGGCAATTGCACGACGAGGGCGATGGCCAGTACGACCGCCGCGATCCATCCGGCGACGGCGAGCCAGACGATGCTCCGCTGCGGGACGGTTTGCGGCGCGGGCGCTTGTACGACGACCGGCGCAGGGGCCGCATCGATCGCGGCGGCGATGCGGGCGCGCAATGCGGGCGAGGGCGCGGCCGGACGCTCGGTGGCGAGCCGAGTGCGTACGGCGTCGTGCACCTCGAGCGCGCTGCGGCACTCGGCGCAGCCGATCAAATGCGCGTCGATCTGTGCGACAGTCTCGGGCGGAAGCTCGCGATCTGCGTATGCACCGAGCAGCTCGCGCAGCACCTCGTGGCGCGATTCGCGTGCGGCTTCCTCGGCCGGAGTGATCCGCGAGGTGAGGGCGTTCCGTTCGTCGCTCATCTCGCACCTCCGCGGCTCGTACGCCGCTCGGCCAGCGCGTCAGTGGACTGCTCGAATGCCGCGGTGCCGCGTTCGGCCATGATCGCACCCGCGAGGAGCTTGCGGCCGCGGGCGATGCGGCTCATCACGGTGCCGATCGGCACCGAGACGATCTCGGCGATCTCGGCGTACTTGAAGCCGTCGATGTCGTGAAGCTCGACCGCGGCAGCGAAGTCCTCCGGGATCTTGCGGAGCGCGCGGTGGATGGCCTCGCTGTCGAGGCGCGCGACGACCTCGGAGAAGAGAGCATCATGCTCGCCGCCGATCAGCTCGTCGTGCGCGTCTTCGAGGCGCGTGATGAACACGAGCTGCTGACGCCGACCGTTCTTCTCGCGGAAATCGCTGAGCACCGTGCGCAGGATGCGATAGATCCACGGGCGCGCCAGACCGTCGTCGCGCAGATCGGCGAAGCCGAGCCAGGCGCGGACGAACGCTTCCTGGACGGCGTCCTCGGCGTCGGCGACCGAGTCCGACCGGCGGATCGCGAAGGCGAGCAACCGGTCGAGATGTGGCACGACGAGCGCTTCGAATCGCGAGCGAAGGTCGAGCGAGGGGTCGGAGCTTGCGGAGACCATGAGGGACCGAGTAGGCGAGCGTCTGAAGACGTCGCCGGCGAAGCCAGTATAGCGTACGAGCGGACGCCGGCGATACGGGGCAGGAGGGAACCCTGCGCACGAGGAGACGCGACGACGGGCGGAAGTATTCCCGCGAGTTCGCGGCGCATCGATGGCGGACCCGGCCCATTGCAGGACGTTCCGACCGATGGTAAATTCAGAGGCTGTCCTACTTTACGTCAATTCACGTCGGGGTCTTTCATATGGCAGTTCCTGCCACGCAAATCCGTCGCGGCATGGTGATCGTGTTCGAGGGCGAGCCGGTCCGCGTGATCGAGTTCCGCCACCACACGCCGGGCAACCTTCGCGCGATGGTGCAGGCGAAGCTGAAGAGCCTGCGCACGGGGTCGAGCTTCGAGCATCGCTTCCGCGCCGCGGACTCGATCGAGCCGGCGTCCATGGAGACGCACGAGCTGGAGTACATGTACGACGCGGGCGGGACGTTTCACTTCATGAACACCTCGAACTACGACCAGATCGAGATGGAAGAGGAGGCGCTCGGCGACAACGCGCCCTGGATGCAGCCCGGCATGAAGATCCAGGCCGAGTTCTACGATGGTCGTCCGATCGGCGTGCGTCTGCCCAACTCGCTGACACTCGAGATCGTGGACACGAATCCCGTGATGAAGACGGCGACGAAGACCGCCTCGACGAAGCCGGCGAAGCTGGAGAACGGTGTGACGGTGAACGTGCCGGAGTTCGTCGCAACGGGTGACAAGATCCGCGTGAACCCGACGACGGGCGAGTACATCGAGCGCGCGAAGTAGGAGCCTCACGCTGGCCGAGCCCGCAACGCAGCGCGGTTGATTCGACGTGTTCGGCTGATTACAATCCAAGCTCTCTACGCGTTCGCGCGTCGAGGACCGCGCAGGGCGGCGGTGACCACGGTGACTGTAGCTCAATTGGTCAGAGCACCGGACTGTGGCTCCGGGGGTTGCGGGTTCAATTCCCGTCAGTCACCCCTGACTGTGCGAGGGAGTTTCGGCGGTCGGAGTCGCGCGCCGAGGCTTTCTACGGTTTAGGTCCGTAGCTCAATTGGTAGAGCACCGGTCTCCAAAACCGGCGGTTGGGGGTTCGATTCCCTCCGGGCCTGTGGAGCGGTTGTCGATGTTTGAGACAGTGAAGGCCAAGGGCACGCGGCGGTATCGTCTAGGGGACTAGGACACAGCCCTCTCAAGGCTGGAACACGGGTTCGAATCCCGTTACCGCTATTGGTACGTGGCCCGTTCGTCTATCGGTTAGGACGGCACCCTTTCACGGTGCAGAGAGGGGTTCGATTCCCCTACGGGCTATGCGTAGGGGACGGATCGGGTAGGCGGGTGGGAAGTGACTCAGTGACTCAGTGACTCAGTCGCGTGAGGATGGACCGCGGTGACACGCGGGTGTTGGTGCAGGAGATCGGATTCGGTGGCGGTGCAGTGCGCCACGCGAGCCCCGATTGAGCAAGGGGCCGTAGCTCAGTTTGGTTAGAGCACTCGACTGTCACTCGAGAGGTCGCGGGTTCGAGCCCCGTCGGCCCCGTTAACGCAGTTAGTCGGTTGGTCGGTGAACGGTCCGTGCGGACAGTGGTTGTCGCCGAGCGCAGTGGCAACGCGCGGCAGGCCGATGAACCGCGTTACCGATCCACCGTCAAACCGCGTCGTTCGTTGCCCTGGTGGTGAAACTGGTAGACACGCCATCTTGAGGGGGTGGTGCCGAAAGGCGTCGCGGTTCGAATCCGCGCCAGGGCATGGTCAGGTACGTCGCCACTGTAGCTCAGGGGTAGAGCACTCGATTCGTAATCGAGCGGTCGTCGGTTCAAATCCGACCAGTGGCTCTCGAGATGCTCTCCTCGGCCTCCGCGTTTGCGGGGGCTTTTTCTTTGCGCGTGCTTCAGCTTGGCGTCGTCCGTGCACCATGGTAGCGTTGGCTCCGCATTCATCCAATCACGCCTGCCCGCACGCATGACGCCGACCGAATCCACGACGACCGACTTCCGCGCCTCGACGCCGTCTCGCGCGTCTCGAGTCGCGGAGTCTGCCGCACCAGCCGCGCGAACCGACTGGATCGCGACCGCCGTGGTCCTCGTCGGGTATGCGCTCCTATTGCTCGCCACGCGCACGCTGGACCAGGGCGACACGAGCGTGTACGGCGACGACCTCGTGAACTGGCTGCGTGGCCGTCACGCGACGGTCTGGGAGTTCGGGCATCCGCTTTGGCGTCCGCTCGCGGCGGCCGTTCTATCGCTCGTACACGCCGATCCGGCACGCGTCACCGACGGCGTGCTGTTCGCGGAAGCGGTGCGCGTGCTCACCTGGCTCTCGGTGCTCGGCGGAGCGCTCGCGGTCGGGCTGTTTCGCGCGTGGCTCGCTCGCGTGGGGGTGCCGCGCTGGACGGCGGTGGCGACGACGATCGCGTTCGCCGCGGCGAGCGCATTCCTCGGATACGCCCAGACGGGTTCGTCGTACGTACCGGGCGTCGCGATGCTGCTACTCGCGCTGTGGGCGCTCGCGGGCGATGAACGACAGAGCGAGCGCCGAACGATCGCCATCGCATCCATCGGATTCGCGCTCGCGGTCCTGTTCTGGATTCCCCTCGTGCTCGCCGTGCCGGGTGGCGCGCTCTCGGCGATCATCCTGCGCGGGGACACCCCGCGCCGACGTCGTATCGCGCTCGCGGCGTGTCTGATGTCGGGGCTCCTGACGATTCTCGCGT
>QHVE01000092.1:0-439 GCA_003223455.1 Gemmatimonadota bacterium | reverse complement strand
CGGCGGGATACCTCGCGCGGTCGTGGGCTTCGGGCGCTCACTGGTGAACATGGACCGGCTCGGGCTCGTCGCGAAACGATACCTGATCCACGATCCCTACAATCCCACGACGGTCGCCGACCTCGCGCGCGCCGGACTGTTCCGCCTCGTGGCGCTGTATGCGCTGCTGGGCGCGATGGCGATCGTGCTCGCGCTGCGGCCGGCTGGACGCCGCGCGCTCGGCTTTCTCGTCGCGACGGCAATCCCCGTCATCGGGCTCGCGCTCAAGTGGCAGGGCGGGGACCTCGAACGCTACCTCGCGATGTTCCCCGCGCTGTTCCTCGCCATCGGCGTGACGGTGACGCTGCTCGCGCCGCGCGTCCAACCGGGAGCGGCCGCCGTGGTCGCGGTGCTGCTCGTCGCGCTGAACGTCCCGTCGATCTCGCGCGCAAAGCGGGAC
>QHVE01000112.1 GCA_003223455.1 Gemmatimonadota bacterium | reverse complement strand
GTAGCGAAGGAGGTTCTCATGCCAGACCTGATTCACACCATCCCGGCACCGCAGAAGCGAGCGCACACGGCCCCGCTGCCCCGAGCCGTCGCTCGGACCGACGCCGATGCGCCGGATCGCACCGAGCCATGGCTCGCGCTGCTCCGTCGGGTGAACGAGCGGGTGCCGACCTGGATGGTGATGAAGAGCGTGGAGTCCGCGTTCACGGGCACCGGCGACGTCGATTCCGTGGCGCCGGTCGACGCATGGCCCCACGTCATCGACGAGGTCTGTACATGGGCGCGCGAGCGTGGGCTGGGTCCCGTCGTCGTGTGCCCGCACGTCCCGCACGTGCTGTACCTCGTCACCCTCGACCCCGATCGCCCTTTCTTCTTCGAGCTCGACGTGACTCGCCGGAAGATCTTTCTCGGCTCGACGCTCTACTATCCGCGCGATCTGTTCCGTCTCTCGGTCAGTGATCCGCGCGGATTTCGAATCACTCGCCCCGGCACCGAGGGTCTGCTCGCCCTCGTCCAGAACGGCGCGAAGCGGGGCGGGCGTCCCGACTGGGAGGGTATCCGGCGGAAGCGCATCGTCGAGCTGCTCGCGAAGGATCCCGAGGGGGTGCAGGAGGGCGCGAAGCTGTTCGGCCAAGGCGCCGAGGCGGTGATGCGGGTAGTCGACGCCGTTCTCGAGGGAGGATGGGATCAGCGATCGATGCTCGAGGTGGAAGCGCACTGCATCCTGCGCGGGCTCGGCGACGTGACGGCCCTCGTGGCACGCACGCGCTTCCGCGTGGTGCGGCGACAGTGCCCCGTGCTCAGGGCGGTGTTCGAGAGCGCGCGTCAGGTGCCAGGCGATCGACATGCCTGGCTCAGGGATGTGCGGCGGTCGCACGTCGTGTACGGCAGCGACTGACAGCGCAGGATGATCGCAGGAGAGCTCAGCACATCGCTGGCTCGTAAACAGCAACGCGAGGAACGGAAGTGAGCAGCAACGGGAAGAAGCAGCAGCGCGTCGTGCTCGTGACCGGTGCGGCCGGCGCAATCGGCTCTGCGACGGCGTGCGCGTTCGTCAAAGCGGGCTTTCACGTCGTCGGTCTCGATCGTGAGCCATCCATCACGACCGTGCTCTCGTGCGACCACTTCACGGGTCTGCAGGTGGATCTGGCGGACGAGGCATCCACGTGTGAAGCGGTGGCGGAGTCGAGATCGCACGGTCGTCTCGTTCACGTCGTGAGCATCGCCGGCGGAGCGCTGCCACAGGAACCCGGCACCGCCGCCGACCCGATGGGGGTGACGTCGGCGCTGTTCCGCGCCTCCGTCGACGCGAATCTCACGACCCAGTTCCTCGTTCTGCGAGCGGCGCTCCCGCTGCTGCGCTGCAACGCGGGTGAGGATCGCTCCGTGACGTTCACCTCGTCGTTCAACGCGCTGACGGGCTGCGGCATGCCGGCATACTCCGCCGCCAAGGCGGGCCTGATCGGGATGATGCATGCGCTCACCGATCCACTCGGTGTCGACGGCATTCGCATCAATGTGATCGCGCCGGGCAGCGTCCGGACGCCGCGAACCGAGCGTATCTGGCAGCACGATCCGAACCATTTCGAGCGACTCGAGGCGAGCACCGCGCTCGGTCGACTCGGCTCGCCGGACGACATCGCCCGTGCGTTCATCGCTCTCACCACGCTGTTGTCCCACGTCACCGGCCAGGTGCTCGTGGTGGACGGGGGCCAGATGGTGAAGCGCCACTGACCGGCGACCGATGCGCATCGTCCGGTACTATCCGCGAGCCCTCACGGGCGACGGTGGAATGACCACTGCCGTGCGGCACTGGTCGCGCGGGTTCGTGCGAGCGGGCACCGAGGCGGCGATCGTGTTCGATCGAGGGGAGCTCCAGGGGACCGACGACGGCGTGCAATGGATTCGCACGTCCCATCGCGGCCGCGGGCCGTTCCTGTATCCGATCGGACTCGACGAGGTCCTGCGCAAGGGAGACGTACTCGTACTGCACTCCGCCTGGGCGTATCACAACGTTCAGGCCGCGGCCGTGGCGCGCCGTCTCGGAGTTCCGTACGTGCTCGAGCCGCGCGGTGCGTACGACCCGCGAATCGTGCAGCGGAAGCCGTTGCTCAAGCGCGCGTGGTGGGCGATGTGGGAACGCGAGATGGTGCAACGGGCGCGCGCCATCCACGTGTTCTTCGACGACGAGCGCAGCCACCTCGAGGCGCTGAACTATCGCGGCCCGGTGATCGCGGCACCCAACGGTGTCGAGCCGCCGCCGGCGATCCGGTGGGACGGCGGCAGCGGCGGATACGTGCTCTGGCTGGGCCGCTTCGACCCGGAGCACAAGGGGATCGACATGCTCGTCGAAGCCGTGTCGCTTCTCGAGCCGGAACAGCGGCCGCGTCTACGCCTCTGTGGTCCCGACTCGCGGTCTCGCGGCAAGGACTCCATCCGGCGACTCGTACATCGCCTCGGACTGGAGCGCTGGGTGACCGTCGAGGAGCCCGTCCACGGCCGAGCGAAATTCGAGCTGATGGCGAGCGCCACCGGCTTCGTTTATCCGTCGCGCTGGGAAGGGTTCGGCAATTCCGTCGCGGAGGCGATCGCCGTAGGTGTGCCGACCGTCGTGACACCGTATCCCTTCGGTCGCCATCTGGCGCGTCGAGGCGCAGCGATCCTCGCCCAGCCGACGCCACAGGGTCTCGCCGAGGGGCTGCGTGCGCTCCGGTCACCGGACGCGCCGGCGATCGGCGCACGCGGCGCGATGGTGGCTCGCGAGGAGCTTGGGTGGGACAGCGTCGCCCAGTCGTGGCTCCGGCAAGTCGAGCCGCTGCTCTGAGACCGTCTCACCGCTGGCAGCCGACGATCACCCAACGAATGGATGATGATCGGCTGCCGGTGCAGCACGCCGGTCGCGTGCTGCACCTTCTGCCTGCTACGCGACCGAACTTCGCGCGCTCACGGGGCGAACGCGCCGGTGACATCCTGCCCTGCCGCACGCCACTGGGCCGCCGTCAGGTCCGAATCGTTCCACGTGAACCACGCCCCGCTCGAGGAGCCCAGCGTGTACGTGTTGTGCACGAACCGGTTGTTCTTGCTCGTGTAGTACGACTTGTCCCCAATGTCCTGCGCCAGCCCCGTCACGTTGCACGAGCCCGAGTTGCACGGGTTCGCACTCGTCATCGTGATCCGGTTGTCGTGCACGTTCAGCTCGGCCAGCTCACGCAGCCCGTGGTACCCCGAGCCCCGCGCCTGCATCACCGCGCCAACGCCGCGCGCGTTGTCCACGACCGTGTTGCCGGTGACCTCCACGTTCTTCGACGCCGAGATGAAGATCCCCGCCCCGTACAGCCACTTCGCGTTGCCGAACCCGTTGCCCACGACCGTGTTGTTGCGGATCACCGCGTCGTAGCTGATCTCGTAGAAGATCCCCGCATCGGCGTTGTTCTCCACGCGGTTCCCCTCGACCAGGGACTGGCTCATGTCGATGTCGAACCAGATGCCCGCCCCCCAGTTGTCGTGCACGTAGTTGTTCCGCACCGTGTTCCGCGTCCCCACCGCGAGCTTGATGCCGCCCGCCTCGTCGCCCATGCTGTACAGCTTCTCGTAGTTGTTGAAGGCGACTTCGTTGTTGTCGATCAAGACGCCGTCCGGGTTGCCGCCGATCCCTTCCTGGCCGTTGTGATGGATGTAGTTCCCGGTCACGCGCCCGTACATCGGCGCCAGAAGGGCCTCCGTCTTGTTGTAGCTCACTTCGTTGGAGTCGACCACCCAACCGCGCGGCCCCACGCCTCGACCGCCCGGCGTGGCGCGAATCGCGCCCTGATACGGCTCGGGCATGTAGCGCGTGATCGTGAGTCCGTGGATCCGCACGCTATCGGGGTACGGGGAGCCACCGATGTCGAACGCATACGCCGTCGTGTTCGCACCATCGAGCACCGCGCCGGGCTGGCCGTAGAACACGTTGCCCTTCTTCGGCACGATGCGCTGGTTCAGGTACGTGCCCGGCGTCAACACGAACACCGTGCCGGCCGGGTTCGCGTTCACCGCGCTCTGGATGCTCTGCCCCGCCTTGAGCGTCACCGTCGGCCCCGCTGGCACCGACGGCGTGCTGCCGCCTCCAGCGGTCGCCGTGTCGACGACCGTGAGCGTCGCGCTCCCCGTGACGCCGGAGGCCGACGCGGAGACGGAGCCGGTCCCCACACCCTTCGCCAGCGCGAGTCCGTTGCTCGAGATCGTCACGACGGAGGTCGGCGCGCTGCTCCACGTGACCGTCACGTTCGGCATCACGGTGCCGTTCGCGTCCTTGACCACGGCGGTTGCCTGTGTCATCTCGCCGATGCGGAGCGTTGGGGCATTCGTGGTGACGCTGATGGAGCGGGGGACGAGCACGGGCGCCGACACGCTGACCGTCGCGCTCCCGGACTTGCCCTCGGCGGTGGCGGTGATCGCCGCGGAGCCGGCCTTGATCGCCGTCACCAGGCCGTCCGCGCTCACCGTCGCGACCGTCGCGTCCGACGTGGTCCACGAGACCGTGCGTCCCGTCAGCACGTTGGAGGCGTCATCCTTGAGTACAGCGCTCGCCTGCGTGCTCTGTCCCACCGTGAGCGTGCTCGAGCCGAGCGTGGCCGTGATGGAAGCAACCGGCGCCGGCGTGGGAGCAGCAGGTGTTGAGTCTGCGGCGGTCACGGGCGGAGTGACGGTGATCGTCGCTGCGGCTCGCTTGTTCTCCGAGACCGCGGTGATCTTCGCAGTTCCCGCGCTGATCGGCGTGAGGGCGCCCGTCGAGCTCACCACCACGACGGCCGCGTTGTTCGTGCTCCACGCGACACTGCGGTTCGTGAGCGTGTTGCCGGACGCGTCCTTGACCGTGGCCGTGAGCTGCGCGACGTGTCCGACGGCGACACTGAGCGGCGAGGGGCTGATGGTCACCGACGCGACGGTCTGGGGCTTCACCTGTACGCGAACCATGGACGCCTTGCCGTCCACGGTCAGTCGTACGTCCGCCGCGCCGAGCGCCTTGCCGGTAATCGTCGCCGCACTGGTGACGGCGGCGATCTGGGGCGCCGAGGAGGTCCACTCCACGACGTGCGTCGAGAGGTCGACCGCGTTGCCGTCGCTGTCGATGGCGCGATAGGTGAGCTGCGCCGACTGACTCAGCCCGAGGGCGAGCGTATCCGTATCGAACTGGATCACGCGGATGCTTGGCTTGACGACGATGGTCGTCGATGCACTCGCGCCGCGGCTCGTCACGGTGATCGTGGCGCGTCCCGACTTGAGAGCGAACACGAGACCGCTCTGAGAGACCGTGGCCACCGTCGCGTCGGAGCTGCTCCAGGCCGGTGCGACCGCAGCGCCCGCATTGGCTGGAAGAATGGCGGTGAGGCTGAGCGACTGGTCGACGAGGAGCGTGTCGGCATTGCGCGACAGCGCGACCGGTGCACCTTCGGTCGGGGTCGCTGGGACTCCTGCTAGCCCGCTTCCATCGATTCCACCGCACGCAGCGGCGACGAACGAGAGCGAGGCGATGGCGACCATGGCAGTCGCACCGCTCAATCGGTGGTGACGCATACGACTTCCCTCCGAGGGGTTCGTTCGGCGGCCCGACCGGCATCGCGACCAGTGGTCGCTTTAGCCTCGTGACTTTGCGTCGCCGGCTTTCGCCGGGTTTGCCTTTGTCGCGTACCCTCGCTTCGGAGGGATTGCGATCCTGCCGATCAGTTTTGAAAAAGCACTGGACGCGTACAACGTCGAGTGCGCTGCGCATCCAGTTTATGTAACTGAGCCCAACAATGCGAGAGTTTCTTGCGTAATGCATGACGCGGTAGATCAACCTGTGACGCAGCACACGAAACGAGCATGCGCCAGCGCGCATTTCACTGATTCGGCGGCAGCCAGATGCTGCACGGGTCGGTTCGCCGCCTCGGCGACGTACCCGAGTTGCTTGACGAGAGGCTTGCGCTCTGGTAGCTGATCCGCCCGCAGAGTATCGTTCGTGTGATGGTTTTGGTGGTTTCGTCGCCTGCTGGCCGACGCGCTCGCCATTCGCACTCGTGCCCGGCGCAGGAATCGTGAGCATGCCGACTCATTCGCGTGTCCGCCGTAAGCGAGGTCCGGCGATCGCCTGGGCACCGACCCAGGACTCGTATTACGAGCTGGCGCGCATTCTTCGCAGCGCGACGGGCGCGACGCCGCTGTATCTCACGCAGGCGGCGATCCTCGAGTTCGAGGCACACTTGAGGGAAAGCTCCTCGCCGCTGCCGTTCGGATTGCTCGCCGGCGACGTCTGCCTCTGTCCGCAAACGAAGCTCGAATACCTGCTGATCGATACGGTCGCGCGCGCGCGCATCGAGCTCACCGATGACGATCCGTATGCCCAACTCGCTGACGAGCTGCAGTCGCTCGCAGCGGAGCAGGCCAAGCAACGCAAGATTGCGATCGGCTGGTATCTGGGCGGGATGGCGGACGATCTGACGCTGGACGGCGACGTCACCAACCTGCACCGGCAGCTCTTTCCGGAGCGTTGGCAGGTAGCGCTCGTACGCGGAGAGACGTCGGGCATCGAACACGGCGCATTCCTTCGCTTCGAAGACATCTGGAATCGTTGGTATTCGATCCCGTTCTTCGAATTCGCTCCGGAGCGTGGTGGCAAGAACCGAGAGCGTCGTACCGCGCTCCGGTGGGCGAACTATCGCGCCGATGAACCGACACGGCCGCTCGACGAGCACGAAGGAAGCGAGACGAAGGCGAATGTCGCATCGCGATCCTGGTGGCGATCGAGAGGCTTCAGCGCATCTCTGCAACCGCTTCCCCGGTCGGCGCGCGGGAAGCCTGCGCGTCCCTCCGCGGACACGCCGCCGCGCACACCCGAGCCTGCGCCGGCGATCGTCGCTCCTGCGGAGCGCGCTCGTGCAACCCGTGCCCCCGCACCTCGCGCTCCCGCAGCCGGTGCGCCCGGTGTGTCGCGTGATCCCGCGAGGGTGCCCGCACCCGCAGTGAGCGCACCCGCAGTGGCCGCACCCGCGGTGCCTGCACCCGCGGTGCCCGCACTTGCGATGAGCGCGCCCGCGCGCCACGCCGACCCGAGCGCGCCGCCGGAAGCGAACGCCCCTGTGGCAACGGCGCCGCGCACGGCGGCGATGACGTCTTTCGCTCCTCCGGAACCGCTGAACGCAGCGCCGTCACCGCAACACGCGCCGGAGCCACTGCGCGTCGAGTCGACCGAGCGGATGGTGAACGCGTTCGACGAGGTGGAAGTCGCGCCCGAACCAGCCGCGCCGAACGCGCACGACGCACCGTTGAGCGACGTGCAGCACGTTTTCATCGACGGGAACCTCGTGCCCGTTCCCGTCGCGCAGATGTTGATCGACAAGCCAGGCAAGTTCGGCGGCACCGACGGCGTCCGGATCTCGTCCCTGTTCATCGGTGCGCTGCTGCTCGTGACTCTGTTCGGGCTGTATCTCATCGCGAGCTGATCGCCTTCCCGCGATCGTCGATCATCTTCGGTCTGTGAGTGCTGATGCCGTCGATCCACGATGTGTTCAGGCAGGTGAGTCCCCGGTTTCGGACCGCTCGGATGCGCGCGTTCCAGCACGAGTTCGGGATCATGCCTTCGACTCGTGTTCTGGACATCGGCGGCACGTTCGACAACTGGCAGCTTCTTCCAGCCGAGTCCCTCCCGCGTCTCACGCTCCTCAACCTCGGACCTCGACCGACCGAGCTCGCCGACGAGGTGAGCTGGTCGCAGGGCTCGGCGCTGGAGCTTCCATTCGGCCCCGGAGACTTCGACGTCGTTTTCTCGAACAGCGTCATCGAGCACGTCGGTGACTGGGGCGCCCAGCAGCAGTTCGCGAGCGAAGTGCGCCGCCTGAACACGCCGTACTGGGTGCAGACACCCAACCGCCATTTTCCCATCGAGCCGCACTACCTCGGAATCGGTGTTCAGTGGCTGCCGCGTCTCGTTGCCAAGCCGTATGCGCGGGTGGCCAGCGTGCGTGGCTGGATGGTCGAGCCCGACGAGACGCTGGATGACATGCTGGACTCCATTCGACTGCTCACCGCGCGTGAGTTCGCGCTGCTCTTTCCCAACGCCGACATCAGGGCGGAGCGCGTGGGGCCGTTCGTGAAATCGTTCACCGCGATTCGGCACTAGCATGACTCCCGGCCGGTCCGACCTCACAGCAGAACCGTCATCCGCGCCCACCGCACTCGCCATCGTGAATGCACGGGTCTGGACTGGTGATCCGCGCCGTCCCTGGGCGGACGCCGTGTTCCTTCGCGCGGGTCGCATCGAAACCGTAGGGTCGAGCGCCGAGGTCAGGAAGCGATCGGGTGCGGCGACGAAGGTGATCGACGCGAAGGGGCTCGTGATCCAGCACCCTCGTGAGAGCGGCGTGCTCGCCCCCGGCGCGCCAGCGGATCTGATGCTCGTCGATCGCCCCCTTGGCACCGTGGGCCAGGGCGCGCCCAACGACGCCGAGATCGTTCTCGCGATCGAGTCCGGCCGCATCGTCACGGATCGTGATGCGCTCGGGCGCTGACATGAGAATCCTCATCGGCTCCGTGAGCTGCGCGCTCGTACTCCTCGTCGGTTG
>QHVE01000070.1 GCA_003223455.1 Gemmatimonadota bacterium | reverse complement strand
GTTGTCGGAGTGATCCTGAAGACCGTCCTGGATCACGACGAGGCCGTAGCGCTCCGCGGCCCACGCGCCGGCGATGGCGGCGACGGAGGGGTCGCGACGGATGCCGACGAGGCGCGCGGCGCCCGCTGTGTCGTGCGCCTCCACGGCCTTGATCGCGGGATGCTCGGCGAAGAACCGGCGGCACTGCTTGAGCGCCATCTCGTGGCTGAGCGCCTCGCGAATGTCGCCGATCGTCGCACCCTCCAGGCCGAGCAGGGCGTGGCGCACAGGGAGGAGATGTTCGCCGACCTGCTCGAGATCCGGTGCGGCGGCCAGCGCGTCCAGCGCGGCGTGAACCGGACCGGCGATCAGGTTCTCGACCGGGATGACGGCGAGATCGGCGATCCCCTGCACCACGGCGCCGGTCGTGGCGTCGAACGTGTTGCAGGAGAGCAGCTTGACGGGACCTTCGACGAGATACTCGATGGCCTTCTCGGAGAAGGCACCGCTCTCACCCTGAAACGCGACGATTGGACGCACACGACAACTTCGTCAGTGCGCACCACCGGACACAAGCGGTAGCGTCGTTTCAGCGCGCTTCACGCGCGGCCTGCGTGCGTAGCTCGCGCTCCGTGAGCGACCGCTGCTCGCCGACATCGGGGGTGGACCCGGTGATGATCCCCTTCGCGACCTCGAACAGCACGATGGGACGCGGCTTGTCGACCACGAGGTACTCGACGGACTGCGCCTCGACGAGGATGAGCGCGAGGCGAGGATCGTCCGGCCCGCCGTTGCGATCGCCACCCTCGTCGCCGAACCAGGCCTTCCAGTCGGGCTTGTACAGCTCCTTGATCAGGTTGCGGTCCTGGGTCACCGTGGCAATGCCGGCGATGGAGACCCACTCGCGCGACTTCAGGTTGTAGTACGCGAGGTTGACGTGCGGGTCGGACTGGAGGTCGTCGAGCTTGTGCGACGAGATGTCCGTGACGAACCAGAGGTCCGTCCCCGTCACGCGCTCCTGTGTGGCCATCGGCCGCGACACGAGATGGCCGTCGGCGCGGCGCGTCGTGAACATCGCGATCTCGATGCCCTCGATGAGGTCGTAGAGCTCGTCCAGCTTTTTGGTGGTGGATTGGGCGGCGGGCATGGATTCGGTGAGTGGTGAGTGGTGAGTAGCGGGTCATGAGTGAAAGCGCAGGTGCTGTGCCGTACGCGTCACTCAAAACTCACCATCCACCATTCATCACCGTTTACCAGCAAGCCCAGCCACCACCTCCGCCACCTCGGCCGCGTGCCCTTCCGGCTTCACCTTCTCGAACACCTTCGCGATCCGGCCGTCCTCGTCTATGACGAACGTCGTGCGCGCATTGCCCCAGTGCTTGTGGCCGAACATCGACTTCTCCTGCCACACACCGTAGGCGTCGGCCACCTTGTGCTCCACGTCGGCCAGCAGTGGATACGGCAGGTCGAACTTGTGCCGGAACTTCACGTGGGACTTCACGTCATCGGGGCTGACGCCGAGGACCTCGGCCTTCACGCCCTGGAATCGTGGCATGAGGTCACGGAACTCGCACGACTCGATCGTGCAGCCCGGTGTGTCGTCCTTCGGATAGAAGAACAACACGACGGGACGGCCGCGGAGTCCACTCAGCGTGAGCGGCGTGCCGGCATCGGTGTCGAGGGTGAAGTCGGGAGCGAGGGTGCCTTCGGCTGGGAAGCTCATGCTGATGGTCGAGGGAGTGAAACAACGGAGTCGGGGCGAACGCATCGGTCCGCGAGCGAACTGTCGGGCTGCGATGCGAGATGCGCGTCGCGTGCCGCGGTCGCGGATTCGGCCACGAGCACCCGGTAGCCCCGCAGGCGGCATGCGAGCCGCGCGTTCTCGGCACCGAGGTCGCGGGCGACCACGACACCGCCGGGGAACCGGCCGAAGTTGAACTGCGAGAGTCCGATGAGCAGCGGCTCGGCCAGCGGCGGATTTCTCACGAACACGAGCAGCCGTGGCGACGCACGGCTCGAGTCGCGCAGCGCGCGCGCCAGGCGCTCACTGGCGGGCGGTCGACGCGTCGCCTGCCAGCGGTCGGCGGCGATCCGCGTCGCGCTCGCGACGATGCCGGCGCCGACGAGGAACGTCATGACGGCGCGCGCGGCGCGCGAATCGATCGTGCCGACATGCCGCACCAGCAGAGCCACGCCGACGAGCGCGAAGGGGATGAGCTCGACGTAGAAGCGCTCGGTGTTGCCGAAGAAGGTGAAGTTCACGACCGGCAGCAGGCAGAACGCCCCGACGACCGCCCAGCGCACGCGCATCCGATACGCCATCGCGACGGCGACGAGTGGCAGCAGCCACCACACGGGAAAGAGGTCGCGCGCGAGCGGCCACGCGGCGACGGTGATCTCGTTGCGCAGCGCGTCGCGGAACGTGAACTGGAACGACGACACCACCGGCCGCACGTCGCGATCGTACAGGATGATGCCGCGCGTCCCGAAGCCCGGGTCGTTGAGGTGGCCGAGCGTGGCCTGGTAGCCAAGCTGGAACGGGTTGCCGGTCGTGGCCGCGTTGTACGCGAGCATCGCGACGAGCGGGAGCGCGCCGCCGACGCAAAGCATGACGGTGACGCGCGACAGTCGCGACCAGGCAGCGCGGCGCGCGAGCAGGACGAGCCAGATGGAGAGCCCGATCGCGAGACCGGTGACCGGGCGCACGGTGACCGCGACGCCGATCAGGAATCCGGCGAGGACGCTCTCGACGTCCGCGCGTCGGTCGACGCGCCCGGCCGCGTCGATGGCGAGCCATGCCGCGACGCACAGGGCCGTCATCGCCGCGGCGTGCGACATGTACGCCGCGCTCCAGCGGACCACGAATGCGTTCGTCGCCAGCAGGAGGGCAGCAATGAATCCGACCGGCGCCGACCCCACCCGCCTCCCCAGGCGATGCGTGCCGAGTACCGCGAGCGCGCCGAGTGTGGCACCGCAGAGCGACGGAATGCCGAGTCGCACGAACAGCGCGAGGATGGCAGGATAGCCCGGCGTATACTGCGTGTAGATACCCTCCGGTGTGACTCCCATCAGGGGCAGCTTGACGAAACGCTGCAGCGCGGGATCGAGAGCCAGCGTCGCGTGGCCGAGCGCGAAGCGGTGCGCCTGCCACGCGTACAACACCTCGTCAATGATGTCGAAGTGCGTGCGGGCGAGCGTCGCGAGCCAGATCCCGACGAAGGCCGTCGCGGCGAGGATGGCCGGTCCCGGTCGAACCTCGGGCTCCCAAGCGTTGGCGTCGGGCGCAGGCGAGAGCCCGATCGGCAGCACGAGGAAGATGCTCCAGCCGAGCAGCGGAGGGACGAGCGCGGAGATGAGGTCGGAGCGGAGGCCGAGCTTCGGATCGATGATCGAGCGCAGCACTGCCAGCCCGACGGATGCCGTGACGAGCAGCACGCCGGCGATCACGGTGCGCCGACGAAGCGTGCGCGCCTCGGGTGATCGACCCTCGGCCGATAGTGCGTCGCGGCCGCGGTGCGCGATGCCGATGGCGGCGACGGCGAGGCCGATCAGGATGAGGACGCGGTTGTCGACGAGCTCGAGCCGGTCGTGGAGCGCGAAGAGCAGGACGACGGCGACACCAATCCACGGAGCAACCGACGCGAAGCTCGCGCGCGTCGTCATCCGAGCGGCTCACCTCCGATGAGCACAGCCATGATCGCCTTCTGGACGTGGAGGCGATTCTCCGCTTCGTCCCACACCCTGCTCTGCGGACCGTCGATCACGTCGGCGGTGACCTCCTCGCCGCGATGTGCCGGAAGGCAGTGGAGGAAGATCGCGTCCCTGGCCGCGCGGGCCATCATGCCCCGATCGACCGTGTAGCCGGCGAAGTCACGCTCGCGCTTCTTCTGCTCACCCTCCTGACCCATACTGGCCCAGACGTCGGTGTTGACGACGTCCGCGCCCTCGATCGCCTCCCTGGGATCGCGCGTGAGGGTGATCTTCGTCTCCTTTTGCGCGCGCGCGAGCAGATGATCCGCCGGCTCGTAACCCTGCGGACAGGCGAGGGCGAGCTCGAAGCCGAACCGGTAGGCGGCGTTGATCCAGGAGTTCGCCATGTTGTTGCCGTCGCCGATCCAGGCCACCTTCTTCCCCTCGTAGCCGCCAAGATGCTGCCGGATGGTGAGGATGTCGGCGAGGATCTGACAGGGGTGCAGCAGATCGGTCAGCCCGTTGATGACCGGAACGTCGGCATACCGCGCTAGCTCCTCAACGTCCTGGTGGGCGAAGGTGCGGATCATGATGCCGTCGACGTAGCGCGACAGCACGCGGGCCGTATCGGCGATCGGCTCCCCGCGCCCGAGCTGAACGTCGCGCGGCGACAGGAAGAGGGCGTGTCCGCCAAGCTGATAGGTGCCGACCTCGAAGGACACTCTGGTGCGAGTGGACGCCTTCATGAAGATCATCGCCAGGGTCTTGCCGGCGAGGGGCGTCTTCCGGTATTCGCCGCGGCGCATGCGCTCGGCCAGGTCGAACAGCGCCAGGAGCTCGGCCCGGGAGAAGTCCGGGATCGCCAGGAAGTCGCGATGGGGGCGGTCGGTCATGACGGGGCTCGAGGAGTGGACATTCCGCAAGCCGCCAAAGCTAACGGGCGGCGAAAGCGACGAGCAAGCGATCCAGCGGGCGTCGCCTCTGGGGGAACGCCGTGGTTCGACGGGCTTCGGCCGTGTTACTGCCCCTTCCATCGAGCGTCACACATCATCGAGCGGCCTCTCCCCGGGGCCGCGCTCGCCGCTTCCGATCGTTCAGCACAGGAACACTGATGGAACTGCTCGCCCCGATGGTACGCGCATGGTCGCACCGGCTCTCCGGACGGCCGCTGCGAGAGCGCATGCGACTGCTGCCGGTCGGCGCCGCCGTGGCGCTGGCAGTGATCTTCCTGGTGAGCGTCACGCTTGGCGTGCTCGATCCCCGAAGTCTGACGAGGATCCAGCGTGACAAGTACCCCGCGCTTCGCGCCGGCCAGGACATGCGCGAAACGCTGAGCGACCTCCAGAACGCGCTTCAGAATGCGGCGGCGACGAAGGACGCCAGCCGGCTCGAGGAGATGGACTCGCTGAGCACCGCGTTCCTGGCGGCGGCAGCTGAGTTGCGCCTGCATTCGGACAGCCGAACTCACGCCGATGCGCTCGGCCAGCGATTCCAGGACTACTTCGCGCTGGTGCGTCCGCTGAGCCGGGCGATCGCGTCGGGAGTGGGCGCGGATTCGCTCCGGGCTGGTCTCGCTCGGACGACGGCCGAGTACATCGCGCTGCGACGCGCCGTGGAGGACGACATCGACGCGCAGGAAGCGGCGATCGACACCGCCTTCCACACGGCGCGAGTGCTTCAGCTGAGCGCGACGTTCGGCGTCGCGCTGGTCGCGCTGCTGGCGGTGCTCGCGCTCGGCGCGCTGTCCGTGGCGACGACGCAGGCCGTGACCGAGCCGCTCGAGGAGATGGCGCGCGTCGCCAGCCGGGTGGCGCAGGGCGATCTGTCGGTCTCCATCCCTCAGCGCGGGAACGACGAGGTGGGGAAAGCGATGCGCTCGATGTCGGAGATGGTGGCGTACCTGAACGAGATGGCGGCAGTGGCGCAGGCCGTCTCGCTGGGTGATCTGTCGCGCAGCGTCAGCCGGCGCTCGGAGCACGACCGGTTCGGCACCGCGCTGTCGGCGATGGTGAATTACCTGTCCGAGATGTCGAGCACGGCGGAGCGGCTGGCGCACGGCGACCTGACGGTGCAGGTGCAACCGCGCTCGGACGACGACGCGTTCGGCCATGCGTTCGCCGCGATGATCGAGCGGCTGCGGGCGATCATCGCCGAGCTGCGCGAGGCGTCGATCAGCATCGCCTCGGCGGCGAGTCAGATGCAGGGCGCGGCGCACGATCTCGCGACCAGCTCTGGCGAAGGAGCGAACGGGATCCGCCACACCGTCGAGCGGATCTCGGAGATGAGCAGCTCCGTGCGCGATTACGCCGAGCGCTCACGACTCGTGGAGCGTCAGGCGCTGGACGGCGCCGAGCGCACGCGCGAGGGAGCGCGTGTGGTTCAGGAAGCGATCGAGTCGACGCGCGAGATCCTCTCGCGTACGTCGATGATCGAGAGCATCGCGCGGCAGACGAACCTGCTCTCGCTGAACGCGGCGATCGAGGCGGCGCGTGCCGGCGAGCACGGACGCGGCTTCCACGTCGTCGCCGAGGAGGTGCGCAAGCTCGCGACGCAGTGCGCCACGACGGCTCAGGAGATCAGTCGCCTGAGCGTGGACAGCGAGCAGAAGATCGAGCAGTCGCGCGAGATCCTGCGCGCGCTCGCGCCGAGCATCGCGGGCACGGCGGCGCTGGTGCAGGAGCTGGCGGGTGCGTCGTCACGGCAGGCGAGCGGGCTGACGGACGTCGAGGAGACGATGACGCGCGCAAACGAGGCGACGCGCCGGAACGCCGCGACGGCCGAGGAGTTCGCGGCGACCGCCGAGGAGCTGGCGGCGCAGGCCGAGCGCCTGGAGGCGCTGGTGAGCCGGTTCCAGCTCAAGCAGGGGATGCTGGAGAAGCGGAGAACGGATCGAGGTGTGCGGCCGGTGGAGGAAGCGGTCTTGGTGTAGAGCGCCGCAGGCGCGCTAAAGGATGTACCGCCTCAGATCCTCGTCCTCCACGATCGCCTTGAGCTTCTCGCGGACGACCTCGGCGTTCACGACGATGCGCTTGGTGACGCCGTCGGGGAGCTCGAACAGTGTCTCCTCGAGCTGCGTCGTCATCACCGTGTGCAGGCGGCGCGCGCCGATGTTCTCCATGCGCGAGTTGACCGTAGCAGCGATGCGGGCGATCTCGGCGATGCCGTCCGCCGTGAACTCGAGCTGCGCTCCGTCGGCGGCGACGAGCGCGGCGTACTGCTTCGTGAGGGCGTTCTCCGGCTCCGTCATGATGCGCACGAAGTCCGCCTCGGTGAGCGGCTTGAGCTCGACGCGGATCGGGAAGCGGCCCTGCAGCTCGGGGATGAGATCCGACGGCTTGCTGACGTGGAACGCGCCGGCGGCGACGAAGAGGATGTGATCCGTCTTCACCATCCCGTACTTCGTCTGCACGTTTGATCCTTCGACGATCGGGAGCAGGTCGCGCTGGACCCCTTCGCGCGACACGTCGGGCCCGCCCATCTGACTCTTCTCGCCGGCGATCTTGTCGATCTCGTCGAGGAACACGATGCCGAGCGACTCGACGCGCTCGAGCGCGTCGGCGGTGACGTCCTCCATGTCGACGAGCTTCTGGAACTCCTGCTCGATGAGGATGCGTCGCGCCTCGCTGACCTTCACGGTCCGCTTCTTCGTCTTCTTCGGCATCATGTCACGGAGCATCTCCGTGAAGTTCTCGATGCCCTCCGGTGCGCCGGGCGAGGCGAACATGTCGAGCATCGGCCCCTGCTGCGGCACCTCGATCTCGACCTCGCGGCCGTCGAGCTGGCCGTCGAGCAGCAGCAGCTTGAGCTTCTCGCGCGTGCGGAGGTAGCGCTCCTGCGCCGCGTCGGTGGCGCGCTCCTGCTTCACGTCGCCGGTGGGAGAGACGACGAACACTCCTCCGGCGTCGCCGGCCGAAACGAGCGTCGGCTCGGGCGCCGGTTCGGGCTTCACCCCATTGGGGGTCGGCGCCTTCCCGTCGGTCGGCGGGGGCAGCAGCAGATCGAGCAGACGCTCGTCGACCTTCTCGTTCGCGAGATCCTCGACTTCCCCCTCGCGCTCCTGGCGCACCATCTCGATCGCGCTGTCGACGAGATCGCGAATCATTCCCTCGACGTCGCGCCCGACGTAGCCGACCTCGGTGAACTTCGAGGCCTCGACCTTGATGAACGGCGCCCCCGCCAGCTTGGCGAGACGGCGCGCGATCTCGGTCTTCCCGACCCCGGTGGGACCGATGAGGATGATGTTGTTGGGAGAGATCTCGTCGCGGATGCTCTCGGGCGCCTGCTGGCGGCGCCACCGATTGCGGAGCGCGATGGCGACGGCCTTCTTCGCGTCGGCCTGGCCGACGATGTACCGGTCGAGCTCTGCGACGACCTGTCGCGGCGTCAGATCCGCGAGTCGCGCGAGCGCCTGCTGCGTGCGGGGTGAGGCCATGTCAGCTCGCCTCGAGCACGGTGATGTTGGTGTTGGTGTAGACGCAGATCTCGCCGGCGATGGTGAGGGACTGCTTCACGATCTCGGCGGCCCCGAGCTGGGTATTCGCCGCGAGCGCGCGTGCGGCGGCGAGCGCGTACGCCCCGCCCGACCCGATCGCGAGGATGCCGTCGTCGGGCTCGATGAGCTCACCCGTGCCCGAGACGATGAAGCCGTGCTGCGCATTGGCCACCGCCAGCAATGCCTCCAGGCGGCGGAGGACGCGGTCGCTGCGCCAGTCCTTGGCGAGCTCCACGGCGGCACGCGGGAAATTCCCGGGATAGCGCTGCAGCTTCTCTTCGAACTTCTCGAACAGCGTGAGCGCATCAGCCGCCGAGCCGGCGAACCCGGCCAGCAGCTTGCCGTCACCGAGCGCGCGCACCTTGTTGGCCTTGGCCTTCATGACGGTCTCGCCGACCGTCACCTGGCCGTCCCCGCCGAGGGCGACTGAGCCATTGCGGCGTACCGCGAGGATCGTGGTGGCCCTGATTCTCGGAAGCTCGTACATGGGCGAAAGCTAAGTGGTGGGGAGCGGTGAGTGGGGGACGACGGCAAACGCCGCTCGGGACGCTCCCCACTCCCACCCCTCACTCCCCACCACAAAGTCCGTGTTACCGGATTCTCCGCTTTCCCTCCGGCTGGTCCGGCTTCGGTCCGCCGCGTCTCAGCTCCCCGCGATTGCTGATGCGCTCGCGGAGATAGGTGCGGTTCACCCAGGCGCCCATGATGAGCAAGGCGGTTCCGGCCATCACGGCGACCGTGCTGTACCGCCAGGTGTCGCGCCCCAGGAGGGCGGCGGCCATGCAGAGTATTCCGATCCCGATCGACGCCTCACCGCCCAGGTGCCGTTCGGCACGAGCCCGACGGCGCCGTTCGCTGCGGAAGCGCACCCGCTCGGGGAGCCAGGCGTCGGCAATCACCCCGAGCCCGATGAGGGCGACGAGGCTGCCGAGGATGAGAGGGATGGTCTCTGCGCGCACGCTCGAGCTGGCCCTGGAAAGCGGGAGGGATCGATCCAGGTTGAAGCGATCTTCATGCCCGCGGGTGCGCCTTCTGATACACCTGCTTGAGCCGCTCGACGCTCGTGTGGGTGTAGATCTGGGTCGTGGAGATCGACGAGTGGCCGAGCAGGTCCTGCACGGCGCGGAGATCGGCGCCCGCATCGAGCAGATGCGTAGCGAAGGTGTGGCGCAGCGAGTGGACGGAGAGACCCGCGTCCTCGTCGATCTGGTCGAGGAGCCCCGAGACGATCTTCTGCACCATGCGCACGCCGATGCGCTTTCCGGTGCGCGACAGGAAATACGCCCCGCGCTCGACTCCCGCGCCGGCGCCGCGCCGGTTGCGGAGGAGGTCGTCGCGCTTCGCCTCGTAGTTGCGCAGGGCGAGCACGGCGTGATCGCCTATCGGCACGATGCGCTCCTTCCTGCCCTTCCCCCGCACCTTCACCTGCTGGCTCACCAGGTCGAGATCGCCCATGCCGAGCCCTTGCAGCTCGGAGAGGCGCATCCCGGTCGAGTAGAAGAGCTCGAGGATGGCGAGGTTGCGCACCGCGGTGAAGTCGCCTTCCATCGCGCGCGCTTCGGCCATCTGGAAGAGCAGATCGATCTGCGCACGATCGAGATAGCCGGGGAGGTGCTTGTCCAGCTTCGGCGCGCCGACCGACCGCGCGGGATTGGACTCGACCATCTCGTTGCGGTGCATCCAGCGATAGAAGCTGCGCACGCCGGAAAGCGTGCGCGAGATGGTGCGCTTGCCGACACCGCGGCGGTTCAGATACGCGAGGAAGCCGCGCATCGCGAGACGATCCACGCCTTCCCAGCTCCACGCGCCAGTTCCGTAGTAAGAACCGAGGAACGCCACGAAGGCGATGAGGTCACGGCGGTACGCGATGACCGTCTGAGGCGAGACGTCGCGCTCCTTGGCGAGATGACGGAGGAACTCTTCGACGTCGGCGGGCACCGGTGCCGCGTCGACCGCGAGCTCCGCGTCCGACTTCATCGCGCGCGGCGTCACGCGCGTGCCCCCGCCACGACGAGGTTCGCGTCGCGCCACTCCGTCATCGCGGCGAGGGCGCGCTCGGCGAGGCGCTCCTTCTTGACGCGCTTGTCGCGCACGCGCTCGCCCAGCTCGTCCACCAGACCGAAGTTCGCGTTCATCGGCTGGAAGTGTCGCGGATCGGCCTCGCGCATATAGCGGTAGAGGGCACCGAGCATCGTCGTGGGCGGGGGAAGCACCGGGTCCTCGCCACCGAGCAGGCGCGACAGGTTCACACCGGCGAGCAGTCCCGTCGCCGTGCTCTCGGTGTAGCCCTCGACGCCGGTGAGCTGGCCGGCGAACAGCACCCGCGGGTCGTCGCGCAGCGCCAAGTGCGGCAGCAGCGCGGCGGGTGCATTGAGGTAGGAGTTCCGGTGGATCGAGCCGAAGCGCAGGAACTCGGCGTTCTCGAGGCCGGGGATGAGGCGGAAGACGCGCTGCTGCTCGGGATAGCGGAGCCGCGTCTGGAATCCGACGAGGTTCCACATGCGGCCGGCGCGATCCTCCATGCGGAGCTGCACGACGGCGTACGCTTCTCGTCCGGTGCGCGGATCGATCAGGCCGACCGGCTTCATCGGCCCGAAGCGCAGCGATTCACGCCCGCGGCGTGCCATCTCCTCGGCGGGCATACAGCCCTCGAAGTACGGCACGGCGTCGAACTCGTGCGCGGTGGCCTTGTCGGCGGTGGTGAGCGCGTCGACGAACGACTCGTACTGCTCGCGCGACATCGGACAGTTCAGGTACGCGCCCTCGCTCTCGCCCTCCATCGTCTCCTTGCCGTAGCGCGACGCGCGGAAGACGACGTCGTAGTCGATCGAATCGTGCGAGACGATCGGCGCGATGGCATCGTAGAAGGCCAACGCCTCGAGACCGAGCCGGACACGAATGGTCTCGGCGAGCGCGCTCGACGTGAGCGGACCGGTGGCGACGATGCCGGGCGACGGGAGCTCGGTGGCCTCGCCACGCCTGACGTCGATGCGTGGGTGCGAGGTGACTCGGTCGTGCACCGCGGCCGAGAAGATCTCGCGGTCGACGGTGAGGGCGCTCCCACCTGGTACCCGCGCGCCGTCGGCGCACTCGAGGATCATCGAGCCGAGGAGACGCATCTCGGCCTTGAGGAGGCCGTGCGCGTTGGAGGTCTCGGTGCTCTTGAAGGTGTTGGAGCAGACGAGCTCCGCGAGCCGGTCGGTCTTGTGTGCTTCGGTGCCGCGCACCGGCCGCATCTCGTGGACGACAACCTCGTGCCCGCGCTCGGCAAGCTGCCAGGCGGCCTCGCTCCCGGCGAGTCCACCGCCGACGATGTGAACGACAGAAGACATGGTAAGAAATCTACCGATGGGAGCGGGAATCGGTGCGGTGGTCGGGTGGGAGTGGTGAGTGGGGAGTGACGGCGAACGCCGCTCGGGACGCTTCACACCCTCCACTCCTCGCTCCCCACACGAAACGAGCGCTTCTGCTCTGGTCTGACTGTCTGCCAACTCCTACCTTCATCGTGCCTCTCCCCTCCCCCCCGCCATGACCCTCCGCGAACAGCTCCAAGACGCCCTCGGTGCGTCGTACACGATCACGCGCGAGCTCGGCGGCGGTGGTATGTCGCGCGTGTTCGTGGCGCGTGAGGAGTCCCTGCGCCGGAACGTCGTGGTGAAGGTGCTGCCTCCCGACCTGGTCGCTGGCGTGAACGCCGAGCGGTTCGACCGCGAGATCGAGCTTGCCGCGGGGCTGCAACATCCGCACATCGTGCCCGTGTTGACGGCCGGGAACATGAACGGCGTGCCGTACTACACGATGCCGTTCGTCGACGGCGAGTCGCTGCGCGGCCGGCTGACGACGACCGGCGCGCTGCCGATGACCGAGGTGATCGGCGTGCTGCGCGACGTGGCGAAGGCGCTGGCCTACGCTCACGAGCGCGGGATCGTGCATCGCGACATCAAGCCGGACAACGTGCTGCTGTCGGGCGGCTCGGCGACGGTGACCGACTTCGGGATCGCGAAGGCCCTGAGCGCGGCACGCACCGTGGCGCCCGGCGGAACGCTGACGCAGATCGGGACGTCGATCGGAACGCCGGCCTACATGTCGCCCGAGCAGGCGGCCGCCGACCCGGCGACCGATCACCGCGCGGACATCTACTCATTCGGCTGCCTCGCCTACGAGGTGATCGCCGGGCGCCCGCCGTTCACGGCAAAGTCGCCGCAGAAGCTGCTCGCGGCACAGATGGGCGAGGCACCACAGCCGGTGAACGAGCTCCGCCCCGACGTGCCCGCGGCGCTCGCGCAGCTCGTCATGAAGTGTCTGGCGAAGGATGCCGACGACCGGCCGCAACGCGCGTCGGACATCGTGCGCGTGCTCGAGACGGTGACGAGCAGCGCCTCGCACGAGGCGATGCCGATGATCCTCGCGAGCGGGCGCGGCATGTTCAAGCGCGCGATGCTCGTGTACGTGCTCGCGTTCGCGATCGTCGCGGTGGTGGCGAAGGCAGCGATCGTCGCCGTCGGTCTCCCGGACTGGGTGTTCCCCGGCGCACTCGTGATCATGGCGCTGGGACTGCCCGTCATCCTGTTCACGGCGTACGTGCACCGCACGGCGCGCCGCGTGATGGGGGTGACGCCGACGTACACGCCGGGCGGCACGCCGAGCCTGGCGCAGGGCACGATGGCGCAGATGGCGATCAAGGCGAGCCCGCACGTGTCGTGGCGACGCGCACTGATCGGCGGCGTAGGGGCCGTCGCCGGATTCGTGCTCCTGGTGGGCGTCTACATGGTGCTGCGCGCGCTGGGGATCGGACCGGCGGGCTCGCTCCTCGCGGCAGGCGCGCTCGGCGAGAACGAGCGGATCCTCGTCACGGACCTGCAGAGTCCGGCCAGCGACTCGACGCTCGGACCCGTCGTCAGCGATGCCTTTCGCACGGCGCTCGGCCAGTCGCAGAGCGTCATGGTCGTGCAGCCGGCCACGGTGCGCGACGTCCTGCAGCGCATGCAGCGGGATCCGAAGACGCGGGTGGACTTTCCCCTCGCGCGCGAGATCGCGACACGCGAGGGGATCAAGGCCGTGATCGACGGGAGCCTGCTGAACGTGGGAGGGCGGTACGTCATCGCGATGCGGCTCGTCTCGGCACAATCGGGCGAGGAGCTGGCGACGTTCCGCGAGACGGCGGACAACCAATCGGAGCTGCTGCCCACGGTCGATCATCTCGCGAAGGAGGTGCGCACCAAGATCGGCGAGTCACTCAGGAAGGTGCAGAGCGCGCCCCCGCTCGAGCAGGTGACGACGTCCTCGCTCGACGCTCTCAAGAAGTACGTGCAGGGGACCAAGGTGATCGCCGAGGATGGGGATTTCGCCCGCGGCGCAGCGCTGATGGAGGAGGCGGTGGCGCTCGATACCGCCTTCGCGATGGCCTATCGGAAGCTGGGTGTGGAGTACGGCAACCGCGACCTGCGCGAGAAGGCCAGCGTGTACTACGAAAAGGCGTATGCGCACCGCGATCGGCTCAGCGACGCGGAGCGATTCCTCCTGCTCGGCAGCTACTACCAGCTCGGCGGGCACCAGGATGCGGCGAAGTCCCTCGCGTCGTACGACCAACTCCTCGAGATCCAGCCGAACAACACGGCCGGGCTGAACAATCTGGCAACCGCGCTGTCCTGGATGCACGACTACGCCCGCGCCGAGTCGCTGATGACGCGCGCGGTGCGCGTCGGCCCCGTGGCGCCGGTGCACTATGAGAATCTCGCCGAGGCCCAGGTCGCGCTCGGGAAGCTCGTCGAAGCATCGAGCTCTCTCGCCACATGCACGAAGTCCTTTCCGCGAAACGCGATCTGTGCGTCTCTCGATCTGTACGTCCAATGGAATCGTCGCCAGTTCGACTCCGTCGGCGCGGCGTTGGCCGTGCTCGAGCCGCGAATTGCCGACCCGGCGATGCATGCCCGCGCCATGTTCCTGCGCGCGGATCTGGCACGTCTCCATGGCAAGCTGAAAGAAGCGTCGCACGAGACGGCGCGCGGAATCGAGCTCGCGACGCAGACGGGGATGAAGGGAGCGCCGCTGTCCCTCGCCATCGCCGAGGCGCTCCAGACGGCGTTCTACTTCGCAGACAATGCTCGAGCGACGCGAGTCCTCGACGAGGGACTGTCCAAGAGTCCCATCGAGCAGCAGTCCGTCTCCGAAGCGCCGTACTCCGACCTGATCGCGGCGTACGCGCTCGCAGGCCAGCCCGACAAGGCGCGCACGATGATGGCGCAGTGGGAGCGGCGTCGCGTCGCCGCGCCGGCGATCGAGGATTCCATACGCGCGCACGGCATGCAGGGTCACATCGCACTCGCGGAGCGCCGTCTCGCCGACGCGCAGCGCGAATTCCGGGCAGCGGACGCGCGAGGGTGCCGGATGTGCTACGCGCCGATGCTCGGCCGCGCGTACGACGTCGCGGGCAACGCCGATTCGGCCATCGCCGTGTTCGAGCGCTTTCTCGTTACGCCGGCGATGGAGCGCAGCGGAGTGGACGGACCGTTTCTCCCTGTCGTCCACAAGCGGCTGGGTGAGCTGTACGAGGCGAAGGGCCAGCGCGAGAAGGCGCTCGAGCACTATCGGGTATTCCTCGACTTCTGGAAGGACGCCGACCCGGAGCTTCAGCCGAGAGTGACGGATGCGAGGCAACGGGTGGCGGCATTGACGCGCGGCCCCGACGGTCGCCGCTGACGCGTGGCGCACGGCGAGTTGGCGAGTTGGTGAGTTGGTGAGTTGGTGAGTTGGTGAGTTGGTGAGTTGGTGAGTTCGTGAGTTCGTGAGTTCGTGAGTTCGTGAGTTCGTGAGTTCGTGAGTTCGTGAGTTCGTGAGTTCGTGAGTTCGTGAGTTGGTCGGCTGGCGAGTGAGCTGGTTGCGCAAACGGAAGAACCGCCGTGGAGACCTCACCGAGGCGTCCAGGGCGGTTCTTCCGTTCGTCGAACCAACACACCAATCAACCGACCAACTCACCAACCAGCCAACTCATCAACTCACTCGCCTCACCCCGCCAGCGCCGGCTCCACATCGACCGGCTCCGGCGCCGCCGGCACGTCCCACTCGTTGCCGCACTTGAGGCACTTCCGGAAATCGCCGCGCGCCTTGGTGAACTTCATCTCGGCACCGACGTAGCCGCATTCCGGGCAGGTCTCGGCCACCGGCTTGTTCCAGGCGACGAAGTCGCAGTCCTCGTTCGAGCACGCGTAGAATGCGGTGCCGCGCTTCTTCGAGCGGCGCTCGACGAGCTCGCCGCCGTCCTTCGGGCAGAAGACGCCCGTCGGCATCGAGCGCGTGCCGCGGCACTTCGGGAATGTGCTGCAGCCGAGGAACTCGCCGCTGCGCCCCTGACGAACGACCATCGGCTGGCCGCAGAGGTGACAGGGAATGTCCGTCATCTTCGGCTTCGCCTTCTCACCCTTGAGCGGCCGCGTGTACTTGCAGTTCTTCGGATGGTTCTCACAGGCCAGGAACGGGCCGAAGAATCCGCCGCGCGGCTCGAGCTTGCCGCCGCAATCCGGACAGCGCTCGTTGACGATCGCGCTCAGATCGTGCGCCTCGGCGATGAGCGCGCCGAACTGCACGTTCTTGAGCGACTTGTCGAACGGTCCCCAGAAATCCTTCAGGACGGCGCGCCACCCGAGCTCCCCCTCCTCGACCTTATCCAGCTCCAGCTCCATGCCGGAGGTGAAGTCGACGTTGAAGATGTCGGGGAACTGCTTGACCATCACCTTCTCCACCGTCTCACCGAGCTCGGTGGGGAAGAAGCGGCGCTGCTCGAGGTTCACGTAGCGCCTGTCCACGAGGACACTGATGATCGACGCGTACGTCGACGGTCGTCCGATGCCGAGCCGCTCGAGCTCCTTCACGAGGCTCGCCTCCGAGAAGCGCGGTGGCGGCTCGGTGAAGTGCTGCGACGGCGTGATCGAGACGACGGGAATGTTCTCCCCCATCTCGATGACGGGGAGCGCCTGCTCGTCCTCGAGCGCCTTCGAGTCGCCCTCCTCGCGCGCTTCGCGATAGAGCGCGAGGAAGCCCTGGAACTTGATGACGCTTCCGGTGGAGCGGAACAGATAGCTGCGACGCCCGATGTGCGGCTGTTCCCTGGCCGGAATGTCGAAGTCCACCGTCGTCGTGTCGAACACCGCCGGCGCCATCTGTGACGCCATGAAGCGCTGCCAGACGAGCTGATAGAGCTTGAACTGGTCGGGCGAGAGATGCTTGCGGATGTCGTCGGGACGGCGCGTCGGATCGGTCGGACGCACACTCTCGTGCGCGTCCTGAGTGTTCTTCGCCTTGCCGTTGCCGTAGAGCTGCAGGCCCTTCGCGAGATACTCGGCGCCGAACAGCACGCGCAGGTAATCCTGCGCCTGCGTCGCCGCGCTCTCGGCCACGCGCGTGGAGTCCGTGCGCATGTACGTGATGAGACCGACCGCGCCCTCGGGCCCGATGTCGATGCCCTCGTAGAGATCCTGCGCGATGCGCATCGTGCGCTTGGAGCCGAACGAGAGCTTCTTCGCCGCTTCCTGCTGGAGCGTGGATGTCGTGAACGGCGCCGACGGATTCTTGCGGCGCTCGCGGCGCTTGACCTCGGAGACGCCGAACGTGCGGCGTCCCTCGAGATCGGACAGGATGCGGTCGGCCTCGGCCTTGTTCGAGATCTCCGCTTTCTTGCCGTCGATCTGGTGGAGCTTCGCGGTGAACCGCTGCCCCGCCTTCTCGAGCAGCGCCTCGACGGTCCAGTACTCGACGGGCCTGAAGGCGCGGATCTCCCGCTCGCGCTCGACGATCAGCCGCAGCGCGACGGTCTGCACCCGCCCCGCCGAGAGCCCGGTCTTTACCGACTTCCAGAGCAGCGGACTCGCCTTGTAGCCCACCAGGCGATCCAGGATCCGGCGCGCCTGCTGCGCCTCGACTTTGCGGTCGTCGATGTCGCCCGGCCGCGAGATCGCCTCGGTCACCGCGTCCTTGGTGATTTCCCGCAGCAGCACCCGGTATCGGCGCGCCACGCTTCGGCCGGATCTGCTCCGCCACGTGCCACGCGATCGCCTCTCCCTCGCGATCGGGGTCGGTGGCGATGAACACTTCGCGCGAGTCCTTCGCCGCACTCTTCAGGTCGGCGATCGTCTTCTCCTTGCCGGGGATCGGCACGAGCTCGGGCTCGAAGCCCTTGTCGATGTCGATGCCGAGCTTCTTCTCCGGCAGATCCATGATGTGCCCGACGGTCGCCCGCACGCGGTAGCCGCGGCCGAGGTACTTGCCGATCGTCTTGGCCTTGGCGGGCGACTCGACGATGACGAGCGACGTGGTGCCGGCGGCGGGAGGCGGTCCCTCGTCCTCCGCCGGCGCAGCGCCACGGCCGCGAGCGCCGCGCTTGGCGGCGGACTTCGCGGCGCCGCGTGCCGGCGCCTTTGCCGCCGCGCCGGCGCTCTTCTTCGCCGCTGCGGTCGGCCGTTTGGTTACGCTCTTTCTGGCTGCCATTGGTCTCAGTGAACGGTCTGGGAATCCGCGGGAGGCCCGCCAGGATCGTCGAATCCGGCGCCCTCCATCATCGAGCGGAGATCGTCCAGCGCGATGCGGCCGTCGAACTGCAGCATCGCGCGCTCGATCACCTGCTCGAGCTCCGCGGGGTCGAGCGCTCCGGCACCGGAGAGCGCGAGCAGGTGGCCCCAGGCATCTGGGGCGAATCGCCCACGCTCGTGCGGTCCAAGAACGCGTATCGTCATGTCTCCTCGTAGCCGACGCAGGGTAGGACCCTCGGGAGCGTCAGCCGGCATCATCGTGACTCGTTCGACACCGGTTCGGGACTGGAGGTCCGCCTCGACCCGACCCGGATCCGGTGCCACTCCGGCCGTTCCGCAGGATGCTGCGGCGGCCGGGTGTCGATCATCGCTCTAAGGTAGTGGGCGCGTCAACCGGGCAAATGGGCCCACGCGAAACGCCTCGGCACGCTAGGCGCGGACGGCGGCGACGATTCGACGTATAACTTCAGATATGGCAACGCGTTCCACGTCGACCACGTAGTCCGCCGACTCGTAGGCGGCGCGGCGCTCCACGAGTAGACGCTCGAGCTCGGCCACCGGGTTCGGCCGGCTCAGCAGCGGCCGGCCGGCAACCGAGCGGCCCATGCGGGCGATCGCCGTGCGGGGCCGGATCCGCAGGTAGATCATCCGGGAGGGGGGCCGAATGAGCGCCACGGTATCGGGGCGCGCCACCCAGCCGCCACCGGGCGCGAGGACCATCCCGCCGAGCTCCCTGAGCTCTTCCGTGAGGCCGTGCTCGAGCTGGCGAAACGTCGGCTCGCCCTTGGTGGCGAAGATCTCCGCGATCGTCATCCCTTCGCGCCGCGAGATCTCGGCGTCGAAGTCGAGGAACGTCCGACCGAGCTCACGCGCCAGAGCGGAGCCGACCGTGCTCTTCCCCGACCCCGGCAGTCCGACGAGGATGAGGTGGGGAGCGGACGGATCAGCCGCCGAGCCGGGCTGCGATGTGCGAAAGGTAGCCATCGAGATTCCGTTTGACCTCGGGCAACGAGTCGCCCCCGAACTTCTCCAGCATGGCGTCGGCGAGGACGAGGGCGAGCATCGCCTCCGCGATGACGCCCATGGCGGGGACCGCAGTGACGTCGCTGCGCTCGGCCGTCGCGGCCGCCGCTTCGCCCGTCGCCACGTCGACCGTCCCCAGTGGGCGCATGAGGGTGCTGATCGGCTTCATCGCGACGCGGACGACGAGCGGCTCTCCGGTCGTGATGCCTCCTTCGAGGCCACCGGCGTTGTTCGACGCCCGGCGCACGTTGCCGGCGCGGGTACGTCCGGGTGAGGGAGCGATCTCGTCGTGGACTTCGGAGCCGTGCACGCGCGCGGCCTGGAAGCCCATGCCGATCTCGACTCCTTTCACCGCCGGGATGGACATGATGGCGGCGCCGATGCGACCGTCGAGCTTCCGGTCCCAGGAGACGTGCGAGCCGAGTCCGACGGGAAGTCCGTCGACGACGACCTCGCAGATGCCGCCGAGGGTGTTGCCCGCGCGCTTGGCCGCGTCGATGCGCTCGATCATCTGCGCCTCGGCGTTCGGATCGAGCGTGCGCAGCGCGGACGCGTCCGACGCTTCGTTGATGCGCTCGGGCATCGGATCCGGCCGCTCGGCATCGACTCCGCCGAGGTGCACGAGATGGCTGCCGATCGACACGCCCAGCTCGTCGAGCAGGCGACGCGCGATCGCACCTGCGGCGACGCGTGCCGTCGTCTCGCGCGCCGACGCGCGCTCGAGGATGTCGCGCGCGTCTTCGCGATCGTACTTGAGGATGCCGGTGAGATCGGCGTGGCCAGGCCGCACCCGGGTGACGGCGCGACGGCGCAGTGCGCCCTCTTCCTCACCCTCGCGCGGCGCGGGATCCATGATCGCCTGCCAGTTCGCCCAATCGCGATTGCGGATGAGCATCGCGATCGGGCTGGCGATCGTCTCGCCCGCGCGCACGCCGGAGAGGATCTCGGCGGTGTCGCGTTCGATCTGCATCCGCCGCCCGCGGCCGTATCCCTGCTGACGTCGTGCGAGATCGGCGTCGATGTGCGCCGCGAGGAGAGGAAGGCCGGCGGGCATGCCCTCGAGCACACTGACGAGAGCCTGTCCGTGCGATTCGCCGGCGGTGGTGAATCGGAGCATGACGAGGAAGGCGGCGGGACGGAGGGAAAGACGCGAGCCCGGCAACGCGCCGGGCTCGCTTCAATGCAACCTATCACGCCTTTACCGGCGCGTCATGGGCCGGCGAGGATATCCGCCGCGGTGACGTCGATGACGACGAGGCCCTGACTCGACACACCGAAGAGCTTGAACACCACCGACGGATCGTCACCCGGGAAGGGCAGCGAGGCGCGGAGCGGGCCGTACAGGTTGTACTTCGTCGCCAGCGATCCGCGCTGGTAGTCGTAGTGCGCAATGTCGATCATCTCGATCGAGCCGTTCGCCGAGGCGACGAAGGCCAGGCGGTTGGCGGCCGGGGTACTGATCCCGTCCGCGTTCGGATGGAAGGTGATGCCGGCGCCTTGGGTGAAGGTGCTCTTCTTACCTTGCAGGCGAAGCTCGAACGGCTGCTCTACCCCGGCGAAGTACGACTCGGAGCCATGGATGCCCAGCGTCTTGCCTGTCTTGTCCAGCGCAATTCCGAAGACCTTATCGGCCGCGTTCTCGATGAGACCCCCGACGCTGATGGCTGGCGAGGCATAGTTGTACTTGGTAGGGTTGCTGCCATCGTCCTGCAGCATCAGGGCGCGGCCGTAACCGCCCGTGTGGCCCTCGCCGAACGTGATCCATTTTCCGTCGCCGCTGGAGGCAGCGAACGTCGTGTCGCTCAGCCCGATCGAGTTTTCGTCGAGGTTGGCGTCGTACTCCAGATCGGACTGCGGCACCAAGAGCTTCAGGTTGTCGATCGCGTCCTTGATGCCGAGCGCGGACGTCACGCACTGGCTGGCAGCGAGCTGACCTGTCGGGTGATCGCAGAGCGTGAGTGCGTCGTTCGCCGTGCTCGTCGCCGACGCGGGAGTTACCCGCGCGGAATCGATGTTCGCGACGAGAAACGAGTTCGGATCCGAGCCAGGCTTCGCGAAGGCGAGAATGAAGCGCTGGTCCGGCGCGGACGCGCCGGGCTCGAGATAGCGCACCGTGCCGCGGGGCGCGGCACTCGTTGGCTTGGTGGAGAAGTACAGCCGCCCCGTGCTGCTCTGCTCGACGTACTGCGGGCGATCCGAGAAGCTGATTGGTCCGGTCACG
>QHVE01000069.1 GCA_003223455.1 Gemmatimonadota bacterium | reverse complement strand
GTGAGTTTCTCAAGGATCGAGGGAAGATCTCGATTCGCACCAACACCCACGAGCAGGCCGTGGTGTTCCTGAACGATCAGGAGTACGGCATCCTCGCGACGATGCGGAACATCCCGACGGGACGCATCGCCGAGGTGCGCTACCTCAACGGGATGGACGCAGTGAACCGCTTCGGCGCGCAGTATGGTGGAGGCATCATCATGCTGATCTCGCGGAACCAGTGAGTCTCGTTCGGACGCTGCGCCGCCGCTGACGACGGCGCGTCGCCGAACGGACGGCTCGGCCGGGGTTCACCGATATCCCGCCGCCTGCATCTCGAACAGCTCGGCGTACAACCCCTCGCGAGCGAGCAGTGCCTCGTGGGTGCCTTCTTCGAGCACCCGGCCCTCGCCCAGGACGACGATCCGGTCCGCCATGCGCACGGTCGAGAACCGATGCGAGATGACGACCGCCATCCGCCCCGCCATCAGCTGATTGAACCGCACGAAGACCTCGTACTCCGCGCGCGCGTCGAGCGCGGCGGTGGGCTCGTCGAGGATCAGCAGTTGCGCCTCGCGCATGTACGCCCGCGCGAGTGCGATCTTCTGCCACTCGCCCCCGGAGAGGTCGACCCCGTCGTCGAACCGGCGCCCGAGCATCTGACGGTAACCTCGCGTGAAGCGGGGGAGGAGGCTCGAGGCGAGCGAGCGCTCCGAAGCGTCCACGAGCGCCGCTGGGGGCGCCGACGCGCCGTTCTCCGGCGCGTCGCGCACGGCGGCGAGATACGCCGTCACCCCTTCGATCTCACCGACGCCGACGTTCTCGTCGAAGCGCATGTCGTAGCGCACGAAGTCCTGGAAGATCACTCCGATGGCTTCTCGCAGGGACGCGAGGTCGTAGTCTCGGAGGTCGACGTCGTCCAGCAGGATCCGTCCCTCGGTCGGGTCGTAGAGGCGCGCGAGGAGCTTCGTGATCGTCGTCTTCCCCGCGCCGTTCTCGCCGACGAGCGCGATGCGCTCTCCCGGCGCGATCGAGAAGCTCACGTGCCTGATCGCCCACCGGTCGCTGCCCGGATACTGAAAGCCGACGTCTTCGAACAGGAAGCCGCTGCGAATTGGCCGGGGCACGCGGAGGGCGCCCGGCTTCGAACGGATCGACGGCTGCATCTCGAAGAAGACGAACAGATCCTTCAGGTAGAGACTCTGCTCGTAGATGTCGCTCGCCGAGAGGAGAAGTCGCTGGATGAGGTCGCGGCTGCGCGCGAATGCCGAGGCGAGGAAGGTGAGCGTCCCGAGCGTGATCGTACCGGCGACGGCGCGGAGGAGGATCGTGACGTACGCACCGTAGTAGCCGAGCGTCCCGACGAGCGAGAGCAACGCGCTGACGATGCCCTTCCGAATGCTGAGCCGGCGGTTCTCCTCGTAGTAGCGCTGGGCGAGTGTGGCGTAGCGATCCGTCAGCCAGCCGGCGAGCCCGAACAGCTGCACCTCCTTGGCCGTGCTGTCGCTCGCGCCGACGAAGCGCAGGTAGTCGAGCTCGCGGCGCTCCGGGGTGCGGCGGAAGAGCAGGGAGTACGAGAGCGCGGCGAAGTGCGTCTCGCCCAGGAAGCTGGGCAGGATGGCCAGCGTGAGGAGCAGCAACAGCCACGGGTTGTGCGCGACGAGCGCCGCGCCGAGCGTGACGAGCGTGATCAGGTCCTGCCCCATGGTCAGGAGCATGGCGATGAGCCCGATGCGGGCCGTCGTCTGCCGGCGCGCGCGCTCGAGGTGATCGTAGAAGTCCGGATCCTCGAACTGCTGCAGGTCGAGCGTCGCCGCGTGGCGCATCAGGCGGACGCTGATGTTGTTCGAGAACAGGTCGCCGAGCAGTGACTCCACGAGCGCCGAGGCACGCGCGAGCAGCTCACCAGCGACGACGATCGCGAGCTCCAGGGCGACGACGCGCCAGAGATCGGTGAGCGGCGTGCCGGGCGCGCGCGTGAGCAGCACGACCTGATCGATGATCAGCTTCGCCGCCCAGAGCGACGCCACCGGGACGAAGGCGCGCACGAGCCGGAGCGCAATCATGGCCGTCGTGAAGCCACGATGCGTCTGCCAGACGAGCCGCACGAGCTGCGGCAGATAGCGCAGCGCCTCGAGGCGCTCACGCACACCGCGCGGCCGCTCCATCTCGGGGAGCGGCGCGCGGGGATCGGTCATGCGGACGGGCACGGTCATCGGATCAACCTAATCCGCGCGCCCGCCCATTCGTGCCCGCGCCCCTACGGTCCCGCGCGCCGGAAGGTGGCGGCGCGCACAGCGCCGGTGTGCGTGCCGTAGAACGTGCGCGCGAGCACCGACACCCCGTCCGTGGGCACCGGAATGCGTAGCGGTGTCGTGTAGCGCGCCGACGTCGCCGTGGGCTCAGTGCCGTCGAGCGTGTAGCGAATCTCCGCCTCGGGAAGCGCGCTGCGCAGCTCGACCACCACCGAGTCGCTGGTGACGACGCGATTGCGCTCGAGACCGTTGTCCGCGCTCGGGAAGCGATAGTTCACACCGAGCCGGTCGAGACCCAGCAGCCGCGGCAGGAGCCGCGTCCGGAAGCTCTCGAAGTCGCGGGCGCTCTTGGGAGACCACGCCACCTCGGCCAGCGCGAGCGCACGAGGATACGCCATGTACTCGACCTGGCCGGGGTTGTACATGTACTCCGTCCAGAGCTGTCCCTGAGTGCCGATGACGTGTCTGGCCTGCTCGGGCGTCAGGGAGTCGGATACCGCCGGATCGAACGCGTACACCGTCTCGATCGGCAGATAGTTGCCGGTGTACGTCGGCTCGAAGCGACGGTCGCCCTGGACGTAGTCGAAGTAGGTGTTCGACGTCGGCGTCATCACGACGTCGTGGTTCTGCCGCGCCGCCGCGATGCCGCCATTGATCCCGCGCCACGACATGACCGTGGCCTTCGGTGCGAGACCGCCTTCGAGGATCTCGTCCCACCCGATCAGTTGTCGGCCATGCGCGTTGAGAAACTTCTCCATGCGCCGGATGAAGTAGCTCTGGAGCTCGTGCTCGTCCTTCAGGTTCTCGCGCTTGATCACGGCCTGCGCGATCGGGCTCGCCTGCCAGACTGTCTTCGGAGCTTCGTCACCGCCGATGTGGATGTACGTGCTCGGGAAGAGCGCCATCACTTCGGTGAGGACGTTTTCGAGAAAGGTGAACGTCTCCTCTTTCGGGCAGAAGATGTTCTCGTCCACACCCCACGTCGTTCGCACCTCGTACGGACCAGGGCCGCAGCCGAGCTCCGGGTACGCCGCCAGCGCGGCCTTCGAGTGCCCCGGCATCTCGATCTCCGGAATCACCGTGATGTACCGCGACTTGGCGTAGGCGACGACGTCGCGGATCTGTTCCTGGGTGTAGGAGCCGCAATAGCGGATGGAGTCGCCGACGTACGGGTTCCGGTTGCGGCCGAGCTGCGTCTCCTTGCGGCACGAGCCGACTTCGGTGAGGCGCGGATACTTCTTGATCTCGATGCGCCAGCCCTGGTCCTCGGTGAGGTGCCAGTGAAAGGTGTTGTACTTGTAGCGCGACATCAGGTCGATGTAGCGCTTGACGAACGAGACGGGAGCGAAGTGCCGTCCGACGTCGAGGTGAAGTCCTCGATAGGAGAACCGCGGTGCATCCGCGATATGGACACCGCGGAGCGAGACCGGCGCCGTCGTCGCGCGAGGGGTAGAGGTCGTCCGTGCCCGCTCGGCCTCGAGCAGCGCGCGAAGCGTCTGCAGACCGTAGAAGAGCCCTGCCGCGCGCGGAGCGGTGATCGCCACGCCGCGCCCCGTGACGTCGAGGCGATACGACTCCGTTCCGGCGGACGTGTCGCGCGGAGACAGCGTCAGCGATACCGCCGCCGAAGACCTGGCGGCAGACATCGTCGTGGCGACGCGCGGGTTCGAGCCGAGCTCCTGACGCAGGATGTCGACGGCGAGCGCGCCGAGCGTACGGAGCTCGGCATCGGTCGGCGCGGAGAGCGCGACCACCGGTGACGCGCCGAAGGTGTAGCGCACCGAGGAGTCGACCGAGGCCGACGCCGGATACGGGATGACCGAGACGGCGGCCGAGCCCTGTGCATGCAGCAGTGCGGGAAGGCACCCAAGGGAGAGAGTGGTTGCCGCGATTCGCAGCGTCGTCGACGGACGCATGGTCATGATGTGCGTGGAGTGAGAGGGTGGCGGAGAATGTACGCGTTGCCCCGCTGGTGCGTTCGCGCGAGCTTTGCCGACATGACGCTGGTCCGATCGATCTCGACGCTGTCCCTCGTCTTCATTCTCTACTTCAGCACGTCGGGGGGCGCGTTCTCGACGGAGACGCTCGTGGCCTCCGTCGGACCGGGTATGGCACTCGGCATCCTCGTCCTCGTGCCGATGTTCTACTCGATTCCGGAGATCCTGATCGTCGGCGAGCTGGCGAGCATGCTGCCGCTGGAGGGAGGCTACTATCGGTGGGTGCAGCGGGCGTTCGGCCCATTCTGGGCGTTCCAGAACGGCTGGCTCACCTGGATGTACTCGCTGGTCGATATGGCGATCTACCCCAAGCTGTTCGTGACCTATCTGGCGTGGTTCGCGCCGCATCTCCCGCCGTGGGGGGTATGGGTGGTGGGCCTGGTGGTGATCTGGGGCGCGACGGCGATCAATCTCGCCGGCGCCGCCCGCGTCGGGCGCAGCTCGATCTTCGCGGGGACGTTCATCATCGCGGGATTCGTTGCGATCTCGATCGCCGCGCTGGCACACGCGACGCACGTGCCCTGGCGACCATTTTCGGCACCCGGTCACGCCGGTGCCGGTGGACTGGCGGTCGGTCTCTCGATCGCGCTGTGGAACTACATCGGGTGGGACAACGCCTCGACGGTGCAGGGCGAGGTGAAGGACGCGACGCGGAGCTATCCCCGCGCGCTCGCCATCACGCTGCCGCTCGTGGCGGCCGGGTATCTCGTTCCGCTCCTCGCGACGCTCTCGGCCACCGACTGGACGACGTGGACAGAAGGCGGATGGCCGGCGATCGCCCTCGCGTCCGGGGGTGTTCTCGGTCCACTGTTCGCGGCGTGGGTCGCGCTGGCCGGAATGGTCAGCGCGCTGGCGCTCTTCAACGCCCTCCTGCTCGCGTACTCGCGCATCCCGTTCGTGATGGCGACGGATGGGCTGCTGCCGGCCGCGCTCGCGCGTACCGACGCGCGTGGTACGCCGCGTGTCGCCGTGCTGTCGGCCGCGGTGTGCTACTCCGTGTTCGTGCTGCTGCCGTTCGGCGGGCTCGTCGTCGCCGACGTCCTGCTCTATTCGCTCGCCCTCATGCTGGAGCTGGGATCGCTGCTGGCCCTTCGTGTACGCGAGCCCGCGCTGCGAGGCGCGTTCCGCATCCCCCTCGGCACGGGCGCGGTGGCCGTGCTGGCGCTGCTGCCGTTCAGCGTCCTCGTGCTCGTCGTGGTGTTGAGCTTCGCGGACGGAGAGTACGGGCTGCCGGCAGTGACGGGTGCCGCCGTGGCCATCGCGCTCGGACCGCTCTGCTACGCGTTCGCTCGCCGACATGCGCGTGACGCGGGCGTCACGGATCCTGCCTGACGATGGTGCCGCCCTTCATCACGAAGCGCACGTCACGGAGCGCGTGGATGTCGCGTGACGGATCTCCGCGAACCGCGAGCAGATCGGCGAGCAGTCCCGGCTTCACGGCGCCGATCTGCGATTCCATGTGGAGCATCGCCGCGTTCACCGTCGTCGCGGCGCGGAGTGCCCGGATCGCGGGCATTCCGTAGTCGACGAGGAGCTCGAGCTCGCGGTAGTTCTCGCCGTGCGTGAAGACGCCGACGTCGCTCCCGTTGCAGATGCTGACGCCGGCGTCGAGCGCGGCGCGGAAGCTCGCACGCTTGGCCCTGAGCCGCGCCGGTTCGGGGGTGCCAGGCTTCCAGCCGGAGTACCGGCTGTTCGCCTCGCTCGCCGCGAGCGTCGGGCACAGCACCGTGCCGTGCTCGCGCATCAGCCGGAAGATCTCGGGCGTGCCCGCGTCGGCGTGCTCGATCGTCTCGACGCCGGCGAGCACGGCGCGTCTGATTCCTTCGGGACCCATCGCATGCGCCGCGACGGGACGTCCCGCGCTCGAGGCCACCTCGACCACGCGCTTGAGCTCATCGAGCGTGAAGGTCGGTCGGAGCTCGCCACCGGAGCCCGAGCTATAGTCGGCGTAGACCTTGATCCAGTCGGCGCCGCGGCCGATCTGATCGCGCACGACGCGCACGAGCGTCGCGTCGTCTGCTTCCTCCGCGCCCTGAAGGACATCGATCTCGGGGGTGAGCCGCGGTGCGTAGCTTCCCGTCGCCACGATGGCGCGCGTGACGACGATGAGCCGCGGACCGGGGATGATCCCCTGCGCGATCGCGCGCTTGAGTCCCACGTCGGCGTAGCCCGCTCCCTCGGTGCCGAGGTCTCGCTCCGTCGTGAAGCCGGCGCGCAGCGTCTCGCGGGCATGGTTCGTCGCGCGGGCGATTCGCAGCGCGAGCGGCTCGTGCAGCACCTGATCGCTCCACGCTGCCTCGTCGTACGGGTGTAACAGGAGGTGCGAGTGCCCCTCGATGAGACCGGGCAGGAGCGTCGCCCCGGGGAGCGCGATGCGCCGTGCCGATGGCTCCGCCATCGAGCCCGCGGGTCCCGCGGCCACGATGCGCTCTCCGCGCACCAGCACGGCCCAGCCGTCGTGCATCTCGGTGCCATCGAACACGCGGTCGGCGACGAGCAGCGTCGCCGACGTGTCCGGAGCGCGCGTCGCCGCTGCCGATTGCGCCCAGCTTCGTGTCGCGCCCGCCCACACGGCCGCGACCGCGAGCGCTCGCACCGCCGTCGAAAGTGTCACCAGGGTTCTCGCCTCGTCGTCTAGATTGGACGTGGAATCGCGGGCCGCCAAGATTTGGGACCCCGGTGCGCGAACGGCAAGGAGTGACCTCTCGAATCAGGAGAACGACCATGGCGAGAACGTCGGACGAGATCGACTACGAGCTCATCGGAGATGACCTGCAAGCGGTGATCGTGACGCTCGATCCCGGCGAGACGGTGATCGCGGAAGCGGGAGCGATGATGTTCATGGAGCAGGGGATCGAGATGAACACGACGCTCGATCCGAACAAGCAGGGTGGCGGAATGCTCGGAAAGCTGTTCCAGGGCGCGAAGCGCGTGCTCTCCGGCGATACCTTCTTCATCACCACCTTTCTCAACAGCGGCAGCGCCCGCAAGCGGGTCGCGTTCTCCTCGCACTTCCCGGGCAAGATCAAGCCGATCGATCTGCAGCAGTGGGGCGGGACGATCATCGCGCAGAAGGATTCCTTCCTCTGCGCACCGAAGGGGACGAACGTCGACATCGCATTCACGAAGAAGATCGGCGCGGGCTTCTTCGGCGGCGAGGGCTTCATCCTGCAGCGGATCACGGGCGACGGCGTGGCCGTGCTGCATGCCTCGGGCGCCATCTTCGAGACGACGCTGATGCCGAGCGAAACGCTGCGCGTCGACACCGGCTGCATCGTGGCGATGGAGCAGCAGGTGCGGTACGACATCAAGATGGTGCCAGGAATCAAGACGGCGCTGTTCGGCGGCGAGGGGCTCTTCTTCGCGACGCTGACCGGTCCGGGGCGCGTGCTGCTCCAGACCATGCCGTTCTCGCGGCTTGCCGACCGCATCATCGCCGCTTCGCCGCGCGCCGGCGGTTCGCGCGTGCAGGAAGGAAGTGTCCTCGGAGGGCTCGGCGGCGCGCTGCTCGGCGGAGTGCTGGGCGGTGATGAGTAGCGAGGCCTCGCCGTTCGTGCCCCTCCGCGAGCCGTTCGATCGGTTCACGACGCTGCTTGCTGCGGCGCGCGAGGTAGGGGCCGAGCGACTGCCCGAGCCTACGGCCTTCGCGCTGGCCACCGTGGGTGCCGGTGGCCAGCCGTCGGTTCGCATCCTGCTGCTCAAGGGAGTCGACGAACGCGGGTTCGTCTTCTACACCAACTTCGAGAGCCGGAAGGGGATCGAGCTGCTCGCGCATCCGCTGGCGTCGATGTGCTTCCACTGGCAGCCGCTCGAGCGCCAGGTTCGCATCGAGGGGCGCGCGGTCCGGGTGAGCGATGAGGAGGCCGACGCCTACTTCGCCAGCCGTGCGCGCGGCAGCCAGATCAGCGCGTGGGCGTCGCGCCAGAGCCAGCCGATGGAGCAGGTCGGCGCGCTCGACGATCGCGTGCGCGAGATGGAAGCGCGCTTTGCCGGCTGCGACGTGCCGAGGCCGCCGCACTGGTCGGGATTCCGGCTCGTGCCGGCGCGCATCGAGTTCTGGCACAACATGCCGAGTCGGCGGCACGAGCGCCTCGTCTACACCCGCGCCGGCGAAGGCTGGCGCACCGAGGTGCTCTACCCGTAATCGCCGTTCCCGCGAGGACGCGCCGCGGGGTTCGCGCCGTTATCTTTGGCGGATGGCGACCGAGACGATCGAGACCACCGCGGCTGGCTCCGAGCGACGAGCCGGCTGGACGGCCGACAAGGCGCGCACCCTCTACAACATCGAGGGGTGGGGCGCCGGCTTCTTCGACATCGACGAGCGCGGCCACGTGGTCGTGCGTCCCGACAAGGAGCATCCGGAGCGACAGCTCAGCCTCTACGACCTGTCCCGCGACCTGGAGGAACAGGGGGTCGGGCTGCCGGTGCTGCTGCGCTTCTCCGACATCCTGCGCTCGCGCATCGAGTCGCTGAGCGATCGGTTCGAGAACGCGATCAAGGAGTACGAGTACACCGGCGCGTACACCACGGTGTACCCGATCAAGGTGAACCAGCAGCGCCACGTCGTCGAGGAGATCGTTCAGTTCGGGAACAAGCACGGTGTCGGGCTGGAGTGCGGCTCCAAGCCTGAGCTCCAGGCCGTGCTGGGACTCTCCGAGAGCACCGAGCACCTCATCGTCTGCAACGGCTACAAGGACGAGGAGTTCATGCGGCTCGCCCTCATGGGGCAGAAGCTCGGCCACCAGGTGTTCATCGTCATCGAGCAGCTGAGCGAGATCGACGTGCTGCTCTCGGCGGCGGACGAACTCGGCGTGAATCCGACGGCCGGAATCCGCATCAAGCTCGCCTCGACCGGGTTTGGACGGTGGAAGGAGAGCGGCGGCGAGAAGTCCAAGTTCGGTCTCAACGCCGCGCAGCTGATGGAGGCGGTGGACAGGCTCCGCGCCGCCGGCCGCCTCGACGTGATCAAGCTGATCCACTTCCATCTCGGCTCGCAGATCACCGACATCCGCTACATCAAGTCGGGGCTGCAGGAGGTGGCGCGGTTCTACGCCGAGCTGCGCGCCCTCGGCGTCGACGTCACGCACGTCGACGTCGGTGGCGGTCTCGGAGTCGACTACGACGGCACGAACTCCACGTCGAACGCGAGCGTCAACTACTCGCTGCAGGAGTACGCGAACGACGTGATCTATACGCTGGCCGAGGCGTGCCGCGAGCTGGAGCTGCCGATGCCGCACGTCATCAGCGAGTCGGGGCGCGCCCTCACGGCGCATCACGCGCTGCTGCTCCTGAAGGTGATCGACGTCGAGTCGGTGGTCGAGGTCCCTGTCCCCGAGCTCACCGATGACGATCACGCGGTGCTGCACGAGATGCGCGAGGACCATCAGATCGTGTCGAAGGACAAGGTCTCGCGTCGCCGGGTGAAGGAGATCTTCCACGACGTCACGTTCGACAAGGAGCGCGCACAGCAACTTTTCGCGAGCGGGGTGCTCCCGCTGCGCGGCCGCGCGGTGGCGGAGCAGATGTACCACGCCACGATGAACGCGATCTACCGCATCGTCCAGCAGGATCGGGATCACTACGAGGACATCCTCGCCGATCTCGACGCGACGATGGTCGACCGTTACTTCTGCAACTTCTCGCTGTTCCAGTCGCTCCCCGACAGCTGGGCGATCGATCAGCTCTTTCCGATCATGCCCGTGCACCGGCTCAATGAGGAGCCGACGCGGCGCGGGACGCTGCAGGACATCACCTGTGACTCGGACGGCAAGATCGACCGGTTCGTGGGCGACAAGGACGGCAGCCCGTCGCTGGAGCTGCACGAGTGGCGCGACGGCGAGCCGTATGTGCTCGGCGTCTTCCTGACGGGCGCCTACCAGGAGATCCTCGGCGATCTGCACAACCTGTTCGGCGACACCAACGCGGTGCACATCCGGCTCGCGGGCAACGGGTACGAGATCACCGATCTGGTCCACGGCGACACGGTGACGGAGGTGCTCAACTACGTCCAGTTCCGCGCGTCCGACCTGTTGCAGACTTTCCGTCGCAAGGTCACGCAGGTGAAGCACCTCAGCCGCACGGATGCGAATGCGTTCATCGCGGACTACGTGGCCGGGCTCGAGGGCTACACGTATCTGGAGGGAGAGGCGGCACAATGAGTCGGAGGGAGATCGCGGCGGGGCTGGCACTCTGCGCGATGGTCGGAGGAACGGCATCAGCGCAAACCAGGCAGCGACTGATGGTGACGCCGTCGACGCGGACGGTCGTAGTCGGTGACACCCTGCGCTTCAGCGCGAAGCTGTTGGACGAGTCCGGGAATCCGGTGCCGGACGCGCGCATCGTGTTCCGGAACGCCGGCAGCCACTACGAAGGGGCCGTCGACTCCACGGGCAAGCTCTCGGCGGGCTCGGTGGGTACGATGCCGATCACGGCCATCGCGATCGTGCCCGGTGCGAAGCCGGTCGTCGAGCGGTTCGAGGTCGCGATGGTCGCGGGTCCTGCGGCGCGCGTCGCGGTGGCTCCGCGGCCAACGCGACTCGCCATCGGTCAGCGCGTGCATCTGACCGGCACCGTGTACTCGAAGGCGGACGACCGGCGCAACGACCGCGTGCAATGGTCCAGCGACAATCCGGCAGTCGCGCGCGTCTCGAACGACGGATTGCTGCAGGCCGTCGCGCCGGGTCGCGCCTCGATCTCGGCGTCGGCCGGCGCCGCGGTCGAGCGATGGACGGTGAACGTCGTCGCCAGCCCGATCGCGAGCGTGGAGGTGCGGCCAGCCACGGTCCAGGCGCGCACGGGTGACGTCATTCACCTGCGGGCGATCGCGCGCGACGCGCAGGGCCGCGAGATCGCCGGACTCACGCCCAGCTGGCTGTTCACGCCTGGCAACGGACTGGTCGACGAGGAGGGCGCCTTCGTCGCCTATCGGCCGGGCACCTACCAGGTGACGGCGAGCTTCGGCACACGCACAGGGGACGCGATCGTCACGGCGGTCGATCGCGACATCAAACGCCAGGCGAGGATCGTCGGAAAGCTCGTGCGGAGCGCGTTCCATACGAGCGAGGTCTGGATCCACCCGAACGGCAATGTCGCCTACCTCGCCACGATCCTCGGCGGCGACCGCGTGTACGCCGTGGACATCTCCAATCCGGCGAACCCGACGATCGTCGACTCGATCATCGTGAACGCGCGATCCGTGAACGACATCATGACGTCGCCGGACGGGAACACGCTCGTGATCACCCGCGAGGGTGCCGCCGACCGCAAGAACGGGATCGTGATCGCCGACACGCACGACCCGCTGCATCCCAAGGCCCTGAGCGAGTTCACGGAGGGGGTCACGGCGGGCGTGCACTCGGCATTCATCCACTCGCAGCCGAAGTACGGCACGCACATCTACCTCACGAACGACGGAACCGGCGCGGTGCACGTGATCGACATCAACGATCCGGCCCATCCGAAGCAGGTGGCGACGTGGAAGACGCCGCGCGCCGACGCCGGCCGCTTTCTGCACGACATCGACGTGCAGGACGGGCTGCTCTACGGCTCGTGGTGGAACGACGGGCTCGTGGTCCTCGACGTCGGCAACGGCATCAAGGGCGGCACGCCGTCGAACCCGCAGTTCGTGACCCAGTACAAGTACGACCTCGACGCGCTGTACAAGGACGTCGAGGCCGAGGGCGGCAAGGGGTTCATCCGCGGCACGCACACGGCGTGGCGACACAAGGACTACATCATCATCGCCGACGAGGTGTTCGGGAATACGGCCGCCGAGCAGCTGTACGCCGGAAACTTCTCACGGGCCCACGGACGACTGCAGATACTCGACGCGCGCGACCTGGAGCATCTGAAGCCGGTCGCCTGGTACGAGCCGGAGTTCGGCGGCGTGCACAACGTCTGGGTCGCCGGCGATACGCTCTATCTCGGCGCATACAACGCCGGCTTCAAGGCGTTCGACATCAGCGGCGACGTGCGCGGTGACCTCGAGGCACAGGGACGCCTGATCGGCGAGGTGATGCCCGCCGATCCGAAGGGCATCATCCCCAACGCGCCGATGACGTGGGGCGTGGTCGTGAACAAGAAGGACGGCCTCGCCTACGTGAACGATTTCAACAGCGGGCTGTGGGCGGTGAGGATCGAGCCCAAATCCGGGACCGTGCCTTGAGAGGGTGAGTTGGTTGGTTGGTGAGTTGGTGAGTTGGTGAGCTAGTCGGTGATCGAGTGAACGAAACGGCCCTGGCTACGGACCAGCGTGGAGACCCCTCAGCGGGGCTTCCACGCCGGTTGTGACCAGGGCCGTTCAACGCACCAATCAACCGACCAACTCACAACCAGCCAACTCACCAACTCACAGCCTACTGGAACCGTCTCCCTACCTCCTCCCAATCCACCGTATTCCACCACGCCTTCAAATAGTCCGGGCGACGGTTCTGGTACTTGAGGTAGTACGCGTGCTCCCACACGTCGTTGCCGAGGATGGGAGGCGCCTTGCCGTCCATGAGCGGGTTGTCCTGGTTCGGCGTGCTGGTGATCGCGAGCTTGCCGCCTTCGTTCACCAGCCATACCCAGCCCGAGCCGAAGCGTGAGACGCCGGCCGCGTTGAAGGCCTCCTTGAACTTCTCGACGTCGCCGAACGACTTCGTGATTGCATCGGCCAGCTTACCCGTCGGCCCACCGCCGCCGTTCGGGCTCATCGTCGTCCAGAACTGGGAATGATTCCAGTGTCCGCCGCCGTTGTTTCGCACCGCCGTGCGCACCGCTTCGGGCACGCTGTTCAGATTGCGCAGCAGATCCTCGAGCGACTTGTCGGCCAGCTCGGGCGCCTTTTCCAGCGCCGCGTTGAGGTTCGTGACGTACGCGTTGTGGTGCTTCCCGTGATGGATCTCCATCGTCTGCGCATCGATGTGCGGCTCGAGCGCGTTCGTGGGGTATGGGAGCGGTGGTAGGGTGTGCGCCATGTCGTTCTCCGGTTGGTTCAGGGATCGGGTACCGCACGGGGGGCGACCGCCGACGCGGCAGCCCTGGTCTTCGACCGCTCCCGCCACCACGAGATGAACGCGGGCAGGAGCGACAGCGCGATGATGACCAGGATCATCGGCTCGATGTGCTTGTCGATGCCGGGGACGACTCGCCCGAGGAAATGGCCGATGAACAGCATCGACCAGATCCAGGCCACGCCTCCCAGCACGTTGTAGGCCGTGTAGAGCCCGAATGGCATGTTGGCCAGGCCGGCCACGACCGGGACGAAAGTCCGGACAATCGGCATGAAACGCGCAATCACTAGCGTCTTGCCACCGTGTTTTGCGTAGAACTCCTGGGCTCGGTAGAGGTGCTTCTTCTTGAAGAGCAGTGAGTCGTCGCGTGTGAAGAGGCGCGGGCCGGTCGCCCGACCGAGCACGTAGCCGAGTGAGTTGCCGACGATGGCGGCCACGGTCAACAGCGCACCGAGCGCGTACACGTTCAGTCCGAACTGAGGCTGGGCCGACAGCAGGCCCGCAGTCACGAGAAGAGAATCACCCGGCAGAAAGAAGCCGACGAGAAGCCCGGTTTCGGCGAAGATGATGAACGTCAGACCGACGTATCCGCCCACGCGAACCAGCTCGCGAACGTTCGTAAGTTGATGGAAGAGATCAAGAAGCGATTGCATTCGGGAGACCGAGTGAGAGACGTCGGGAACGCCGGAAGTTCGACAGGTGCCCGCAGCCGGTCAACGGGCGTGCTCGACGATCTGATACATCTCGCCGAGCACGCGCTGCATCTGCCGCCTCCCGTGAAGAGCCGCTGGCATCGTGCGGGAGTGTCGCCCCGTACCGAGCGCGTGCTGGACCTGTTCGCCAGCGTGGTCGTCTCGGTGCTCATGATCGGATGGACGTGGACGATCGGCGACGCCGCGACGCGAGACGCCGGCGATCCTTCCCGTGCCTCGTCGAGGTCGATGGTCGCGAGCACGCTCACCGCGACCGGAGCACCCACCGCCGCCTATCTCACCGACGCCTCGCTCTCGGCGCTGTCGGGCGAGCTGCACGGCGCGAGCGGCAAGCTCCGCGCGCGGATCGTTCCCGCCGGCACGCCGCTCGACGCGGATGCGCTACCGGAGGGTGCCGAGCTGCGCGCGCAGCAGGCGGAGTCGGAGCAGGGCACCGCCGCGCCGAGTGCGGGCATCTGGCGACTGGCCGTCGCCGTCGGCAACGCGATCAAGCCGATCACCGACTTCAACCTGATCAGCCTTCGACCCAGCACCGAGAAGCGGAACGGTCGCGTGGGCCTGTATTACCTCGGCAACTGGCCGGGCGAGACAGGCCGCATCTCCGCGCCGAAGCGTGCGCCCGCCGAGCGCTACCGGCCGCCGTCGGGATTCATCGAGGTCACGCAGGACAATGCCGACACCCGCGTGTCGGAGCACTTTCGCCTCCGCGATTTTCTGACGCACGACCAGGCCGCCGTCTGGCCGAAGTTCCTCGTGCTCGAGATGCGCAACGTCGACAAGCTCGAGCTGGTGCTGAGCGATCTGCAGAGCCGCGGCATCGACGTCAGCGGAGTTCGCGTGATGAGCGGCTTCCGCACGCCGCAGTACAACAAGGCGGGGGGCAACACCGGGGGCCGAGCCGGACTCAGCCGTCACATGTACGGCGACGCAGCCGACATCTTCATCGACAGCAACCGCGACGGCGTGATGGACGATCTGAATCACGACGGCCGGAGCACGATCGCGGACGCGAGGGTCGTGAGCGAGGCCGTTGACCGGGTCGAAGCGGCCCATCCCGAGCTCATCGGGGGCGCAGGCGTGTATCCGGCAGAAGCCGGGCACGGACCTTTCATTCACATCGATACGCGGGGTTACCGAGCCCGCTGGATCGGATCCGGAGGGGGATCATGACTGAACAACGGCGGGCAGTGGACACAGTGACACCGACCAAGGCTGCGAGCCCGATCGACCGGCTTGGACACGTTTTGAAGGCCGACAACGAGCTTCCGGTCATTCCGGATGTCCGCCTGAGCGATCTCGAGCCGTACGTCGGCCTGCGCTATCTCTCGAAGCTGTTCAAGCTCATGGGCGTCGTGCTCGGCCTTCTGCTCGTCGCCGAAGTGGTGACCGGTGTGGTCGCGCAGGGAAGTGCAGCGATTCCGACACTGCTCGGCGAGGCGAGCCGCCTGATCGTGCTGGCTGGCTTGCTCTGGGGAGTCGGGGATCTCGCGATCCTCCTCATCGACGTGGGTCACGACGTACGCGCCGCCCGCATCCTGCTGGCGCGTCAGACGCACACCGGGCCTCCGCCATCTCCCGCCGCGGCGCGTGCTCCCGAGCCGGTCGTCGGGACCACTCGACCATAGCGCAGCGGCCGGTACGATCGTTGCTCTTGAGTTCGGATCAGCAGTCCACTCTCACCCGAGGATGTAGGCCATGCTTTTCACTCTCGCGATCGTTCTGTTCATCCTGTGGGCACTCGGCGCGTTCGCGTTCCACGTCCGCGGCGCGTTGATTCACCTGCTGCTCGTGCTCGCCCTCATCGTCATCGTCTATCGCCTGATCACGGGACGCCGCCCCGTCGTCTGACGACGAGTCGAGCGTTCCACGCGCGGGGCGGCCTTCGGGTTCGCCCCGCGCGGTGCATACGGTGACTTGTGCGCGCATGGCGTGCCCCGCACACTCCGCGCATGACGTCGCCTCTGCACGTGCTCGTGGTCGCTCACACGCACTGGGATCGCGAGTGGTACCATCCCGCGGGCCGGTTCTTACACCGGCTCGTTTCCGTCGTGGACGAGCTGCTCGACGATCCACCGGCCGACGATGCGAGCTTTCTTCTCGACGGCCAGGCGATCCTGCTCGACGACTACCTCGCCATCCGCCCCGAGCGTCGCGCCGAGCTCTCCGTGCTGCTCAGGGAGGGCAGACTGGAGGCTGGCCCGTGGTACGTGCTGGCGGACGAGCTCATCCCCGGTGGAGAGGCGCTCGTCCGCAATCTGCTCGCGGGGCGCGACGCGCTGCGCCCGCTGCGGGCCGAGTCGCCTCCCGTGCTCTATTGCCCGGATTCATTCGGCCATCCATCGGCGCTGCCGGACCTCGCGGCCGGGTTCGGACTGCCGACGATCGTGGCCTGGCGAGGGTATGGGGGCAGGCGGTGGCCGGCGGGCGACGCCGTGCGGTGGCGCGCACCGAGTGGCGCCGAGGTGGTGCTGTACCACCTCGCACCGGACGGCTACGAGCTTGGCAGCTCGCTGCCGGATGAAGCGTCAGCAGCCGACGAGCGCTGGCAGAGACTGGAGCGCGTGCTCGCTCCGCGTGCATCGCTCGGTGCGGTGCTGCTGCCGAACGGCGCCGACCACCATGCACGCCAACGACGGCAATGCGAGGCGATCGCTGCGCTCGGCGACGCTGCGCGTCCCGCCAGGGTCGCTCCGAGCTCGCTGCGCGCCTTCGCCGAGGCGGTGCAGGGCGCCGCGAGCGCGCGAGCACTCGCCGTCGTGCAGGGCGAGCTGCGCGATTCCTACGGCTACACCTGGACGCTTCAGGGCACGCTCGCGAGCCGCGCCGCGCAGAAGCGCGCGAACGCGCGGCTCGAGCGCCTGTTGGTGCGCGATGTCGAGCCGTGGCTGTCGCTCGAGCCACACGCGGGAGAAGCCGGCGCGCGAGCGCTACTGTGGGCGACGTGGCGCGCGCTCCTCGAGGGCCAGCCGCACGACACGCTGTGCGGTACGGCCGTCGACGCCGTTGCGGTCGCGCTCGACGCGCGACACCTCGACGTCGCCGACCGCGCCGAGGCGCTGCGTGACGACGCGTTTGCGTCGCTGCTCGCGCACGACGTCGAGCGCGCGCGGCATTCTCCGACGGAGTGGAAGCCCGCAGTGGTGCTGTGCAATCGCGCGCCCCGGGCGCGAGGTGGAGTCGTCGAGCTGGAGCTCTCGGCAAAACTCGCCGACGTCGCCGTCGGGCCAGGCTCGGGGGATCGCCAGGGCGCGCGCCGACGCCCAGCGCCCTGGCGCATCTCCGGAGTGCCGCTGCAATTGCTCGGGCGTCGGCAGCGCGTCGCACTCACCGAGTCGCCGCGCGACTATCCGGATGCGGACCTCGTCGTCGAGGCGAGCGCCCTCGGGTGGATCGGGGAGATGCCCGGCTACGCGCTCGAGACGCGATTGCACGGCGCGACTCTGGGTGCCGCCGCCCCCGCCGAGCCCTCTCCCGTTCGCGTCGACGGGACGAGCCTGGACAACGGTCTTCTGCGTATCGACGTCGCCGACGATGGCGACGTGACTGTGCGCGATCTCCGAACCGGTCGCCGGCCATCCGTGAATCGCTCGTCGTACCGGCGCCACGCCGCGTGCGCGTCGTCCACCGTGGCCCGTTGCGCGGCGAGGTGGCACTCGAATGGCGACTGGGTGCAGGCGCTCGCCGAGCTCCGGCGAGTCGCTGCGCGATCTCGCTCGCGCTCGACGCGAACGCGCCGTTCGTGCGCATCCGCGTGGTCGGCTTCAACAGCGCCGCGGACCATCGTCTCAGACTGCGCGTCGCCACCGGACTGCGCGACGCGACGACCTTCGCCGATGCGGCGTTCCATCTCGCCGAGCGCCGACCGCTCGCGGTGTCCGACGAGGACGAGGCGATGGAGCACGTCGTGCCGACTGCACCGCTCCATCGCTACGTCTCGCGCTACGATTCGGTTGCCGGAGCGACGCTCTTCTCCGATGGGCTCGCCGAATACGAGGCGCTCGCCGACGGCTCCGTCTGCGTGACGCTGCTCCGCGCCGTCGGCCAGCTCTCGCGCCACGACCTTCCCGAACGCCCGGGCCACGCCGGCTGGCCCGCCGACGTTCCGTTGGCGCAATCGATCGGGCCATACCGGGCCGAGCTCGCGTTGGCGCCGCACGGCTCGGACACGCCTGTGCAGCGCCACGACGTCGAGCGCCTGGCGGACGACGTGCTCCTTCCGCTCACAGGGCGGACGCTGCGGTCCAACCTGGGTGAGCCGGCGATCGTCGGTGGACTCGAGCTCGAGGGCGAAGGACTCGCTTTCAGTGCGGCGACGCCGGCACGCGAGCCCGGCTGGATCGTCCTCCGCTGCGTGAATCGATTGGACTCTGAAGTGCGCGGCCAGTGGCGCGCGCGCCGACCGATCGCCGGAGCGATCAGCGCGCGCCTCGACGAGACGTCGCTGGGGCCGATGGCGGTGACCGGCGAGACGGTTTCGTTCATCGCACCGCCGCACGCGATCGTCACGATCCTCGTGCGCTGGGACGCGGCGCGCTAAGTCTGGACCGTCGTGCCGCGCTCTCCGGCCAGGCGGTCGCGCCACGCGTCGCCGAGCATCGTCGTCGCGAGCACGGTGACGACGAGCGCGATGCCCGGTGCGAGTGAGACCCACGGGGCGACGACGAGCAGGTCGCGACCGCCCGCGATCATGTTGCCCCAGCTCGGTGCCGGGGGCTGGATGCCGAGCCCGAGGAACGAGAGGCCGCTCTCGAGCAGGATCGCGTTGCCGACGCCGAGCGTCGTCGCCACCAGCGCGGGGCCGATCGCGTTCGGCAGCACGTGTCGCGCGAGCACGCGCAATTGGGTCGCGCCGAGTGCCTGCGCCGCGGGCACGTAGGGTCGCTCACGCACCGTGCGCACCTCGGCGCGCACCAGCCGCGCCACTCCCATCCATCCGGTCAGCACGAGCACCACGAGGATCGTGACGACACCCGGCGGCCAGAGGGCGACGCCGACGAGCAGCAGCACGAGCCTCGGCAATGCCAGCAGGATGTCGGCTGCCGCGGTGATCGTGCGGTCGAGCGCGCCCCCCGCCCACCAGCCCGCGACGGCGCCAAGGATCGTTCCCACCGCGCCCGAGAGTCCCGCGCCGACGACGCCGACGAGCAGTGAGAGCCGCCCCGCGAGCATCATGCGCACGAAGAGGTCGCGCCCGAACCGATCAGTGCCGAGAAGATGCCAGTCTCCGCCCGCATCGCGCGCCAGCGGCGGCACCAGGCGCCGCGCGAGCACGTCCTGGATCAGGAGTGGGTCACGCGACGACAGCAGTGGCACGACGACGACGCCGAGCGCGATCAGCACGAGCGCGACGAGGGCGAGACGGCCCGACCGTGCGAGCCGGAGCTCCGACGCGACGCTCATGTCGCCACGCGCGGATCGGCCCACGGCAGCAGCCACTCCGCGGCGAGATTGGCGACGATGACCACGGCCGCGTACGCCGCCGCACACCCGAGCACGACGGGGTAGTCGCGCGCCACGATCGACGTGACCATCAATCGGCCCATCCCGGGCCAGCCGAAGATCGTCTCGACGAACACCGAGCCGGCCACCGTGCCCGGGAGCGAAAGCGCGAACAGCGTCACGATCGGCGCACGCAGGTTGGCGAGCAGATGACGTCGCAGCACGGTGTGCTCGGCCAGCCCCTTCGCGCGCGCCGTGCGCATCCAGTCGGCGTCGATCGCGTCGAGTGCGCTCGTGCGAACGTAGCGCGCGACGCCGGCCGCGCCGATCGCCGCGAGCAGCGAGACGGGCAGGATCGAGTGCCGCGCCAGATCGGCGAGATGCGCGAGACCGTGAAGCTCGGCGCCCGGCGTCGACATCCCCACCGCCGGCAGGCGCATCCACATCGGCATGCTCAGCGACGAGGCGAGATACGTGAAGCACGCGATCGCACCGAGTCCGAGCCAGTACGCCGGCGACGCGGCGAGGATAACCGAGAGACCGGTCAGCGCACGATCGCGCAGCGATCCACGTCGCGCCGCCTGCGTGAGACCGATCGTGATGCCGATCGCGAAGGAGAGGAGAAGCGACGTCGTGCCCAGCGCGAGCGACACGGGCAGGGCATCGGCGAGTGTCGCCGCGACCGGGCGGCGCTCGACGAAGCTCGCGCCCAGATCGCCACGAAGCGTGGCGCTGAGCCACCGTGCATATTGGACCGCGATTGGACGGTCGAGCCCGAGCTCACTGCGGAGCCGAGCCGCATCGGCGGCGGTGGCCCCCGGGGCGAGCAGGAATGTCGCGGGATCGCCCGGGGCGAGGCGAAGGAGGGCGAAGGTGAGCGAGAGCACGCACCAATACAGCAGCACCGTGCGCGCGGCGGCGCGGAAGAGGACGGGGGAGCGCACGCGGTGATATCGCATCGCTCGCGGCTCGCGTCAACGTGTGCCGCGGTCGTCGCATCGCTCGCCGTGGCGTGCATCGCGCCACAGCGTCCGGACGACGTGCTCGTGCTCGCGTCGGGGGCGGACCTCGAGTCCGCGAACCCTCTCGTCACGACCCACACGTTGGCGCGACAGATCCAGCGCTACGCACTGCTCGTCACGCTCACGCGCTACGACTCGGCACTGACGCATCAACCGTATTATGCCCGCCGATGGAGCTGGAGCGGCGACCGCCGCACGCTGACCATGGCGCTTGCCGACAACCTTCGTTGGCACGACGGGGTGCCGACGACCGCGCGCGATGCCGCGTTCACGCTCCTCGCGGCGCGCGATCCGGCCACGGGCTTCCCCCGCGCCGCGGAGCTCGCGTCGCTCGACACGGCGGAAGCGGCGGACGACACGACGCTCGTCCTGCGGTTCGGGGCCCCCCAGGCGGATCTGCCGCCCTACCTCGCCGAGCTGCCCCTCGCGCCGGCGCACCTGCTCGCGTCGCTGCCGCACGCGACGCTACGCTCGGCGCCCTTCAACGACGCGCCGGTCGGCAATGGACCCTTCGTCTTCGCCTCCCGTCGTCGCGGCGCGCGCTGGACGTTCGCGCGCAACCAGCGGTTCCCCACAACGCTCGGCGGACCTCCCGCGCTCAGAGGGCTCACGGTCGCCGTCGTCGACGAGGCGACGACGAAGTTCGCCGGCCTCGCGAGCGGAGAGCTCGACATGGCGGGGATCTCGCCGATGATGGTGGAGCTGGCGCGGCGCGACCGTGCCCTCCAGGTGTTGACGTATCCGGTGCTGTTCGGCACGGCGCTGTTCTTCAACACCACACGTCCGCCGTTCGACGACGAGCGGGTTCGCCTCGCCGTCTCGCGCGCCATCGATCGCGCACGCATCGTCGAGATCGCGCTGGCCGGGTTCGGCACGCCATGGTCGAGTCCAGTGCCGCCGGACAACCCGCTCACCTGGTCTCCGCGCGCCATGTGCGACACGGCTGCCGCGGACTCGTTGCTCGACGCTGCGGGGTGGCGCCGCGGCGCCGACGGGATGCGACGTCGCGCCGGGCTCCCGCTGGCGATCGAGCTGCTCACCGTCGGCAGCGGCGACAACGTCGCCGATCAGCTGCTACAGGGCGACTTGGCCGCGCGCGGTATCGCCGTGCGCGTGCGGCAGACCGAGATGGGTGCGTTCCTCACGACGGCGCGCGCCGATCCGAAGCGATTCGACCTGCTCATCGCCGGGGTGCCGGGCGATCTCTCGCTGGCCTACGTCAGTGCGCTGTTCGACACGCGCCAGCGCGGCGGCACGCTGGACTACACCGGCTACCACCGTCCGACGCTCGACTCGCTGCTCCGCGCAGCGACCGAATCACCGGAAGGTCCGCGTCGGCGCGCTGCGTGGATCACCGTTCAACGCGCCCTCGACTCCCTCGCGCCGGCGACGTGGATCTATCACGCGCGCGGCGTACAGGGCGTCTCGCGGCGCGTGCGCGGGGCGAGGATGGATCTGCGTGGCGAGCTCGTGACGGTCCACGACTGGTCGCTCGCCCGGCGCGGCGCGCCATGAGCATGCTGCTCGACGTCGCCACGCTCGACGCTCGACGCACCGTCGCGCGCGGCTCGCTCGCGCCACTCGCGCAGGGGCTGCGCGCCGAGCTCCGCCCCGTGCTCGAGGGCGCGATCGAGATCCCGCGCGACAAAGCGTTGCTCTCGCGCACCGGCGGTCGCTGCCCGAACGACGGCACACTGCTCCGCTTCGACCCGCTCGATGCGCGCCACGTCTGTCTCGTGTGCGGCAGCGAAGTGCGAGGGGAGCTGCACGATCGATTCCGGCCGTACTGGTACCAGTTGTGGCTCGCCGAACGCGTGCTCCACGCCGCCGTGCTGGGCGTCCTGCTCGATGATCGAGAATGCATCGACGCGGCGTGGCGCGTTCTGAACGGCTATGCCGAGCACTATCTCGAGTATCCCAATCGCGACAACGTGCTCGGCCCTTCGCGACCGTTCTTCAGCACGTACCTCGAATCGATCTGGCTGCTGCAGCTCGTGCTCGCCGTGGATCTGCTCGAAGCGGGAGCGTCGCGCGCCGGACAGGACGGCGCGCGCGTGCGCGAGCGCGTCGTCGAGCCCAGCGTGGCGCTGATCGCGTCGTACGACGAGGGCATCTCGAATCGACAGGTCTGGAACGATGCGGCCATGCTCGCGGCGGGTGCGCTGCTCGACGACGACCGACTGATGGACCGCGCGGTGGGCGGCACGTCGGGGTTGCGCGTCCTCCTCTCGCGTGCATTGCTCGCCGACGGAAGCTGGTACGAGGGTGAGAACTATCACCTCTTCGCGCATCGTGGCCTCTGGTACGCCGTCACCATGGCGGAGCGACTCGGCCGAATGGCGGACGACGCGCTCGTGCACCGGTTCGACGACGGCTTTGCTGCGCCGTTTCGGACGTTGCTCCCCGACCTGACGTATCCATCGCGCCGCGATTCGCAGTATGCGGTGAGCGTTCGCCAGCCGCGGTTCGCCGAGTCGTGCGAGCTCGGCCTCGCGCGACGCGACGACCCCCGCCTGCTTGGCATGCTCGCGCGATTGTACGACACCACGGCGCCGGCCGGTGATACGGGGCGGCGCGCGTCGACCGCGGACGTCGAGCGCAATCTTCCCGCGACCGGACTCACGCGCGCCGATCTCTCGTGGCGTGCCCTGTTGTTCGCGCGCGAGACGCTGCCGCCCCTGCAGCCGCATCCGCTCGAGTCCGACCTTCTTCCGGCGCAAGGGTTTGGCATCATCCGTCGCGACGGCGGCCGCTGCTTCGTGGGACTCGATTACGGCCGGTCGGGAGGGGGACACGGGCACCCCGATCGGCTCAACCTGCTGCTCTCCGACGGAGACGCACGCTGGTTCGACGACCCGGGAACCGGCTCGTACGTCGACGAGTCGCTGCACTGGTACCGGAGCACGCTCGCTCACACCGCACCCCTCATCGACGGTCGCTCGCAGCCGCGAGTCGACGGCGAGCTCGAGGCGTTCGAGGACCGAGGCTCGGCGGGATGGATGCGTGCGCGCGCCGAGCTCGCGCCGGGATGCGTCGTGCACCGTAGCATCGTCGTCGCGGAGGACTATCTCGTCGACAGCGTGGAGTGGGAGAGCAACGACGTGCACGAGATCGCGTTGCCCTTTCACGGCGTCGACGTCGTCGCGCCGACGGGCGCGGCGCTCGCCGGGGAGCCGGCGGCGATCGATGGCGGTGCCGGCAGCGAGGACGGTTTCGGGTTCCTCTCCGAGACGACACGCCTTTTCCCGGAGACGGTCCCGGTGCCGCTGGCCTCGAGCGCGACGGCCGAGGGAAGAGCGGGGCTACGCGGATGGCTGATGACATCCGCTCCGGCATCGTGGTGGAAGGCCGTCACCCCTGGACCGCCGGGCCGGCCGTCACAGTCGCTCGTGCTCGTGCGCTCGACGGCACGCCGAGGCTCCATCAGGAGCGTCTGGAGCTGGCGAAGCGCCGTGCGGTCCGCCGAGTTCGATCGTGACGCGTTCATCGTGAGGCGCGCGGATGGCTCGGCGCACACCCATCGATCGAACGATGGCCAATGGTCGATCGAGCCGACCGGGGGCGAGATCGTCGAGCTGGGTTCCGATGTGGCTGGCGTCGTGCTTCACGAACCCGTGGCGCGACGCGAGCTCGCCGAGCCGGCGCAGCACGATCGCTCGCTGTCGATTCCATTCCGTTCGTCGCTCGGCGCCGACCATTATCGCGCATCGGAAGAGAGCTGGGAGGCGGCCAGCCGCCCGGCCGCCGTCGTCCACATCGATGCGACAGCAGACCGACTCGTCGTCCGCGTGGAGGTGCCCCGCGCCGAGCGCCGCTTCATCGCCATCGACGCCGCGAATCCGTTCGACAACGATCCCGCCGCGATCCACGGCGACGGCATCCAGCTCTACATCGACGTCGGTGAGCGCGCGTCGGGGTGGCTGCTCGTCCCGATCGCCGGATCGACGACGGTCGCGCGTCGAACGGCCGAGGGCTGGAGCGATGCGCTGCCGGTCGAGGCGACGTGGGAGCAGACTGGCGACGGCTACAGGCTCGTCGCCGCCGTGACTCTGCCGTCCGGCGTCGCCGAGGTCGGCGTCGACGTGCTCGTGAACGAGATCACGCCTGGGCGCAGCCGGCGTCGTGGCCAGCTCGTGCTCTCCGGCGCGCGCGGCGAGTTCGTGTACCTCAGAGCCGACCGTCACGAGCGTGAGCGGTTGCTTCGGCTCGACCTGGGCGAACGCTGAAGCGCGCTCGAGGCTCTGGAAACGGGTCGCATGATCTGACCGCCGCGCGCCGCAAGCATGGAGCGCCCGTCGGACCCCTTCAAGCGCGCGGCGGGCCCTCTACCTTTCGGCATGAGCGAGTCACGCCTCTCCCGCATCGCCGTCGTGCTCTTCGAGCCGCAGGATCCGGTGAACATCGCCGCCACGGTCCGCGCGATGAAGAACATGGGCGTGTCGACGCTGCGGCTGGTGCGACCGTGCGCGTACGATCCGGTTCGACTCGAAGGGATCGCCCACGACACATGGGACGTCATCGACCGCATCGCGCACTACGACGACTTCGACGGCGCCGTCGCCGACTGCGTGCGCCTCGTCGGATTCACCGCCCGACGCCGTGCCGCGAAATGGCAGATCCTCGATCCGCGCGGCGCGGCGCAGGACGCTCTCGCGCATGTCGAGGACGGATGGGTCGGTCTCGTGTTCGGTCGCGAGGACAACGGCCTGCCCAACGAGATCCTCGATCGCCTTCACGCCGCCGTCACGATCCCGACGACGGAGCACGCCTCGCTCAACCTCGCGCAGGCCGTGCTGATCGCGCTCTACGAGCTGCACCTCGCCGCTGGCGATGCGACCCGTACGCTGCCCGGCCCGCGAAAGGAAGCGCCACCTGCCACCACCGAGGAGTTCGAGCGCTTCTTCGCCGAGGCCCACCAGGCACTCGAGGCGATCCAGTTCTTCAAGACGCGCTATCCCGAGCACATCATGCGCTCCATCCGCGCGCTGACATTCCGGGCGGCTCCCGATGCGCGCGAGCTGTCGCTCCTTCGCGCCACCGCTCTCGAGGTCGTCAGATTCCTCGAGCGCACCGGTCGCATCGAACGGGCACGCCCGCCCGACGTCGCGCCGCGTCCGCCGCGTCACATCGTCCCGCGCCACGAGCGCCGCTCCGCGTCGGACGACGCGGAGGATTGACGCCACCCGCTCGCGTTCCTCTCTTTCCGACATGGCCTTCTCACGATTCTTCGGCCGCGGCCGCGACGCCCCGCCCGCCCAACCTCCGGTCGACGAGCCGGCGGAGAGCGGCGACGAGCAGGAGAGCGAGCCCGACGTCACGGACGTCGATGACGCGTCGCCGGAAGCCGCCAGCCAGCGTAGCTGGCGCGAGCGCGCGGAAGCTGTTCTCCCCACGGGCGCCTCGACGGGGAGCAAGCGCGCCGTCGCGCTCTGGGGTGACGACGCCGATGCCGATCTGCCCACGCATCTGCTCTCGGCGCGCGGCTGCCGGGTCGTCGACGTCCAGGGCACGAGCTACGTGGATTGCACGATGGGGCTCGGCTCCGTCGCGCTCGGGTACGGCGAGCCGCGCGTCACGCGGGCCGTCGTGGAGGCCGTAACGGAGGGCCACCTCGGCGCGCTGTCGAGCTGGCGCGAGGTGGAGCTTGCCGAGCGGCTGCACACGCTCATTCCCTGTGCCGAGCGCGTGCAGTTTCTGAAGACGGGCGCCGAGGCGACGTCGGCGGCGGTGCGCATCGCGCGGACCTACACCGGACGCGAGCGCGTGATTTCGTGCGGCTACTTCGGTTGGCACGACTGGTCGTCCGACGCGGCAGGGGTACCCGCGGCCGTGCGGTCCGCGACGCAGCGCGTGCCGTTCGACGAGGTCGCGGCACTCGAGCGCGCCGTCGCCGAGGCGGGGTCCGATCTCGCGGCCGTCGTGCTTGAGCCGGTGGTCGAACGCGCGCCCTCCGAGGACTGGCTGCGCCGCGCGCGCGAGCTGTGCGACGCGAGCGGCGCCGCACTCGTGTTCGACGAGATCAAGACGGGGTTTCGCGTCGCACCCGGCGGATATCAAGAGGTGTGCGGCATCACGCCCGATCTGGCGACGTTCGGCAAGGCGCTCGCCAACGGCTATCCCCTGGCGACGGTCGTCGGTCGCGCCGCGCTCATGGACGCGGCGCGCGAGACGTGGATCTCCTCCACCCTCGCCAGCGAGTCCACGGCGCTCGCCGCGGCGCTCGCCGTCCTCGACTGGCACGAGGAAGCCGATGTCTGCGCCACCCTCGCCGAGACGGGGCGGGAGCTCCGCGCAGCGTTCGAGCGGGCCATCGCCGCGAGCGGAATCGGTGGCGTCACGATCGACGGAATCGACCCGATGTTTCTGCTTCGCTGGGACGACGCCGTTCGCGAGGCGCGATTCCTCGCCGAGTGCGCGAGGGCCGGCGCGATCGTCAAGCGTGGCGCGTACAACTTCGCCGCGGTGGCGCACGACGAGGATGCGATTCAGGAGATCGAGGCAGCGACGAGCAGCGCACTCGTCGCCCTCGCCGACTGGGAGCGTTCGCGCTGATGACGCTGCGCCCCGCCGATGCGGCGCGCACGTCCCTCGACGCGTCGCGGGCGTCGGCGTCATCGGAAGCGACGACGCGGCTGCTGCTGATCGACTGTCCCGACGAGGTGGGGCTGGTGCATCGGATCACCGGCGTGCTGTTCCGCGCGGGATTCAGTGTCGTGAGCAATCACGAATACGTCGACCCCATGCGACGCCACTTCTTCATGCGGACGGCATTCGCCGGCGACCGGCCCACCGACGCGCTCATCGGCGAGCTCCGGACGGAGCTGCCGCTGAACGCCAACGTGCGCATCGCCACCACCGAGCCGCGTCGCATCGTCATTCTCGCGACGAAGGAGGCGCATTGCCTCGGCGACCTCCTGCTGCGGCATGCGGAGGGGGACATCCCGGCGCACGTCGAGGCGGTGATCAGCAACTATCCGACGCTCGGCCGGCTCGTGGAACGATTCGGCGTGCCGTTCCATCACGTGAGTCATGAAGGACGCGATCGCGCCGAGCACGAAGCGGCGATCCGCGACGTGCTCGCGGCGTATGACCCCGAGTTCCTCGTGCTCGCGAAGTACATGCGCGTGCTCTCGCCGGCGTTCGTGGCCGCCTATCCGGCGCGCATCGTCAACATCCACCACTCGTTCCTGCCCGCCTTCGTCGGTGCGCGCCCGTATCAGCAGGCGTTCGATCGCGGGGTCAAGATCATCGGCGCGACCGCGCACATCGTCACGGACGATCTGGACACGGGACCGATCATCGCCCAGGACGTGCGACCGGTGACGCACGCGCACACCGCGGCGGACATGGCACGGGCCGGACGCGATGTGGAGAAGATCGTGCTCGCCCACGCGTTGACCCTCCTGCTCGAGGAGCGCGTCTTTCTCAGCGGCGACCGCGCCGTGGTGTTCGAGTGACGGATCCGCTCATCGACGCGCACGCGCACTTCTATCACGCCGAATCGGGCCGGGGCGATTGGGAGCGCGTCAATGCGGCGCGGATGCGCGCCGGTGACGCGATCGGTGTGACGTATCACGTCGTGAGCGTGCTCGGCTCGTACGGACACACCTCGCCGACCGACGTCTCGCGTGGGAACGACGTCATGCGCGCCATGGCCGACGCCGACCGCGAGCGCGTGCGCTGGTACGTCACCGTGAATCCGAACCACACCGCCCATGCGCTCGACGAGATCGCGCGCGGCGTCGCGTCGGGCGCAGTGGGCGTGAAGCTACTGGCGAGCCGTCGCGCCGATGATGCGCTCAACGATCCCATCTGCGCGCTCGCCGAAGAGCACGGACTTCCCATCCTGCATCACATCTGGCAGCATCGCACCCGCGAGTGGCCGAACCAGGAGATCTCCGACGGCCGCGACCTCGCGCGCCTCGCCGCGCGGCATCCGCGGGTGGCGTTCATCCTGGCCCACCTTGGCGGCGGCGGAGACTGGGCGCATACGCTTCCGGCGGTCGTGGACACGCCGAACGTCTACCCCGATCTCTCGGGCAGCGGCGTGGATCGCGGCATGATCGACACCGCGCTCCAGGTGCTCGGAGCGCAGCGGCTCCTCTGGGCCTGCGATCTGACGATGGAGACCGGGCTCGCCAAGCTTCGCGCGCTCGAGGTCGTCGGGCTGCCCGAGGACGATCTGCGCGCCGTTCGCTGGGGAAATGCGGCGCGGCTCTTCCCGCCGGGGACCTTTCCGCGCTGCGTCGCCGCATGATCGACTGCGCGGCGTTCATCGGCCCGTATCCATTCCGGCAGCTCCCGCATCCGGACCCGGACGTCCTCGTGCGGGTGCTCGCGCGCGAAGGGCTGTCCGGCGCGTGGGTCGGCTATCTGCCGGCACCATGGCAGCGCGACCCGGTCGCCGCCAACGAGTCGCTGCTCGCCGCGCTCGTGCCGCACCGCTCCACTCTCCACCCCGCTCCGGTGGTGCGTCCCGATTGGCCGCGCTGGGAGCACATGCTGCGCGATCTGGTGGAGCAGGGCTCGCCGGCCATCCGCGCCTACCCGATGCACTGGGGGATGGGGCCGCACGACGCCTCCATGCGCGCGCTCGCGCTCTCGTGTGGCGAGCTGCGCGTGCCACTCGTGCTCACCGTGCGCTTCGAGGACCTGCGCCAGCGCAGCGCCCTCGACGTGGCGGGTGATCTCACCGCGGCGCACATCCGGACGCTCGCCCGAGCGGGCGCGTCGGTTCGACTCGTCGTGACCGGCGCCGGCCGCGAGCTGCTCGAGGAGACGCACTGGAGCCTCACCCCCGACGAGCAGCGACGCGTCTTGTGGGACTTCGCGTGGATCTGGGGCCCCCCCGAGGATCACTTCGCGCATCTCGTCCGTACGATCGGCGCCGAGCGCTTCGTGTACGGCACGCACTGGCCGCTCCGGCTCACGCAGAACGCGCGCGCCAATCTCGATCTGCTTCCCGAATCGCTGCGCCACGCAGCGATCACGGATGTCGCCTCGCTCGGTCGGTAGGGTAAACGCCGACTTGACCCCTGAACTTGGCTCGGGGAGCTTCCCGACTGCCCGCGGTCCGATCGATGCGCACGACGACCGGCTTCACGTCGTCGCTTGCGGCGACCTCGACGCGCGCTCAAATTTGCCTGCTGGTCTGGAGCCTTGTGAATTCGTTCACATGTCCCTCCACCCGTCTTCCCTCACCACATCGCGATGACGCAGCGAAGGAAGTGGACGGCGATCCCAGGGTTGCTCCTGCTCGTGATCGGCGCCGTCGTGCTCTCCGCTTACAGTGGCGCATCATCCTCACAGGGCAATCAGCCGACGCAGCCGATCAACTTCCCGCACCCGAGACACGCGGGCGCGACGAAGGACGGCGGGTTGGGCATGAACTGCCTCTATTGCCACAACACCGCCAACAAGTCGCAGGACGTGGGCATGCCCGCGGTCAACACCTGCATGGGGTGCCACACGATCGTCGCGGCACAGAAGCCGGAGATCCAGAAGCTCGCGAAGTACTACGCCGACAAGCGCCCCGTCCCCTGGGTGCGCATTCATAAGGTTCCCGAGTACGTCCACTTCCCGCACGTTCGCCATGTGAACGCGGGAGTGACCTGCCAGACCTGCCACGGCCAGGTACAGAAGATGGCGCAGGTCTACCAGTACGCGTCGCTGAACATGGGGTGGTGCGTCAACTGCCACGTGAACGGCTACGATCCGAAGGAAGGGCAGAAGGCCGCTGGCTACGACAACGTGCCGCCGGCCGGCTACTCGGGTGGGGCGCCGTACGGCACGCCTGGCACGCGCGCGGGCATCTCGCTCTCGTCGCCTGGCATGGGAGTCGTCCCCGACTCGGCACGCACGACCCCGCCGGCTACCGTCGCGTCGAACGGCGGCGCCACTCCGTCGGTCGAGCGCCGGCGCGCGCGCTACGACTGCGCGGCCTGTCACTACTAGACCGCCCGAGGATCTGATCGAATGAGCAACCAGACAGGGTCCACGGGCGTCAAGCGCCGTGACTTCCTGAAGGTGCTCGGAGCGTCCAGCGCCGCCGTCGCATCGACCTACTACGCGACGACCTGTCGCGAGTGCGCCGCGGGCTGCGGCGTCATCGCCGAGACGCGTGACGGCCGCGTCACGAAGCTCGAGGGAAACCCGGAGCATCCGCTCAACCGCGGCGCGCTGTGCGCGCGCGGACAGTCTGCGGTGCAGGGGCTGTACAACCCGGACCGGCTGCGCGGCCCCATGGTCAAGGAGGGCGGCGTCTGGAAGCCGATCGACTGGGACCGCGCCCTCACGCTGCTGAGCCAGAGGATCGGCGAGGCGAGGAGCCGCGGCTCCGCAGCCAACGCGGTGTTCATCAATCAGCACGAGACGGGCAGCTTTCCCTCCTTCCTCGACGCGTGGCTCGCCGGCTTCGGCATGCGCCCGCACCTCAGCGTCGACTTCGAGGCGGACAGCGCGGCCGTAGAAGCCAACCGTGCCGCCTACGGAACGAGCTGGCCGCGGCTGTCGTTCCAGGACGCACGTCTCATCGTCTCGTTCGGCGCCGACTTCCTCGACGGCTGGGGAATGTCGGTCCCGCAGCAGCTCGACTTCGCCGACGCGCGCGCGAAGATCGAGGGTGCGCCGCGCTTCGTCTACGTCGGTCCGCGGCGGTCGCTCACGGGTCTCAACGCGGATCAGTGGATCGCGTGCCGCCCCGGATCGGAGGTCGCGATCGCCAATGCGCTCGCCGGCCGTGGTACGTTGGCCGACGCAGCCACCGCGAGCGGTGTTTCCGAGGCGACGCTCGCACGCCTGCAGCAGGAGCTCACCACGGCGAAGCCCGCGCTCGTGCTCGCCGGCGCACGTGGGCCAGACGCGCTCGCGCTCGCGCAGGCGGTCGTCGCGATCAATCAGTCGGCGGGCGCCGTCGGCACCACGATCAGGAACGCCGAGCCGATGACGGCGTTCGACGGCGCCGTTCGCGTCGCCGACGTGCTTGCCACGGTCGAGCAGATGCGCTCGGGTGCGGTGCCGATCGCCTTCGTGCGCGGCGCCAATCCGGCATTCTCGCTGCCAGCGGGCGCACGGTTCGCCGACGCGTTCGCGAAGGTGCCGTTCAAGGTCAGCTTCTCGATGTACCCGGACGAGACCACCGAGCTCTGCGACCTGATCCTTCCCGATCAGCACTCACTCGAGTCGTGGGGCGACGCACAGGCGACTCCGAATGTGATCTCGACGCAGCAGCCGGCGATGGATCCGGTGTTCTCGGGCACGCGCGCGACGGCGGACGTGCTCATCCAGGTCGCGCTCAAGGACCCGGCGAACGCCGCACGGTACCCGCAGCGGGACTATCGCAGCTGGCTGATCTCGCGCTTCGCCGGCGGCATGTCGGCATTCACGGCTGCGGTCGCGAAGGGCGTCAGCGCCGGCAGCACCGCGCCGCGCACGACACCCACAGTCGCGGCCGTCGCGCCGGCCCAGGCCGCGCCGTCGCTCGATACCTCGCACGGCGACTTCTATCTCGTCACGTATCTCTCACCGGTCCTCGGTGACGGACGAGGTGCGAACAAGCCGTGGCTCCAAGAGCTCCCCGACCCTGTGTCGAAGGTGCTGTGGAGCTCGTGGGTGGAGATTCATCCGCAGACGGCCGCACGCCTCGGCATCGAGCGCGGCGACATCGTCGAGGTCACGACGCAGTCCGGAAAGGTCCGCGCGCCAGCCTACCTGTACCTCGGCGTGCGCCCCGACACTCTGGCGGTCGCCATCGGCCAGGGACACGCGTCGGCGACCCGACTCGACGCGTTCGAGCCGAAGCACACCGATCGCAACACGATCCAGTGGGGCTACGGCCGCTACGCGCGCGGCATCGGCGCGCGGACGCAGGATCTGCTGGCGCCGCGCACGGATCTCGCCGGCGGCCTCGCGCTGGTCTCGACCAAGGCGACGCTCGCCAAGACCGGCGATCACGAGACGCTCGTCTCCACCGAAGGCTCGGCGCGCCAGCACGGCCGCGGCATCGCGCAGGCGCTGACGCTCACGCAGCTCGCCGGCCTCCAGCAGTCCCGCGGCGCCGAGAATGCCAACGCCCTGGCGCCACAGGGCAGCGCGAATCAGGAGAGCGGCGGCGGCGGGTCGCAGGGCGAAGGCGCCGGCGGAAAGGCGGAGGGAGCGCGCGGCGAGCATCACGAGGAGATCCCGGGCGAGCCCAGTGGCCAGTTCCTGCCGGGACTGCGCTCCCCCGTTGCCGCCGACGCGCAGGGTGACCTCGGGTCGCCCACCGCGGAGGATCGAGGGAAGGAGAAGGGGATGTACGCCCCGAATCACTGGTCGGGGATGGCGAATCGCCGGTGGGCGATGACGATCGACCTCGCGCGCTGCACTGGGTGCTCGGCGTGCGTCACGGCGTGCTACGCCGAGAACAACATCCCGACCGTCGGCGCGTCGTGGCAGAACGCCACCGTGTTCGCCGTCTCCAAGCCAGGGTTCAACATCACGCGCGGGCGTGAGATGAACTGGCTGCGCATCGAGCGCTACTTCGAGGGCGCCGAGTCCGAGCAGTTCACGGAGGACTTCGAGGCCCGGTTCACGCCGATGCTCTGCCAGCACTGCGGCAACGCGCCGTGCGAGCCGGTGTGCCCCGTGTATGCGACGTATCACGCGCCGGACGGACTCAACGTCCAGGTGTACAACCGCTGCGTCGGCACGCGCTACTGCAGCAACAACTGTCCGTACAAGGTCCGCTACTTCAACTGGTTCGGTTACGGCGAGGAAGACCGCAAGCAGTACGCGTTCCCGGAGCCGCTGCACTGGCAGCTCAACCCCGACGTCACCGTCCGGACGAAGGGCGTGATGGAGAAGTGCACGTTCTGCGTCCAGCGCATCCGCGAGGCCGAGACACGGGCGAAGACGGAAGGTCGGGAGCTCGTCGCGAACGAGTTCACCACCGCGTGCGCGCAGGCCTGCCCGTCGCGGGCGATCACCTTCGGTGATGCGGCGGACCCCAAGTGGGCGGTGACGCAGGCGGTCGAGGACCGGCGCGCGTACCACGTGTTCGAAGAGCTCAACACCTACACCGCGGTGGTCTACTTGAAGAAGGTCAACCATCCGGGGCCGGCGTCGCCGGCCAGGTCGTAAAGGGGGCGCGACGATGGCAACCGTAGTGGAGCCACGCCGCGACGACAGCATGCAGCGGCCCAACATCCCGTCGGCGGGCAACCGTCTGCCGGGAGTGCGGGACTACGAGCAGGTCGATCGCGACATCATCGGCACGCTTCGTCCGACGCTCGGCTGGTTCGCGGCGCTCGGCACCGCGGTGCTCTGCCTGCTGATCGGCATCAGCGCGTGGACGTACCAGATCCATGAAGGGCTCGGCGCCGCGGGGTACCACCCGCCGGTGATGTGGGGTGTGTACATCATCACCTTCGTTTTCTGGGTCGGTATCGGCCATGCCGGCACGCTGATCTCGGCGATCCTCTATCTCTTCCGCGCCGGCTTTCGCACGACGATCTACCGCGCCGCGGAAGCGATGACGGTGTTCGCCGTCATGACGGCCGGCCTCTTCCCGATCCTGCACCTCGGGCGGCCGTGGAAGTTCTTCTGGCTGATCCCGTATCCGAACTGGCGGCTGATCTGGCCCAATCCGAAGAGCCCACTCGTGTGGGACGTCTTCGCGATCCTCACGTACCTCACGGTGTCGGCGACGTTCTTCTACGTCGGCCTCATTCCCGACATCGCGGTCCTGCGCGACCAGGAGACGAACCCGGTACGCAAGCGCATCTTCGCGGCGCTCTCGCTGGGATGGCGCAACTCCGATCGTGAGTGGCGGCACTTCACGCGCGCCTATCTCTTCCTCGCCGCGTTCGCCACGCCGCTCGTGCTTTCGGTGCACTCCGTCGTTTCGTTCGACTTCGCGATGGCGCTGACCCCCGGGTGGCACGCCACCGTGTTCCCACCCTACTTCGTTGCCGGCGCGATCTTCTCCGGCATCGGGATGGTGTTCACGATCATCATCCCGCTGCGAAGATTCTTCGGCCTCCAGCACTTCGTCACGATCAACGATCTCGACGCGGCGGCCAAGCTCTGCCTCTTCACGTCGTCGGTCGTCGGGCTCGCGTACCTCACGGAGTTCCAGGTCGCCTGGATGTCGGGGAACCGAGTCGAGCAGGAGTACTTCTGGAATCGCGTGTTCGGCCAGTGGGCGTGGGCCGCGTGGATCATGCTGATCTGCAACATGGTGCTGCCGCTCTCGCTCTTCTCGCAGCGGTTGCGGCGCAACACGACCTGGCTCTTCATCCTCTCGCTGTTCATCAATCTCGGGATGTGGTTCGAGCGGTTCGTGATCGTCGTGCCGTCGCTCTCGCACGAGTTCGAGCCCTGGCAGTGGGGGAGCTACGCCCCGACGTGGGTCGACTACTCCATTCTGCTCGGCTCGTTCGGCTGGTTCTTCATGTGGTTCCTGCTCTTCATCAAGCAGCTGCCCGTCATGGCGCTCGCCGAGATCAAGGAGATCGTTCCGCCGAAGATGCGCCGTCCCATCGATCCGGAGGAGCGCGACCACGATCTCGACACGCTGACCCTCGATCCCATCAACACGGCGGGAGACGACTGATGCAGGGCGTCATCGGAGCTTTCTCGGAGCTCGACTCGGCAGTCCACGCGATCGAGGACCTGCGGAAGCAGGACTTCGGCGACATCACCGTCTATACCCCGACGCCGCGTCACGAGCTCGAACACGCGCTGCAGGCGCCGAACAGTCCCGTGCGGCGGTTCACGCTCATTGGTGGGTTGCTCGGCGTGACGTTCGGCTACTGGGTGGCGATCTGGATCTCCGACTACTGGCCGCTCGTCGTCGGAGGCAAGCCGGTCGCGAGCTGGGTGCCGTACACCATCATCGGCTTCGAGCTGATGGTGCTCATCGGGTCGCTCTCGACCGTGTTCGGCATGTTCGCCGTCTCGCGGATGCCGCGGTTGACGATGACCGTCGGCTACGACGGCCGATTCAGCCATGGCGACTTCGGCGTGTGGGTGCCGGCCGGGCCCGATCGCGCCGGTCAGGCCGCCGACGTGCTGCGCAAGCATGGGGCGGTGGAGGTGCGCAGTGAGCGCTGAGCGAGCGATGCGCCGCCGCCGCGCGAGTGCGCTGGCGCTCACGGTCGCGTTGACGGCCTGCTCCTGGTTCACCGACTTCAAGGAGCAGCCGAAGATCGATCCGTGGGAGACGCCGAACGATTCGACCCCGATGCGTGGCAACCCGCAGAACTCCGTCTCCATCTACGGCTCCGCGGCGCCAGGGTATGCCGTGTCGCGCGCGAATCTGCCCTCGACCATCGACTCGATGGCGGGAATCCCGAACCCCGTCGCGCCCGATGCGCGCTCACTGCTCAACGGTCGGAAGTATTTCACGATCAACTGCGCCGTGTGCCACGGCTACGAGGGGAAGGGCGACGGGCCGGTGGTCGCGAAGGGATTTCCCGGCATCCCGCTCGTCGGGCCGGCGTCGCCCGCGCCTGGCCGGACCGATGGCTACATCTGGGGGATGATGCGCAACGGCCGCGGACTCATGCCGTCGTACAACCGCATCGAGGAACTGGACCGCTGGGACGTCGTGAACTACGTGCGCGGTCTCCAGGGCCGATACGCCGTGCAGACCGGGCCGGTGGGGTTGCCCGGCGAGACGGGCGACAAGCTCCCGGGTTATTCGCAGACGGGGCCGACGCGCCCGTCGCCGTACTTCGTGCACGCCGGCTCGCAGGCTGGCCCGTCCGGCGCGAGCGTCGGGCAGACGCCCGATTCGGCGGCGCGCCCCGTCGCCGACTCTGTGGCGCGACGCGACAGCACACCGACGACACCTTCCACCGCGGCGCCGCGAGGTGCCGCTCAGACGCAGCCCAGGATGACGCCGACCACCGGAGGAGCGCGATGAGCCTCCACGCCGCGCACGTTCCTACTCGCGAGGATCTGGTCGCGACCTACAGCAGACCGCTTCCCAAGTCACTCGGCACCCTCGCCGCGGTGCTTGCGGTGATCGGCACGCTCGTGTTCATCATCGGGCTGTTCGTCGCTCCCGATCGCGTGTGGCGCGCGCATCACGCGAACTGGCTCTTCTTCACGTCGCTCTCGTCGGCCGGCGTGATGTTCGTCGCCGTTCAGCGGATCACGACGGCGAGGTGGTCGCGTCCGATCGTGCGGTTGCTCGAGGGCTACGTCGCGTTCCTCCCCGTCGCCTTCGTGCTGCTGTTGATCACCCTCTTCCTCGGCAAGGGGTACGTCTTCCCGTGGACGCACGAGCGGCCCCCAGTCGCCGAGAAAGTGCTGTACTTCAACCCCGCCTTCCTCACGGCCCGCGTGTTCATCGCATTCGGCGTGATCACGATTCTCTCCCTCTGGTACATCTACACGTCCGTGCGGCTGGATGTGGGATTGCTACCGGAGTGGGGCTCCAAGTGGGCCGCGGGACTGCGTGCGCGGATGCGTGCCGGCTTCGGCGAGGAGCGGCGCGAGCTGCACAGCACGCACTCGTTGCAGGGAAAGCTCGCCGTGTTCCTCGCGCTGTGCTTCGGCTACGGGTGGTCGATCCTCGCGTTCGACCTGTCGATGGGGCTGTCGCTGCACTTCCAGAGCACGCTCTACGGCTGGTGGTTCTTCATGGGCGCGTGGCTCTGCTCGCTCACGCTGTTCACGTTGCTCGTGCTGGCGTGGCGCCGATACCTCGGCGCCGAGGCGATCATCGGCGAGAACCACTTCCACGACCTCGGAAAGCTCTGCTTCGCGTTCACCGCCTTCTGGGGCTACCTCACCTTCGGCCAGTACCTGGTGATCTGGTACGGCAACATGGGAGAGGAGACGCACTGGCCGCGACTGCGTCTGATCGCGCCGTGGGTGCAGTTCAGCGTGACGGCCGTGATCTGCGTGTTCTTCGTGCCCTTCTTCGGGCTGCTGTCGCGTGCGGCGAAGGTCTTCCATCCGACTCTCGCGCTGTTCACGACGATCAGCCTCATCGGCATGTGGCTGGTGCGCTATCTCGAGGTCTATCCGTCGCTCTACGGCGTGGCGCCCGGGCTGCCGTTCGGTCTCTGGGAGATCGGCGTCACGGTCGGCTATGTCGGCCTCTGGGCGACCTGCTACCTCGCCTTCGCCAACGCGTTCCCGCGCGTGCGGGCCGTGCTCATGACGTCGCCCTATCGCGACGAAGTGCAAGTGCCGGTGAATCCCGAGACGATGGAGCCGCTGCCGGCGCACGAGTAAGCGCGGTTCGACGGAAAGACGCTAAAACGCTAAAACGCTAAGACGGCCGGCCTCGGGACGCAGGAGCTTCCCGAGGCCGGCCGTAAACCGTTAAACCGTTAAACCGTTAAACCGTTAAACCGTTAAACCGTCAAGCAGAGCGCCGCAGGCGCGCCCACTCAGCGCACCATCTCCCTCAGCGCCGCCAGCGGCATCACGCCGCTCTGGCGGCGCTCTTCGCGTCCGTTCCTGAACACGATCACCGTCGGGATGCCTCTGATCTGGTAGCGCGAGGCGACCTTCTGCGACGCGTCGGTGTCGAGCTTCGCGACGAGGGTGTGGCCAGCCGAGGTGCGCGCGAGCTCGTCGACGGCGGGGGCCATCATGCGACACGGCCCGCACCAGTCGGCGTAGAAGTCGACGAGGATCGGCAGCGACGTCTCGTGGATCACGCGATCGAACGTCGCGTCCGTGAGCGCGACCGGATGCGCGAGGTTGAGCGGCGCGGCACAGATGCCGCACTTCGGACCATCGGTCATGCGCCGCGCAGCGATGCGGTTCCAGCGGCCGCATGCAGGGCAGGGAAGTGTGACGTGCGGTGCGTGGCCGGTGGTGTCCTCGGCGAGCGTCATGATCGCTTCTCCGTGCAGTCGTCAAAGGTTAACTTTGCCGTTCGTGCAAGTTTCGGGGCGTTAGCTCAGTTGGGAGAGCGCCTGCTTTGCAAGCAGGAGGTCATCGGTTCGATCCCGATACGCTCCACGTGGAAGAAGCCAGCCCCCGCCAGGCGGACATTCGCCTGGCGGGGGCTTGTCGCATCCCGAGCAGACATGTCGATCAGGGCGGCCGTCGCCGAGTCACCAAGGGATGACGGCGCACTCCAACACCGCGCCTTGCACGTCGTTCTCGGCATGCACGTCCACGTACTACCCCGACGTCAGATGCGCCGCAGGTAGTTCGGAGGAAAGGTTGCACCGGAACTGATGCCGATGAGGTGAGAGGCTGAAGGCCGACCTCGGCTCACGCCATGCATTCGCCCGCCGCCGTGGCGATGTCTCATCGGCTGGGACAGGTTCGGCGCCAGACGTTCCCAATTTACGGAACAGGAGTGTTGTGTGCTAATTTTCCAGCAGCCATTGTGTAATTTATGCGCAAATGGCTTGACGCGATGCGAACAATCAGCGATACTGATCGCAGTGAGCCGGCTGAACAGTGCAATTTCTGCACACTGCGCCTGATACATCCACACAAGGATGCATGTCAGACACCCGCCCATCCCGTGTCCCCTTCGGGCCGCCAAAGCCCGGTCCGCGGTGCGCCGATGCCGGCGCGAGCCGCCTTCCGCCATGAGAAACCTGCCCCCCGGCGCGATCTCCGAAGCCTCGACGATCGCGCTTTTGTCATTCCGACGTCCCGGACGGACGCTCGTCCCTTCTGTCGCCAATAGCCTCGATGATCTACCCCCCCGACGACTCGATCACCACGCTCTCGCTTGGACCGGAGTCTCTGCCCATGCGTAAGATCAACACGCGCAACTTTCGCCTCGCGACGCGCTCCACTCCGCGCGAGGTGAACCGGCGCATCGTCCTCAACCTCATCCGCGAGTATCAGCCGATCTCGCGCGCCGAGCTTGCGCGGCGGATGCAGGTCCACCGCGGGACGATGACGCCGCTGGTGCGCGAGCTCGTCGAGAGCGGCGTGGTGTTCGAGAAGGGGACCGCGGCCACGGCGCGCGGTCGCCGGCCGACGTTGCTCTGCGTGCGCACCAGGGGACGCCTCGTCGTCGCCGTCGACGTCCGTCCTGGTCGCTCCGTGATCGCCCTTGCCGACGTGAGTGGTCACGTGCTCGCTCGCGACGCGTTCGACACCCCTGACTCGCCCGCGGAGCTGCCAGAGCTGCTCGCCACCGAGGTCGCGAGCCTGTTGCGCGAGCACGCCCCCGATGGCGTCGAGGGCTGTCAGGGCCTCGGCATCGTGCTCCCGGGCATGGTGGATCGGAAGACGGGACGACTGATCTACGCGCCTCGCCTTGGCTGGCGCGACGTCGATCTCCGCAGCGCCGTGGCGCAGCGCGTCGGCATGCGCTGCTACATCGAGAGCGCCCCGATCGCGTGCGCCCTCGCGCGGCTCTGGCTCGAGCCCGATGCGACGCGCGCGGTGAACAGCTTCGCCTATGTCAGCGTCTCGGACGGCATCGGCGTTGGCCTGGCGTTCAATGGCGAGATGCTCCGCGGCGAGGCCCATACGGCCGGAGAGTTCGGCCACGTCTCGCTCGACTCCTCCGGGCCGGAGTGCGTATGCGGTCGCGTGGGATGCTGGGAGGCCATGGCCTGCAACTCCGCGACGGTCGATCGGTACGTCGAGCGGCTCACGGGCAACGTGCAGCCGCGCAACGGCACGGCGAAACGCGCGGCGCGCGGCGCCATCCGGCCGGGCATCGATGAGGTGGTTCGGCGCGCCCGCGGAGGTGAGCCCGCCGCGGTCTCGGCGCTGGTGGAGACCGGAGAGCACATCGGCAAAGGGCTCGCGCTCGTCGTGAATGCGTTCAACCCCGGTCGCATTTTCGTCGGCGGAGAGATCACCGCCGTGTGGGAGCTGCTCGAGGGGCCGATCCGCGATGCCCTCGCGGCGGGTACGATCACCGATCGCACCAGGGCGACTCCCGTCGTCCCGGACAGCGCGCCGGCAGAATACCGCCTGCGTGGTGCCGTCGCGCTGGTGACGGCGCCCGGCTATGCCGCACTCGCAGTCGGTTGAACACGTCGGATTGATGTAGAGGGGGTTCCCATCGCCGCGCTCGACGCCAGATTTGGCGTCGTGAGAAAAGTCATCCGATCACTTTTGCTTCCACGATGACCGCGGCGACGGACGGACTCGCCGGCAAGACGGCCATCGTGACGGGCGGATACGGCGTGCTGGGGGCGAGCCTGGCGGCCGGCCTCGCCGATTGGGGCGTTCGTGTCGCCATCCTCGGCCGGCGGCGAGATGCCGCCGAGGCACAGGCCGACCGCATCCGCGCCGCCGGCGGGGACGCCACGGTGCTCGTGGCCGACGTGCTCGACGAGACGCAGGTGCGCGCCGCGCGCGACGAGGCGTTGAGTGCCTGGGGACGGATCGACATCCTCGTCAACACGGCGGGGGGCAACGTCGCCCGCTCTCGCAACGACAATCGCAGCATCTTCGACGTTCCGCTCGACGCATTCGACGAGGTGCTGCGGCTCAATTTGCACGGCAGCGTCGTCCCGACGATGATCGTCGCCGAGACGATGGCCGCCGCGAGAAGCGGTTGTCGCCAAGACGGGGATCGACAGCTTCACGAGATGGATGGCCGTCGAGCTCGCGCGCCGGTTCGGCGACGGCCTGCGCGTCAACGCGATCGCACCCGGCTTCTTCGTCACGACGCAGAATCGCGACGTGCTGCTGACCCCCGATGGCGAGTACACGGAGCGCTCCAAGCGCATCATCGCCCAGACGCCGATGGGGCGGTTCGGCCGCCCGGAGGAGCTGCTCGGCGCGCTCCGCTTTCTCTGCAGCGATTCGGCATCCTTCGTCACCGGCACGGTCATTCCCGTGGACGGTGGCTTCAGCATCTACAGCGGCGTATGACGAACTCACTCCACTGTCCGCTCGTGTACGCCGCGGCGTGCGAAGCTCCCTCGTCGAGCGCGAGATGAAGA
>QHVE01000084.1:6935-12270 GCA_003223455.1 Gemmatimonadota bacterium | reverse complement strand
ACTACAGCCGAGCCGCTCGCCGACCCGGCGTCCGACCCTCGCTCACTCGACCAGATCGATGCCCTCTCGACAGCACCTGACCTTCATCGTGCACGGCGGGCGCGCCGACCGACCGGAGCTGCGGCACGTCGTGTCGTGGGTCCGCCGGCGCGGTCACGCGGTGGACGTCCGCGTAACCTGGGAGGTGGGAGACGGCATCCACCTCGCCGCGGACGCGGCGGACCGCGGCACCGACGTCGTGATCGCGTGCGGGGGCGACGGGACGCTCAACGAAGTCGTCAATGGGCTCGACGGACGCGACGTCTCGCTTGGCGTGGTGCCGCTCGGCACCGCCAACGACTTCGCGCGGCAGACGGGAATCCCGGAGGACGCGGATCATGCCATGGATGTTATCCTGCGGCGCAAGCCCGTACGGATCGACACCGCGTCCATGAACGGGCGGCGGTTCGTCAACGTCTCGACGGGCGGAGTCGGCGCCGAGGCCACCGCCGAGACCCCAGCCGATTTCAAGGCATCGCTCGGCCCGCTCGCGTACGCGATCACGGCGGTTCGCAAGCTCGCCGGCGGCGAGCCGGCGAGGCGGGCCGCCTTCTCGAGTGCGAACTTCGACCTCGACACGGAGTTTCTCGCCTTCGCCGTGGGCAGCGCGCGCGTGACGGGCGGCGGCACGATGATGACCCCCGACGCGAGCGTCACGGACGGGCTCCTCGACCTGTGCGTGATCGAGAACATGTCTCGCCGCGATTTCGCCCGGCTGGCGATGCGGGTGAAGCGGGGCGATCACCTCGGACTTCCCGGCGTGCACTACGCCCAGCTCCCGTGGCTCAAGGTGACGGGCACGGAGCCGCTCACGGTGAATCTGGATGGGGAGACGACGCTGGCAGCGGTGTGCGACTACCGCGCTCGGCGGGCCGATCTGCTCGTCCACGTGCTGCACCTGCCCGGGGAAGAGCCCGAGACCGAGTAGCACCCCGTCGCGGCGAATCGAATGAAGAACGCCCGGCATCCGCGAGGATGCCGGGCGTTCGCGCTTTGGAGGTCGATTGCCGGTTACTTGCAGAGCCGCTTGGTCTGCGCGTCCACGTACTGCTGCGCCTGCGGCACCGCGCCCATGATCTGCCCCGCCGCGTCGGGACTCACCGAGCCGCCGCCGGGCATGTTCGCGGTGACGAGCGTCAAGTTCGCCTCGGCCGCACGGGCGTCGGTGCACTTCCAGCTCTTACCCTGCTGGAGGCTCGGCGCCAGGATCTGCCACGCCGAGACGGCGGTGAAGAACTTCGGCTGCGGACCCGGGTTGATCTCGTCGGACGCCTGCAGAAGCTTGATCGCCTTCTGGAAGTCCTCGGGCTTCTTGGAGGCCACCCCGGCCTTGTAGGCCGTGCTGCCAAGGCCGAGCAGGAACTGCGCGTCGCGCTCCTTGTTCGTCGGATCGGCCGCAACGTCCGCCTTCACCGCGGCGATCGCCTCGTCGAGCTTGCCGGTGTCGACGTTCATCTGGGCCAGCAGCAGGTTGGCTCCCGGCGCCTTCGGATCGAGCTCCAGTCCCTTCCTGAGCGACTGAATCGCGGCGTCGAGCTGACCCGCCTTGCGCTCGTTCTGCGCCTTGAGCAGGTAGAGCTGGGCGTTGCGCGGGTACTTCGCGATCGCCTGTGCCGCGGCCTCGGCAGCCTTTCCGTAGGCGCTGTCCGACGCGTAGTCGGCGACGAGTCGGAGATAGTAGGCCGAGTCGGCCGCCGTCGGATCCGCCGCGACGTACGCCTGGCCGGCGGCGATCGCCTCCTTCCAGCGGTTGGCGGCGCGGAGCACGAGCCAGCGGGTGCGCATGTACTGCGGGTCGCCCGGGTTCGCCTTCACGAGGCTGTCGATGATCGGGATCGCGTCGTTCGCCTTGCCCGACGTCACGAGCTCGGCGACCACCTGCTCGCGCAGCGCGACGTTGGTCGGGTCGGCGCCCATCAGCTTGATCAGCGTCTGCATCTGCTTCGCCTGATCGCCCTGCGCCTTGTAGACGTCGTACTGCAGCCGGAGCGCCATCGTGTTCTCCGGGTCGATCGTGAGGATCGAGTTGGTCACGGCGAGGACGGAATCCTTCCACGGCTTGGAGGCCGAGTCCGGACCCATCTTCCACGACTGGTAGGCGTTGGCCAGGCAGAGGCGCGAGATCGTCGCGCGCTGGTAGCTGCCCATGCCCTTCCGCGCCGCGGCGGACGCCACGTCCACCTTCTGCGCCCGCAGGCCGTTCTCGCACTCCTGCACGGAGGGGATCTGCTTGCGCGCGTTCTCGTACTCGCGGACGATCTGCTTCGCGACGTCGCCGAGGTTGCTGCTCTCGACGGTGATCAGCGGCTGAGAGAGGGCGACGTCACGTGGCAGGAACAGCCGGGCCTTGACCCGGTAGCCCGCGCCCGTGCGTCGGACCTCGCCGTCGATCACCTCGTCCCCGCGAACGAGCTTGGCCAGCTCCTTGATGTCGTTCGGGCTGAGGGCGGAGTCGGGCCGGTACCCCGAGGCCACCAGCGTGTTGTCGATGTCCTTCTTGGACACCGGCATGAGCTGGCGGATGTTGAAATCGGATTGAATCCGATTGCGGACCTCGTCCGCGAGCTTGACGCCCGCGTCGGGCTCTCCACGGAACGTCGTGACGACCGCACGCTTCGTGTCCGGCCCTGGTCCCTGCGGCCGCATCTGTGCGCCGAGCACCGACGGGATGGCCGCCCCGGCCAACACGGCGGCGAAACCCGCGGCCGAAAGCGCAGAACGATGTGAAGACTTCACAGTCGTAACCTCCAAAACGTTGACCAAGGGTACACCTTCTTGCCGCGCAGGGTCCGCTAGCGCGCCCGGGCGAGCTCACTGCATGGGCGAAGAGGGACTCGAACCCCCGACATCCTGCGTGTAAGGCAGGCGCTCTGACCAACTGAGCTATTCGCCCGGAACCGATGGCGCGAGCAAAGCCCGCGCCGGCCGCGCTCGCCCGAGTGCTTCAATTGTGAATGAGTCGGCGCGCCCGTTTTACTTCAGGATCGCAATGGGCACAAGGACACAATAGCCAAGCACGAGCAAAATCGGTGCGACGGTGGTTCCGCCACGCGCCAGATCGGCGAATCCGAGCAAAATCGCCGCGATCGCGAGGCCCCACCAGAGCCAGGTCCGTGCCGGAGCCGTTGAATCCGTTTGCGTCATGAGCGAGAAGGGTATGCGCGCCCCAACAGGGTGTCAAGCAACGGCGCCACCGCGCTTTACGGCTCGTCGTCGCGTCGTCTCGAGGGCTCCGCCGAGGGCTCCTGCTCGCCGGTCTTCGCCGTTTGAATCGGCTCGGCGGCCGTCGATCGATCGGGATCGAGGTCGAGCAGCGCGGTCAGGATCGACTCGCGCTCCGCCTGCTCGGCAGCGGCATCGGCGGCGAGCATGGCTCGCAACCGGCGGCGGTCGCGAGCGCTTCGGGCCACGAAGAATGGCAACAACGCGAGGCCCGTGACGAGAAAGACGAGCGTGAGATCGGCGAAGAGCGCAAGCGCGCCGTAGCGGCGTCGAACCCGCGACTGGAACTCGCGCTCGAATCCGCTGAGCGTCAGGCCGAACGCCTGGCGAACGGCGGCGTCCAGGCTCTTTCCCGACTCCCAGTAGCGAAACAGCAGTGTCAGTCCCCGGTCGGGATCGAGCGAGGCCATCTCGGCGACGGCGCGGTAGCTGAGCGCGTACGCGGACTGCGCTGCCGTTGCGCCGCCGGCGAAGCTCGCCTCGAGCTGATCGAAGGTCGGCGCGCCGCGGAGTGCGAGCGCCACGTTCGTCGCGAGCACGTCGTCGCGCCGCCACTCGCGCGCGGCCACGCTCGCGTAGCCTTCGTCGAACCAGCGTGGCGGCCGGTTGCCGAGCCGCTCGTGCAGCGCGAGGTGCGCGAGCTCGTGGCGCAGCGTCTCGAGCGGATCGCCCGCCTCCGAGCCGGCCTCGCGTCCCTGAATGATCACGCGCCGCGTCTCGGGAAATGCGAGTGCGACACCCCACTCCGGCGCACCGGGGCCCGCCCACTGCCTGAAGCGCCGCACGTCCGGCGCGATGGCGATCAACACGCGCTCGCGCGGTCGCGGGAGCCAGGGAAAGCTGTCGGTGCGCGCGGCGCCGGTGGTGAGGGCGCGGGCGAGCCGCTCGTCCTGCGGGAAATACACCGCGGTGAAACGGCCTGCATCGAGTCGTTTGGGAGCGTCGTCCTGGGCGGCGACCGGCGCGATGGCGAACGACAGGAGCGCGAGCGACACGACCGTGCGTCGCCGCCAGGGACCGACGGCTACGGCTGTCCGCCCTGCTCCACGGTCTGCAGCGCCTCGGCGCAACGCTTTCCCCACGGATTGAACTTGTTCGCCGCGAACCCGTCGCGCCACGTCTGCATCGCCTGCTCGCTCTGGCGGTTGAACCAGTACGCGCGCCCGAGCTCGTAGTACGCCTCGATCAGGTTCGGCCCGAGCGCGAGCGACTTCTGGAAGAAGGTCTGCGCGTCCTCGAACATGTCGCGCTCGAGGTACACCAGTCCGAGATAGAAGTGCGCGTACAACGTCGCCTTGCGGTCGTTGTCGAGGCGGATCGCCTTCGAGAGGTGCTCGATGGCCTCGCCGAAGATTCCCTTCTTGAGGCAGATGTAGCCGACGTTGATGCGCGCGAGCGCATTACCGGGCTCGCGCATCAGCACCTTCTGGAACTGCATCAGCGCGTCGTCGTACTTCTCCTGCAGCATCTGCGACCACCCGAGCAGCGACTCGGCCTGCGGGTCGTTGGGCGAGAGCTGCAACGCCTTGGTGAGGGAGTCCTCGGCGCCGATGTAGTCACCGAGCGAGATCCGGCTCCACCCCTTCTCGATGAAGGTGGACGCGCCGATGTGGTCCGCGACGACCGGCCGCTCCGCGCTGAATGCCGGGGCGGTCGACATCCTGAGCGCCTTCCATTTTTCGACGAGCGTTTTCGCCTCGTCCTTGAGCGTCGCGAGCTCGGCGAGATCCTGTTCGAGCCCCTTTCCGAGCGCGATCAGCTCCCCGCGGATGGCGTCGCGCTGCTGCGCGGCATCCGGTGCATCCAACCGCGCCGCGAGCGCGTGCACGCGCTCGCGATACGCGGTGCCCACCTCACCCATTCGCCAGCGCCTCCGTCCCGGCACGGTCGAGGGCGATGCGCTCGGTGGACGACAGCAGCCGCTCGACGTCGAGGAAGATCACCAGCTTGTCCGCCATGCGGACGATTCCCTTGAGGTACTCGCCGGCGAGGCCACGGAAGAGATTCGGCGGAGGCGCGACGGCCGCGGGGTCGAACGGGGTGACCGCCGTGACAGCGTCGACGACGGCGCCGA
>QHVE01000084.1:560-6881 GCA_003223455.1 Gemmatimonadota bacterium | reverse complement strand
AGGATGCGGGTCTCGTTGCGCACGTCGACGTGCGGCATCTCGAATCGACGACGGAGATTGACGATCGGAACGACGCGCCCCTGGTAGTCGATCACGCCCTCGATGTACTCGGGCATGTCGGGCACCGAGGTCGGCGCCGTGTAGCGCAGCACGCGCTCGACGGCGAAGATGTCGGCGGCGAAGAGATCGTCGCCGAGTTTGAACGTGACGAGCTTGTTCGCCTCGATTTTCATGCGAGCTCCGGAATGGGCGTGGCCTGGCACGCCGCGATGAGCGCCTCGGCGTCCACGAGCGCGACGATACCGCTGCCGTTGCGCGCCACGCCGAGCACGAGACTGTCGCTACCGTCGATGCCGGGCGCGTCGCGCAGCTGCGCCAGGTCGAGTGTCATGACGTCGTCCACGTCGTCGATGGCGAGGGCGAACCGGCCGCGGTCCGAGCGGAAGATGAGCGCAGCGGCCTTGCTCACAGCGGCGACGCCGAGCGCGTCGTCGGGGGTGAACACGGGCGTCAGCGTGCTGCGCACGGTGATGACGCCGAGCATGGCGGGGGGCATCTCGGGCACGTGATGCGGCTCGACGAGATCGATCGCCTCTTCGACGCACAGCAGCTCGACGGCGAACCGCTCGTTGCCGACGCGGAACATCAGCAGCTCGACGATGCCGGTGCGGCTGCGCGCGCGCTCGCGCAGCGGACGGCGCGGACCGCGATGCTGCGCGTACGCGTCGTCGTCCCAGCGGTCGTCGTAGAGATCGTCGTCGTCGTCGTCGTCGTCGAGCGTGACGTCGGTGCGACGATCGAACTGGATCGGGGGCGCGGATGACGCGGGCGATGTCCCACCGTCCTCCGCCGCCACTGCGTCCTCGGCTTCGGCGAGCTTGCGGGCGTGCGCGGCGACGGCGCGCGCCTCGATCTCCGCCAGCGTCGCCGCCACGTCGACCTCGCCCGAGCTCCGTGCGTGCGACAGTGCGCGCGCGATCTCGACGGGCGCGGAGACGCGGCGCCGTTTTGGCGCCGGCGCGGGCGTCGACGCCGATGCCGTGTCGGGTGCCGGCACGGGCGCGGACGGTTCGGTGGGGTGGATCTTCTTCTTCATTGCAAGTCGTCGCGTTCCATGAGCTTCCAGTGGGGGCCCGGACCCACCCGCGAGCTGGTCAACAGGGCCTCATCCACGACGAGCGGAGGGCGCATCGCGTTACCCTGGAGGTCCCTCGACCGGCGCCGGATCGCCTTCGCCGGGGCCGGCTTCGCCCGTGCAGTCGAGAACTCGCTCACGCGCGCACCGTACGCTCGGCGATCAGCCCGACGATCGATGGCGCGACCTCCGCGAGGCCGACGATCCGCTCCGCACCGGCGCGCTTGAGCGCCGCCTGCGGCATGCCGTAGATGGTGGACGTCGCGCGATCCTGGACGATTCCGGCGCCACCGGCGGACCTGATGGCGCGGAGTCCCTCCGCCCCGTCCTTCCCCATGCCGGTGAGGACCACGCCGATGCTCGCGGCTCCGAACTGGTCGGCCACGGATTCGAACAGGCGATCGGCCGAGGGGCGCACCCCGTGCAGCGCCGGTCCCTCGTCCAACGCGATCGACCAGGTGCCCGGCCCGCTGCCGACGACGCGCATGTGCAATCCACCGGGTGCGAGATAGACGCGGTTCACGACCACCGGTTCACCGTGCTCCGCCTCCGTCACGCGCAGCTCGCTCATCCCGTCGATGCGATTGGCGAGGCTGCGCGTGAATCCCGGCGGCATGTGCTGCACGACCAGCACGGCGGCGAGCAGGTCGCCGGGCAGGCCCGGGATCACCTCGGCCAGCGCGCGAGGACCGCCCGTCGATGATGCAATCGCTACCGCGAGCGTGGCGTCGCTGCGTGAGCGGACGACCGGCGGCTCGCTGACGAAGCGCGGCCGTGCGAGCAGCTGCACGCCATTCAGGTTCACCTGCATCGCGGCGCGCAGCGCGTTCCGCAGCGTGGCGGCGACGCTCGACAGATCGTGGCTGCCGAGCCCCGTCGGTTTGCGAACGAAGTCGACGGCGCCGAGCTCCAGGCAGCGAAGCGTGAGGTCGACGCCGCCCTGCGTCGCCGCGGCGCTGAGCATCACGACGGCGCGCGGCGTCTCCGACATGATGTAGCCGAGCGTCTGCACGCCGTCGAGCTCCGGCATCTCGACGTCGAGCGTCACGATGTCCGGTTCGAGCGCGTGGATCTGCCGCAGCGCATCGTGCCCGTTGCGCGCGGTGCCGACGACGCGAAACTCCTCCGAGCCGTCGATGATCTCGCCGATGACGCGCCGCATGAACGCGCTGTCGTCGACGACGAGCACGGTCGCCCGCTCGCTAGAGGACACGGTCTCCCATCTTGAGCGACCGCACCTCGATGCGGCCGTCGGTCAGGTGGAAGTAGACGCTGCGTCCGTAGTCGAGCCCCGTGTCCTCGGCGACGATGGGGATCTTCGCGACGGCGAGCGCTTCGCGCGTCGCGACGATGTTCCGCTCGCCGACGTTGATCCCGGTGCCGTTGACGAGCTGGCCGAACATGCTCGCGCCGCCGGCGATCTTGGCGCGAATGTGCGCCGTCGACGTCACGCCGAGCGCGCGCATCTCCGCGAGCATGATCGGAATGATCGTCTCGGGGAACTTCGCGGGGTTCGACGTCTCCCGGGACATCGACACGCTGGGCAACAAAATGTGGGCGAGGCCGCCCGTACGCGTCTGCTTGTCGTACAGCGCGATCGCGACGCACGAGCCGAGGCCGATCGTGGCGATGATGTCGTCGCCACGCCGAACCGCGTAGTCGGCGACCTTGACGCGAACGTCGGCGAGATGGCTGCTCACTGGGGCCGGAAGATGCGCTCGCGGCCGTCGACGGCAGCGAATCGAGTGCGGGCAGCGCCGAGCAGAGTCTCGACCTTGCCGAGGACCAGGAACCCGGTGGGCGCGAGCGCGTCACGGAATTTCTGGAAGAGACGCTCCTGCGTCTCGCGATCGAAGTAGATGAGCACGTTGCGGCAGCAGATCAGATGGTGCTGGCCCGGCGGCGCAGGTTCGGCGAGAAGGTCGCGACGCTCGAAGCGAACCATGCGCCGCACCTCGGGCACGATCGGCCAGGGCGCTGCAGACGCGAAGTAACGCCGGCGCAGCTCGGGCGGGGTCTCGCTGAAATCACTTTCCTCGAACGTTCCGCGTGCCGCCGCATCGAGCGAGCGTGCGTCGATGTCGCTGCCGAGCACCTGGACGCGCCGCTCCGCGACGGCGGCGACACCGAGGCGCTCCGCGTGGTGATGGAACAGCGCAGCGAGCGAATAGGGCTCCTCGCCCGAAGAGCAGCCGGCGCTCCAGACGTTGAGCACGGGATCGGGGAGCGACCACAGGGCAGGCACGACGTGGTCGCGCATCACCGCATAGGTCTCCCAGTTCCGGAACAGCTTCGTCACGTTTGAGCGCATCGAGCAGCTTGTCGTACTCCTGCTGATCGCTGTCGAGCACGCGCGCGTAGTCCGCGTAGGTGTGCACGCCGCGCGCGCGCATGCGCACCGCGATGCGGCGACGCAGACACTTGTCCTTGTAGCTCGCGCAGCCGAAGCCGCGATCGCTCGCGATCTTCGCGGTGAGCGCCGTGAAGGCGGCGTCGGAGAGATCGGGGGCGATGATCACAGGACCTGCCGTACCGCATCCAGGTTCGTGCGGACGATCGCATTCTCCGGATCGAGTGCGAGCGCCTGCTCCCAGCAGCGGACGGCCTCGTCGCGCTCCTGCCGCTTGAACCGGATGTTGCCCAGCTTGAGGTACACGTCGTCGCCGAGCTGGGGATTGATCTTCACGGCGCGCTGCAGGCTCTCGAGGGCGTCGTCGTAGCGCGCGGCGCGATACTGCAGGTCGCCGAGGTTCTTGTGCAGCTGGGCGAGCCCCGCATCCTCCAGCACGCCGCGCTCCCCGACCTGGAGCGCCTCGGCATACTGGCCGCGCCGTTCGTGCACGGCCGCGAGGTTGTTGAACAGGGCGGCGGCGTGCGGATGCACGGCGATCCCCTCCTGGAGCAGCGTCACCGCCCGATCGAGCTCGCCGAGCAGTGCGGCGGTGAGCGCCGCGTAGTGGAACCATGCGGCGGTCGGCGGCCTCGTGCCGAACAGCGGCCGTGCCACCTGAAGGGCCCCGTCGGCACCCGCCACGTCGCCGGTTCGGAGAGCGATCACGCCGACGGAGGTCTGGATGCGCGGATCCTTCGCGCCGCCACGGCGCACTGCTTCGTCGAGCGCCTTCTGCGCTTCGTCGTAGCGGCCGAGCCGCTCGAGCGCGTACGCGAGGTTGTGCAGCGCCGACGCGCGCGCACCCGGCTGCGCCACGCACTCGGTGAATGCCTGCGCCGCTTCCTCCCATTTGCCCTGTCGCGACAGCGCGAGGCCGATGTAGAACCGTGACGGCGCATCGTGCTCGCGAAGCTCCGCGACGCGACGGAACTCGCGCATCGCCTCGTCCAGCATCCCCGTCTTGTAGAACGCGACGCCCAGGTTCCGATGCTCGTCGACGCGCGAATCGCTCACCACCGGCTCGGCGGCCTTCGTACGCCCGACGCGGTGCGCGAACCCGGCCGTGATCAGCCCGTAGATCGAGGTGCCGACGTCGAACTCGCCGAGCCCCGACGCGTCGATCACCGCCGCGACGTCCCGCCGCCCATCGAGCAGTCCGAGCACGATCCCCTGCTCGCGCGTCAACGCCACCTCACTCTCCGCGACCTTCGTGCGGTCGACGTCGAACACGAGATCGAAGCTCGGGATCTTCTTCTCGATCAGGCTCCACTCGTCGAGCCGACGCGCGCCCTCGAGCAGCAGCGACTCCGGGTTGATCGAGACGAGATAGTCCTGCTCCTCGGGCTTCACGTCGCCCTCGAAGTTGAACGTCCCCGCCGTCCACGTGAACAGGTAGTAGACCGCTTCCTCGATCTGCAGCCGGATGCGGTCGTGAAGCTCCTCACGCGTGATCGCGCCCTGCGCGATCAGCAGTTCGCCGATCCGTGTGTCGTTGTGCGCCGCCTGGGCCGCAATCGCCGCGTCGAGCTGCGCCTTGGTGATCGCCCCGCCCTTGAGGAGGAGATCGCCGATCCGGTCGCGTCGGTTGACGATCGACGCGTAGCAGATGCGCCCCTTGTCGAAGTAGACGTAGCCGAAGCTGTTGCGATGGGTGACGGCGAGACACCCGGTCTTCTTCCCCATCGCGAGGAGCTGCAGCACGTCGGGGAGACTCGCCTCCTTCAGACTGCCCTTGATCGCCATCAGCGCAGCTCCTCGACGAGACGGCCGGACACTTCCGGCCATTCCCACACGATCTTCTCGTCGTCGAGGAAGAACACGTCGGCGGCCTGCCGGACGGTCGCCGGCGGCGCGAGCACCGCGGCACCGGTAGGCTCGAGCTCCTGTCGCGCCGACGCGAGGCTGATCGGCTCTCCCGTCGACTCGGCCAGCGCCTGCAGCCGGTGCACCACCCCGATCAGCTCGCGCACGCTGCTCACGCGGCGCTCGGCCAGATACTGGAGCAGCGCGGGGTCGACCTCACCCGCGTCGGCGAGATAGCGCGCGAACAGCTTCTCGCGCAGGGCGCGGTCGGGTGCCTCGAGCTCGGCCACCAGACCGCCTTCGAATCGCGACCGGAGCCGATCCTCGAGCCCTTCGATCGCCTTCGGCGGCACGTCGCTCACGAGGACGAGCTGCTTCCCCGCCGAGTGGAACTGGTTGAAGACGTGGAACAGCTCCTCCTGCGTCCGCTCCTTGCCGGCGACGAACTGCACGTCGTCGATCAGTAGTGCATCGGCGGCGCGGTAGCGCGCGCGGAACCGCTCGATCTGCCCCTCCTGCAGCGCGGCGATCAGCTCGTCGATGAACAGCTGCGCGCCCACGCACGCGACGCGCACCTTCCCCGGACCGCGGCGCGCGAGCTCGTTGCCGATGGCATTGAGGAGATGCGTCTTGCCGGTGCCGCTCGGGCCGGCGATGAACAGCGGATTGTAGCGCTGTCCCGGCTCGGCGATCACGGCGTCGGCCGCGCGCACCGCCATCTGGTTCGACGGGCTCTCCTGAAAAGTGCGCCGCTCGAACGCCGGTTGTGGTCCCTGCGGCGGCACGGAGCCGGCGAGCGCGCGCTCGACGAATGCCGCCGCCTCGCCGAGCCGCTCCGGATCGCGGAACAGCTCGTCGCCGCCCAGCGACGGATCCACCGTCGTCACCTTCGCCTCGAAGGCGCGGAGCTGCTCGACCGCGTGGCCGAAGCCGCGCAGCACGGACTCGTAGTTGGGAGGAGCGATCGCCTCCGCCATCAGCCGCTCGAGCG
>QHVE01000084.1:0-511 GCA_003223455.1 Gemmatimonadota bacterium | reverse complement strand
CGACCGTCGTGGCGATGTTCGTCACGAAGCTGAAGAACTCGTTGGCCGGCGCCGAGACGGCCATCGGCTCGGGCTCCGGCTCGGGCGCCGAGGCCACCGGCGCGCCCTCCACGCCGAGCACCGTGCGCACCTGCGCCGGCGTGAGCGTGCCGTCGAGCGACTGTTGCGCGACGAGTCGGGTCATCGCGCCCTGCAGCTCGCGCACGCTCGCGAAGTCGAGCCGCGCGAGTTCCTCGATCACGCCCGGCGCAAAGCTCACCTTCCGCTCCTCCGTCTTTCCGCGGAGGATCGCGACCTTCGTCTCGAAGTCGGGGACACCGATGTCGACGGTGAGCCCGCCGCTCAACCGGCTGAGCAGACGCTCGTCGACGTCGGCGATCTCGGTCGGCGGACGGTCGCTCGTCATCACGATCTGCCGCCCGCTGCCCTGAAGCGCGTTGAACAGCCGCAGCAGCTCGCTCTGCGTCTCGCTACGCCCTGTGAGGAACTGCATGTCGTCGAGCAGCAGGAC
>QHVE01000068.1 GCA_003223455.1 Gemmatimonadota bacterium | reverse complement strand
TTGAACAGCGCCGCGAGCGCCTCCGGTCCGTTCAGGTCGTCGAACAGCGCGGCGTCCGCCGCTGCCACGGCCTCGTCCGCCGCTGCGGACAGCTCCGGGGTTCCACCCAAGGAGAGGGTCGCCGGATCATACAGTCGATCGCGGAAGTCGCCGACCCGGCGGACCCCCTGCACCGAGGCGTCCAAGGCCTCGTCCGAGAGGTTCAACTCCTTGCGGTAGTGCGTGTTGAACACGAAGTGCCTGAGCGCGGCGGCCGACACCCCCTCTTCGCGGAGCCCCTGCACCGTGAGGACGTTGCCCACTCGCTTGGCCATCTTCGCGCCTTCCATGAGCAGGAAGGCGCCGTGGCTCCAGACGCGCGAGAACGGCTTCCCGGTCGCTGCCTCGCTCTGGGCGATCTCGTCCTCGTGGTGCGGGAAGATGAGATCCATCCCGCCGCAGTGGAGATCGAGCGTCTCACCGAGCAGGTCCATGGCCATGGCCGAGCACTCGAGGTGCCAGCCGGGCCGCCCCCGCCCCCATGGCGAATCCCACGCGGCTCCCGAGCTCTCGTCCTCCGGCTTGGCTGCCTTCCAGAGCGCGAAGTCCTGGGCGTTCTCCTTCGTGTAGTCGTCTTGGAGCACGCGCGCCCCGCTCTTCACCTCACGCGTGTCGAGCCGCGAGAGCTTGCCATAGCCGGGGAACTTGTCGATCGCGAAGTAGACCGAGCCGTCCTCGGCCTTGTACGCTACGCCACGCTGGATGAGCCGCTCGACGAGGGCGATCATCTGCGGGATGAAGTCGGTGGCCCGCGGATAGCTCTCCGCGGGCTGGATGCGCAGGAACTCGCGATCCTGGTGGAAGATCTCGACGACCGGAGCGGTGACTTCGGCGATCGTTTTCCCCTGATCGGCGGCGCGCTTGATGATCTTGTCGTCGACGTCCGTCAGGTTCATCACCTGATGCACCCCCCACCCGCGCAGCACGAACACGCGCCGCATCAGGTCCTCGAAGAGGAAGGTGCGGAAGTTCCCGAGGTGCGCTGGGTTGTAGACCGTCGGACCACACGTGTACATGCGCACCGTTCGTCCGTCAGCGGGGGCGAATGGCTCGACCCGTCGGGTCAGCGTGTTGTACAGGCGGAAGTCGGACATGTCGGACGTGGATCGGGAAGCTCGGCGACGGCAAGGCTGGAAACTTATGCGATGGGGAGCATGGGCGGGACAAAGGGCGCGATTCCGGCCTCGTCGAGCGCGCGCTTGATGCGCACGCGGAGATCGCGCGCCACGTCGTCGCGCCGGTAGGGATCCACGCGGGCGATGGTCCGCAGGGTGACGGCGCCCCCACCAATCTTCTCGATCCCGGTGACGCGGGGCGGATCGAGCAAGGCATCGGCCCACGACGGATCGCTTCCCAGCCCGGCGGCCGCCTGCGTCACCGCGCGCTCGGCGCGATCGGCGTCACGCCACGCGACCTCGACGTCGACCGCGACGCGCCCCCACGCGCGGGTCAGATTCGTCACCTGCGTGATCTGCCCGTTGGGGATGATGTGCAGCGCCCCCGTCGCGTCGCGGAGATAGACGAGGCGAAGCGTGATGTTCTCCACCGTGCCTTCGAACGCGCCGATGCGCACGACGTCGCCGAGCGCGAACTGATGCTCGAGCTGGAGAAAGAACCCCGTGACGAAGTCGCGCACGAGGCTCTGCGAGCCGAACGAGACGGCGAGGCCGACGACACCGGCGCTGGCGAGGAGCGGCGCGATGTTGAAGCCGAGCTGCCCGAGCACGAGGAGCACCGTGACGACGACCAGGACGGCGCGCCCCATGTTCCGGAACAGCTTCGCCGCGGTCTTCGCGCGCTGCTCTCGCGCCGTATGCATGTCGGAGCGGCCGTCGTCGCCCCACTTCTCGATCCGCTGCGCGATGAGGCGGATCAGCAGCCAGAGGACGAGCGCACCGACGATCACCCCCGCGATGTCGACTGCGACATCGATGAGATAATCGAAGCCTCGCAGCTTCCAGTCGCGCATCGAATGGGGACGCGTGACGCTCTGCAGCAGCGTGAGGCCGGGGTAGCGCATCGGGGCAAGGTAGACGACCCGCCGCGGCACGGTCAACGGAATCCCGTGTCGGGCGATGCTCCACGGCGGCCGCACGAGAGGAGCGAGCCGTCCACGCACAGCGCTTCACGCGACGGGCTAGAGTCGCTTCGCGACGAAGGGCTCGGCGACGCGGCGGGCACCCGTGAGGCGGTCGAGTGGGAGGAGGCGGCCGTGATGAAGCAGCAGCACCCTGTCCGCCACGTCTCTCACGCGGGCCAGCTCGTGCGTCGCGATGATCGATGTCGCCGAGCCGCCGCATGGTTCGCGAACGAACTGCGGTCGCGACGCGTCGCGCCGTATGCACAACCCATCTTCGATGAGGAGCAGACGGTCAGTGGGCGAGTATGCCTCGTGCAGCTGTTCGACGCCGACCAGCAGCGGATCCAGACTGGACTCGACCGTCCCGGCGTCGCGGCGGCGGAGGCCGGCGAGGCAATGCAGAAACGTCGTGGTGCCCGCGCCGCGAGCGCCGAGGATCGCGACGCACTCACCTCGCTCGATGTCGAGGCTGGCACCACGCAGAACCCACACTCGCGCCGAGCAGCCGGCGATGCCGGCGGCGTAGCTCTTCCAGATGTTGCGGGCGCGAAGGGCGAGTGACACGGTCCAACGTTGCGCGGCCGAGGAGTGAGCACGGCATCGAGTCGCCGCCCGCCGGACGAATCGGCCGCATCTTGCCTTGCGCGCGCCGCGCACCGAGGCATCATTGGCGCCGTCCGCCGGTCGGCGGGCGCAGCATCCCCGGAGGGCCGGTGCAGCTCGAGCAGGCACGTCAAACCGAGACCGATGCGACCCGGGCGGCAGGAGAGATCGCTCCGCGCGAGGCGACCCGCCTGGGCGAGTTGACGTCGGGCCAGTGGCGATCGGGCACGGCCGCCTGGCTGGGCTGGTTGTTCGACGGCCTGGACATGCACCTGTACACGCTGGTCGCCGCACCGGTCGTGCTGCAGCTCATCGGCACGGTGAGCAACGCGGATCCTGGGGTGAAGGAGAAGAGCGCGTACATCCAGGCAGCATTCCTGCTCGGTTGGGCGCTCGGCGGCTCGTTCTTCGGACGGCTCGGAGACATCCTCGGCCGCAGCCGCGCACTCTCGTTGACGATCCTCACCTACGCGGTCTGCACGGGGCTGTGCGCGTTCGCGCAGACGTGGTGGCAGCTGATGCTGTTCCGGTTCATCGCCGCGCTGGGGATCGGCGGCGAATGGGCGGTGGGGGCTTCCCTGCTCTCGGAGACGTGGCCGAAGGCATGGCGCCCGTGGATCGCCGCCATGCTGCAGACCGGCGTCAATCTCGGAATTCTGGGCGCGGCGATCACGGTCGGGCTCCTCTCGCTGGTGCTCCCGCCGCACTCCGAGCGCTACGTATTCCTCGTGGGGGTGCTGCCGGCCTTCCTCGTGTTCTGGATCCGGCGACACGTGCCGGAACCGGAGGCATGGCAGCGCGCCGCACGCGAGAGCGACGGCGAGCGACCCCGCGCGCGCGACCTGTTCCGCGGCAGCGTCGCGCCGATCACGTTGCGTACGACGACCACGTGCGCGCTGGCGCTATCGGGTTGGTGGCTGTTTCAGTTCTGGCAGTCGCAGCACCTGCGCCGTCTGCTCGTCGATGCCGGTACGGAGGCTGGCGAGGTGACGCGCATCGTCTCGGCGTCGTTCTTCGTGCTGAACGCGATGGCGATCGTGGGCAACTTCGCCGCGGGCTGGCTGGCACGCGCGATCGGCAATCGACGAGCGATCGTCGTCTTCCTCGCCGGGCTCGGCCTGGGGATCATCGCGGCGTTCATCGTGCCGCGGAGCGTCAACTCGCTCGCGTTCTTCTGGTTCCCGCTGGCGGGCTTCTTCTCCGGGGTGTTCGCGCTGTTCACGATGTACCTGCCTCCGCTGTTCCCGACTCTGCTGCGCACGACGGGCGCGGGCTTCTGCTACAACATCGGCCGGGTGGCGGCAGCGGTCTGTACGATCGTGTTCGGTCTGCTCGCTCCGGTGAACGACTATCGCGAGGCTCTGCTGTGGGCAGGCGCGCTCGCGCTGGTGGCGGCGGGGTGGTCGCTGGCCCTGCCTGGTGACTCAGTGACCTAGTGGCACTGCGTCACGGCGCCGTCCCGCATGCAGGGCGGCGATGGCGTCCACGATCGGCGCCGGATCGAACCGCACCGGATCGGTGGTCGGGAGGCCGGTCTCGCGCTGCGTCTCCTCGACGACGCGACGGGCGGCATCCTCGCCGAGGTCGAAGGTGTTGAGCGCGACCGCGATGACGGGCGCGGGGCGCAGTGGAGCGAGGGCGAGCTCGCTCAGGCGGATGAATTCCGCCAGCGGGGGGATCTTCACCCATTCGCAGCCGTTGATCGCCTTGCGCGTCGGCTGCGCGCACATGACCTGGGCGTGCGGGAGTGCGCCGTGCATCAAGCCGTAGGTGACGCCCGAATAGCTGGGGTGAATGATCGAGCCCTGCCCCTCCACCAGCACGAGGTCGGCGTCCTTCGCGTTCTCGAGCACGAGTCGCTCGGCGGCGCCGGCAATGAAATCCGCCACGACCGCATCGACGGCGATGCCTCGCCCTTCGATGAGGATGCCCGTCTGGCCGGTCGCGGCAAACGCAGTTCGGATTCCCCTGGCCCGGAGGGCATCGAGGATCTGCAACTGCGTGGTCATCTTGCCGATGTTGCAGTCGGTGCCGACGGTGAGCACGATCGTGGCGTCGATGGCGCGCACCCTCCCGCGCGATACGTCGAGGCTCGCGGGCGGACGCCGCAGATCGCGGATCACGACACCGCGCTCCGCCGCCAGCGCGGCCAGCTCGGGGACATCGGCGATGAAGGTGTGCAGTCCGCTCCAGATCTCGAGCCCGTGCTCGATGGCACGTGCGACGAGGAGAATCCACTCGGCGGGCAGCTTGCCGCCCGCTGGAGCGATGCCGATCAGCAAGGCATTGGGCTGCAGCGCGAGCCCTTCGTCGAGCGTGGCGACGACGGGAATGTCACCGCCGAATCCGATGACGTCGCTCGCGGTGCGGCCGGCGCGCGTCGCGTCGATCACGCCGACCACCCGCTCGGGGGTGTAGCGGATGCAGGCGTTGGCGGTCTTTGAGCTGTCGGGCCCGAACAGGCCGTCGGCGAGGATCAGGAAGCGTTGGTCACGCGACATGCGAAGCCCGAACGTGCGAGAGTGAGCTCGTCAGCGACGAACGCACAATCTACACGGGGGCCGCCGCGGTGCGCCGCTCCAGGATCGACACCACATCCAGGTTCGTACGGGGGAGGATGATGCCGCCCTCGCTCGCCGGAAGCCGAAGCACGAGCGGACGCTCGCGCGTCGTGCGACGGAACCCCTGCCCTTCGTAGAGGCGCGTGAGCAGGATGCGCCGCACGATCACCATGATCGCGGCGAGCCCCGGCACGGCGACGAGGAGCCCGAGCGGGCCGAGAAGACTGCCGATGATGAGCACGAAGACGATCGTCAGCACCGGCGGCAGGTCGACCTTCTTCGACATGATGAGCGGCGCGACGACGTTGCCCTCGATCAGGTGGACGACGATGCCGACGACCACCACCCAGAGGGCGCGGGTGCCGCCGTCGGGGCCCCCGATGACGAACAGCACGGGGAGCGCGGTGGCGAGCAGCGTCCCGAAGAACGGGACGATCGTCGCCAGTCCGGTGAAGACGCCGAAGGTGAGGGCATACGGCACGTGCAGCACGCTCAACCCAATCGCCGTGAGCGTCGCGAGGAAGCTCATCGCGAGGAGCAGCCCGACGATGTACGCGCGCAGCGAGTCGGCGCAGTCGGTCAGGACGTCGCGCACGAGATCGCGATGGATGGGCGGGAAGAGCGCGATCAGCCACTCCCGGTAGAGTGCGGGATGGAGCGCGAGATACAGCCCCATGACGCCCACGGAGAAGATGCTGACCAGCACCTCGACGATACCGAACACCTTCGGCACGACGTTGTTGAACTGGCTGGCGATCTGATCGTAGAGGGCGAGGAGCAGCTTGTGCTGGCCCGGCGTATAGACGGCGGCGAGGGCGGGAACGCGCGTCACGAGCCGGTCGATCGCCAGCTCCCAGCCGGTGATGTACCGCGGCAGAACGCGGAAGAGCTCCTGCGTCTGGACGATCAGCGGGGGAACGAGAATCCAGAACAGGACGGAGAGCCCGCCGAGTGTCACGAGGACCGCCGCCGCGAGCGACCAGCCGCCCGGAATGCGCAGCCGACGCTGCAGCACGCCGGACAGCGCGCCGAGATACACGGAGATCATGATGCCGAGGAACAGCAGCAGGAAGACGTGCGCGACCTGACCGGCGATCCACAGCAGGAGGACGGTGAAGACCGTCGCGGTGAGGATGGGCGCGAACTTGAAGCGGCGCGCCGCGCCCTCCCCGCTCACCGACCCTTCTCTTCCGTCGGGTGCTCGATCTCCGCGTGCACGGTCTCCTCGTCACCCTGGCCGGCGCCGAGCGCCTTGTTCTGCTGAGGCGCCGGCGCGGGCAGCATGCCCATCTTCTGCTTGAGCGCGAGGAGCTGGTTGTCGACCGACACGCTCACGGTGCCCTTCTCGAGCTGCCTGAACTCGCGATGCAAGGTGTCGCCGGTGAACTCGTCCTCGATCTCGGACGACGCCTTGATCATGCGCTCGTTGTTCTCGATGCGCTCCTCCATCCGGGCGAATGCCTCGAAGGCGCTCTTCTCCGACAGGGAAGACATCGTCTCGGCGATGCGCTGCTGGGCCTGTGCGCGGCGCTGACGAGCGATCAGGAGGTTCTTCTTGCGCTTGGCTTCCTCGATCTTGTCATTGAGGTCGCGCAGCTGATTCTTGAGCTTCTCGGTCTCGAGACGGTGCTGCTCCCACGTGGCCTGCAGCTGCTCACCGTGGCTGGTGTGCTCGGCCTGGCGCACGAGCGCCTGCTTGGCGAGATCGTCGCGGCCCTCCTGGATCGCGAGCATCGCGCGGCGCTCCCAGTCCTGCGCCTGCTTGAACTCGGCGTCGGTCTGATCGCGCAGGCGCTTCTCGTCGGCGATGGCGGACGCCACCTGCTGCTTGGCCTTCACGAGCTGGCCTCGCATGTCGACGAGGATCTGCGTCAACATCTTCTCCGGATCCTCGGCCTTCGAGATCAGGTCGTTGATGTTGGACTTGAGGAGCGCGGAGAAACGGTCGAAGATGCCCATGGGAATCAGCGTGCCTCGCGGTACGAGCCGAGCTCGCGAAGGTGCGACGCGAGCGCCAGCGTCATGCTCTCGTAGCTCGCGAGGAATTCTTCATAGTCGAGTGCCGAGAGCTCGAGCGCCTCGGTGAGGACGATGCGATCGTCCTGGATGCCGTACGATCCGTGGAGCAGGTCGGACGCGTTGAGCTCGAGCAGACGGCGAGTGAGCGTTGCGCTCTGTTGCCCGTTCGACGGCAGCGTCATGACGTCGATCCGGAGGAGCACGACGGGGGGCGTGTAGTTCACTGCGATCGAGAGATCGCTTTCTGGGCTCGGGCGCACGATCCAAAAGCCGGGTTCGACCTCGGAATAGGTCGCGCCGGTGGCGCCGAGCCGGACGAGGAAGCTCTCGATGTCGTCTTTGGTGAGCATCGGAAACACACCTTGCGAACTCTAGGTTGGCCCACCCTACGGGGAGCGCGTCCAGCTCGTTTCAGCCGATCGCGTGCGGGCAAGCTACGAGCGGGCTCGGTACGAGTAAAGACGACTGACGGCGGTCAGGCTTCTCCGCAGGATGTGCACCGCTTGGTGGACGGCCCGGCCCGACGTGCCTTGCCGTGGGGTCCGCCTGCGCTGATGTTCGCACCTACCCATCCCTCGAGGAGCAGCCGTGCCCGTTCACACCGTCGTGTCGCGTCTCGCTGCGATTCTCGGGCTCGTTCCGTCGGCGCTCGCGGCGCAAGCGGGCGATCAACCGATCGACACCGCCTATACGCGCCAGATTCGCGAGCTGACCCCATCGCACGCGCTGTACAACTTCACGACCGAGCTCGTGAACTACCTCCCCGCTTCGCGCGTGCCGACCCCCTTGGCCGTGCTCGGCTACGTCCCCGGGACGATCGGTCGACTGTCGTACTCAGCGGACGTGACGAAGTACTTCAGGGTCGTGGACGAGGCGTCGTCGCGCGTGAAGGTGTTCTCGATGGGAACGAGCGACGAAGGGCGGGAGATGATCGTCGCCGCCATCGCCGATGATTCCGTGATGGCGAGGCTGGATGACTATCGCGCCATGTCGGCGCGCCTCGCCGACCCGCGCGGCATGGCGCCCGCCGAGCGGCAGCGGTTGATCCGAGAGGCGAAGCCGATCTACTGGCTCACCGGGTCCATCCACTCGCCGGAAACAGGTAGCCCCGAGATGCTCATGGAGCTCCTCTACCGACTTGCGGTGGACGAGGGACCCACCGCGAAGGCAATCCGAGGGAATGTCATCACGATGATCACGCCGATCCTCGAAGTGGACGGACGCGACAAGATGGTGGACGTCTACCATCAGTCGAAGGCCCTGGGGATCGGCCCGCTGGGCGGACCGCTCGTGTACTGGGGGAGGTACACGGCGCACGACAACAACCGCGACGGGATGGTGCTGTCGCAGAAGCTGTCGCAGAACTACATGCGGACCTTCCTGGAGTGGCATCCGACCGTGGCGCATGACCTCCACGAGAGCGTGCCCTTTCTCTACACCTCGACGGGGACGGGCCCATACAACGACGAGTTCGATCCCATCGTCGTGGACGAATGGCACACGCTGGCGTACCAGGAGATCACGGAACTCACGCGACGCGGGCTGCCGGGAGTGTGGACGCACGGCTTCTACGATGGCTGGGCGCCCAACTACATCCTCGCGATCGCGAACTTGCACAACACCGTCGGCCGCTTTTACGAGACCTATACGTCCCAGGGCGCCGAGTGCCACACGGTCAAGCTGGCCACGACGTCCACGGAGCGACGCTGGGACCGGCCCAACCCTCCGGTGAACGACGTGCGATGGTGCATTCGCACGAACATCAACTATCAGCAGTCGGGCGTTCTGATCGCGCTCAAGTACGTGGCGGACCATCCGCAGACGTTCATCGAGAACAACGTCGCGAAGGCCGAACGGATGATCGCTCGCGGACGGATGTCTGCGCCGTACGCCTTCGTCGTGCCCCGGGGGCAGCGTCGCGCGGCAGAGGCAGCCGATCTGGTCAACCTTCTCCGCGCGCACGGCACGGAGATCCACGTTGCTTCGAGCGATTTCACGCTGAAGGGCGACGGCTCCAAGACCACGACCGCTCCCGGCACGACGGCGAGCACCGAGGTGAAGGCAGGTGACTGGATCGTGCGCCTCGATCAGCCCTACACGGCCACGGCGCGCACCCTTCTCGCGATCCAGAAATTCAAGGCGGACGACCCGCCACCGTATGACGATACGGGATGGACGCTGGACGAGCTCCGTCACGTGCGCACGTACACGATCGGCGACTCCTCGATCCTCGGCAGACCGATGACCCTCCTGGCGACGAAGGCGGAGGTAACGGGATCGGTCGCCGGCTCGGGGGACGTGGCCGTCGTGCCGCATCTTGGCGACTGGCGCTCGGCGGTGCTTCCATGGAAGGTCGCGGCGGGTCGAGTGAGTGTGGCCGACTCGGCGTTCGCTGTCGGGGGCAAATCCTTTCCGGCAGGCACCTTCCTCGTGACCGATGCGTCGGGAGCATCGGGCAATGCGATTCGCGCGCTGGGACTCGCCGCCACGGCGGTGCCCCAGCTCCCCTCGGTCAAGCGACACGCCCTCACGCTGCCACGCATCGCCCTGATGCACTCGTGGATCGAGACCCAGAACGAGGGTTGGGTGCGATTCGCTTTCGATCAACTGGGCGTTCCCTACACCTATATCTCCGACCAGGACCTCAGGCGTCGCGGCACGCTGGACGCGATCGACGTGGTCGTCTTTCCACACGTGAACGGCTCGGCGACGACGCTGCTGAACGGACGCGCCATGACCGGACCCGCCGTGCCGTGGAAGAAGTCGGCGCGCACGCCGAACCTGGGGGGTTACGACGAGACGGACGACATCCGTCCAGGAATGGGCCTGGATGGGGCAGCCGCGCTTCGCCGGTTCGTCGAGCGCGGCGGTATGCTGCTGTCCGAAGGGAACAGCGCGACACTGCCGATCCATCTCGGCTTCAGCGCCACCGTCTCCGTGACGCCGACGCCGAGGCTGCAGGTGCGTGGCAGCGTCGTGCGTGCGCAGCAGATGGTCGAGAGTCCGGTTCTCGCCGGATACGAGAATCAGACCATGAGCGTGTACTTCAATCAGGCGCCGGTCTTCACCGTCACGCCGCGCGACACGATGAATCTGTTCGAGGGAGTGGACACGGCCATCGTCAGCCGGACGGAACGCCAGCGCGCACGGGTGCTGCTGCGCTTCCATGCGAAAGCCGACTCGCTTCTCGTGTCTGGTCTGCTCGCCAACGGTGACGAGCTCGCGGGGCGCGCCGCGATCGTGGACGCTCCGGTGGGGGAGGGGCACATGGTGCTGTTCGGCATCCGGCCGTTCTGGCGGTGGCAGACGCAGGGCACGTTCGCGCTTGCGCTCAACGCGATCGCCAACTGGAATGCGCTGGGCAGCGCGGTTCCGAAGCCAATAGCGTCGCCGCCGCCGCGCGTGGCAGTCGACGCCGGGGCAACGGGAGTGCCCACCACACCCCGACCCAACATCGAACACTGAGCCGAGAGAAACGTCGAACGAGATCGGAGAGGGCTAACGCAGACTACCGCTTCTTGATCTGTACGAGCCGTTCCCGCGCGAGCCGGCGTCCCGTGGGGGTCGCGGCGAGTCCGCCGCCGGCGGTCTCGCGATAGCGGACGTCCATCGACGCGCCGATCTCGCCCATGACATCGATCACCTCGTCGACCGGGATCTTGAACTCGACGCCGGCCATCGCGAGCTCGATGCCGGTGAGGGCGATCGCTGAACCCGTGGCGTTGCGAAACACGCAGGGCAGCTCGACGAGTCCGCCCAGCGGATCGCACACGAGACCGAGCGTGCCCTGCATGGCGAGCGCCGTGGCGTGGCCGACCTGCGCGGGAGTGCCGCCCAGCATCTCCGTCGCCGCACCGGCGGCCATCGCAGCGGCGGCACCGGTCTCCGCCTGACAGCCACCCTCGGCGCCGGACAGCGAGGCGCGCTCGGCGATCACGGCGCCGATCAGGCCGGCGACGGCGAGTGCGTCAACGAGCGCGTCGTCACCGATGGAGCCGGCCTGCGCCAGGCCGGTGAGCACGGCCGGGAGCACGCCGGCCCCTCCGGCAGTCGGCGCGGCGACGATGACGCCCATGGCGGCGTTCACTTCCTGCACGGCGAGTGCGCGCGCCAGGACGTCGCGAAACGGAGTGCCGGCGAGCGGGCCGGCTGGCCCGGTGCGCAGCTTGGCGGCGTCGCCGCCGACGAGACCGGACGCCGAGTGCAGGTCACCGACCATCCCGCGCTCGACCGCGCCTCGCATGACCTCGAGGGCCCGGCGGAGCGCGGCACGGATGTCGTCCACGGAGCGGCCCTGATCCTTCGCCTCGGTCTCGAGCGCCAGCTTCGCGAGGGAGATCCCCTGCTGCTCCGCATCACGGATGGCGTCGGCGAGGGCGCGGTACATCAGCCGCTGACCTTGTCGAGTCGGAAGGCCCAGCGCACCCAGGGCAGCGTTCGGATCTCGTCGCGAACGGCCTCGCCGGGCATGTCGTCGACTTCGATGACCATGAACGCGTCGCCGCCCCGTTCTTTCCGCGTCAGCCGGAGGTTGGCGATGTTGATCCCATGCTCGGCGAGGATCGTCGCGATCGCGGCGACGGAGCCCTTCACGTCTTCGGCGATGAGCACGATCGTGTGATACGTGCCCGACACCTCGACGGCGTAGCCGTTGATCTCGGTGACGAGGATGCGACCCGCGCCGAGCGACGAACCGACCATGATGGCGTGGCGATCGCCGCGCTCGACGGTGATGCGCGCGGTGTTTGGATGCGCGTCGTCGGCCAGGGTCGTCTTCTCGAAGACGTAGTCCAATCCGTCGCCCTGGGCGATGTCGAGCGCATCGCGCAGTCGCTCGTCGTCGGGGCGAAAGCCCATCAGCCCACCGGCGATCGCCTTGTCGGTGCCGTGTCCCTCGCCCGTCCGCGCGAACGAGCCGTGCAGCTCGATGCGTGCTCGCTCGGGGGTGCCACCAACCAGACAACGGGCCAATAGTCCCAGCCGGCACGCGCCCGCCGTGTGCGACGACGACGGGCCGACCATGACCGGGCCGATGATGTCGAGAAGCGAGACCACGGCTATCCGGCTTTGCGGCGGCGCGTGAGCGGCTCGAGCATGTGGCGCAGGTACTGGCCGGTGTGCGACGCGTCGACGCGCGCGACGTCCTCCGGCGTGCCCGCGGCGACGACGGTCCCGCCGCGCGTGCCACCCTCGGGACCGAGATCGATGATCCAGTCCGCGGTCTTGATGACGTCGAGATTGTGCTCGATGACGAGCACCGTGTTGCCACGGTCGACGAGCCGATGCAGCACGTCGAGCAGGACGCGCACGTCCTCGAAGTGGAGGCCGGTGGTGGGCTCGTCGAGGATGTAGAAGGTCCGACCCGTGTCGCGCTTGGAGAGCTCGGTCGCGAGCTTGATGCGTTGCGCCTCACCGCCGGACAGCGTCGTGGCACTCTGGCCGAGGTGGATGTAGCCGAGGCCGACGTCGTTGAGCGTCTCGAGCTTCTGCCGCACGCGCGGCTGGTTCTCGAAGAAGGCGAGTGCGTCCTCGACCGTCATCTCGAGCACGTCGGCGATGCTCTGGCCGCGGAAGCGCACCTCGAGCGTCTCGCGGTTGTAGCGCTTGCCCTTGCACACCTCGCACGGCACGTAGACGTCCGGCAGGAAGTGCATCTCGATCTTCACGAGGCCGTCGCCCTGACAGGCCTCGCAGCGCCCACCCTTCACGTTGAACGAGAAGCGGCCCGGCCCGTAGCCGCGGATCTTCGCCTCGGGCAGCTCGGCGTACAGCTCGCGGATGGGGGTGAACAGTCCCGTGTACGTGGCCGGATTCGATCTCGGCGTGCGACCGATCGGGCTCTGGTCGATGTCGATGACCTTGTCGATGTGCTCGAGGCCCGTGATGCGGTCGTGCAGCCCGGGGATGACGCGCGCCCGATAGAAGTGCCGCGCGAGCGACTGGTGCAGGATGTCCTCGATGAGCGTGGACTTCCCCGAGCCCGACACGCCGGTGATGGCGACGAAGAGTCCGAGCGGGATCTCGGCGTCGACGTTGCGCAGGTTGTGCTCGCGCGCGTTGAGGATGCGGATCGTCTTCTTGGTGTCGAAGCGGCGGCGCTCGGCGGGAAGCGCGATCTTCAGCTCTCCACTGAGGTACTTGCCGGTGATCGACTGCGGCGCGCGCGCGATCTCGTCGACCGTGCCCTCGGCGATCACCTCACCGCCGTGCTTGCCCGCGCCGGGCCCCATGTCGATGACGTGGTCGGCGGCGCGCATCGTCTCCTCGTCGTGCTCGACGACGATGACGGTGTTGCCGAGATCGCGAAGCTGCTCGAGCGTGGCGAGGAGACGCGCGTTGTCTCGCTGGTGCAGCCCGATCGACGGCTCGTCGAGGATGTAGAGCACGCCGACGAGCCGCGAGCCGATCTGCGTGGCGAGCCGGATTCGCTGCGCCTCGCCACCCGACAGCGACTCGGCCGAGCGGCCGAGCGTGAGGTAATCGAGGCCGACGTCGACGAGGAAGCGCAGGCGCTCGCGCACTTCCTTGAGAATCGGACCGGCGATCTCCGGGTCCAGTCCGTTCGCGCGGCCTTCTCCCTTCACCGGAACGGTCTCGAAGAACGAGAGCGACTCGGTGATCGGCATGTCGACGAGCGCACCGATGTTGCGACCGTCGATCGTGACGGCGAGCGACTCCGGCTTGAGGCGCTGGCCGTTGCAGTCCGAGCAGGGCACGGCGAGCATGAACGCCTCGAGCTCCATGCGCACCATGTCGGAGTCGCTCTCCTCGTAGCGGCGCTCGACGTTGGCGAGGATCCCCTCCCAGCTCGCGTCGGTCTTCTTCTTCTTGCCGCTCGCGCTGCCGGAGTCGCCGTGGAGGAGGCAGTCGCGCACCGACGCGGAGAGATCGCCCCACGGGGCGTTCAGATCGAACTTGAACTGCCGCGCGAGCGTGGGGAGCACGACCTTGCGCAGATATCCCGACGGCTCGCCCCAGGGTAGCACGACACCCTCGAGGATCGAGATGCGCGGATCGCCGAGCACGAGCTCCTCGCTGACGCGACGGCGCGTTCCAAGGCCCCCACAGGTGGGACACGCACCGAAGGGCGAGTTGAAGGAGAAGTGGCGCGGCTCGAGCTCCGGCATGGAGATGCCGCAGACCGGGCAGCCGTACTTCTCCGAAAATGTCTCGACGGTGTCGGTCTCGGCGTTGAACACCTCGACCAGTCCTTCGGCGAGCTTGAGCGCGGTCTCGACCGAGTCGGTGAGGCGGCCGCGATCGTCGGTGCGCACGACGAGGCGATCGACGACGACGGAGATCGAGTGATTCTGTCGGCGATTCAACTTCGGTGGATCCGCCACCTCGATCAGCGCGCCATCGACGTAGGCGCGGATGAAGCCCTGCTTGCGCACCGACTCGAAGAGGTCGCGGAACTCGCCCTTGCGGCCCTGCACGAGCGGCGCACGGATCTCGATCTTCGTATCGGGCTTCCAGCCGAGCACCGTCTCGGCGATCTGGGCCGGGCTCTGCCGCTGCACCGGGCGTCCGCAGTTGGGGCAGTGCGGCGTGCCCGCGCGCGCGAAGAGCAGACGGAGGTAGTCGTAGATCTCGGTGACGGTCCCGACCGTCGAGCGCGGATTGTGGCCCGCGGTCTTCTGCTCGATCGAGATGGCCGGCGAGAGCCCCTCGATTGCGTCGACGTCGGGCTTCTCCATCAGCCCGAGGAACTGGCGCGCATACGCGGAGAGCGACTCGACGTATCGCCGCTGCCCTTCGGCGTAGATCGTGTCGAAGGCGAGGGAAGACTTGCCCGAGCCTGACAACCCCGTGATGACCGTGAGGCGGTCCCGGGGAATGGTGACGTCCACGTTGCGCAGATTGTGCTCGCGCGCGCCGCGAACGATCAGTGCGTCTTCTGCCATAACCAGGGAAAGCTCGCTTCAGGACCGGGGGGAGACAAGTCACGTGCAGCGCACGTTAGATTAGCTTCGCCGCTTCAGCGTGCTCGCTTCGCGCGAGCCGATTCCCACCTGCTCCGCGCGACCTCCGCTCCGCCGATGCCACACACCGACGCCATCGTGGTCATGACGACGCTCGCCTCAACGGACGAGGCCGTGAAGCTCGTTCGCGCTCTGCTCGAACGGCGACTTGTGGCCTGCGGCACGGTTTTACCTGGAGGTCGATCGCTATATCGGTGGCAGGGAAAGATCGCGGACGAGCAGGAGGCGGTCGTGCTCCTCAAGACACGCTCGGCGCGGCTGGAGACATTGCAGCTGGCGTTTGCCGAGCTGCACCCGTACAAGGTGCCGGAGCTGCTGGCGCTCCCGGTGACGGCGGGGAACGCGAAGTACCTGGAGTGGATCAACGGCGAGACGACTCTCGCCCTCGCCTAGTCGTGGACGCCGCACCGACGCAGCGTCCGAGCCGCCGCACCGCAGCAGACGCTGGAGTTGACCGCAGCATGACGCATCCCGAGATGATGGGCGCGGGCGACACGCCCGTACCGCAGCGCACGACGAACGCCGCCGGCACCGATCAGGAGCGTCCAGTGGCCGCCGCCGACGATCGAGCCGACGCCACACCGCGCCCCGACCGCGCGACCGACGCGCTCCAACACGCCTGGCACCTGGCGCAGGTGGGCGAGATGACGGCGGCACTGACGATCCTGCGCGCCCTGATCGCCCGCGAGCCGAAGCACGTGCGCGCGCGGCAGGTGCTGGCCGAGCTCCTCGGGCAGAAGGGCGACCTCGAAGGTGCGATCGCCGAGCTGACCCGTGCGCTCGAGATCTCGCCGGACGACGTGCCGAACCTCTGCGCGCGAGCGGCGCTGTTCGTCGGACGCGCCAAGTACGATCAGGCCGAGGCCGACCTCAAGCGCGCGGTCAAGCTCGCCGACCGCGACCCCGACGTGCAGGTGCAGCTCGGGGTGTTGTTCTGCAAGCGCGCGCGCTGGCGCGAGGCGATCGAGCCGTTGCGCGCAGCGGTCGCCGCCGACCCCGAGCACGCGGCGGCACACTACCATCTCGGCGACGCGTACAATGCCGTCGACGACCTGCCCTCCGCGCTCAGCGCGTACGAGCGGGCGGCGCAGCTGGATCCGACGAACGCGCGGCCGCTGCTGCGCATCGGCGTGGTGCTCGACCGGCTGGGCAGGAACACCGAGGCCGCAGCGGCCTACCGCCGGGCGCGCGCCGCACAGAGTCGGTGATCGAGGTCCGCGTCGAGGACCTCGCGTTCTACTCGGGCGACGCGATCATACGCCCGGCGACCGCGATGCTCGGCGCGACCACGCCACTGCTCCGTCGCCTCGAGCTAGCCGCGGGAAAGAGGTTGCTCGACCAGCTCGCCCTCTCGGAGCCCCTCGCCGTCGGATCGGCGGTCGTCACTGGGGCGGGCGAGCTGCCCGTCGATCTCCTCGTGCACGCGGTCGTCAGCAGTACGACGGAGCGCGTTTCGCGCGAGGGGGTGCGGCGTGCGTTGCGGAGCGCGCTCCAGCGAGTCCTTGCTTGGCAGATCGCCGAGCTCGCGATCCCGCCGTTCGGACTCGGCGCAGGGAACCTGGACATCGACGAGAGCGCGCACCTCATGGCCGAAGAGCTGGCCCGTCACCTCAGCACCGCCGCCTTTCCCACGCGGGTGACCCTCGTGGCCGAGACGCCAGACGAGGCGATCGCCCTGGAGTCCGCCGTCGCCCGGAGCACAGTGTGAGCACCGTGGGGAGCCGGCGCGGACGGATGGCCGCTGGCGTGCTCGGGCTGTGGGTGGGCGGACTCGCGTTGCTCGCCAAGAAGGAGCTGTTCCGGCCGCACATGGAAAAGCTGCGCGAGGCGGGGCTGAGCGTCTCGCCAGGCGCGAGCTACTACGCCGTGCTGCAGCAGGGACAGCAGATCGGGTTCGCGTCGTCGACGATCGACACGACGGACGGCGGTATCTCCGTGCACGACTACCTCGTGGCGGACCTGCCGATCGGCGGCGAGCTGCATCGGGCGACGGCCCGTACGGAGGTGGAGCTCACACGTGCGCTCCGCGTCAGCCAGTTCAAGATGCAGGTGGACGCCGGACTCGCGCCGATCGACGCGAGCGGCCAGGTGTTCGGCGACTCACTGCTCATCGTCGCCGTGCGCAGCGCAACGACGCAGGTCGACACGCATCGCGTGCGACTCGATGGTCCGATCCTCCTGCCGACGCTCGTACCGCTCGCGGTGGTGCTCGGCGAGCGCCCGGAGAAGGGCGCGCACGTCTCGCT
>QHVE01000067.1:43486-91787 GCA_003223455.1 Gemmatimonadota bacterium | reverse complement strand
CGCTCGACCGATTCCGACACCCGCTCTTCCGCAGCCTGCAGGGGATGGCGCCCACGAGCGACGGCCGCTTCGTCTACGTCGCGGACTACTCGCACGGCCTGCTGCGCGTGCGCGTGAGCGACGGGTCGGTGGTTCGGATCGCCGATGCGCCGGGATCCACGTCGCTCGGCTGCGACGGCATCGTGCTCCATCGCGGCGCGATCGTCGCCGTGCAGAACGGCGTCGCGCCGGCGCGAGTCGTCCGCTTCACGCTCGACGCGGCGGGCGACAGCATCGTCGCCGTGCGAGTGCTCGACCAGCAGCCCGCGCTGGCGCCCGAGCCGACGATCGGCACGATGGTGGGGAACGACTTCGTCTACGTGGCGACCAGCCAATGGGAGACGCACGACGAGGCGGGACACCAACTGCCCGGCGCACCACTCCCCTTCGCGCGGCTGATCGCGGTTCCGGCCGACGGCGGGCCGCGATGACGTGACCGACCTCCTGGCGGCGCGCACCCAGATGGCGGTCTCGCTCGGCTTCCACATCGTGTTCGCCGAGATCGGCATCGCGATGCCGCTCATGATGGTGCTCGCCGAGTGGCGCTGGCAGCGCACGGGTGAGCGCGCGTATCTCGACCTGGCGCAGCGCTGGGCGAAGGGGACGGCGGTCCTGTTCGCCGTCGGTGCAGTCTCCGGCACGGTGCTCTCGTTCGAGTTGGGACTCCTGTGGCCCGCCTTCATGCGCCAGGCCGGTCCGCTGATCGGCATCCCCTTCTCGCTCGAGGGATTCGCCTTCTTCCTCGAGGCCATCTTCCTCGGCATCTATCTCTACGGGTGGGAACGCGTCGGTCCGCGCGTACACCTCGGCGCCGGCCTGGTCGTGGCGGCGAGCGGCGCGGCATCCGCCGTGTTCGTGGTGCTCGTGAACGCGTGGATGAACACCCCGACCGGATTCACCCTCGATGCGGCCGGTGCCTTCGCGTCGATCGACCCCGTTGCCGCCATGCGGAGCCCGGCGGCGTTCCAGCAGGCATTGCACATGCTGCTCGCCGCGTACGCCGCGACGGGTATGGCAGTGGCCGGCGTGCACGCATTGATGCTGCTGCGCGGTGCCGCGCACGACTTTCACCGGCACGCGCTGACGGTCGCGCTCCTCGTCGGTGCGCCGGCGGCGGTGCTGCAGCCGTTGTCGGGCGACGTGAGCGCGCGTGTCGTCGCGACGACCCAGCCGGTGAAGCTCGCCGCGCTCGAGGGGCAGTGGGCGACGATGCGCGGCGCACCGCTCCGCATCGGCGGCTGGCCCGACGCAGCGCGCGAGGAGACGCGGTGGGCGCTGGAGATCCCGCATGGGCTCTCGCTGCTCGCGTTCCACGATCCCTCCGCCGAGGTGAAGGGGCTGCGCGCCGTACCGGTGACCGACCGTCCACCCGTGGCCGTCGTGCACCTCGCCTTTCAGGCCATGGTGGCTCTCGGGAGCGCGCTGGCGCTCATCGCGCTGTGCGTTGTCGTTATCGCGGTGCGCGGTCGCCCGATCGCCGGCCGTGCTCGTCGCGCCGTTCGGCTTCGTCGCGACGGAGGCGGGATGGATCGTCACCGAGGTGGGGCGGCAGCCGTGGGTCGTACAGGGAGTGATGCGGACGTCGAGCGCGGTGACGCCGATGCCTGGGCTCGTCGTGCCGATGGTGGTGTTCACCCTGCTCTATCTCGGGCTCGGTGCGATCGTCGTGGCGCTGATCGCCTCGCTCGTGCGCGAGACGGCGCGCGTGCGCGTATGAGCGTGAGCGGCGTCGGACTGCCGGAGATCGTCGCGGCGGTGATGGTGCTCGCGCTGAACGCATACGCGCTGACGGGCGGCGCCGACTTCGGCGGCGGCGTGTGGGATCTCCTCGCGCGCGGGCCGGGCCGCGAGGCGCAGCGGTCGCTGATCGCCGAGCAGATCGCTCCGATCTGGGAGGCGAACCACGTGTGGCTGATCCTCGTCGTCGTCGTGCTGTTCACGGCCTTCCCCGCGGTGTTCGCCGCGCTCGGCACCGTCCTGCACATCCCGTTGACGCTGATGCTGCTCGGCATCGTCGCGCGCGGATCGTCGTTCGTGTTCCGCAGCTACGGAAAGCACGACGACGCCAGCCAGCAACGCTGGGGCCGCGTGTTCGCCGTCGCCAGCGTCGTCACGCCGGTGTTGCTCGGCACGATCGTCGGGGCGATCGCGTCGGGTGCGGCAGGGGCCGCCGCGGCGCGCTTGGCGGATGCCGCGGGAGACGCGGCACCGTCGTACGCCTCGGTGTACGTGACGCCCTGGCTCGCGCCCTTCCCGCTCGTGCTCGGCGCCCTGGCGCTGTCGATGTTCGCTTTCCTCGCCGCCGTCTATCTCGCGGCGCGCGAGCCTGCGTTGCGCGACGCCTTCCGGCGGCGGGCGCTGTGGGCGGCGGGCGCGATGTTCGTCGCGGCATCCGGCGCGCTCGGCGTCGCGAGGATGACGACGCCGCACGTCGCCTCGCCGCTCGTGCATGGGAGCGCGCTCGCCCTCCAGCTGACGATCGGCGCGACGGCGCTCGGCGCCATCTGGGCGATCTATGCGCGGCACTGGCGACTCGCTCGAGTCGCCGCCGCGGCGCAGGTGTCGCTCATCCTGTGGGGCTGGGTGCTCGTGCAGACCCCGTACGTTCTGCCACCAACGCTGACGATACGTGATGCCGCCGCGCCGCGCGTCACGCTCGAGCTGCTGCTCGGGGCGCTGGCGGCTGGTGCGATGCTTCTGCTGCCGGCGCTGTGGTACCTGTTCCGCACGTTCGCCGCCGAGCGGCGGGTGCGTTAGCTCGGAGTCCCCACCGCGCGTGGCAGCAGGACGGTGAAGACGCTGCCCTCGCGCAGCGTGCTCTCGACCGTGAGGTCGCCGCCCATGCCGCGGGCGAGATCGCGACTGATCGCCAGACCGAGCCCCGTCCCCTCGTGCCGTCGTGCGAGATCGCCCCGCACCTGCACGAACGGATCGAAGATGACGTGCAGCTTGTCGGCGGGAATGCCGATGCCCGTGTCGCGGACGCGGATGCGTACGTGCTCCGCGTCCTGCGAGCAGGACATCTCCACGCGGCCTCCCGAGTCCGTGAACTTCACCGCGTTCGAGAGCAGGTTGACGAGGATCTGCCGCAGCTTCTCGGCGTCGGCTCGCGCCACCACGGTGGGCGGGCAGTCCTTCGTCAGAAGCGTGAGCCCCTTCGCGCGCGCCTGCGGCGTGACGAGCGATTCGCCTGCAACGAGCGCCTCGCGCACGACCACGTCGTCCAGGTCGTACGACACCGTGCCCGTCTCGAGCCTCGCGTAGTTCAGCACCTCGTTGATCAGGCCGAGCAGGTGCCGCTGGCTGGATTGGATGCGATGGATGTCCTCGCGCTGCTCCGGCGTGATGGGTCCGCGGATTCCCATCTCGAGCAGCTCGGCGTACCCGCCGATCGCGTTGAGCGGCGTGCGCAGCTCGTGCGACATGATGGCGAGGAACTGGCTCTTGGCGCGATTGGCGGCTTCGGCGAGCCGGTAGGCCTCCTCCACGACGGTACGCGCGTGTTGCTCGAGATCGAACAGCCGCTCGACCTCGCGACGCGCGAGCACCTGCTCGGTGACGTCGGTGCCGTGCGCGATGACGCCGACGCGTTCGTCGTCCCCTTCCACGAGCGGGAGATAGACGAAGTCGAGGAAGCGTTCATCCGGTTCGGCGTCCGGCGTGCGTGAGAAGCGGACGGAGACCTCGCGGCCGACATACGGCGTGCCGGTGGCGAGCACTTCGTCGAGCAACTGCTTGAACCCCTGATCCACGACCTCCGGCAGCGCCTCGACGAGCGGCTTGCCGACGAGCTCGCGCTCTCCGACGAGTCGGCAATAGGCCTCGTTGACGAGCGCGAACACATGCTCCGGGCCTCGCAGGACGGCGAGGAACGCGGGCGCCTGCTTGAAGACGTACTCGAGCCGCGAGCGCTCCACCTCGAGGGCGCGCAACAGCCGGTCGCGCTCCGCGCTCGCCGTGCGCGCGGCCGTGACGTCGTTGAACAGCACGGCGACGCGCCGCTCCTCGGAACGACCGACTCGAAAGGCGTACACGTCGTACCACCACCCGTTCGCCGAGGTCGGCGCCTCGACGCGGATCGATTCGCCGGTGAGCGCGACTCTCCCGTAGGTCTGCATCCAGAACTCGTCCCAAGGCCGACCGAGCTCGCTGCGCAGCTTGCCGGACGGATCGCCGAGCCCCGTCTGGCGCGTGAAGGCGGGATTCACCTCGATGAAGCGGCAGTCGATCGGCTCGTCGCGCTCGTTGAAGATCATCTCCACGACGCACAGGCCCGCGTCGAGCGACTCGAACAGCGCCCGGTAGCGCGCCTCGCTCTGGCGGAGCGACTGCTCCGCCTGGCGTCGCTCCTCGAGGAGCTGCTCGCGCTCGCGCTGGCTGGTCACACGCTGCGTCGTCTCCTGGCAGACGACGAGCGTGCCCGCGATGTGCCCGTCCTCGTCGCGCACGGGGCTGTAGCTGTACGTCCACCAGACGTCCTCGAGGCGACCGTTGCGCTCGATGGGCAGATACTGGTCCTCGTGCCAGGTCGCCTCGCCCGTCGTCATCACCTGCTCGATCTGCGGGCCGATCGTGGACCAGATGTCGGTCCAGCACTCGCGCCCCGGCATGCCGAGCGCACGCGGATGCCGGCCCTCGGCGCCGAAGCTCGGACGGTAGGCGTCGTTGTAGATCTGGATCAGCCCGGGCCCCCACCAGAGGAACATCGGGTTTCTCGAGGCGAGCAGGATCGCGGTGGTGGTCCTCAGGCTCTGGGGCCATTCGGTGGAGGGGCCCAGCGGCGTGCTCGCCCAATCGAAGCTGCGGCACAGCGCGCGCATCTCGCCGGGGCCTTCGAACAGTGGATCGGAGGCGACGCTGGCCCTCATGACTACGCTTGAGATCGACGTCGTGGTGTCCCCGCTGCACTCTAGATCACGGGCACCGCCTTCCGGACGACGTCGCCCGGCGGCAGAGCCACCGCCGAATAACGTACCCGCCGATCGCGGCGTTGGGGAGGACGAATTGGTCGGATAGCTTCCAGGATGGCCGAGCCCGTCGAGATCGCAATCCGCGTCCCGCTGCCCGACGTCGCGCGCGTCTTCCTCCGGCTCGGCATCGTGTCGTTCGGCGGCCCCGCAGCGCACGTCGCACTGATGGAGGAGGAGATCGTGCGGCGGCGGCGCTGGCTCACTCACGAGTCGTTCCTCGATCTGCTCGGCGCGGCGAACCTGATCCCCGGACCGAATTCGACCGAGCTCGCGATCCACGTTGGGTATGCCCGCGCCGGGTGGCCCGGACTGCTCGTCGCGGGCATCTGCTTCATCGTGCCTGCCGCGGTGATCGTCGCCGTGCTCGCGTGGGGATATCTGCGTTACGGATCGCTGCCGACGATCATGGGGATCCTCGCTGGCGTGAAGCCCGTGGTGATCGCCATCGTCGCGCAGGCGATCTGGAAGCTCGGCCGGGGTGTGCTGACCTCGCGCGTCGCGCTCACGCTGGGGATTGCGTGCGTGGCCGCGGCGGCGCTCGGCGTGCACGAGCTCCTACTTCTCGCGATGGCGGGTGCGGCGATGTGGGCGATCGCTACATGGCGACGCTCGAGCGAGGAGGAGCGTCCGACGTCGGCGCGGATGGCGGCGATCCCGGCGCTCTGGGCGTTCGCCGCGGCGCCCGCCGCGTTCACGTTCGGCGGGCTCCTGCTCGTCTTCCTCAAGATCGGCTCGGTGCTGTTCGGCAGCGGCTATGTGCTGCTCGCGTTTCTCCGCGCCGACTTCGTCGCCCGGCTCGGCTGGCTCACCGAGCGGCAGCTGCTGGATGCGGTCGCGGTCGGCCAGGTGACGCCGGGACCGGTGTTCACTACGGCGACGTTCATCGGATACGTGCTCGGTGGCGCGAGGGGCGCGGTGGTCGCGACGATCGGGATCTTCCTCCCCGCCTTCGTGTTCGTCGCGGCGAGCGGACCGCTGCTGCCGATGGTGCGCCGATCGCGGGACGCGAGCGCGGTGCTCGACGGAGTCAACGTGGCGTCGCTCGCGCTGATGATCGTCGTGACCTTGCAGCTGGCGCGCTCCGCACTGGTCGGGCCGGCAGGGATCGGGCTGGCTCTGGCGAGCGGGGTGGCGCTGATGCGCTTTCGAGTGAGCGCGGCGTGGCTCGTGCTCGCCGGGGCACTCCTCGGGCTCGCGTTCGCGCGCTGACGCGCCGTTGCGCGTGCTCGCGCACGTCTCGTGCAAGGCAGCCTAGCGGTACTGACCCGGAGAGAGCGATGGCGAAGCGGAGGCGGGGGCGGCAGCGCTCGCTGGTCGAAACGGCGTTGCGCGGCGGTGCGGCTGGAGTGATGGGCGGATTGGCGATCAGCCTCGTCGAGCGCGAGGTGCTCGCGCGGATCACGGGGGGAGCACGCCACCGGTCGGCGTGGGACGATCTCGCCGCACGGGGACTCGCGCGCGTGGGCTTGAAGGTCGGAGATGGAGGCGGTCGCATCGCCAGTGGGGTCGCGACACAGCTCGTGTACGCCGGAGCGCTCGGTGCCGCCTACGCCGTGCTGCGGGAGCAGTCCCGCGAATCGCGCGCCGGCCGCATCCTCCTCGACGGCGCCCTCACCTATGCCGCGAGCCTCGTCTTCCCGGACCGGCCGACGCCGGCGCGCCGTGGACGCAGGCTGGCGCTGCGCCGCAAGATCGCCGCGCCGGTCAACCCGGCCGACGCGTTCACGCGCGTGACGTCGATGGCGTTCGGAGCGCTGTCGCGCTGAGCACGAGCACGAGTGCCGCGAGCTGGATCGCCGCGGTGCCGTGCCGTCCGAGCGGCACCGTCGCCAGCGCGGCCACCGCCGCCCACAGCAGGCGCGACGACCACCGTTGGTCGAAGATCGTACGCCGGAAGCCGGCGTGGCCGCCGAGATAGAGCGCCACGCCTCCCGCGAGCGCGATCGCGGCCGGAAAGTGCAGATGGTGGAACGGCGCGCTGACGGCATCCTTCATCCCGGCGGCGGTGGCGATGATTCCGAGCAGCAGCGCGTAGTGCCAGTAGCCGTAGCCCACCTTGACCTTGAGGGGGCGCTCGGCGGCCGGTGCGCGTTCGAGCGCGTCGACGGACGCGCGGTCGTCGCGATCGAAGTAGACCCACCAGAGCATGACCGAGAGCAGGAGCCCGAGCGTCGCGATGCCGAGGCGCGCCACACCGAGCGGATGCGCGCTCGTGCTCGCGGCCACGGCAATGACGGACTCGCCGAGCGCGATGATGATGACGAGCCCGTGCCGCTCGACGAAGTGCGCGGGCGCGATCTCGAACCCGCGTTCGCTCGAGGCACGCTGCGGGAGCCAGAGCACGAGCACGGCCGCGGCCCACACGGCCAGCACGACGGCCGTGCCCACACGCGGCGCGAGCAGGCCGGCGAGCGTGATCACGAGCGCCGCGGCCACATTGCGCGGCGCGACGACGCGCATGCCGCGAATGGCACCCTCGCCCGCCTGGCCGAACAGCGCCGCGTGCACGAGAACGACGAGCAGATAGCCGAGGCCGAACAGTAGGCCGCCCGTGGTGAACGCCGTGGGGATGGCGAGCGACACGGTGAGGAACCCGATCATCCCGACGAGCAGCGCGAGTCGGTATCGTCCATGCTCGGCCGACACGGCGTTGGTGAGCCACGCATAGCCGCCGTACATCCACCAGATCACCGCGAGCATGAGCAGGACGCGCAGCACGCCCGCCGCGCTCGAGTCGGCGTGCAGTGCGCTCGTGAGCTGCGTGATCGTGAAGACGAAGACGAGGTCGAAGAACAGCTCGAACGTCGAGACGCGCTGGGGATGCACGAGCAGAAGCTAATCCTCACGTGCCGGACACGGCGTCGCGGCGTTGCCGCCCCTCTGCCCCGGGGGTAACATCAGCCGACCTTCAAGGAGCCGATATGTGGATCGCGGTCCTGATTGTGCTGGCGGTGCTCGCCGCCTTCGCCTCGGCGTCGTTCAAGATCGTCGGCCAGGCCGAAGTGATGGTCATCGAGCGACTCGGCCGCTTTCACCGCGTGGCGCGCTCGGGGCTCAACGTCCTGATCCCGTGGTTCGAGCGGCCTCGGTCCATCGACGTGCGCTACTTCGAGATCGCCGTCGGCGGACAGAAGAAGATCACGGCCGGCTCGACGACACGCATCGACCTGCGCGAGCAGGTGCTCAACTTCCCGAGCCAGCCGGTAATCACGAAGGACAACGTGACGATCGACATCGACGCGGTGCTCTACTACCGCGTGGCCGATCCGCAGAAGGCGACGTATGCCGTGCAAAACCTGCCGTACGCGCTGGAGACGCTGACGCGCACCACGCTGCGCAACATCGTCGGCGAGATGGAGCTGGACGCCACGCTGGCGAGCCGCGACGCGATCAACACCCGGATGCGCGAGGTGATCGAGGAGGCCGCGATCGGGTGGGGAGTCGACCTCACGCGCGTCGAGCTGCAGGCGATCGAGCCGCCGCGCGACATCAAGCAGTCGATGGAGCTGCAGATGCGCGCCGAGCGCGAGCGTCGCGCCGCGGTGACGAACGCCGAAGCGACGAAGCGCGCCGCGATCCTCGAGTCGGAGGGAGTGCGCGAAGCACAGGTGCGCCGCGCCGAGGGCGAGAAGGACGCGGCGATCCTGCGTGCGCAGGGCCTCGCCACCGCGCGGCTGGCGATGGCCGAAGCCGAGGCACAGGCGCTCACCCGGATCGCCTCGGCGCTGCCCGAGGGTGAGGCGGCGATGTACCTGCTCGGGGTGAAGTACCTCGAGGCGCTGCCCAAGATCACCGAGGGGTCGGGCACGACGATCTTCCTTCCCGCCGAAGCCACCGGCGTCATGGGCGCGATCGGCGCGATGCGCGAGCTGCTCGTGCGCAGCGGAGCGTCGTCGGCGCAGGGCGGCACGCGCGCCGCGCCGCGTGCCGCGCCATCGCCGACGCCGCCTCCACCGCCACCGCAGCTCGCGTCGGGCGCCGGTCGTTCGGACGCGGGCGACGACGCCGACGGACCCGACGGCGCACCCATCGCCGATCTCTGACCTTGAGCACGCCGATCACTCGCGAGCGAGCCGAGCGGATCGCGCGCGCGCACGCGTGCGAGAACTGCGGCGAGTACAGCTTCAAGAAGCTGGTCGTCAAGCCCGCCTCCACTGCCTTGCGGGACGAGCTGCACGCCGTGTGGGTGGCCACCAAGATCTGCGGCGTGTGCGGGCTTCATCAGGAGCTGGGACTCGACGACGACGGCGACATCGTCTTCGTGAGCTCAGTCGGCGCGGCCGGCCTCAGCCGCCGCGCGAGCGCGGTCCTGCCGCCAGCAGTGCGTGCGTCGCCGTCACGGCCTCGCTCCGCGCGAGCAGCGCGCGCGCCGCGTCGGGAGCGCGCTTCTGCGCCAGTGCCGTCAGCCGCGCGAGGAATTCCATCATCGCCGCCGGAAGGATCTTGTGCTCGGTGCTCTTCCAGAGCGTCACGGAGCGCCATTGCCCGCGCCATGTCCGGTGCGAGAGCACTTTCACCTGCTCGTGCTCGTCCAGGCAGAGAAGTCCGCGCACGGCGTGGATCGCCGGCGTCTCCGCTTCCTTCAGGTGTCCACCGGTGAGCGCCCAATGCTGGATGCGCCCCTGCCGCATCGGAAGCTTCTCCGCATCGATCAGCGGCAGGTCGAGCACCTGACGCATCACGAGGATTCCCGCCGACAGTGCGGCGATCCGGTTCTCCTCCACGGCGGTGAGCTGCATCGCGAACCGGTTGATCTGGTCGCATCGCGCGACGAGATCGGCGAGCGCTTTCGGCGTAGGGGCGTCAACGGATTGCTGCATGCGACTGCGGAAGGTCGAGAGTCGAAAACGTAGCTGCGGACACAGCCATGATCCTGCGGCGGACCCTGACCGGCAGAGCATTACGAAACACAGTGATGCAAGAGACGGCGCAGTGACCGAGATCACAAATTGCGACTGCTGCGCGCGACGGGGGCACGATCATAGAATCGCCAGGTCGGCCATCTCCAACACGTTCTTGGAGTACCCCGAACGCGCCAGACGCAGCATGACGCGCCCGAGCTGCTCGGTGGTGATCACCGAACGTGGGAACAGTGCTTTGAGCGCCGGCAGGAGGGGACCGAGCACGGTGTAGAACGCGCGATAGAGCCGCGTCTTCGACTTGACGCCGTGCATCGGGATGATGAGCCCGGGCCTCAGCATGTACGCCGCCCGGAACGGCAGCCGCAGGAGTGCGTTCTCCGTCCGCCCCTTCACGCGCGCCCACATTGAACGGCCGCGCTCGGTGCTGTCGGTGCCGGTCCCCGACACGTACACGAACACCATGTCGGGATCGAGCCGCACCAGAGTCTCGGCCACGGCGAGCGTCATCTCGTAGTTGATCCGCGTGTACTCCTGCTCGTTCAGTCCCGCTGCCGACGCGCCCAGACAGTAGAAGCACGCGTCGAGCCCGACGAGCTGGTCCTCGATCGGCGCCAGGTGCAGCAGGTCGGCGTGGACGATCTCGCGCAGCTTTTGATTCGCCTGCCCAGTGGGCGTTCGGCCGAGCGTGAGGACACGCGACACCCCACCGTCGAGCAGGCACTCGCGCAGCACACCCTGTCCGACCATGCCCGTTGCGCCGAGGATGAGCACGTTCATCGTGAGCAGCCTAATGGCGGTCGCGTGCCGAACACAGTCCTCGTCGCTCAGCGCTCGACGCATGCGTTTGTTCGCGGGCACGCGAACTGCGCCCCGTCGCCGCCCCGTCGCTCGCGGACGAGCGACAGAGGACTGTGTGCGCCGAGCACACGACGATCATCGCGGCAAGGAGCGAAGCATGGGAACCTCAATCGAAGCGACAGCGAACGCGACGAGCGGCAACGGAGGCACGGCGCCGCTCGGGAGTGCCCTCGCCGAACGGGCGCGGCCTCGCGCCGCGGCGGCGGCGCGATATCAGCGCATCGCCAACGAGGATCGCGGCACCGGTGGCGAGAGTCTCGCCGACTTCCTCGGCGTGTTCAGCATCGGCCTTGGACTGGCGCAGTTCCTCGTCCCGGAGGCGATGTCCAAGATCTGCGGGATCAGGGACGCGGAGGGGAACAAGGGGGTCATGCGTGCCCTCGGCGCGCGCGAGATCTCGCACGGCGTCGCCATCCTCTCGCGGCAGCAGCCGGAGAAGGCCCTCTGGTCGCGCGTAGCGGGAGATGCGCTGGATCTCGCGCTGCTCGGCAAGACGATCGCGAACCCGGAGAACAACCGCGGACGCGCCCTGTTCGCCACGGCCAACGTGCTCGCCGTGACGGCGCTCGACGTGATGGCCGCGCGCACCCTGTCGCAGCAGCCGCGCACCATTGCGAACGAGGGCGCCGACAAGGGAATCATCCGCACCAAACGCAGCCTCACGATCAACAAGTCGCCGGAAGAGTGTTACGCCTTCTGGCACAACTTCGAGAACCTTCCGCGCTTCATGCGGCACCTGGAGTCGGTCAGCGTCACGGGGGAGCGCCGCTCGCACTGGAAGGCGAAAGCGCCGGCGGGTGCGACGGTCGAATGGGACGCCGAGACGACGGAGGATCGTCCGAACGAGCTGATCGCGTGGCGCTCGACCGAGGACGCCGAGGTGTTCAACGCGGGCACCGTGCGCTTCGAGCGCGCGCCAGGCGGACGCGGAACGGAGGTCCGCATCGAGCTCGAGTACAAGCCGCCACTCGGCAAGCTCGGCTCCAAGGTCGCGATGCTCTTCCGCGAGGAGCCCGGCCAGCAGGTCATGGACGACCTGCGCCACTTCAAGCAAGTGATGGAGACGGGTGAGATCCTGTTCTCCGATGCGACGAAGCAGCGTGGGATGCATCCGGCGCAGCCCGACGACAAGCCGGTCCAGCTCTGACCCACTTTCCGATTCACCCGCCGCGGCGAGCCGCGGCCAAGACGGACGAGGAGGTACGATGAAAGCGACGTGCTGGATGGGGCCGCAGAAGATGCAGGTGCGCGAGGTCCCCGACCCGCAGATCCTCAACAAGCGCGACGCGATCGTGAAGATCACGTCGACGGCGATCTGCGGATCGGATCTGCACCTCTACAACGGGTTCCTTCCGATGATGGAGCCCGGCGACATCATGGGCCACGAGTTCATGGGGGAAGTCGTCGAGGTCGGCAGCGGCGTGAACAACCTGAAGGTGGGCGACCGCGTGGTCGTTCCCTTCCCGATCGCCTGCGGCAACTGCAATGCGTGCCAGGCAGGCGCGTACTCGATCTGCGAGAACTCCAACCCGAACGCGTACGTCGCCGAGAAGCTGCTCGGTCATGCGGCGTCCGGGATCTTCGGCTACTCGCACCTGACCGGCGGGTTCGCCGGCGGACAGGCCGAGTTCGCGCGGGTGCCGTACGCCGACGTCGGGCCGCTGAAGGTGCCGGAGGGCCTCACCGACGAGCAGGTGCTCTTCCTGTCGGACATCCTGCCGACGGGCTACATGGGCGCGGAGATGTGCGGCATCAAGCCGGGCGACACCGTCGCCGTCTGGGGCTGCGGCCCCGTGGGACAGTTCGCCATCGCCAGCGCCTATCTGCTCGGTGCCGAGCGCGTGATCGCGATCGACCGGTTCAAGTACCGGCTCGACATGGCGCGCGAGAAAGCGGGCGCGATCACGATCAACTACGAGGAGGTCGACAGCGTCCCCGACGTGCTCAAGGACCTCACGGCCGGACGCGGCCCCGATCACTGCATCGACGCGGTGGGCGTCGAGGGCCACAGTCACGGCGTCCTCTACGCGCACGACCGCATGAAGCAGGTGCTGCGCATGCAGCCCGACCGCCCGATCGCGCTCCGCGAGGCGATCTTCTCCTGCGCCAGCGGCGGCACGGTCTCCGTGATCGGCGTCTATGCAGGGCTGATCGACAAGTTCCCGATGAACGCAGTGATGAACCGATCGCTCACGATCAAGACGGGCCAGTGCCACGTGCATCGCTACATGAAGCCGTTGCTCGAGCGGATCCAGAAGGGCGAGATCGACCCGACGTTCATCATCACGCACCGCATGCCACTCGACCAGGCGGCGGAGGGGTACAGGATCTTCAACGACAAGCTGGAGCACTGCGAGAAGGTCGTCTTGAAAGCCTGAAGTGGGCGAGTTGGTGAGTTGGATAGCTGGTTGGTCGGTTGATTAGTGAGTTGAACCCGAACGGCCACGAACCAGCGTGGAGCTCCCTCAGTGGAGTCTCCACGCTGGTTCGTGGCACGTGCCGTTCAGTTCACTGGTTCACCGACCAACTCACTAACTAGCCGACTCACCAACTCACCGATTTGCCCCAACCCGCTCCCGCGAGATATTTGACCCATGTCAGCGATATCTCGCGGCCGCCTGGCGCTCGTCGCGGCCGTCCTCCTGCTCGCGTGCCCGCGCGCCGAGCGTGCCTCCGTCGAAGAGCTGTACAGCACGCGCATGCTGGGCCTGAGCTACCTGCAGCGCAATCAGCTCGCCGAGGCCGAGGCCGAGTTCACCAAGCTGGCGAAGCTCGCGCCCGACGATCCGCTCGGCTTCGCGAACCTCGGCGCCACCTACCTCCAGGCCGGTCGGTACGCCGACGCCGAGACGCAGCTGAAGCGGGCGCGCGAGCTCGACCCGAACAGCACCGAGGTCGGCTTGGCGCTCGCGCGTGTCTACGCGTTGACCAATCGCCAGGCGGAGGCGCGCGCGACGCTCGAGCAGCTGCGCCGCGACTCGAGCGCCAATGCGCACGTCCTGTTCGCGCTCGCCGAGCTCGACTCGCGCGGCACCGACGCGGCCTCGTCGCAGCGCTACCGCGACCGCCTGCACGACGTGCTCGGCGTCGCCCCCGCGAACCTCGCCGTCCGGCTGAAGCTCGTCGACGCCCTCGCCCGCGCCGGTCAGGCGGACAGTGTCGTCCAGCAGCTCGAGGAGGTGCGTCGCATTCCTCCGGAGCCGCCGCCACAGGCGCTGGCCATGCTCGACAGCGTCATCCAGCTCGCACGAGCCGGTCGGATTGCCGACGCGCGCCCGACACTCGATCGGCTCCTGCGCGCCATGGAAACGACCTCGCCGTATCAGGCGGCGCTCGACGAGGTGCGCTGGACGGAAGGCGCGATCCCCGGACGACCGGTACTGACCTTCGCGCCGAAGAACTTCATCTCGCAGCAGGGTGTGCGCGAGCGCGCCACCGTCGACGTCGCGAAGTACGTGGACGTGACGGCCGAGGTGGGCTTCCCCGCCGCATCGCCGATCACGACGCTTGCCATGGGCGATCTGGACGGCGACGGCATCGACGATCTGTTCGCCGCCGGCGCCGGAGCGGCGAGCGCACGTCTCTTCCGCATCCAGGGCGGCGTCGTCCGCGACATCGGCGCTGGCTCGCGTCTGACGCTCCCGAACGGCGCCACGTACGCGGCCTTCGCCGACGTCGACAACGACGGCTGGCTCGACCTCTTCGTCGCCGGTGGAGACGGCCGGGGGCACGTCTATCGCAACGACGGCAAGGGCGCGCTCACCGAGCTCGCGACCGCGGTGATCCCCGACGTGAAGGGTGCGCGCAAGGCGCTCTTCGCCGACCTCGATCACGACGGCGATCTCGATCTGCTCGTCGTCGGCAGCGCGGGACGGACGCTCTATCGCAACAACCTCGACGGCACCTTCACCGAGGCCACGGCGGCGTTCGGTCTCGCCGGCAGCGGCGACGTGCACGATGCGGCGTTCGCCGACTTCGACGACGACGGCCGCCTGGACCTCGTCGTCGCCGGTGCGTCGGGGGTCACGTTGCTCCACAACGGCGGCGCGCAGCACTTCGCCGACGCGACGTCCGCGAGTGGTCTGACGGGCGGCGGCGCGACGGTCGTCGTCGCTGGCGACTACGACAACGACGGCGCGATCGATCTGTTCGCCGCCGGAGGCGGGGAGGCGTCGCTCTGGCACAATCGCGGCAACGGCACCTTCACCCGTGACACGCGCTCCGCCGCCGCGCTCCAGGCGCTGCGCGGTGCGTCCGTCGCGTCGGCGGTATTCGTCGACCACGACAACGACGGCTGGCTCGATCTCGTCGTCGGCGATGGCGCGGGAGCGCAGGGCATGGCGCTGCTGCGCAACGACGGCACGGGGAAGTTCCTCGATCGATCGACGGTTCTTCCGGCGAACCTCCGGTCGGGCGGAGCGTCCGCTCTCGCCGTCACCGATGTCGACGACGATGGCGACGAAGACATCGTGGCGACCGACGCCAGCGGCGCGCTTCGACTCCTGCGCAACGATCTGGGGAACTCGAATCTCGCCGTGAACGTCCAGCTCCGCGGCCTCGGCGCCGGCAGCGGCAAGAACAACGCGTTCGGCATCGGCACGCGGCTTCAGCTCCGCGCCGGCGACCTGTATCAGACGCGCGTCGCTACATCGCGGCGCACGCACTTCGGGCTCGGTCCGCATCTCAAGGCCGACGTGCTGCGCATCGAATGGCCGAACGGCGTGCCGCAGACCGTCTACATCCCCGGCAGCGACGAGACCGTCGTCGAGCGCGAGATGCTCAAGGGCTCATGCGCGTTCGCGTACACGTGGGACGGCACGCGCTTCCGCTTCGTGACCGACGCGATGTGGCGCAGCGCGCTCGGCATGCCGCTCGGTCTCATGGGGAGCACGAGCGCCTTCGCCCCCGCCGGCGCGTCGCAGGAGTACGTGCGCATTCCCGGCGACGCATTGAAGCCGCGTGACGGCCGCTACGTCCTCCAGCTCACCGAAGAGCTCTGGGAGACGGCGTACGCCGACGAGGTTCGGCTCGTCGCCGTCGATCATCCCGATTCGATCGACGTGTTCGTCGACGAGCGCTTCGTCCCGCCAGGTCCCGTCACGCTTCGCACCTTCGACGTGTCTCGCCGCGAGCTGCCGCGCTCCGCCGTCGACGAGCACGGGATGGACGTGCTCCCCGCGCTCCGCGAGAGCGACGACGTGTACGTCTCCAACTTCACCCCCACGCGCTACCAGGGCGTCGTCGAGCCGCACGACCTCGTGCTCGACCTCGGCGACTCGGCCGGCGCGCCGGACACGTATCTCTTCCTGCGCGGGTGGATCTACCCGACCGACGCCAGCATCAACGTCGCGCTCGGCCAGCAGTCGGCGATCGCGCTGTCGTCACCCTCGCTCGAGGTGCGCGACGCGAGAGGACGGTGGCGCACCGCCGTCGCGAGCCTCGGCTTCCCGTCGGGCAAGGACAAGACGATGGTGACCGACCTGGCGGGGAAGTTCCCGACGAAGGATCACCACGTGCGCATCCGCACGAACATGCAGATCTACTGGGACCAGGCGTTCGTCGCCCGCGCGCCGAGGTCGCCGAGCGTGAAGCTCACGACGCTGACGCCCGTCTCCGCCGAGCTGCACGAGCGCGGCTTCTCGCGCATGTACCGCAAGGGCGGCCGCTACGGCCCCTACTGGTTCGCCTACGACGACGTGACGAAGGATTCGCCCTGGCGGCCGATCGGCGGCGCGTTCACGCGCTACGGCGACGTGCTGCCGCTGCTCCGCGGTCCCGACGACATGTACGTCATCATGGCCCCGGGCGACGAGGCGACGATCGAGTTCGACGCCCAGTCGGAGGCCCGGCTGCCGACAGGCTGGAAGCGTGACTTCCTCCTCTACACGGACGGCTGGATCAAGGACTCCGACCTCAACACGGCGTTCGGCACGACGGTGGAGCCGCTCCCCTTCCACGACATTCGCTCGTATCCCTACGCGAAGGGTGAGGCGTACCCGACCGACTCGGCGCACCAGCGGTATCAGCGAGAGTTCAACACGCGCATCCGCCCTTCGTCCAGCGTCGCCCGCCGCCAGCCCCAGCGCTAGATTTCGGGCGTGGTTTCCCGCCCTCGCCCATCGGCCCGACGCGCCATCATGGCCGTCCCCTTCATGGCCGCGATCCTGCTCGCCATGCGCCTCGACCGCGGCCCCATCCGGACCGCCGCCGACGCCACGCGGCCGGGCTTCACCCTGCGCGACGCCACGGCTCAGGCCGGAATCCATTTCGTCCACAAGCGCCCGTCGTTCGATCAGAAGATCGCTGGCGTCGAGCCCCACGTCGCCGCACTCGGCGCCGCGGTCTCGGTGGCGGATTTCGACGGCGACGACTGGCCGGATCTCTACTTCACCAACAGCCGGTTCGGCGAGCCCAACGCCCTCTATCGCAACAAGGGCGACGGCACCTTCGAGGACGTGGCCGCTGCGGCGGGGCTGGCCGATCTCAATCGGCCGGGTTTGGGCGTTTCCATGGGCGCCGTCTGGGGCGACATGGACGGCGACGGCCGCGAGGACGTGCTCGTCTACCGCTACGGCTATCTGTCACTCTTCCGAAACGTCGACGGCCACCGCTTCGAGGACGTCACCGAGCGCGCCGGTCTCCATCGGTGGGTGAACAGCAACGGCGCCATATGGCTCGACTACGACCGCGACGGCAAGCTCGATCTGTACGTCACGGCGTACTTCCGCGACATCGATCTGTGGCACCTGACGACGACGCGGATCATGCACAAGAGCTTCGAGTACGCCGACAACGGCGGGAAGAACCTGCTCTTCCACAACCTCGGCGGCGGAAAGTTCGAGGACGTGACCGATCGCATGGGCGTGGGGAGCACGCGCTGGACGCTCGCCGCCGCGTCGGCCGACCTCGACGGCGACGGCTGGCCGGAGATCTACCTTGCCAACGATTACGGACCGGAAGAGCTCTACCACAACGAGCAGGGGAAGCGCTTCACTCTCGTCACGGCGGGTCTCGAGGCCGAATCGAAGAGCGGGATGTCCGTCACGCTCGGCGACGCGTTCAACCGCGGCCGACTCGACGCCTACGTCACGAACATCTCCGAGCGCGGCTACATCTTCCAGAACAACAACCTGCGCGTGAACGAGCTGCGCGAGTCGCGCCGCTTCCGCAACGTCGCCGAGGGCGCGGTCGCCGACGCGGGATGGGCGTGGGGCGCGCAGTTCGGCGACCTCAACAACGACGGCGCCAATGAGCTGTTCGTCGCCAATGGCTTCATCTCGGCCGACCGGAACCAGAGCTACTGGTACGCGATGTCGAAGATCGCCGGCGCGAACGCGCGCTTCTTCGAGGACGCCAGCACGTGGCCCGCGTTCGGCAACGCGAGTCTGTCGGGCTACGAGCGCTCGCGCGTGTACCTCAATCGCGGAGTCGCCGGCTGGGTCGACGTGGCGGACCGCGTCGGCGTGAACGACCTGTACGACGGACGCGCCGTGGCCATGGCCGACCTCTCCAACCGCGGCGCGGTGGATGTCATCGTCGCCAACCAGAACCAGCCGGCCATCCTCTATCGCGACCAGCCCGATTCGACCAACCACTGGATCGAGTTCAAGCTCGTCGGCACGCGCAGCAACCGCAGCGCGATCGGCGCCGAGGTGACGATCGAGGCCGGCGACCTCGTGCAGCGTCGCGTCGTCGACGGCGGGTCCGGATTCGCCAGCCAGAACGACCGGCGCCCACACTTCGGGCTCGGCAAGCGCGAGTGGGTCGATCGCGTCACCGTCGAGTGGCCATCGGGAGCGCGACAGGTGATCTCGCGCCCCCCCACTGATCGCATCATGACGATCACCGAGCCCGTGCGATGAGCGACGCGACGCCTGCGACCGGGCTGGCCACTGCATCGCCGAATCCCGTCTCGCGGCTCTGGCAGCGCACCAGCCGGATCGACCCGCGCTACCTGATCGCCGGGCTCGTCACGCTCGTCCTGGTCGTCGCGCAACTCCGCTATCACATGTTCGGCGGCTACACGCGCCTCGTGCTCGCGCTCGGCGTGTGCATGGCGACGGAAGCGGCGCTCTCCTGGTTCGACCGCGGCCGCGTCGTCAACCTGCAGAGCGCCTACATCAGCGGCATCAGCCTCACCCTGCTCACCAAGCCGCAGGGTGGCGCGCTGTGGCCCTTCGTGATCGGCGGATTTCTCGCCATCTCGTCGAAGTACGTGCTGCGCTACCGCGAGCAGCACCTCTGGAACCCCACCAACTTCGCGATCAGCGCGCTCCTGCTCGCCGCGCCGAGCAAGGTCGCGGTGCTCAGCCATCAATTCGGGAACGACCTCGTCACGAACCTCGTGATCTGGACGTTCGGCCTGATCATCGCCAAGCGCGTCGGCGTGCTGCACATCACGCTCACCTACCTCGCGAGCTTCCTCGTCCTCAACGGGCTGCGCGCGCTGGCACTCGGCCAGCCGCTCTTTCCCGAGCTCGCGCCCGTCACCGGTCCGATGTATCAGCTGTTCGTCTTCTTCATGATCACGGACCCGCGTACCGTCGTGAAGGGACGGCGAAAGCAGATGATCGTCGCCGCGCTCATCGCCCTCACCGAGACGGTGTTCCGCTTGCTGTCGGACCGCGGCGTGCCGATGCCGATCGCCTTCAGCGCCGACCCCGCGTTGCTGTCGCTCGCGATCGTCGGCCCGATCGCCAAGTGGCTCGATCTGCGCCGGACGCCGGCTAGAGCTGGTACCCCTTCTTGAGCAGGAACTTCCCCGCCTTCGCGTAATACCCTAGCTCGGGAAGCTCCCACCCGAGCGTATCGGCGAGCCGGTCGTAGCCGTTGAACAGGAACGCGACGTAGAACGCGTCGCGGATCATCTCGCGCGATACGCCGGTCGCCAGCACGGCGCGAATGTCCGCCGGACCGAGATCGTCGGGCCGAAGCGTGAACTTCTCGAGGAGCCGAAGCGTCTCCCGCATCCGGTCGTCGATCGGCGCGGTGCGGTAGTCCTTCAGGACCGCCGCCATGCTGCCGTCACCCAGCGCTGCCTCCGCGACCGCGGAGTGGGCGCTCGTTCAGAAGACGCACTGGTTGAACCGTGACACCACGGCGGCGAAGGTCTCGCGTTCACCCGCCGTCCACTCGGAAGGGCCGCGCATGACCTGCTGCGTGAGCGCGCTCCACGGCCGCCCGAAGAATTCCTTCCGGTAGAGCAGCGTGCGGACGACGCCCGGCGCATGTCCCTGCACGAGCCGCATCACCGCGAGGAGCGCCTTGTCGCGCAGCGCGGTGTGACCCTGATGGACCCGCCGAAGCCTCACGCGTCCTCCAGCGCTTTCAGTCCCGCCATCAACCGCCGCCGCGACGCACCGACCGCCGCGCTCACGATGAGCTCGAACAATTGATCGTCGTCGTACCTCGCCTGCAACGCAGCGATCTCCTCGTCCGTCACCCTGTACGCGTGCCGATGAATCTTTTCGACGAGCGCTCGCAGGTCGTCGGGCACACCGACTCCCTCCGCCGCGGCGTGACGCAGCGATGGATCGGTCTCGCCAGGACCGTCGAGCACGGTACGCAGTGCGGCGTCACGTGCGGCAGCATGGGGATCGGGAACCTTTGCATTCATGCGGCAAGAATGGACGCGTCGCGGTCCGCCGTCAATGTGACGAAGGGCTCTCGCCTACTTGCCCGCCGAACCCCTGTATACCCGAATCCAGTGCGAGCGCACCTTCACCTGCTGCTGCGTCCCCTCCAGCGCCGACACGATCACGTTCGACGACTGCACCGGCATGTGGCAGTCCACGCATCGCCCCGCGAGCGCGTGTCCCTGGACGGGAAACAGCTTGCAGCTCTGCTCCTGATGGCAGGTCAGACACCGTCCGGAGAGCTGCTTCGGATCGCGCTGCGTGGCGTGCACGTCGTGACAGGTGAGACACGTCATCTGCGACGCTTGATAGCATCGACTGCGCTGCAGCAGCGCGACCTGGTTGCCGTGCACGTCGACCGGCGCGTCGGGCGGCGGCGTCGTCAGCGTGACGAAGTCCTCCAACCGGTTCCCCGCCACGTACGTGAACGGCTGGGCCATCGGTCTTCCGAGGCCACCGTGACACTGCGCGCAGGCGTCCATCTTCCGCTCGCGCGTCAGCCGCGCCGGGTTCACGATCGCCGGCCCGCGTGCCGCGCGCAGCACCGAGCGCTCGCGCGCGACGTGCTCGCGTCCTCCACCGTGGCACTTCTCGCACGTGATCCCGAGAATCGCGTGCGTCGAGTCGTACCGGTTCACGACCCCCAGGTCCGGCTGCGCCTCGATCCACGTCGCGTGGCACTCGAAGCAGCGTGGTCCAACGGGTCGATTGAAGTTCACGCGGCCGTCCGGGTAGGCAGGTCCCGGGCTGTTGATCCAGCTGTTCAGTGGCTTCCAGTACGAGATCGGCAGCTGGAACAGCGAGTCGCCCCGCCAGTACAGAAAGCTCTGGCCCTTGCGGTTCGAGCCCGCCACGTACGCGACGCGCTCCGTGCGCATCGTCGTGTCCTTCCCCGTGCCCGTCACCGCCGTCTGATAGAACCCCGACGAGTCGGCGGTCATGCGGAAGTGGAGTGCCGCGTTCGGTGTGTGCAGCACGTTGCCCGGCGGCGTGAACTCGCCGGCAACCGCCACTCGGCTTGGGTGACGCGACGTGAGCCGGTGTGCCGTCCCCTCGTAGCTCGCCTTGTCGCGATGGCAGGAGATGCACGTCGAGTCGCCCATCGCCGTCGCCGGCCGTACGGGCGGCGGCCAGTGCTCGGCGCGCCGCATCTGCCTCACGAGGAGGGCGCTCACCGCAACGACGACCACGAACAGCCCGACTGCCGCCCATACGAGCGATCGCCGCCGCATCATCGGAGACTCGTGACCGGGCATGCGGTCAGATTCGTCGCCGGTGCGGGATCCTGCAAGGGACTCTGAGGCTCATGGCGCATCACGCAGTCGCCACGCGCACGCGACCCAGCGGCTCGTCGAACGCCGGCTCCGGGCTCAGCCCCCGCAGCGCGAAGAGCCCTTCCAGCAACTGCTCGCGACTCAAGCCGAGCAGTGCGTGCCGCTCCACGAGCAGGTCGAGATCGATCGGGTAGAGGTTCCGTCGCGTCGGATCGGCCAGACCGGCGACGTTCCGCGGCGCGATCGCACCCCGGATCCAGTCCACGAACTCCTCACGTTCGCGTACGCTGCCCGGCTCTCCCGCTGCGCGCGTGATTCGACGCAGGCGCTCGAGGCTCTCGCGTGGCACCGCATCGAGCACGGGATCGCCGACACCGAGAAAGCCGTTCCACGCCACGTCCTGCCCGCCACCGAGACGCTGGCTCACTTCGGCGAACGACACCGTCGCGAAATAGAGCATCGCCTGCGCGGCGAACAGGTCGAAGTGCGTCAGGGCCTCGTAGGCGCCGGCCACCACGAGATCGATCTGATCTGCTTCGGCGCTCAGCGACGCGTCGTAGCGCGCGAGCGTCGCGGCGTCGGGCCGCCGATCACGGCTCGCCGCCTCCTCGAACGCGAGAGCGAGTCGCTCAACGGCGCGCAGTCCCCACGCGATCCCCGTCGAGAACAGCGGATCGACGAACGCGTATGCGTGCGGCATCAGTGCCCACCGCACACCCGTCGCGCGCGCCAACCGGTGCTGCACCCTCGGCACGAACCCGATCGGCATCACCGGCTTCGCCTCGGCGAACAGCCGCCCGATCGTCGGATACCGCTCGAGGAGTGCGTGCCAGAGCCGCGCCGGATCTCCAGCTGCCGCGTCGCCGAGCTGCGCGAGACCGTGCGGCGTGAGCAGAAACCCCGCGCTCGTCGTCCCGTGATCGAACCGGAGCGAGTACATCCACCCTTCGTCGATCAGATGGTGTACGGCCGCCCAGTCGTCGGGATACGGCCCCTCGGGAAGCGACGGCGCCTCGTCGCGCATCAGCCGAACGTCGTCGAAGTGGCCGAACACGAGCGCCGAGCGCGTGTGCGTTCGGTCGAGCATCGACGGGATCCCGATCTGCCGGGCGAGAAAGCCCGCCGGCCCGGACGCATCGATCACGAAGCGCGCCTCGATCTCGAGCGCGACTCCATCGCGCCGGCCGAGCATCCGTGCCGATCCTCCGTCGAAGTCGGCCGTCGTGAGCTCGGTGCGGTCGAGATACTCGACTCCGGCCGCCACGGCGTTCCGCACGAAGTGATGGTCCACATCGGCGCGCAGCCAGTGCGTATCGGAGAGCGCGTCTTCGGGACTCGCGGCGACGAGCAGCCGCTCGGACTGGAGTCCGTTCTCGGCGAACCGCTCCCCCGGGTGGTGCCGATAGTAGGTGAATCCGCGCTTCAGGCCGCGCCGCACGCCAGGGTAGTGCGTCATCCACCGGCCGTGCGTTGCCAGGTGGTAGCAGTCGGACAGCCCATATCGCACCGCGAGCCTTTCGAGCGACAGGTTGGCCAGCGGCGTCGTGGACTCGCCGATCGCGAACCGCGGATGCGTGCCTCGCTCCAATAGGAGCACATCGTAGCCGAGCACGGCGAGCACGCGCGCCAACAGCGATCCGGCGAACCCGCTGCCCACGATGGCGACCTCGCACGAGTGTTTCACGTCGCCAGCGCCTCGTCGCACGCTTCGCACGCGATGCGCGCCTCGGCGAGACCCGTGAGATTGATCCGCGCCAGCCGCGCGATCCGCTCCTCGCGGCACGCCTCACACGCTGGTAGAAGCCGGACGTCCCACAGATCTGCCGCCACCACGGTGGGGGCGAGCGCCAGGCATCGGTCCAGCGTCGCCTCCAACTGCACGAGCGTGGGTGGCGTGAACAGACCCAGCGCCCGCAGCCGCTCCATCTCGCCATTTCCTCCACGCACCGGGATGATCGACACCACCGCTGCGCCGCACTGCACCGCGTACTCCACCGTGCGCACCGTCCACGCCACGCTCTCCTCGTCCGGCACGTGCGACGCGCCGAGCAGCACGAAGGCGCGGAGGTCGATCCCGGCGTCGGCGAGCAGGCGGGCCGCATGGTCGAACTTCGCGGGCTCGAGCCGCTTGTTGAGCTGAGCCATCGCTCCCGGATGGATCGTCTCCAAGCCGACCGCGACCTCGAGCCTGCGCCCGAGCAACCGCGCGAACTCGAGCGTCGCCGCGCCGATGGTGCTCGCGTGCGACTCTACGGTCACCGCCTCGAACGTGGCGGCGAGCCGCGCGAGTGCCGGCCAGTCGTCGCGCGGCATGGCGCGCCGATCGAAGAAGTTGCTCGCCGTGTACAGCTTCAGTCGCTGGGGACGCGGACCTTCCAGTGTGGAGAGCACGCGCTCGAGCTGAGCGACGATCGCGCCCGGTGGCGTGGGCCCATCGAGCGTCCACTGCCAGAGATCACAGAACGAGCAGGTGAACGGACACTCCGCGCCGACGAGGAACGCCGTCAGCGTCTGCTCGACTCGCCCATCGGGGCGCCGCTCCGCCTCGAGCACCGAGCCGTGCGCGGTGTACGGATCGACGGACCGCTTCGGCGGCCGGAGAGCCCGGATCCGCCGGTCAGCGGCGGAGACGGTCACGACGCGGCAGCGTGGAGCGCGAGGAAGTGTTGCCGATAGCGCCCCTCGTCGCGCGGGAAGAGCCGTGCTACCTGGCCAGTGGCGACCGCGCCCTCCTGGAAGCGGCGCTTCGGGAACACCGGCATCTCGATCCCCAGCACCGACCTCACCCCCCGCGACACGATCTCACCCTTGAGCGCATACAGCCGCTCGTGCGAGCCGTGCGTGAGCTCCGCGAACGGGATTGCCTCCGCGACCGCGATCACCGCTGGACGCAGGTAGGGGCTGAAGTCCACGAAACCGTGGGCGCTGGCGCACGCGTAGCCGCGCACGCAGCCGCGACTGAACCCGCCGGAGTACGTGAGCGAGTGCTTGATCGACTCGACGCCCCACCCCTCCTGATACAGCATGCGATTGTTGACGACGCTGCGGATCGTCAGCTCGCTGTTCTCCTCGATCGGATAGTCCTTGAGGTTCTCGTCGCCGCCGTCGCCATCCACGAGCAGTCGCCACTCGGGATAGCGCTCCCGGATGCCGGCCAGCAGTTGGAGGTTCACCGCGGCACACTCGACGTCGAGCGGCTTGTAGTCCTCGATCACGGCGACGGCTCGCAACGGATCGAGCGCGACGGACGGGACGTCGATCGTCTCACCCAGCATCTCGAGGCCCGTGCGGGCGAGGAACTCGCGCGCCTGCCGCGCGTCGTCGCCCCCGCCGTCCACCGAGAGCGTGAACGCCTTGAGCCTCGCGGGCGAGATCCCCTCGTTGAGCAGCAGCGCGTAGAGGCAGAGCAGCACCGCCCCGCTGTCGATCCCCCCGGAGAACGGCACGCCGATCGGCGCGGCGGCATCCTGGACGGGCAGCCAGCGGCGCAGCTCCGCGTACACGGCCTCGATGTAGTGGCGGCCGATCACGTCCAGATCCGTCGGCAGCGTGGCGCGCGGCGGGTCGAAGAAGCGGCGGTGCACCGGATTCGGGTCGGGGCATCCGATGAGACGCAGCATGGTCACGTGATGGGCCGGCACCATGCGCGTGTAGCTCGGGTGGAACTGATTGGACCACCCTCGTCGCGCCAGCTCGGCGGCGATCTCGTCGATCCGCTCCGCGACGATCAGCACGGGCCCGTCCACCGCCTTCGCGAGGAAGTAGCGCATCGGGCGGTCGAGGCTGCGGGCGAGCAGCACGCGCTCCCCCTCCTGGGCTACGAGCGCGAACGAACCGTCGATCCTCAGCACCGCGCCGCTGTCCGCATCGAGGAGACGCTGGCGGGCGTCGACTTCGCTCAGCGACCACAGTCGCTGCGAGTTCTCGGGAATCAGGTTGACGACGCGGGCGATGTACTGCTGGTGGCTCATCGGTAGGAATACCCCGGTCTGGTACGGCTGCTATTTTTTTGTGGACGGTACGTCGTCACACCCACCTCGCCGGACACTCGCCGGCATCCCACCACACGCAGAAGAGGCTCGCACGCATGCAGCGCCCTGGTCGGACCGCGTTCCTGCTCACTCTTCTTTGCGTCGCGGGGTGTCGCCGGAAGGAGCGCCCGGTGTTCGAGCTCCTCGGCGCCGAGCGCACGGGCATCAGCTTCGCGAACACGGTCACGACCACCGATTCGTTGAACGTGCAGGCCGACGTCTATGTGTACAACGGGGCCGGTGTGGCGGTCGGCGACGTCGACAACGATGGTCTTCCGGACATCTTCTTCTCCGGAAACCTAGTCACGAGCCGCCTGTACCTGAACAAGGGCGGAATGCGGTTCGAGGACGTCACCAAACAGGCAGGGGTCGGGACGACTCGGTGGGCCACCGGTGCGACGATGGTGGACATCAACAACGACGGCTTTCTGGACATCTACGTCTCCGTCTCCGGTCCCGAATGGTCCAAGCCGGAGGACCGCGCAAACCTGCTGTTCGTCAACAACGGGAATAGAACCTTTACCGAAGCGGCGGCGCAATACGGCATCGCCGACACCGGGTTCACGACGCACGCCGCCTTCCTGGACTACGATGGGGACGGGTGTCTCGACCTCTTCCTCCTCGAGAACTCGCCCGGCGATTTCTCGCGCAGTAACGTCTCGGACCAGCCTGGCGCACGGACCGGTGCGACCCCGGCCAGCCTGAACAAGCTGTTCCGCAACACCTGTCATGGCACGTTCGTCGACGTGTCCGCCGAGGCGGGAATCGTGCGTGAACGCGGCTTCGGGCTTGGCGTGGCCGTGACCGACTTCAACGGCGACGGCCGTCCCGATCTGTACGTCTCCAACGACATCGACGCGAACGACGTGGTGTACATCAATCGTGGCGATGGGACGTTCGCCAACCGGGCGGCGCAGTCGTTGAAGCACGCGAGCTTTGCCGGCATGGGCGTCGACGCCGCCGACTTCAACAACGACGGCTGGCCGGACGTCGTCCAGGCGGACATGGTCGCTCGCGCGCTGGAACGGCGGAAGCGCACGCTCGGCTTCGCGACCTACGGCGGCCATGCCGACATGCTCCGTCGCGGCCTCCGCGTGGATTACTCCAGCAACTCGCTCCAGCTCAGCAATGGGGTCACGAAAGACGGCGATATCGTTTTCAGCGAGCTGGAGCTGGAGCACGCTCTTCGCCGACTTCGACGACGACGGCTTCAAGGACCTGTTCATCGGAAACGGGTACCCGAACGCCGTCAACGATCTCGACTACATGGCGAGCACGTCGGAGGCGATGCTTCCATCGCGCGCGAACGCCGGAAACCGGAGAGCGCTCGACAACCTGCGCCGCCTCCCGGCCTACCAGGAGGTCAGCTATCTCTTCCGCAATACGGGGAATCTGACCTTCGCCGACGCGAGCCGGGCGTGGGGATTCGAGAAGAGCGCGTTCTCGTACGGCGCGGCCTACGCGGACCTCGACAACGACGGCCGACTCGATCTGGTCGTGAACAACATCGATGGTCCGGCGTTCGTCTACCACAACGTTCGCGGCAAGGACGAAGCCCACCACGTACTGAACGTGAAGCTCGAGGGGGCCGGCGCCAATCGGCGGGGGATCGGCTCGACGCTGATCCTCACGGCGGGAGGACACAACCAGTACCTCTATCATTCGCCCTATCGGGGCTACATGTCGACGATGGACGACCGCGCCCACTTCGGGCTCGGCCCGGCGGCGCGTGTGGACAGCCTCGAGGTCGTCTGGCCCGACGGTCGGTCGCAGCTGCTCGCGGGGATCGACGCCGATCGGCTCCTCGTCGTGCGACAGAGCGATGCGACGCTCAGGAAGCGTTCACCGACCCTGCCCCTGCTCCCGGCAGGCGAGCGGCGCTTCGAGCAGATCGATGACGTGCAGGGACTGGCCTACAAGCACCAGGCGGGGACGGCGGTCGACTACTCCGTGCAGGCGCTCCTCCCGTACATGGTGTCTCGCCACGGCCCCGTGCTCGCGGTCCGCGACGTCGATGGTGACGGCCTCGAGGATCTCTACATCGGCGGCGGGTCGGGGATCCCGGGTGAGCTGCGACTGCAGCAGAAAGACGGCAGCTTCGTCGCGTCCATGGTCGGGCAGCCCTGGGAGCAGGAGCAGGCCTACGATGACTGGGGAGCGACGTTCTTCGACGCCAACGGCGACGGGCGGCCGGATCTGTACGTATCGAGTGGAGGCTACGAGCTCAGCCCGGCCTCGCCGCTTCTGCAGGACCGGCTGTATCTCAACCGGGGTGGCGGACGATTCGAGCGAGACTCGCTCGCGTTGCCCCGCATGCTCACGAGCACGGCCGCGGTTCGCGTCGGCGATTTCACGGGGGACGGCCAGCCCGATCTCTTCGTCGGTGGACGGCTGACCCCACGGAAGTATCCGTACCCCACGCGTAGCTATCTACTGCGCAACGATCACGGGCACTTCACCGACGTGACGGAGTCGGTGGCGCCAGAGCTGGTGAATCCGGGCGGCATGATCACCGATGCAGCCTGGGTCGATTTCGACGGCGACGGGCGGCTCGATCTGGTGACCGCGGGTGAGTGGATGGGCATCCGGTTCTACCGGAACGACGGTCGTCGTCTCGTCGATGCGACGGCATCCACCCGGCTCCCGTCGATGCGCGGTTGGTGGTACAGTCTCGCAGTCGGCGACTTCGATCGCGATGGCCGCCCCGACATCGTCGCCGGCAACCTCGGGTTGAATCATTCGTACTCGACCTCGAAGGACAGCACCCTCGGCGTCTACGCAGCTGATTTCAGCGGNNTCACGCAGCGGATCGACGGGAGAGAGTACTCGCTCGGGGGTGCGGATCCGCTGGGTCGCGACATCTACACGCTCCAGGTGAAGTTCCCGACCTACGGATCGTTCGCCGCCGCAACGCTCGATCAGCTGTTCGCTCCAGCACAGTTGGAGAACGCCCTGCACTACGAGGTCGACACCTTCGCGAGCGTGTATCTCCACAACGAAGGCGCAGGCGCCTTCAGCGCTGCGCCACTGCCCATCCTCGCGCAGATCGCGCCGATCAGGGCCATCGTCCCCTACGACGTCGACCACGATGGCCACCTCGATTTGATCGCGGGGGGCAACCTCTACGACGTCGAGGCCAATACGCCGCGCGCCGACGCAGGCAACGGGCTGTGGCTACGCGGAGACGGCCATGGTCGCTTCGCACCCGTGTCGCCGCGTGAGAGCGGCTTTCTGGCGCCGCTGAACGTCGCCGGCCTCGCTCTGCTCGATACGCCGGCCGGCCGGTTGGTGCTCGTCGCCAACACCGGCGACTCGCTCCAGGTTTTCAGGATCGAGCGACGCTGATGCAAACGCGGCATCGGTGCACGTGCACCGATGCCGCGTTGGTCGTTCCTGTTTGCCGAGGCCCGGCACCGCGGCAGTGGCAACCTGGCCACTGCCGCGGATCGTGCGTTACCAGCCCGGGTTCTGCGTCAGACCCGCCCCGCCCGAAGACTTGCTCAGGTCGATCTGCGTCTGCGGGATCGGGTAGAGATAGTGCTTGGTCCCAACCGTCTGCGCGTTGATCAGCTTGTTCAGTCGGCCCTTCTCCGCCGCGATGTACGGGTTGAGCGTCGCCTCCAGAATACCCCAGCGGCGCAGGTCGAAGAAGCGCTGCCCTTCCATCGCCAACTCCAGACGGCGCTCGGCCCGCACGGCCTCACGCGCATACGCCTGGGTCGGGAACGCCGGATACGGGCTGACCTTGTATTTCGCCCACGTGATCGACGGATCGGTGATCGGAACCGCGATCGTCGCGCGGTCGACCCCCAGACCCTGCGCCGTGACACCGGCCCGTGCTCTGACCTCGTTCACGTCCGCCAGGGCATTGGCCAGCGAACCGGCCTCGACCTCCGCCTCCGCCAGCAGCAGCAGCAGGTCGGCGTAGCGGTAGAGGTGGATGTTCACGTTGTTCAGCTGCGAAGCCTGCCAGCCGACCGAGCTCTCACCGCCGCTCGCCTTCTCGTGCGCGTTCTTCTTCGAGTTGTATGGTCCGCCGTAGGCCTCCTGCCGGACCCAGTCCGGGGCTTCCTTCCCCCAGTCCTTGTACGGTACGCCGTCGCGGCCGACCGTCCAGTCGAGGCGCGGATCGAACGTCATGTTCGGCGTCGCCACGCACGGATACGGAACGTTCGCCTGCGGGCACGACGCCGCGTAGTCGCCGTAGGTGGCGTTCCACGTGCCAGGGCTGACGATCGGCAGCGGAAGGCCCGTCGCCGCATCGACCTGGAAGTAATTCACCAGGTTGAACGACGGCTGGTGGAAACCGCAGCACCCGAAGTGGCTCCCCGAGTGCGGGTGGCTCAGCCGCTCGCCGTAGTTGGCGTTGTTACCGTCAGGCGATCCATCGTTCGTCGAGGCCTGGTACGCCAAGATGGTTTCCGGACCGTTCGCGTAGTCGGAGAAGCCGGTCCACACCTTGTCGTAGCTCGTCTCGAGCTTGTAGGGGCCGTTCGCCTTCACGTCTCGCAGCGTCGTCAACGCGGCCGCGAACTGCTTGGCATAGACCTGCACGCGCCCCTTGTACGCCTTGGCCGTCCACGACGTGACGCGTCCCTTCTGGCCGTTGCGAGGCGTCGCTGGCAGCAACGCGATCGAGGCATCCAGATCCTTCAGGATCTCCGTGAGGACGGCAGCCGAGGTCAGAGCCGCCTTGCGGAAGTCCGTGTCGTCCTCGCGGAAGTACGGGATGTTCCCCCACATCCGCCATGCCTCGAAGTGGTAGTGCGCCCGGAGGAAGGTCGCCTCACCCTCGATGCTCTTCGCGTCGCTGGCGGGGATCTCGCTGGGCTTGGCCGCGACGACGGTCTTGAGCAGCCGGATCGTCGCGTTGGCGCGCACGACCCCTTCGTACATGGCGCGCCACTTGTCGTTCAGCTCGCCCTGCGCGCCGGAGGCGCTGGTCCGTCGCCTCCGATCCCTTGTAGGCGTCATCGCTGGCCACGCTGCCCCAGATCCAGTTGCTGGCCGCGCTTCCCCAGTTGCCACCGACTGCGTTGTTCCAGTCCAGCGAGCGATACGCGGCGATGAGGTTGCCTTCAACCCCCGCTTTGCTGGAGAGCGCGTTCGCGTCGAGCGTTCCCTGAGGAGTGGCGGACTGCACGAGGAAATCCTTGCAGCCGTACAGCGAGCCTGCCGTGAGGCATGCCATCGCCACCCCGAGGAACCTGCTTTTCCTGAATATCGTTGTCATTGCCGCCGTGTCGTTGAGTAGGGACGAATGATCAGAATGAGGTGGTCAAGCCGATGCTGAAGATTCTGTTCGTCGGGTAGGAGCCGCGATCGACGCCCCGGTACTGATCCCGCACGTCGGCGCCGTTCGCGTTCGTGTTCGACACTGGCAGCGCTGGGTCCAGACCGTTGTAGCCGGTGATGGTCCAGATGTTCTCCGCCTGCACGTAGACTCGTGCGCCCGAAGCCCACCGCATCAGCGACTGCGGAATCGTGTACCCCAGCTGAACGTTGCGCAGCCGGACGTACGAGCCGTCCTCGATGTAGAAGCTGCTGATCTCGCGGCTGTGCGTGTCGTTCTCGTCCAGCACCGGGTACTTGGCGTTCGGGTTCGATGGCGACCACGACCCTTCCAGCCGGTCCTTCACGACCGTCGTGGAGAAATCGCGGAAGACGTAGAAGTCCTTCTGCGCATCGAAGATGTCGTTTCCGAACGAGCCGAACAGCGTGCTGGCCACATCGAAGTTGCCGTACCGGTAACCGAGATCGAGCGAACCCGTGAAGTCTGGGTGCGGGTTGCCGATGATCGTCCGGTCGAGCGCGTCGATCTTCTTGTCGCCATTGAGGTCCGCGAACTTGAGGCGGCCCGGCTTGCCATTCTGCGCCGCTGACGCGGCGACGTCGGCGTCACTCTGGAAGTAGCCCTCTACCTTGTACCCGTAGAACGAGGAGATCGGGTAGCCGAGCTGGTTGATCACCGGGTTACCGGCGAGACGCGTCCCGTTCTGGCTGAAGAACGACTGCTGATCGCCGTTGATGGCGACGATCTCGTTCTTGTAGTGCGTGCCCTGGAACGTGGCGTTCCAGTTCGCCCCCTGGTGGCCGACCGAGAAGTCGATACCGGTGTTCTTCATCTTGCCGATGTTGACGATCGGCGCCGAAGCGGTGCCGGCCGTCCCCGGGAGGCCCGGGTTGTACAGGAGGTTGTTCGTGTTGCGCTTGTAGACGTCCACCACGACGTTGATCGCGCCGTCGAACAGCGCCAGGTCGGCGCCGACGTTCGTCGACCGGTTCTCCTCCCACTTGAGGTCCTCGTTGCCGAGGATCGTCTGCCGGTAGCCAGGCACGACGGAGTTGGTGCCGTTGATGTCGTAGTATGTCTCCTGAACGGCTCCGCCGAACTGCGGCAGAATGCGGCCGGCCGGAATGTTCTGGTTACCGGTCACGCCCCAGCCCAGACGAAGCATCGCGTCGCTGATCACGTGGTTGCCCTCGAGGAACCCTTCCTTCGAGAGGCGCCAGCCGAGACCGACGGCCGGGAACGTTCCCCAGCGGTGGTCAGGCGCCAGCCTCGACGAGCCGTCGCGGCGGACCGTGAAGCTCGCGACGTACTTGTCGCCGTAGTTGTAGTCGGCCTTTCCGAAGTACGACAGCAGGCTGCTCTGACCGCCGCCGCTCGACACGGTCTTGCTCTTCGAGTCGCCGAGGGCGTCCTGGATGTAACGCGTGTCGACGCTGGGATTGACCAGGTTGACGATGCCACCGTTCAGGAACCGGTTGCGCGACTGGTTCGCTTCCTGACCCACCAGCACGTTGAACGTGTGCTGCGAGATCGTGTGGTTGAACCGGGCCGTGTTGCTCCACGTCCAGTCCGTCGACGAGTTCTGGTTCTCGTTGAAGTTGTCGACCGTGTTCGCTTCGGAGTTCTCGAACGTCGTCGGGTTGTAGGTCACCCCGTTGCCCTGCGTCCCGGTGAAGCCGAGCGAGCTGCGGAACGACAGCTTCGGGTTCAGCGCGTAGCCGGCGAACACGTTGCCGAACACGCGATTGTTCTTGTTCAGGTTGTTGCGCGCCTCGTAAGCGACCTTGAGCGGGTTCGTGTTGTTTCCCAGCGTCGGCGCTTTCCCGGCGGCGAAGTTGCCCGCGATGTCGTAGAGCGGAATGGCGGGGTTCGAGAGGATGTTCTTCCCCATGATGCCCGTCTCACCGCCCGCGTCGTCCTGAAGACCGCCGACCGCACGCTCGGCGGCGATCGCCACGTTCTCACCGAGACTGAGCTTGCCGCGCGTGAACGCCGTGTTGGCGCGCAGCGTCCCACGACGGAACCGATTGTAGGCCGCCGTGCCCGCCTGGTTGAAGTAGTTGCCGGACACCGAGTAGGTGTTCTCCGGGCTGCCACCGGCGACGTTCACGTTGTAGTCGGCCACCGCGCCCGTGCCGAACACTGCATCCCACCAATCCGTGCCGGCGCTTCCCGGCATGATCAGGCTGTTCGGGTAGCTGTACTTGCTGGGGTCGACGTTGGTCGGGCGCCCGAAGGCGTCGAGGGTTCCGCAGGATCCGCAGGCGTATATGTACGCCGGGATGCTCGGGCTGTTCGGATCGCCGTAGATGTTGGTCGGGATCTTGAGCCCGGCGTTCGTATAGCTCGTCTTGATGACGTTGAAGTACTGCATCGCGTCCGTCATGACGAAGTCATCGTAGCCGCGCGTCGGGCTGGCGATGCCGGTCCTGAAGCTCGCCGTCACCTTCGGCGCGCCGGTGACGCCGCGCCGCGTGGTCTCGATCACGATGACGCCGTTGCTGGCGCGCGATCCGTAGATCGACGACGCCGACGCATCCTTCAGCACCTGGATCGACGTGATGTCGGCCGGGTTGAGCCAGTTGATGTACGAGTCCTGCAGCGGCACGCCGTCGACGACATACAGCGGGTCGTTGTTCTGGAACGAGCTGACGCCGCGGATGCGGACCGTGCTGCGCGCGCCGGGCGAGCCGCTCGCCGAGACCGTGATGCCGGGCACCACATCCAGCTTCTGGAGCACGCTCGCCGACGTCTGGCGAGCCGCAGTCTCCGTGTTGATGCTGGCCACCGCGCCCGTGATGTCGGCGCGACGCTGCTCGGTATAGGCGGTGACCACGACCTCTTCGAGGTACGTGACGCCTTCCATCCGAACGTCGATCCTCGTGCGGCCGCCGATGTCCTCACGCACCGGCTTCTGCCCGATGAGCGTGTAGGTCAGCGCGCCGTTCGCGGGGGCCGTGATGGTGTAGCGGCCGGTCGCGTTCGTGAGCACCCGCGTCTCCGTCCCGGAGATGCGCACCGTCACACCGGAGAGCGGGCCACCTCCCGCGCCGCTCACCGTACCGGTCACGGCGATCTGCGACTGTGCCAGCGCGCTGCCGGCGATCAGCATCACGAGCAGCACGCTCGTCCCGATCGCGCGCAACACGCGAAGCGGGGTGTCCTTGAATGACTGCCTTTTCGGCACCGTCTCCTCCATGGCGATCTCCCTGGTCTCGCGCATACGTGGATTTCCTCTGGGTCGTGACATTGACTGCAGCCCTTACTTCTCGATCAGCCTACGAAACGGAAGGAGCTGAACGCCGCGAGCCGAATCGGCCTCGCGGTAATGCACGACGGTGCCGCACGCGGCTCCTCCACTCGGGAGGAAGTCGTTGCGGTTCCGTCGTCCAACGCGCCCAGCTCCCGATCGTCGATCCCGGCGTGGGTGACCACGAGGTTGAAGCGCGGTTGTAGCTGCCCAGCCAACGCGGCTGGGCCGTCGAGCGTACTAACGAGTGTGGCACGCCAACGCGAAGGAACGAATGGCGCCGCAATCGCGTGGAACCGCGGCGCGGTTGGCGTGTTCGAAGAAAGGGAGAGTCCGGCCCCGAACGAGCGTTCGAGACCGAAGCGTGCGCTGTGACTCATCCCGCGATCGTCACTGCGGATGACCAAGTAAACCTGTTTGGCTGAAGCAGTGTCTAGGTGAGAGCTCAGGCCCAATTCGCGGACCGGCGAGCGAAAGACTGTCGAGCGTCCAGCGATCGGGCGCGCAATTGTTGCAGCCGCGTACAAACCTTCTCGTGGAGAGGAGGCGTCTGGGGCAGGTCGTCCAGGACCGCGCAACCGTCGCGCGATCGGAGATGTTCGTGGGGCACCGAGGTAAGTCCACCCTTTTTACGGGTCCCCGTCTCCTTTGTCAAGCAGGAGTGTCTTTCTGGACCCCGCCCGTTCGTGGACCGTCACCGTCGTTGCGCAACGAGACGAAAGTCCATCATTTGAAGGCGCACAACTGCGCATAACTGAACACCTGCACGCTTTCGGAACCGCCGCTGGCGAATGCCTCAGCCGCGCCGGCGTTCCTCGCTCACGCGCGAATCGCGCGCAGCCCCACTTCCAGGTCGGCGATCAGATCCGCCGGATCCTCCAGCCCTACATTGAATCGCACGAGCGCTCCGGCGCGTCGCCCTTCCCCCGCCGTCCTCGGCGGGTTGACCGGTACGGCCAGGCTCGTCACGCCTCCCCAGCTCCATCCGATCGGAAACAGCTCCAGCGCGTCGACGAACGACCGCACGCGCGAGCGCCGGATCTCCGGGCGGAACTCCACTGAGAACACGCTCGTCGAGCCGGTGAAGTCGCGCCGCCAGATCTCGTGCCCCGGGCACGACGGCAGCGCGGGATGCAGTACGGTCGCGATCTCCTCTCGACCGGCGAGCCACTGTGCGACCTGGAGCGTCGAGGCCTCAAGCGCAGCCAGGCGAACGCCAAGCGTCTGCATCCCGCGCAACGCGAGACTGCAGTCGTCGGGGGAGACCGCCATCCCGAGCGTCTGCAGGGTGGAGCCGATCCGCTCGTAGTCCGCCGCATCGCGCACGGTGACGGAGCCGAGGAGGAGGTCGCTGTGACCGCCGATGTACTTCGTCAACGCCTGCGTCACGACGTCCACGCCGTGCGCGAACGCGTCGAAGTACACGCCGGCCGAATACGTGTTGTCCATCGCCACCTTCGCGCCGACGCGATGCGCCACTTCCGCGATCGCCGGCACGTCCTGGACTTCCATCGTGATCGAGCCGGGACTTTCGCACCAGACCAGCCGCGTCTGGTCGCGGACGAGCGCCTCGATGCCGGCACCGATCGTAGGGGGATAGTACTCGCACGTCACGCCGAAGCGACGCAGCAGATCGTCCGCGAGCTGCCGGTGCGGACTGTAGATGCTGTCGGGGATCAGCACGTGCTCGCCCTCGCGCAGCAGCGCGAGGTTGATGAGGGCGAGCGCGGACTGTCCTCCTGGCACGAGGAAGGTGCGGAAGCCTCCTTCGAGCTCGGCGACCCGGCCCGCGAGCTCGAGCGCCGTCGGCGTTCCGTACAGTCCATACACCCAGCCGACCTCGTGCTGACGCCAGTCGTCGCGAAGCTTCGCCGAGCTGGGGAAGACGGTCGTCGAGCCGCGATAGACCGGCGGGACGAGCGAGCGATACCCCTCCGGAAGCTCGACGTCGGGGTGAATGAGCTTCGTGCGCCAGGAGCGAGGCATGGGATCGTGCGGCGTCAGGCGACTGGGAGGCTGAGCGTGAACGTCGCACCCGATCCCGGCGTGCTCTGCACCGTGACGTCACCGTTCATGGCGCGGGCGAGGTCGCGGCTGATCGCCAGTCCGAGTCCCGCGCCCTCGTGCGCGCTCGTGAGGGACCGTCCGAGCTGGACGAATGGGTCGAAGATCATCTCCTGCTTGTCCTCGGGAATGCCCGGCCCCGTATCGCGCACGTCGATCGCCGCGACTCGCCCGCGTAGCACGCACGTCACCGTGACCGCGCCTCCTTCGGGGGTGAACTTCACCGCGTTCGACACGAGGTTGAGCACGATCTGCTCGGTCTTGAGCCGGTCGGCCAATGCGATCACTGGTGGCTCTGCGGCACCCGCGTCCAGCCGAAGCCGCTTCCGGTCCGCCTGCGGCCTTACCATAGACATCACTCGCTCGACCACGTCGTGCAGCGGAAGCGCCGAGAGCTCGTACGCGACCTCCCCGGCTTCGATCCGGCTGTAGTTGAGCAGGTCGTTCACGATCCCGAGCAGGTGCTGCTGACTGCCGCGGATACGCGCGAGATATTCGTCCTGTTGCTCCGTGATGGGCCCGGCGACGCCGTCCTGCATCAGCTGCGCGTATCCCGCGATGGCGTTCAGCGGCGTGCGCAGCTCGTGCGACATCGCCGCGAGGAACCCGGTCTTCGCACGGTTTGAAGCGTCGGATTCCGCGAGACGCCTCGCGTCCTCGATCTCGCGCTGCTGCGCGAGCCGGCGCTCCGTGAGGTCGCGCGTCACCTTCGCGAAGCCGATGAGCGAGCCGTCGTCGCCGAACAGGGCCGTGATGACGACGTTGGCCCAGAACTGCGTACCATCCTTTCGCACGCGCCATCCTTCGTCTTCGAATCGACCCACGGCGCGTGCGACCTCGAGCTCGTAGTCGGGGAATCCGCTCGCACGAGCTGGCTCGGGATAGAACACCGAGAAGTGCTGGCCGAGTATCTCGTCTGCCTCGTACCCCTTGATGCGACGCGCCCCTTCGTTCCAGCTGGCGACGCGCCCGTCGGGGTCGAGCATGAAGATGCCATAGTCCTTCACACTCTGGATGAGGATGCGGAGCCGTTCCTCGCTCCCGCGAAGCTGGTCCTCGACGCGGCGTCGTTCCGTCAGGTCGCGCGTGACCTTGGCGAAACCAACGAGCCGGCCGGTCGCGTCGCGGAGCGCCGTGACGATCACGCTCGCCCAGAACTCCGTTCCATCCTTGCGGACGCGCCATCCCTCGTCTTCGGCTCGACCCTCCGCCGCGGCACGCGCCAACTCGTCGCCGGGCTTGTCGTTGGCGAGGTCCTCGGGCGTGTAAAAGATGGAGAAGTGTCGGCCGATCACCTCACGGGCTGCATAGCCTTTGATCCGCTCCGCGCCAGCGTTCCAGCTCACGATGACGCCGGTCGGGTCGAGCGCGAAGATCGCATAGTCGCGCACGGACTCCACCAGGAGCTGATACAGGCCGGCCGACTGCGGAACGAGTCCCGCGCTCCCCGCCTCGGCGAATGCGGCCGCATCGCGCTCGCCGAGCGACGACCCTCCCTCGCTCGACTCGCCTTCCCCCGATCTGCGATCGCCGCTGGCGTCGGAGTCACTCATGGACACAGGTATCCAGGCGACGATTGGGTGAAGGGGCGGAAGGGGCACGTGCGCCTGCGTGGGGGACGCGAATGCGGTCATCCCCGGACGGCGCTGGGTATCGTCCTCAGCCACAGCAAAAACGTGGCCTCGTAGCGTCAGGATGCTTCCATGGCACTCGGTCGTCAATCATTGGAATCGCCGTTGCCTGGTCGCGCCGCCCGCGTCAATGGGACGTCGGGCCGCGCCACTCCGCAGCGGATCCGGTGTAGCACACCCGACGTCACGTGCGCATATGCGGCGGAGGACACCGCGACGCGCTTCCGTCAGGAGTCGTTGTCATGTCGCTTGGCACGGCCGGCATTCGCCGATCCTTTATATGGGGACCGTCACGCGGTGCATCACGCGCCACGCGACTGCGTCGTGCGACGCAGTGGCTCATGGCCGCGCTGCTGCTGTGCGAGTGGCGATATCCGGCTCCCGCGGTGCTGCAGAGCGAACAATGGTCCGCGCGCAGCGCGCTGAGCGTTCATCGCTGCCGCAAGAGCTCGCCGTGTGTGCCGGGCCGGGACGGCGCCGGCCAGTGGAGCGACTCACTGACGTACCTCTCCTTCGACGAGGACGGGACGTCGACGATCCGGCGGTGGCCCGATGACGGGCTGCCCATCACCGTATGGATCGCCGAATCCGGCGGTTCGCCATGGCGCGCCGCGGCGCGCCGCCGCATCGCGCGGGACGCCTTCCACGCATGGACCGCGGCCGGCGTGCCCGAGCGATTCATCTTCGTGTCCGACTCGTCGAACGCGATGGTCCACGTTCTCTGGCGCCGCCAGCTTCCCGATCGCCGTGCCGGCCAGGTGACGCGCCAGACCGACTCCCAGGGCTGGCTTCGCAGCGCCGTCGTCGAGCTGAGCGTGCGCAACCTGATGGGCGCCGTGCAGGACACGGCGACGCTGCGCGCCGTCGCGCTGCACGAGGTCGGGCACGTCATCGGCCTGGAGCACAGCCCCGACGAGCGGGACATCATGGCCCCATGGGTCGTGGCCCGGCAGATCTCGGAGCGCGACCGCGCGACCGCGGGGGCGATCTACGGTGTGGGCTTCTACGAGGACGACCGCTAGCGCATCAGCGGCGCGGGTCGACGACGAGCATGACGCCGCCGCGGCCATCGGGCATCGCACTCACGGCGAGCAGCACGCGGTCGAGGCGGGTGCGGCGGTGTGAGTGGGCGTAGCTCACCACACGCGACCCGAGCAACGCCCCGACGAAGCCGCCTGCGACGATGTCACTCGCCCAGTGCTGATCGAGGTAGATGCGCGTCAGCGGAGGAACGAGCGCCGCCGCATACAGCAGCGGCGCGGCGACCTTCACGGCACCCGGCCGCCGCTCGTGGATCTCTCCGACGAGCGCCGTGGCGGCGGCGAAGGACGCCGCCGTATGCAGCGAGGGGTACGACCGAGTCTCGAATCCGCTGAAGCCGGTGGACGGCTTGAACAGGAACGGATCCTCGAGGCTTGCACGAGGACGGGTTCGACCCAGCACGCCGCGCACGACCTGGCTGACGCCCGTCGTGAGCACGACCGCCTCGAGGGTGTGCAGCCCGACGTCGGCGGTGGTGTGCAGGCCCGCGATGCGTCCGACGCCATAGGTGGCGAGGGCGGCGAGCATCATCGGCGTCTCGTTCGCGCGCGTGAGCTGCTCGACGAGGTCGTGGCGCGAGGAGTCGCCCTGTACGCCGGGGCTGCGTGCCCAGTGCGCAATACGCAGATCGAACGCGCTCACCGCCACCGAGCTGGCGACGGCGATCCCCGACGTGACGAGATCGCGCTTCACGAAAAAGGTCTTCCGCGGCGCGGGACCGCGCGTCGTGTCGGTCGGGGCGCGCGCGCCGAACGCTGCGCTGTCGACGCGCGCCTCGGCGCCGTCCTGCGCGGCGACGAAAGTCGGGACGAGCAGCAGCGAGGCAGCGAGCGCCCAGGCGCGGACCGGAATGGTTGACGTGACGAGCCGGCCCATGCGCCGTGAGGGTTTCCTGGTTCGGTGGTTCGGTGGTTCGGTGGCCATTACGTGACCACTCCACACTTCCCCACTCTTCTCGGCAAGGATGACTCCACGCGATGGCACGATCGTCCAACCGCGTGCGGGTCTGCAACCATGGGCAGCCGCCGAGTGACGAACCGCCATTCAGCGTGCCGTCCCCTCACCCGTCCTTTCATGTCGCGCGCCCTCCTGCCCGTCTACGCTCTGGTGCTCGTCTGCGGCGCCGCGGCGCCACTGCTCGCCGACTCAGCCGACACGGTGGCGGCGGGTCTCGGAGCGCGGCTCGACTCAGCGCTGCGGGTTGCGGAGGAAAGCGGCTTCAGCGGGGTGGTTCGCGTGGAGCGCGGTGGCGCGCTGCTCCTCCGGAAAGGATATGGGCTGGCGGATCGCGCGCGACGAATCCCGTTCGACGACGCGACCGTCGTCCAGATCGGGTCGAACACGAAGGACTTCACGCTCGTGGCGCTGCTTCGACTCGCGCAGCGAGACCGCGTGAGCCTGCGCGACAGCCTCGGGAAATACTTCCCTGCCGCGCCGGCCGACAAGCGCGGCATCACGCTCCAGCAGCTCGTCGAGCACCGCGGCGGATTTCCGATCGGACTCGGAGGCGACTTCGAGGTCATGACGCGCGAGCAACTGCTGCAGCGCGCGTTCGCCACACCGCTCCGGGCGCAGCCAGGCGCGCGTGAGATCTACTCGAATACCGGCTACGCCATCCTCGCCGCGGTAATCGAGCAGGTGACCGGCAAGAGCTATGACGAGTACGTGCGCGACGATCTTCTCGCACCGCTTGGGCTTCGGAGCACGGGTTATCTCCTGCCACGCTTCGCTCCAGACCGCATGGCGCACGGCTACGAGCATGGCGAGGATCGCGGCAACACGCTGCTGAAGCCACACGCGCCGGATGGACCATGGTGGAACCTGCGCGGCAACGGGGGGATGCTCTCGACGGTGGAGGACATGCACGCGTTCTATCGCGCGCTGTTCGAGGGCGAGCGCCTGCTCCCGCTGAAGGCGCGCGGCGATCGATTCGACCCGACAGCCCCCGTGGCTCTCGCCGGTTCGGATCTCGTGCATTTCTTCCTGTTCGAGCGTCTGCCACGCGCAGGAATCGAGATCATCATCGCGACGAACTCGGCAGAGGCGCCCGCACCGATGATCCGCGACGCGATCGCGCCGGTGCTCGGCTTGCCGACGGTACGGGGTCGTGCGACCGAGGCGCCCGCCGCCGCCCCGGTGGGCGCGAAGGAGCCACCTGCTGCGGTCGCGGCACTGCTGCGCGATCTCTTCTCGACGATCAACGCCGGCGACAGCACCGCTCTGGTCCAAGTGATTGCCGAGCGATTCGAGCCGACGGACGGCACGCCGGCCGAGCAGCGCGTCGCGCGCCTCCAGCAGATGCATGGCCGACTCGGCCTGCTCACACCAACGGCGATGTGGCTCGACGCCGATGGCGCGGTAAACGTTGCCGCGAGCACCTCGAATGAAGGCCCGGCCACCTTCACGTTCAGCGTGACGGACGCGACGCCACCGAAGATCCGCTCCCTACGAGTCATGGTCGGCGGATAGCGCACCGGCGGGCAGAGGCTCGGCGGCCTTCCATAGATCCGTTCTCCAGTCGGCGGCGTAACCCAGTCCGTCCCCGACTGGAGCGACCAATGAGCGAGCTGCTCTCCTTCGCGCAGCTCGGCGTGCGCCACATCCTCGACGTGGAAGCGCTCGACCACGTGCTCTTCCTGGTCGCGCTCGCCGCGATCTACCGGTTCCGCGACCTGCGCGACGTGCTCTGGGTGGTGACCGCCTTCACGGTGGGTCACTCCATCACGCTCGCGCTCGCCGTCACCGGCGCGATCCACCTTCCGTCGTCGCTCGTGGAGTTCCTGATCCCGGTGACGATCGTGGTCACGGGGATCGAGAACGTCCTGGTGAGCGACCGGACCCGCGCGCCGTGGGGCGGCCGCTATCGACCGGTGTTCGCCGGGGTGTTCGGGCTCGTGCACGGGGCGGGCTTCGCGACGTACCTCCAGGCATTGTTCGTGGAGCGGGTTGCTGTCCCACTCCTCGGCTTCAACCTCGGCATCGAAGCGGGACAGCTCGTCGTGCTCGCCGCGGCGGCGATGGCCCTCGCGCTGGTGGACGCGGGGCTGCTCGCGAGCCGGCTCACCACCGCACGCTGGCCTGCGCTGCGACTGCGTACGGTGGCCGTGTCACTCGTCGTCGTCGCCGTGGCATCGCAGTGGGCCGTGGAGCGCACGCCGTGGTAACCCGGCTCCGGCTCGCGGCGATTCTCGGCACCGCGCTGCTCGGCGTGCTCGCCGCCGCACGTCACGTCGACGCGCATCCACTCCACAGCACCATCACGGAGCTCGTGCTCGATCCGACGCGCGGCGCGGTTCAGGCGACGGTGCGCGTCTTCACCGACGACCTTCGCACCGCGGTGATGCGTGCGATGCGTGGCCGGTCATTGCCCCAGGATGGTCCCGCGTGGGATGCCGCCGTCCTCGCGTACGCGGCGAGCGTCGTGTCCCTGCGCAATGCGCGTGGTGAATCCGTCGCGCTGCGCCCCTGTGGCACGCGCCGCACGGGAGATCTGCTGTGGCTCTGTCTCCAGGGCGAGGTCGCGCGCGACGCGGGGCTGCTGCAGGTCCGCAACGCAATGCTCTGCGAGATCTACGAGGATCAGGTCAACGTCGTGCAGGGCACGGCGGCTGGCCGCCGGCGCACCCTGCTCTTCGTGCGCGGCGATCGGTACAAGCCGTTCCGATAGCGCGGCCGGTCCTGGCGTAGCGGCGCGTCCATCGGCACGTTGCCGCGATGCGTCCCTCTCTTCGTCCGCGCCGCGTCGCCTCCGCCGCGATCGCCGTCGCTTTGGTCGCGCCGCTCGGCGCTCGTGCACAGAACCGCGCGCCCACCATCTTCGCTCGCGCACCCGAAGCGAAGTGGATCGCGCCGCCCGGCATGCACCCCGATTCGTTCGGCGTCTTCCACGCGCGGCGCGTGCTGGATCTCGGCGCGAAGCCCGCGCGTTTCGTCGTGCACGTCTCCGCCGACAACCGATATCGGTTGTACGTGAACGGCGCGCAAGTCTCGTCCGGCCCGCAGCGCTCCGACGCGATGCACTGGCGCTACGAGACGGTCGATCTCGCGCCGGCCCTTCATGCGGGTCGCAACGTGATCGCCGCCGTGGTCTGGAACTGGGGCCTGCACCATCCGGTGGCACAGCACAGCCTTCGCACGGGATTCCTCGTGCAGGGCGACAGTCCATCGGAGTCTGCCGCGAACACGGGCGCTGGCTGGCGGCTGCTGCGCGACTCGGCGTACGCCGAGGTGCTCGTCGCGCCCGCCGACGTCCGGGCGTACTACGCCGCGGCGCATGGCGAGTCGGTCGACGGCGCGCGCTATCCGTGGGGCTGGGAGCGTCTCGACTACGACGACGGCGCCTGGTACGCGGTGCCGGCCGCCGTGCGCGACGCGGCGATCGTCGGCGACGTGCTGCTGCACGCCGCGCCCGGGCGCGGCGGCTACGGTGACGCCTCGGGCTGGCAGCTCGAGCCGCGCGACCTCCCGCCGATGGAGGAAACTCGGCTGCGCTTCGCGGCGGTGCGCCGCGCGAGCGGCACACCCCGCATGGACGGCTTCATCCGGGGGGGCGATGCGCTGGTCGTTCCGCCGAACACGCATGCGACGCTGCTCCTCGACCACGGCCGGACGACGAACGCGTACACCGTCGTCGAGACGAGCGGCGGCGCGGGCAGCACGATCACACTCACGTATGCGGAAGGGGCGATCGACTCCGCGGGCAACAAGGGCAATCGCAACGACGTGGAGGGCCGGCGCATCCGTGGCATCCACGACGTGATCCGTCCTGGCGGCGGAGAGCGCCGACGGTTCCAGACGCTCTACTGGCGCTCCGGACGCTACGTGGACGTCGATGTGCAGACGGCCGCCGAGCCGCTCCGCATCCTCGACGTGTCGGGCATCTTCACCGCCTATCCGTTCACGGAGCGCGGCCGCTTCACGAGCGACCTGCCCTGGCTGGCCGACATGTGGCGCATGAACTGGAACGGCGCCCGCATCGGAGCGTTCGAGACGTACATGGACACTCCGTATTACGAGCAGCTCCAGTACATCGGCGACACGCGGCTCCAGGCGCTCATCTCGCTCTACGTCGCGGGAGACGACCGTCTCGTGCGCCAGGCGATCGCGCACTTCGACGACTCACGAATTCCGGAAGGGATCACCACGAGCCGCTACCCATCCGAGCTGCAGCAGCTCATCCCGCCGTTCGCGCTGATCTACGTCGCGATGGTGCACGACTATCATCTGCACCGCGACGATTCAGCGTTCGTCCGCACGAAGCTCGCCGGTATCCGCGGCATTCTCGACTGGTACGGTCGGCGCGTCGATTCCACCGGCATGCTCGGACCGATGCCGTACTGGAACTTCGTGGACTGGGCGGAGCGCTGGGCTCGCGGTGTTCCAGCCGGCGCCGACGACGGCCACTCGGCGACGGTGAGTCTGCTCTACGCCTACGCGCTCGATCGCGCCGCGATCCTCGAGGCCGATCTCGGCGTGCCCGGCATGGCGCAGTCCTACCGCACGCGCGCCGACGGACTGCGCCGCGCCGTTCGCGCGCGCGCGTGGGACGCCGGGCGCCATCTCTTCCGCGACGCGCCCGACTCGGCGGCGTTTAGTCAGCAGACGAACGTGCTCGCGATCCTCACCGACGCGGTACCGGTCGCCGAGCAGCGCGCACTGATGGAGCGCGTCCTCGCCGACTCGACGCTCGTCCCCGCCTCGTACTACTTCTCGTGGTACGTGCACGAGGCGTTGCGAAAGGTCGGCCTCGCAGACCGCTACATCGAGCAGCTCGCCCCATGGCGCTCGATGCTCGCACTCGGCCTCACGTCGGCGCCGGAGAAACCGGAACCCACGCGCTCGGACTCGCACGCGTGGTCCGCCCATCCGAACTACGGCCTCCTGGCAACCGTGCTTGGCGTACGCCCGGGATCGCGCGGCTTCCGCACCGTCAGCATCGCGCCCGCGCTCGGCCCGCTGCGCACCGCATCCGGACGAGTGCCGCATCCACGCGGCGACATCGACGTCTCGCTCACCCGCGAGGGGGCGACGGGACTCGCCGGTGAGGTGACGCTGCCCGCGGGGCTCACCGGCCGTTTCGAGTGGCACGGACGCAGCGTTCCGCTCCACGCGGGAACGCAGCGCGTGCGCTTCTAGTCAGTCGGCGCGATACGCCTCGACCGTCACACCGAGTCGCTGCGCGGCGTTGCCGCGGAACGACCCGCGCGTGGGGGACACATCGGCGTAGTCGCGCCCGATCGCAACCTTGACGTGCGCGTCGCCGACGGCGACGTCGTTCGTCGCGTCGAGCCCGCGCCATCCGTGCGTCGTCGTATACGCCTCCACCCAGGCGTGCGACGCCTGCTCACGCCGACCGCTTTCGCCCTCCGGGAGATCGGCCACCGTGTAGCCGCTCACATAGCGCGCCGGCACCCCGGCGGCGCGACAGAGCCCGATGAGCACGTGCGCGAAGTCCTGGCAAACGCCCGTGCGCAGGCGCAGCACCTCACCCACCGTGGTGCTCACGCTCGTGACGTCGCGCTGGTACGTGAAGGTATCGTGCACGTACCTGGACAGCGTGCGGACACGATCGAAGGTGGGATCGCCGTCCCCCCATCCCTGCGCCGCGAGGAGATCGCGAAACTCGGTGAGCGCGGGCACCAGTGGCGACGGCGACAGGAAATCGATCTGCTCGGAGGGGGACAGCGGTCGCGGCGGCTTCCCGGGCGGCGCGAATGGATTGTCCAGCGTCGTCGACAGCTCGCTTCGCGTCGTCACCTCGAGCGTGCGATGCGGCTTGCCCACGGTGACGAGGTGCGTGCGGTTGCCGAATCCGTCCACGAACTGCCGCACCGATCCCGACGGCGTCACGGTGAGCTGGAACCGGTCCCACCGCTGCGTCGCGTCCGAGAGAGGGCCGAGTCGGACTTCCATCACTCCGTCGACGACGTCGGCCGAGTAGTCGAACCGGGTCACGTGTACGAGGCGGATCTTCACTGGTCGCGTGATTGCTGCTGCTGTTCCGCCATCAGCCGAATCGCGCGCGCCACACCGACGAGCCGTCCCTCGTGCGGCTCGTCGCGCAGATACACGCGCGTCACGTGGTCGGTCACGCGCGCGAGGTCCCGCTGTACGCCATTGAGATATCCCTGCAGTCCGTTCTCGATGATCTCGTCGACCGTCGCGTGCTCGAGCTGCGCCGTGAGGAGGCCGAGCGAGCGCGTCGCCGAGCTCGCGGCGAAGCGCGGCACCTCGGAGTTGGCGCCGTCCGAGCTGAGGTCGCGAAGGGCCTCCCATGCCTGGCGCAGGCTGAATCGCACACTCTGCGGGAATTGCGCGTTGAGCAGCAGGAACTCCACGACGCGGGCCGGCTCCACGCGCTGCGAGTAGTAGCGCGCGTAGCCCTCGGCGGCACCGCACGACCGCAGGACGCCGATCCACCGCACCACGTCGGCCTCGTCGCGTCCGTCGTCGCGCAGCATGTGGGCCTGCGACGCCAGCGTATGCGCGACGTTGTCCGCCCGCTCGAGGAAGGTGCCCAGCCGCACGAACCGCCAGCATTCGTCGTGCGCCAGCGTGGCGTCGGCCAACCCCTGGATGAGCTGCGCCTCGTTGCGGATCCGCTGGAAGAACGCGTGCGGGTTCCGCTCCGCGACCTCGGGCAGCGCGGGATTCGCGAGGAAGAGATGGAGCGAATTGAGCGATTCCCACATCTCGCTCGAGATCCGCTCGCGCACCTGGCGAGCCGCCGAGCGCGCGCGATCGATGCACGCCACGATCGACCGCGGATTCTCGCGATTGAACGCGAGCCACTGCCGCACGGTGCGCGCCGCCTCGCGCTCCACGGCGACCTTCGCCACCTGGGAGGGGAGTGGCCCGTCGTTCGGCCGCGGCTCGAGCAGCGGCGCCCAGCGCGCGGCACGAAGCGCCGGATCATCGTGCTCGTCGAACTCGAGGTGCTGGCTCACCTCGATCAGCCGGCCCACCGCCAGCGAGCGCTCGACGTAGCGGCTCATCCACAGGACGTCTTCGGCGACGCGGCAGAGCATCACGCGTCCCCGCGAGAGAGCACCCAGGTGTCCTTGCCGCCACCACCCTGCGACGAGTTCACGACGAGCGAGCCCGAACGGAGGGCCACCCGCGTGAGCCCGCCGGGGGTGATGCGAACTTCGCGGCCGAACAGCACGAACGGTCGGAGGTCGATGTGGCGTCCCTCGAGGTGGTCGTCCACCCAGCAGGGATGGCGCGACAGCGCGAGCGTCGGCTGTGCGATGTAGTTGCGCGGATCGGCGAGGATGCGCGCGCGGAACTCCGCCCGTTCGGCCCGCGACGCGTGCGGGCCGATCAGCATGCCGTAGCCGCCGCTCTCGTTCACCGACTTCACCACCAGCTCGTCCAGATGGTCCAGCACGTAACGCAGGTCGTCGCGGCGCACGGGCAGATACGTCGGCACGTTGCCGAGGATCGGCTCCTCCGCGAGGTAGTAGCGGATGATCTCCGGGACGAGTGCGTAGACCGCCTTGTCGTCCGCCACGCCCGTGCCGATCGAGTTCGCGAGGCTCACGCGCCCCAATCGGTAGCACGCGAGCAGCCCGGGCACACCGAGCATCGAGTCCGAGCGGAAGGCGAGCGGGTCGAGGAAATCGTCGTCGATGCGGCGGTAGATCACATCCACACGTCGCCGCCCTTGCGTCGTGCGCATGAACACTGCGCCGTCGTCCACGAACAGGTCGGAGCCCTGGACGAGCTCCACGCCCATCGCCTTCGCCAGCGCGCAGTGCTCGAAGTACGCCGAGTTGTACACACCTGGCGTGAGCACCACGACGACGGGATCCTCGGCCGTCGGCGGCGCGATCGAGCGGAGCACGTCGAGCAGATCCTGCGGGTAGCCCTCGACGGGGCGCACGTCGTAGTCCTGGAAGATCTGCGGCCACACGCGCTCGAGCACGCGCCGGTTCTCCAGCACGTACGATACGCCCGACGGCGTTCTCAGATTGTCCTCGAGCACGAGCAGCTCACCGCTGGCGTCGCGCACGAGATCGCTCCCCGTCACGTGCGTGTACACTCCGAGCGGTACGTCCACGCCGCGGAGCTCTCGGCGATAGCCGCGCGCACCGAGCACCAGCTCCGGCGGCAGAATGCCGGCGCGCAGGATGCGTTGCCCGTGATAGACGTCGTCGAGGAAGAGATTGAGCGCGCGAACGCGCTGCTCCAGTCCGCGCGCGATGCGATCCCACTCCTCCGGCAGGATCACCCGGGGGATGAGATCGAACGGCATGATCTTCTCTACCCCCTCGGTCCCCTGATTCACCGCGAAGGTGATCCCGCCGACGCGGAACGCGAGGTCGGCGGCGCGTCGGCGGCCTTCGACTTCC
>QHVE01000067.1:29230-43468 GCA_003223455.1 Gemmatimonadota bacterium | reverse complement strand
CGAACACCTCGTCCCAGAACGCTCCCAGGTCGTACGACGCGAGCGCCGAGCGCGTGAGGCTCGGTGCGATGGGCATCGGCTCCAGGCGTGGCGCGCTCATGCCAGCTCCACGATCCACGCGTTCTTTCGTGCGGTGAAGTGCCCCGTCACCCCCTGGAACGTGCCGCTCGTCGGCGTGACGTCGGCGTAGTCACGCCCGACCGCCACCGTGATGTAGTTGAGACCCGGCGTGATTTGGTGTGTGGGATCGTACGCGGCGACGCGCAGCGACCCCGGCACATCGGGGTCCGGCAACAAGGCCTCGATCCACGCGTGCGGTGCGCCCTCGCCGAGCAGATGACCGGAGACGTAGCGAACGGGGACGCCGAGCTCACGCAGCATCGCGATCGCCAGGTGTGCGTAGTCCTGACAGACGCCACGTCCGAGGTGTAGTGCCATCGCCGCCGGAGTCTGCACCCCCGTCGCGCCGAACTGGTACGTGATCGCCCGCGCCGCCCACAGACCGCCACACTGCGCCGCGGCCCACTGACGCACGCCGGTCGCATCGAGCGAGCCCGTGCCCTTCGGCAGAACCTCCATCGCGAGCTCCCTGACCGGCGTCGCGTGAATCTCGGCCGCCAGCGCGCGCGCCTCCTCGCGAATGCGCGCGTCCGGGGCCGTGAGTGCCGTGCGCAGGAGATACTGCTCCGCGCCATCGTCATCGGCCGCGATGCGCAGTGGCTCGGCCATGGAGAAGCGCTCGACGGTGAACTCGGCGGTGAACTCCACCGCCTCGTGCACCGCCGAGCTGGAGACGTGGTAGACGACGTTCCCGAAGCGATCGATTTGCGCGAGCATCCGCATGTCCTCCGCGCCATCGACGCGCAGCTCGCGCTGGAGGAGCCGCTGTCCGCCGTGTTCTTCCGGCGGCAGCATCATCAGTCGCTGCCGCAGATCGTGGATCGGAGTCGGATACGCGTAGCGATACTGCTGGCGAACGCGGAAGGCGGCGCGCGACAGGCGGTCCCACGCGGGCGGCGATCGCAGCACGAGCGTCGGCTCCGCCACGGCGCCGCTCTTCACCTCACGCCTCCTCCGAGGAGTTGGGCCTGGGTCATGTGCACCGGCTTCGTCGGCTCGAGCGGCGCGAAGGCCGGCCGCGGCTCCTCCTTCGACGTGGCCACCTCTTCGGCCCACACCGTCATCTTCAGGAGGTTCAGCGCGCCGTACGACGTCGTCATCGCGACGTCGGCTGCGTCCCGTCCGAAGCCGACGACGACGCGTCCCACGCGCGGCATGTTGTGTCGTGCATCGAAGGTGTACCACCGGTCCGCGATGTAGACCTCGGTCCACGCATGGAAGTCCATCGGCGTGTCCGGCGCGTCGACGGCGATGTCGGGCAGATAGCCGAATGTGTACCGCGCGGGGATGTTGAGGGCGCGGCAGAACGCCGTCACGAGCAACGCGAAGTCGCGGCAGACGCCGGCGCGTCGCTCGAGCAGGCCGCGCGCCGAGCCGTGCTGCACGACTGCGGTGGGGTCGTACGTGACGTTGCGATGTACCCAATCGCAGACCGCCTGCACGCGCTGCCAGGTCGGCGGCGTGTCGCCGAACAGCTCCCAGGCCAGATTCGCCACCTGATCGGACTCCACGTAGCGGCTCGGGAGCGTGTAACCGAGCACCTGGTCGGGGAGGTCAGCCGGGGGAACGAGCAGGGCGTCGGGGTGGGAGGGATCGGGCTCGTCGTCGACGTCCACCACGGCGTCGTAGCGCACGGTGCTCGAGCCCTTGGGGAACTCGAGCCGCCAGCAGCTGTTGGCGAACGCGTCACGGAAGTCCCGAATCGGCAGCGCGGGCTCCACCCACCGGGACTCATAGATGGTGCGATGCGCTCCGTCGGCGCGCGTGGCGACGAGCATGACCGTCGTCACGGGATGCTGGCTCTCGAACTGGAACTCGCACCCAACCCGCACCCGCATGTCGGACTCCGAGCTTGTTGGTAGACCCGCTGATGGTGGCCGAGCTCGCCAAGCGTCCAGCGCCGCCGGTCAGGCCGAGCCTCTCGTACAATGATGCCAGACGGAGCGGCTGTCAACGGTTTCGTGCATAATGTGCACGATTCCTCTTACATTATTCGGCGATAGTACCGGATATTGGCGCATCTGTCTGGTGTTTAGTGCATCATATGCACTCTGCTGCTGACGGTATTTGGCGTCGACCATCGGCTAATTGCGCCGCCACTGGAACGACCACTGGCCGCCAGTGTACTTTGTGGTGCGCACAATGTGTGACCTGCATCACATTGCGTGGCCTTTCTTTCTTCCGTTCGTCAATCAACCGAATGGCCGTTCCGACGGCCGCGCTCCGGTTGGTTCAGGTACGCCGCACGTCCAGTCTCACCCTCCCGCTCCCCTCGGCGCCGGATGCTGACGGGGTCCGTGGCTTGGCAGTCCCTCCGCCTGACCACAGCCCCACCGCCCCCGCCTCGCCGCACCCGCACGCCCCTCCCCCCGTCGGTCTCGATGCTGTCCATCCCCTCCCGAGTCGCTCGCCTCGCCGTCGGATCGGCCGCGTTTGCCCTGACCGTGCTCCCCGCGTCGTCCGTCGTGAGGCCCGCACGGACCCGCACGGACATCGCGAGCAGCGGCGCCGTCGCACGCGAGCTCACCCCCAAGGCAGCCGTAGAGGCGCGGTCGAAGGCGGCGGTCCGTCAGGCGCTCACGATGCGGGGCGCAGGCACCTACATCGGCGAGATGCTCGCCGAGCGCGATAGTGGACTGGCTCGCTGGCACGATCTGCGGGGCGTGCCGCTCAAGGTCTGGATCCAGCCCGAGAGCGACATCGACCAGTGGCGTCCCACGTACCCCGCCAGTGTTCGCGACGCCTTCCTCGCCTGGGACGCCGTCGAGCTTCCCGTGCGCTTCGCCTTCACCGCCGATTCGGCGGCCGCCGACGTGCATGTGACGTTCATCGACCACTTCGACGAGCCGATCAGCGGCCGCACGAAGTGGGCGCGCGACGACGATTGGTGGATCATCGACGCCGACATCGTGCTGGCCGTGCACCATCAGAGCGGCCGCACGCTCGACGACGAAGCGATGAAGGCGATGGCGCTGCACGAGACGGGGCATCTGCTCGGCCTCGACCACACCGAGGACCAAACGAGCATCATGGCGCCGCGCGTGCGCGTGCGGGCCCTTTCATCCGCGGACCTCGCCACCGTGCGTCTGCTGTATACGCTGCCGCCGGGAGGCGTCCGCTAGTTCGCCTCCGCGCGGAGGTCGTCCCGGCGCTGCTCGTTCTCGCGCTCGGCGCCTTCGTCGCGGTGAGCGTCGGCAAGCGCGCCCTCGCCGACGGATCGCGGCCCACGCATCCGGTGTGGCTCGATACGATCGACGTGCAGGCGCTGCAGCCTCCTGGCCAGGTGCGGCAGATGGCGTCGTCGCGCGAACGTCGCCAGAGCGTGCCTCCGGACCTGCTGCGCCGCCGCGTCGACGATCTCAAGCCGGGCACCTACATCGACGACATCATCGCGGCGCAGGACAGCGCGCTCTATCGCTGGTCCGGCGTCGGCGTCGACGCGGTGCCGGTCTACGTCGAACCATCGTCGACCGCTGTGGGATGGGATCCGGCCTACATCGAGCTGGCACGGCTGGCGTTCGCCGAATGGAACGACGCGGGCTTCCCGCTGCGCTTCGATTTCATCGACGACTCGGCGAAGGCGAGCATCAAGCTTCGCTGGAAGGATCGCTTTCCCGCCGACGAGGGCCAGCGCATCGGTGTGACGGAGCGCATTCATACGAGCGATTTCTGGATCGCCTCGGCCCGCATCGACATCGCCAATCATGACAGCACGGGCCGGCTGATCCCGACGCGCATGGTCGGGGGTACGCTTCGACACGAGATCGGGCATGCACTCGGCCTCAATCACGCCAACGATGCGTCGAGCGTGATGTATCGTCAGTCGGCGTCGACGACGATCTCGCCCTCCGATCGCGCGACCCTCCGTCTGCTCTACCTGGTCCCTCCCGGTTCGTTGCGCTGAGCCACGTCGCACGGTTCTCCCCGGAACCCTTCTTGCCATCTGGGGGCTTCCACGCGCTGCGGCGCAGGGAGGACGTGCATGGCGGTCAGGACGGACGAATCGGCGAACGGTGGGGACGGAGGCCCGGCAAATCCCTACGACGTCGCCATCGTGGGCGGCGGACCAGCGGGACTGAGCGCGAGCCTCTGGCTGGCGCGTTATCTCCACTCGGTCGTCGTCGTCGATTCGGGCGATCCGCGCAACTGGGAGACGCGCGGCATCAACGGCTTCCTCGGACATCCCGACATCCGACCGGCACAGCTGCGCGGGAAGGGACGGGACGAGGCGCGCGCGTGTGGCGTGCAGCTCGTCGATGCCGTCTGCGAGCGCGTCACACGCCACGATGACGACCACTTCGAGCTGACGCTCGCCGATGGAACGGCTCTGCACGCGCGACGGCTGCTCCTGGCGATCGGCCTGAAGGACGTGTGGCCAGATCTGCCGGGACTCGAGCGCGTGTATGGAAGCACGGCCCACGTCTGTCCCGACTGCGATGGCTACGAGTGTCGCGATCTCAAGGTCGCCGTGATCGGCTCGGGACGGAAAGCCGTCGGGATGGCGCTCAACCTCACGACGTGGACGCGCGACGTCATCATCTGCACGAACGGTGAGCCCGCGAACTTCGACCTGCCCGAGTACTGCGACAAGCTCGACGCACTCAACATCCCGGTGATCGAGTATCCGATCAGCTGCGTCGACCATAGTGGCTCCCGCGTGCAGTCACTCACCTTCGAGAGCGGGCTCGCGCTCGACTGCGACAAGATCTTCTTCGCCATCGGCCAGTATCCGGCGGACGATCTCGGTGCGCAGCTCGGCTGTGCGCGCGATTCCGGGGGCCACATCGTCGTCGACGAGGCGTATCACACGTCGGTGCGCAACTGCTTCGCGGCGGGCGACATCGTGCCGGGTCCGCAGCTCGCCATCGCTGCGGCGTCCGACGGCGCGATCGCCGCGCTGGCGATCCACAAGACGCTTGTTCCCGACCAGCGAAAGCTCACGAAGCTGGAGAACGTGATGGATTGAGCGGTGGGCCGAACGGCCTGCTTCAGTTCGAGCGCCAGCGCAGCGTGAGCGTGCGCCGATCCTTCCCACGACGCAGCTCCAGCATCACGGAGCGCTCTCCGTCCTCCGCGGCTCGCGCGACCAGCTCGCGCAGGTCGCGCACCGTCGCCACCGGCTGCTGGCCGACGCGAAGGATCACGTCGCCTTCCTCGAGTCCCGAATCATCGGCCGGCGATCCCACGGGCACCGTGGTGACGAGCACCCCCGCGGGAAGGCCGAGGCTGCGCTTCATCGATTCGGAGACCGTGACGACCTGCGCGCCGGCGACACCGCTGAGATTGAACACCGGAGGGAGCGGCGCGACGACGGCGGTGGCCCCGAATGCCCCGCGAGGCGGTACCGTGGGGGTGTAGGCCCGCGGCGGCGCGGTTGCGATGGCGGGAGCGGGGACGCGCGGAAAGTACTGTCCCGGCAGCTCCGGACTCGGCGGTCCTCTCCAGCTCATCTCCCTCTCGCGGCGCTCCCTGATCTTCGGCGGCGCTTCGGCGACGACGACGGGCAGGTCCTTCACCTTGCCCTCGCGGCGCACACGCACCTTGACCGTCGCCTTCGGCACGAGCAGGCGAGTCATCGAGATCTCCTCGTTCCGCACGTCACGCCCATTGTACGCCAACAGCGTGTCGCCCGGCGTGAGACCCGCACGCTGCGCGGGCGAGCTCGGGTCCACCGATGCGATCTCGGGATAGATCAGATAGCGCAGGTACATCTCGTTGTTCTCGACGCGGATCTGTGTCGGGGCACCGCTCACGATGATGCCGAGCCAGCCAGGCATCATCGTCGCTTGCGTCGTCGCCGGCGCGAGCGTGGCGGCGTCCGTGCTGTAGCGCATCTCGAATCCGGACTGGGGCACCTTCCGGATGAAGAAATTGCCCTCGACGGGACGCGACGACGCGGCCATCCGCAGCGCCATGAACTCGGCGAAGCGCGCATCGATCTCCTGGCGAAGCCGGGCCCGCCGATCGGGACTCAGCTCTTCATCGTCGAACACGCGGACGAGCGAATCGATCGAACGCTCGAGGCGCCGCATCCGGACCCCGGACGAATCGCTCGTCGATGCACGCGGCGCGCCGCGTGCGATCGCCTCGCTCCTCTGCGCGAGGATCGGCGACGTGCTCGCCGCGAGCGCGAGTCCGACGGTGACGAGAAAGGGAGCGGTGGAGCGGGACATCGGGAGATTCACCATGAGATGCGGACTGACCTGCTCAGAAGCTGTTCGCGCGAAGGCTGGCCGGCAGTGCCGTGTTGAGCTGCCGGAGGGCGACCTCGCGCTGGCCGACGGTGGTGAGGTAGTAGCCGTTGATCACCGGGTCGTGCGGCGCCTCGCGCATGGCGGCGCGCGTGGTGGAGATCATCTGGTCGAGCGCCGCGAGACGTGACTTCACCATCTCGGGGCTGTTGTCCGGCGCGCCAGCCGAGTCGTGCTCGGCGAGGAACTCGGCCGCCTGCTGGTACGTCGCCTCGGAGCGCAGCTGCGCCAGACGCGCGTCTTCCACGGAGGCGAACGTCGCAGAGTCGCGCTGCTTCATCGACGCCGTCGAACTGGCGGCGGTCGCCGCAGCGTTCCCGGGCGCGCCGCCGAGCTGGATCGGCGGAGCTCCCGCGCTGATGCGGCCGGCGATCGCGCCGCCGGCAAGCAGCAGGAACCCAGCGGCAGCCCTGAGGGGCATGCGCATGAGCCGCACGGAGCGGCCGGGGGTCGCGATCCGTGCGGGCGCCGAGATGAGCGTGACACTCGGCGTGGCGCTCGACTGCTCGCTCGCCAGCGCACTGGCGATCGAATCCCAGCGCGTCAGCGGGATCCCGATCGCATCCCGCTCGGTGCGCGCCATCGCGACGAGCGTGCGATACGCCGAGCGTTCGCGCGCGCAGTCGGCGCACGCCGCGAGATGCGATGCCTCGGCCGCGGTGGGCTCTTCGTCCCCCAGTGCGGCGAGGCGTTCAGTAGACAGGTGCGACATGTGAGCTCTTGTTTTGAATCCTGGTATCCGTTGCGCCATCGATCATATGAGCGAGCAAGGTGCGCAGCTTCGCGCGCGCCTTGAACAGTTGCGACTTGGATCCGCCGGCGGTGATCCCCAGCTGGGCGGCGATCTCCTCATGCGTATAGCCCTCGACGTCGTGGAGCAGGAAGACCGTGCGCGCGCCGGGCGAGAGCTTCGCAGCGGCCTCCTCGATCGAGGCGGCGAGCAACCCGCGTTCCGCGTCCGGCTCGACCGATGCCGTATCGTCCTCCACGTCCACCTCCACCGACGCCGTGCGCTTCGTACGCCGGAGCGCATTCAGCGTGCGATTCACTGCGATGCGGTGCGCCCACGTCCCGAACTGCGCGTCGCCGCGAAAGCTCGGCAGCGCCCGGAAGATCTGGATCCAGACTTCCTGCGCGACGTCCGCCGCCAGATCGGGGTCGTGACCGACCAGCCGCCGGACGACGACGTCGATGTGCGGCGCATGCCGGGTCCACAGGGCCCGCATCGCCGACTGGTCGCCCGCGAGGGCTCGCTGTACGGTGAGCTGTTCAGTCTCCATGACGTCCAACGGATTGGTCACGGCGGGGACATGAATGGTTGCCGCGGCGACCGTGCATGCGCGAGGGGATCGTTCGGCGGGGTGGCGCGCGCGCGGCACACCCCGTGGCGTCCACGCCCTACGGCCGATCGACCGAACCGGCTTCAAATGGCGCCGGCACTCGTTCCGTCCGAGGTGCAGGCGCCCAAGAAATCCCCTGTCACGAGGTCTTCCAAGGTTGCCCAGATGCCCTTCGGGGGCGGAATCCAGCGCTCGGGGAGGTACCAGGCGGGCACAGCCTATCCCGTGACGTGACAAGGTCTTGCTCGTCGATCAACTAGGTGTAATACTGCCCGCGGCGCATCGCGGGTGTGGAACTGTGCGCCAGGTCACAGAGTATCAACGGTTGCCGGGGCCGCCCGTTCCTGCCTCGCCCGGCTAAATGGACGCATGGTCGAGCACGCATTCTGCCCTATCCGGGTTGAACTCGCGTGTCGATCCCACGTCTTCCAGGGAACACTGCGTTGCTCAGCCTGCTGTTTGCCGTCGCGAACGTACTCGCTCCGCTGACCCCAGCGGTGCCATTGCCTACGGGCGAGGGTCTGCCGGCAAAGGCACCGAGCGCGGTCGGGATGTCCGCGGCGCGGCTGGCGAACATCGATCGCGTCATCGAGCGCGGGATCAAGGCCGGTGGCTATCCCGGCGCGGCGGTCGTCGTCGGTCGCAAGGGCGCGGCAGTGTGGGAGAAGGGATTCGGCCGGCTTGGCTGGACGAGCGACGCTGGCGCGGTGGTCCCCGAGCGCACGATCTACGATCTCGCGTCGCTCACGAAGGTGGTCGGTACGACGACCGCCGTCATGATCCTGTTCGACGAGGGGAAGATCCACCTCGACGACCGCGTCGTGCAGTACATCCCCGAGTTCGGCGGCGGCGCGAAGGACAACGTGACGATCCGCATGCTGCTCGAGCATCGCTCGGGACTGCCCGCGGGCCGCGATCTCTGGCGCCTCGCGTCGACGCCCGAGGAGGCACGCGCCGCGGTGATCTCGACGCCGCTCTTCGCCGCCCCGGGACAGTACTTCGAATATTCCGATCTCGGCGCGGACATGCTCGGCTTCGTCGTCGAGGCGGTCTCCGGCGAGAAGCTCGACCAATTCCTCGACACGCGCGTCTTCGGCCCGCTCGGCATGTCGGACACGCGGTTCCGTCCCGACGCGTCGCTCCGTGGCCGTGTCGCGCCGACGGAGCTCAACCCGCCGCGCGGCTACCCGCTCCGCGGCGAGGTGCACGACGAGAACGCGTACGCGCTCGGTGGGGTGGCCGGTCATGCGGGGCTGTTCAGCACCGCGAGCGATCTCGCCGTCTTCGCCCAGATGCTCCTGAACGGCGGCAGCTACAACGGCACGCGCATCGTCGCTGATTCCACGGTGCGGCTCTTCACTCGCCGCGCAGCGGGCACGCGAGCGCTCGGATGGGACACCTGCGCCGGCAAGGGAAGCTGCGGGACGTATCTCAGCTCCAGCGCGTACGGGCACACGGGGTTCACCGGCACATCGCTGTGGATCGATCTCGAGCGGGAGATGTTCGTCGTGCTGCTGACGAACCGCGTTCACGAAGCGCGTGCGCGTCGCCCGGCGAAAGTGATCAGCGACGTCCGCGCCGATCTGGCCGACGCGGCCGCCCTCGCGGTGACGGACTCGAACCTGGGCATCCTGAGCATGCCCGCGTCGTTCCGGGCCGATCGCGCGGTGGGCTGGAACCGTCCCGAGCACGTACGTTCGCGCTCGGCGCGGGGTCGCCGCGGCAAGTCGTCGCACTCCTCGGCGCGCTCCTCGCGCAGCAGCAAGTCGAAGGCGAGCGCGCGGTCGTCGAGCACGTCGAAGTCCAAGGCCAGTGCGAAGAAGTCCGCGTCATCCAAGAAAAAGGCGACGACCACCAAGAAGCGGTTGGCCTCTCGCGGCTGAGTCGTATCGCCCCCGCATCACCCCGACGCCCGCCCTCTCGGCGGGCGTCGCTCGTTGCGGCCGGAGGGGCGGGCTGGTGATACTCCGGGTGGCACCCACGGAGCGCATCCGATGTTCAGCGACGATTCCACCCTCCCGGCAGACGACACCGCACCGCTTGCGAGCGACGCAGGCGCAGCCCCCCCTGCTCCACCCTCGGCGGCGCCGGATCAGCCGGCGCCCGGCAGCGGCGACGCGTTCATCGACCTCACGCTCGAGCAGGTGAAGCTCGCGCTGCGGAAGGTGAAGGATCCGGACCTCAACCTGAACATCGTCGATCTCGGTCTCGTCTACGACGTGCGGTTGATCGGCAAGGACGTGGAGGTCGACATGTCGCTGACCTCGCCCGGTTGCCCGAGCGGACCGGAGATCATGTCCGACGCCGAGCGCACCCTGCAGGCGCTGCCGGGCGTGGGCACGGTGACGATCAATCTCGTGTGGACGCCGTTCTGGTCACCGGATCGGATCGAGCCGAGGGTGAGGGCGTACATGGGGTTGTAGCGGATTTAGGTACTCGGCAGCTGAGTTGCTTTCTGCTTCTTGCGGTGGGGCTCGAGGGCGCGGACGAAGTCGGCGCCCAGCTCGGCGACCTGCCAGCGGCGGAGCTCCGTCACCTCCGCGAGTTCGTCGACAGTCGACGGATTCCGTCGCGCGACGGCCTCGAGGCGATCGCGTGAGCACAGAACGCCGGGATCGAGCACGAGACGCTTGGCGGCGGCATCGCGGGCGGTCTTGAGCGCGCTGACGCGCGCGTCGAACTCCGGATCGCGGTCCCAGCGCGCGGCACGTGGAAACTTGGGAAGCTCGGCGTCGGGAACGGCGAGCGCGCGGCGCACCGCGTCGAGCAGGTCGGCGCCGCGCTGTTCGAGGATCGCGCGCGGCATTCCCTTGATCTTCCCGAGCGCCTCCTTCGTCTGCGGCTGCGAGCGCGCGATGTCGAGCAGTTGCTCGTTGCCGAGCACGCGAAAGGTCGCACGATCGAGCGCACCAGCCACCGTGTCGCGCCAGGGCACGAGCTCGCGCAGCACGGCCAGCTCGCGGCGGCCGAGGTCACGCGCCCCCTTCATGCGAAGGTAGGACATACCGGGCTCCTCCTCGCTCCAGCGCGTGCCTTCCAGCAGGGCGAACTCCTCGCGCGCCCACGCCGTGCGTCCCATCCGCTCCAGCTCCGACGACATGTGATCCTTGAGCTGCAGCAGATAGCGTGTGTCCTGCGCCGCGTAGTCGAGCATGTCCTCCGTGAGCGGGCGCATCGACCAGTCGGCGCGCTGGTGCTTCTTGTCGAGCTTGACGTCGAAGAACCGCTCGAGCAGCGCGGCGAGACCGAACGCCGTGTAGCCGAGCAGCTGGGCCGCGACTCGCGTATCGAAGATGTTGCGGATGTGCCAACCGTAATCCTGCTGCAGCAGGCGCAGATCGTAGTCGGCGTCGTGGAACACCACCTCGACCGCGGGATCCTCGAGGAGCGCTCCGAGCCCGGGCGGCACCCCGAATGCGATCCACGAAGCGGTGGAAGCTCGCCCCTTCCGTGTCGAGCGCGATCTCGCGCGCGTGCGCGATGTCGGAGGTGAACTTCTCGACGACAGCAACGGTGTCGAGATACTCGAACGATGCGGCGTTCGCGCGCTCTGCCACGCTGGCCCCTCACTCTGTTGGCGGATCGGATCCCGCGGTAATGTAGCGCCTCGCACGATCGCGTCACGCGGTTTGCAACATGACGACGAGCGGTCGTTCCCGCGCACTCGATCCGAGCTCATCGCATGACGGACTCCACGCACGATGTCGGCGACCTCCCGCGAACCCGAGGGGGCTCGGTCGATCCGAAGGCACTGAGCACGCCCCCCACGCACGGGCGCCGCGACGTCAGACACCGGCGGAAGGTCGGCTGGCGGAGCCGCGACGTGGTCCGGACGGCCGGTCTCGTGCTGGCGATGTATCTGGCGCTCCGCCTCCTCTGGTTCGCCAATGCCCTGTTCCTGGTCGCCTTCCTGGGCGTCCTGTTCGCGATCGCCGTGTCGGCCGGCGTCGACCGACTCCAGCGGCTGCGGATCCCGCGCGGGATGGGAGCGGCACTCATCGTCCTCGCCTTCTTCGGTCTGCTGGTCGGATTCGGTGCGTGGCTGGCTCCGACGCTGCGATCACAGGGCGCGGAGCTCCGGCAGAAGCTGCCCGAGGCGATCGACCGTGTGGAGCTGTGGCTCAACGAGCGCCAGAGCGGGATGTTCGGCATCCTGCTCGGAGGCAGCGATGCGCTTGCGCGGCCGGGAGGGTCGGGCACCGCCGCAGACACGACGGCGGCCCAGGAGCCGACGGCGGTCCCGGAATCGACGACCACCCCGGGGACGGCGACCGCCCCCCGCGCCGGAGGGCAGGCGACTCCGGCGACGGCGCGTGGAGGGTCGGCGCCGGCGGCCAAGGGTGCGCCGCAATTGCACGACCGCATCCAGGAGAAGCTGAGCGGCGCGACGCGCTACCTCTTTCCCTTCCTCACGCACACGGTGGAGGCGCTGGGCGGTTTCCTGATCGTCGTGTTCCTGAGCATTTACCTGGCAACCGATCCGCAGCTCTATCGGCGCGGCGTGCTCGCCCTGATACCGCATCGTCGGCGCGCCCAGAGCGCCATCGTCATGGACCGCGTGGCCGAGGTGCTGCGCAAGTGGCTCGTGACCCAGCTCATCGCCATGCTCGTCATCGGCGGCGTGACGACGATCGTGCTGCTCGTCCTCAAGGTGAAGGCGGCGTTCGCGCTCGGCGTGCTGGCGGGGCTGTTCGAGTTCATCCCCACCGTAGGACCGCTGCTCAGCGCGATTCCCAGCGTCGCGATGGGCTTCCTCGACTCCCCCGAGAAGGCGGCGATGGTCGCCGTGGCGTATTGGGGAATCCAGTTCCTCGAGAACCACATCCTCATTCCGCTGCTGATGAAGGGCGGGATGGACCTGCCGCCGGCGCTCACCGTCATCACGCAGGCGTTGCTGGCGCTGGTGTTCGGCTTCCTCGGTCTGATGGTCGCGGTGCCGCTGCTCGCGACCGTGATGGTCATGGTCCAGGTGCTCTACGTCGATCAGCGGAACGTCGGCGCCGACCCTGGTACAGGGTCGGCGAGCGGCGGGTTCGATCCGGATCTCGATGAGGCGCTGGAGGGGGCCCCGGCGGCCTGACGGTGGACGCGCTCGCCGCGCGCTGGCCGCGATTGCGCCAGGCCTTACCGCACGCGGACCTCGGGGTGCGCGAGACGCCGCTCGAGCGATGGGACTTCGAGGGAGCGCCACTGCTCGTGAAGCGTGACGACCTCACGACGCCGACGCTCGGCGGGAACAAGGCGCGTGCGCTCGAGCTGCTGCTCGCCGGCACCGGCACCGACGACGTGCTGCTCACCGTTGGTTCGACGGGCTCCACGCATGCGCTCGCGGTCGCCCACTTCGGCGCGCGGCTCGGAGCGCGCACCGAAGTGATCACGTGGCCGCAGGAGGAACACGACGTGTCGCGCGCGACCGCCGCGCGTCTGCGTGACGTCGCGAGCGTCACCGCGGCACGCTCGCCCGCGACGGCGATGCTGCGCGCTGCTGCACGTCGACTGTTCCGTCGTGTGCGTTGGGTGCCGGCGGGGGGCAGCAGCCCGCTCGGCGCGCTCGGTCACACGATCGCGGCGCTCGAGCTGGCGGATCAGCTCGCACGCGACGGCGCCGCCGCACCGGACACGCTGGTGGTGCCGGTCGGTACCGGCGGGACGGCGGCGGGACTGCTCGTGGGGCTCGCGCTCGCGGGACTGCCGACGCGCGTTCTCGGCGTGCGCGTGGTGCCGCGCATCGTCGCCAATCGGCGGCGCGTTCTCTCGCTGGCGCGGCGCACCGCGGCGTTGTTCGGCGCGCGAGCCGGCGCCGCCGCGCCGCGCATCGACGACGCACGGTTCGCGATCGAGGAAGAGCAGTACGGCGGTGCGTACGCCCGCGAGACGGCGGCCTCGCGCACGTCGCAGGAGCTGGTGCTCGCGCGCCTCGGGCCCGCGCTCGAGGGGACATACAGCGCGAAGGCGCTCGCGGCCGCGCTGGCGCACGCGCGAGCGACGCCCGACGAGCGTGTGCTCTACTGGCTGACGTTCGACGGACGATGGCTCGACGCCGGCGCGGCCGGCGGGCGGACGTCGGGCTCCGATCGCAGCGAGGAAAAATGATCGCGTCGCTGCCCGGCGACTTGGCGCTCGCGTACGACGAGGCGGGGAGCGGCGCTCCCCTGCTCCTCATCCACGGCTGGCCGCACGACCGCCGCCTGTGGGCAGGGCAGCTCGGCGGGCTCGCGTCGTACGCGCGCGTTCTCGCTCCCGATCTTCGCGGCGTCGGCGGCTCCACGGTGCGTGGACCCTACACGATCGACCAGTATGCCGACGACCTGGCCGACTTCCTCACGTCGCTCGGCATCGCGCGCGCGGTGGTGTGCGGCCTCTCGATGGGCGGGTACATCGCGTTCGCGATGCTCCGGCGGCATCGCGAACGCATCCGCGGTCTCATCCTCGCGGACACCCGCGCCACCGCCGACACCGACGAGGTGCGCGCCAATCGCGCCAGGCTGATCGCGCTGATCGAGCAGGAGGGAATGACGGCGCTCGCA
>QHVE01000067.1:0-29155 GCA_003223455.1 Gemmatimonadota bacterium | reverse complement strand
GGCGGAACGCCCCGACTCGACGTTGCTGCTCGGCACGATCGACGTTCCCACGCTCGTCCTTGGCGGCGCCGAGGACAGCCTCACACCACCCGACGTCCTGCGGAGCATGGCGGCCTCGATTCCGAAGAGCCGCGTCGAGATCCTCGAGCAGGCGGGTCACCTCTCTCCTCTCGAGCGGCCCGCCGCGTTCAATCACGTGGCGAGCGAGTTCCTCGGCGCGCTCCTGTACCACTGAGCGCGGCGCGCGCGCACGGGCGCGCTTGAGCAACGACGGCGCGCCGGCGAGCTTTCGGCTCTCGAGCCGCACCAGTCCCTCGTCATGGTCCATGTCAGCCAACGATCCGACGCCATCCGCCCCTGCGCCCGCAACGCCCGAGCTCTCGGAGGCCGAGCGGAGCACCAGTGCGCGGATCGGCGCCGTGCTGTTCCGCCATCGCGGATGGCTGCCCGTCCCGTTTCTTCTGGTGCCGTTGCTGGCGCGCGGGACGATGGGGCCCATCAACTGGATCGCCGGCATCGCGCTCATCGTCGTCGGCGAAGCGATCCGTCTCGCCGGTGTCGCGGCCGCGGGGACGGTGACGCGCCGCCGCTCGCGCACCGTGCAGCGTCTGGTGACGTACGGGATCTTCGCGTGGATGCGGAATCCGCTCTACGTCGGGAACTTCCTGATCTGGATGGGCTTCACCGTGATCTCCGGGGTGCTGTGGTTCATCCCCGTCGCCGTCGTGCTGTTCGCCATCGAGTACACGCTGATCGTCCGCTACGAGGAAGGGGTGCTCGAGTCGATCTTCGGTGAGGAATACCTGGCGTACAAGGCGCGCACGCCGCGCTGGCTCCCCGTTCCACCGCGCGCGTCAGAGAAGGGCGAGTACCACTGGGACGAAGCGTGGCGGAGCGAGGTGTCGACGTTTCTGCAGTACGCGGCGATCACGGCGGCGTTCGTGGGGAAGCAGCGGATGGGATGGGGAGTGTGACAGTGACCGTTTTCAGCAGATATTCCGTCAGCTCCTCGTAGCTCCGCGCCACGTACTCCGCCTCGCTCGGGCCGCCCGCCCTGACGACGTCGAGGCGAATGGCGCGGAAGCCGGCGGCGAGCGCGCCCCGCACGTCCGTGCGCTCGTTGTCACCGATGTGCAGAATGTCGTGCGGCGCGACGCCGAGCGTCTCGACGGCGCGGCGGAAGATCTCGGGGCGGGGCTTGGCGTGGCCGACGTCCATGGAGTAGATCGTCGCCGCGAAGAACTCGCGCGCGGCGTCCTTCTGAAGCAGGCGGTCCTGGGCGCGGCCCGAGGCGAAGCCGGTGTCGCTGACGATGGCGAGCGTGAAGTGGCGATGCAGCGTGCGCAGCGTCTGCCAGGCGCCGGGAAGCATCGCCGGCGGGAGCATGAGCAGCGCGTTGTCCACGGCGTCGGCCGCCGCGGCGACGTGCTCACAGCCCTCCCTGGGCTTGACGGCGGCGCGCTCGAGGATCCAGCGCAGACGCTCGTTCGTCGTGTATCCACGCTGCTCGTCGCTCCACCAGCGCTCGGCCTCGCGCCCCGACTCCTCGTAGAGGCTCCGGAGCTGCTCGTCCGGGAGCGCGCGGCCGTATGCACCGAGCAACGCGCCGACCGCGGTGCGACGAAGGGCGACACGCTCGGGGAGCGCACCGCCCTCGTACAGCGTATCCCAGTAGTCGAAGGTCAGGGCGCGAAGCATCGCGCGCACCTGTGCCGGCCCGGCCTCAGCGGGTCGGGCGACTGGGAGGGTTGTCGCTCTTGAAGACGTCCCGATTGAGCTGCACGTACGACTTCAGGTTCGCGGGCACGTCCTCTTCCGGGAAGATCGCGGTCACAGGACACTCCGGCTCGCAGGCACCACAGTCGATGCACTCGTCGGGATGGATGTAGAGCTGCTGCTCTCCCTCATAGATGCAATCCACCGGACAGACGTCCACGCACGCCTTGTCCTTGGTGTTGATGCAGGCTTCGGTAATGACGTAGGGCATGTTCGCCTCAGTGGATCCCGCGAAGTGAAGTCGATTCGTCCAAGATAACGCGATTCACTCTCGCGACAACGGGACCGCTCAGCGCCAGGGCGGCGCTGCGCCCTTCTTGCGCTCGAGGTCGGGGTTTTCCCGATAGAGCGTGCACGTACGGCCGATCGTCTGCACGACGTCGGCGCCGAGCTGCTCGGCCAGCTGGTGCGCCGCGTCCTTCGCCGAGACGTCGGTGGACTTGGTGAGCGCCACCTTCACCAGCTCGTGCGTGCGCAGTGCGTCGTCGAGCGTCTGGCGCAGCGCGTCGGTGAGCCCATGATGACCGACGTGGACGAGTGGATGGAGGTGATGCGCCTCGGCGCGCAGCGCGGCGCGCTCCTTCGACGAGAGGGTCATGGCCGTGCGGCGTGCAGGAGGAGGAAGAGCGGATACGGATTGATCGCCTCACCGTCCCAGTACTTGCCATCGGGGGGCATGCGCATGACCTGGAAGTGCAGATGCGGCGTGTCCTTGGGCGCGTTGCCCGTCGTGCCGACGATGCCGAGCACGTCACCACGCGCGATCGTCGCCCCCTCGACGAGCCCCGGTTGATAGGCGTCGAGATGGGCATAGTAGTAGACGACACGCCCCGCCGGGTCGGTCGCGTAGATGGTGTTGCCGCCGAGCGCGTTCGGCCGGATGCGAAGCAGGCGCCCGTCATCGGCGGCGAGCACCGGCGTGCCGCGCGGGGCGAGGATGTCGAGCGCGCGGTGCACGCGCCCGTCGTCACGCCCTTCGTCGAAGGTGTCCTCCAGCTGCGAGACGGCGACGCCCGCGACAGGCACGAGCAATCCGCGGCCGAGGATGTAGTTCACCGTCTCCGAGCTCGACAGCGGCCCCAGCGTCGGCACGACGACCGGCGACGCACCGCGGGTCGCGGGCCGTGCCGCCGGCGCAGGCGTGGTCGACACGACGCGACGCGCACACGCGGTCGAGAGCAGCGCGATGGTGAGGGGGAGGACGCAGCGTCGCATCGGTAGCGTGACGCGCGGCGCCATCCCTCGTAACGGCGCACCGGTCACGGAACGAGCAGCACCTTTCCGGTCGTGCGCCGTTCCTCGAGCGCACGGTGCGCCTCGCCTGCCTCGCCGAGGGGCACCGCGCGGTCGATGCGCACGCGGAGAGAGCCGTCGCGCACCGAGCCGAGCACGTCGCCGGCGCGCCACACGAGCTCGTCTCGCGTCGCGGCATAATGAGCAATCGTGGGTCGCGTGAGGAAGAGCGATCCGTTTCGCAGGAGGAGGAGCGGGTCGAACGGCGGCACCACGCCGCTCGACTGGCCGAACAACGCCATCATTCCTCGCGGCGCGAGGCACTGCAGGCTCTTCTCGAACGTCGTCGCGCCGACGGAGTCGTAGACGACCTGCACACGCTTGCCATCGGTGATGCGCGCGACCTCGGCGACGAAATCCTGCTTCGTGTACAGGATGACCTCGTCGGCGCCAGCCTCGCGCGCGAGCTCGGCCTTCTCCTCGGTCGACACCGTGCCGATGACGATCGCGTTGCGACGCTTGGCCATCTGGCAGAGCAGGAGACCGACGCCGCCGGCGGCAGCGTGCACCAGGCAGGTGTCGCCGGGCTGTACGGCATAGAGCGACGTCACGAGGTAGTGGGCCGTGATCCCCTGAAGGATCACCGCCGCGGCGTCGTGCGTGCTGACTTCGTCGGGCACCGCGATGAGCCGGCTCGCGTCGACGAGCGCGAGCTCGGCGTACGAGCCCTTGAGGTTGAATGACACGACGCGATCTCCCACGCGGAGGTCCGTCACGCCGGAGCCGAGCGCCGCGATCGTGCCGGCACCTTCCTCACCGGGCGTGTAAGGCAGGGGCGATTTATAGATCCCCTTCCGGTTGTAGATCTCGATGAAGTTCACGCCGGTGGCCTCGACGCGAACGAGTGCCTGGCCGGGGCCCGGCGTCGGATCGTCGACGTTCTCGACCCGTAGCACTTCCGGGCCGCCGAGCTCCCGCACGCGTATGGCTCTCATCGCTGCTCCAGCGCCGAGTCGTAGGTGGCGCCCACGCGGCGCCCTTGTTCGATGAACTCCACCACCGCCGCGAGCACCTCTGGCGCGTAGAGGATGCGTCGGTGGCCGAGGCCGTTGGTGGTGAGCAAGCGCGCGCCGAAGACGTCGGCGAGCCGCACACCGTCCGCGTAGGGAACTTCCCGGTCGTCGGTGTCGTGCACGACGAGCAGCGGGACATGGATGTGCGGCGCGAACGCCTCGACCTCGAAGCTCGCCATCGGCGCCTTCACGCGCGCCTCGAGGGCCGCGATCATCGAGGGAAGCGCGCGGTCGGGCAGCCGGATCACGCGCAGGAAGTCGCGCAGCACCTCCGGTACCGATGCCGGTGTGCCGATCGTGACGATGCGCGCGGTCGAGAGCCCGCGCGAGACGGCGAGCAGCGACGTGAATCCGCCGAAGGAATGCCCGACGAGAGCCGCGAGAGGACCTATCGCGTCGCGCGTGGCGATCATGGCGCGCGCGAACTCGGGCCCGGTGGTGGTGCGTCCGGGGGAGTCGCCGTGCGCTGGTCCGTCGAGCGCGACGACGCGATAGCCCGCGGCGACGAGCGGATCGACGAATGCGCCGAGCTGTGCGCCCCTCCCCTCCCAGCCGTGCACGAGCAGCACGGTCGGGCCGGCGCCCCACGACGTGGCGTGGAGTCCGCCAGGAAGCGGGATGCGAGCGCCGCGCGCGATCAGCTCGCGCTCGCGCTCGGGCCGCGCGTGACGACGCGGCCGAGCGAAGAGTGATGCGGCGAGTCGCCCCGCGAGCGCGGGGCTGAGTCGTGCGAGCACGGAGAAGAACAGTCTGATCGACGCGAGCATGGCGTCGAAATCAGATGGGACGTCGGGCGACGGGCAAGCGGACGGGAGTCAGTCTCCGGCACCCGCCAGCTCGCGGGCGTATTCGGTCTCGCGCGGCTCGCGAGCCGACGGAACGAGGCCCTGCTCCTGCGCCAGCGCCTCGATCTGCTCATCGATCGTGCGGGTGTGGTGCATGGAGCAGAACTTCGGCCCGCACATCGCGCAGAACTCGGCGCTCTTGAAGTACTCGGCGGGGAGCGCCTCGTCGTGGTACTCGCGAGCGCGATCGGGGTCCAGCGAGAGCTCGAACTGCTCGTTCCAGTCGAAGCGGTAGCGCGCGCGGGACAGCGCGTCGTCACGGTCGGTCGCGCCCGGGCGGCCGCGTGCGATGTCGGCCGCATGCGCGGCGATCTTGTAGGCGATCACCCCGTTGCGCACGTCCTCGGCGTTCGGCAGACCGAGGTGCTCCTTCGGCGTCACGTAGCAGAGCATGTCGGCGCCGTACCAGCCGATCATCGCCGCGCCGATCGCGCTCGTGATGTGATCGTAGCCCGGCGCGATGTCGGTGACGAGCGGGCCGAGCGTGTAGAACGGCGCCTCGTGGCAGATCTCCTTCTGCTTGCGGACGTTCATCTCTATCTGGTGCATGGGTATATGCCCAGGCCCTTCCACCATGACCTGCACGTCCTTCTCCCAGGCGCGCTTCGTGAGCTCGCCGAGGGTCTCGAGCTCGGCGAACTGGGCGCGGTCGCTCGCATCGTGAATCGAGCCCGGACGCAGCGAATCGCCGAGCGAGATCGTCACGTCGTACTTGCGCAGGATGTCGAGCACGTCGTCGTAGCGCTCGTACAGGGGATTCTGCTTGCGGTGATGCATCATCCAGACGGCGTGCAGCGATCCACCGCGGCTGACGATTCCCGTCACGCGTCCATACACGAGCGGCAGATGCTCGAACAGGATGCCGGCGTGGATGGTCATGTAGTCCACACACTGCTTCGCCTGGTGCTCGATCACGTCGAGGAGCAGATCGGCCGTGAGGTCGGTGGCTTCCTTCACCTGCTGGATCGCCTGGTAGATCGGCACGGTGCCGATCGGCACGGGCGACGCCTTGAGGATCGCCTCGCGCGTCTCGTCGAGCGCGTGGCCCGTCGAGAGATCCATGACGGTGTCGGCGCCGTACTTGACGGCGAACTCCAGTTTCTGGAGCTCTCCCTCGATGTCCGACGTGACGGCGGAGTTGCCGATGTTCGCGTTGATCTTGACCTTCGCGACCTTCCCCACGGCCATCTGCACGAGCGAGCCGGCGAGGTGGTGGACGTTGGCGGGGATGACGAGGCGACCGCGGGCCACCTCACTGCGAACCAGCTCCGGCGAGAGCGCTTCGCGCTCCGCCACCACGCGCATCGCGTCGGTGATGATGCCGTCGCGCGCGGCGCGCATCTGCGTGTTGCTTCTGGTGCTCATGATCATCTGTCGGACTCCCTACGCCGGTACGAACCGGATCAGGTTCAACGGGTCTCTCTCAGCCGGCGACGGACGTGTCGTCGGCACCCCGGTCATGAGGGGAAGCTAGAGAGCGCGCGCAGGGCTCGCCAAGTTGGTGACCAGAAGGAGTCTGATCTCTTTGAGGTCTCGTTTCCCTCAGAGCCCAATCGATCTCAGCAGTGCCTGATAGCGCGCGCTGCCGAGCAGTGGCGCGAAGATCGGGGAGCGCGCGAACTCGGTGGAGAAGAATGGATCCTTGGTCTTCGCCGCGCTCTCGAGGTGCGCCAGCGCCTGGGCGGTATCTCCGAGTCCCACCGCGATGCGTCCGACGGCAATCTCCTTGCCGGGGCCAGGCGGCAGCGCGTCGATGCGTGCGCTCGTGCGCCGCGCCGCATCGACGTCGCCGACCCGGCCGAACGCGTAGCCGAGCAGTCCGAGCGCCCTCGTCGAGGAGGGATCGAGCTGTGCGGCGGCCTCGAGCGGCGCGACCGCTTCGGCCGGATGTCGCGCGTACAGCTGCACCTGTCCGAGCATGATCCGCGTGAGGATCTGCGTCGAGTCGAAGGAGACGGCGCGCTCCGCGGTGGTGAGTGCTTCGGTACTGCGGCCCGCGAGTGCGAGCGCGACTCCGAGCGCACCGACGACGATCGGCGATCCAGCGTCGAGCTGCGAAGCGCGCTGCAGGGCGGCGACCGCCTCGGGCGCACGGCCGCGCACCAGTAGCAGTTCCCCCAGCCATCGATGCGCGGGCGCATTGGCGGGATCGATCACGATCGCTCGGTGGAAGTCGCGCTCCGCCTCGGCCCACCGCCAGCTCCGCTCGTGGAGAACGCCGCGCGCTGCCCACGCGTCGGCCAGGTTGCTGTCGAGGGCGATCGCGCGGTCGGCGTTGCGGAGCCCGTCGGCGAGGGAGCGTTCCACGTCGACGTTCGCGTGAAGCGCCAGCAGCCCCTGCGCCGTGGCCAGCCCACTGTACGCCGGCGCGAGGTTGCGGTCCTTCGCGATCGCCTGCTGGAAGTACGCCATGGCCTGCCGCAGCGGACCCGCGCCGCGCCTGGTGAGCTGGAAGCGTCCGCGCAGATACAGGTCGTACGCCTCGCTGCTCACCGACGCGAGCGTCGAGGTCGGCGCCGTGTCGGCGGGCTGCGTGCGTGCGCCGATCGCCTCACGGACCGCGCCCGTGATGACGCGTGTGAGCTCGTCCTGTACCGAGAGCAGGTCGGTCACGTCGCGCTCGTACATATCGGACCACGTCATCGTGCCGTCGCGCACGTCGACGAGCCGCGCGGTGACGCGCAGGCGCTTTCCCTCGCGCTGGACGGTGCCCTCCAGCTGACGCGTCACGCCGAGCTCGCGGCCGACGTCGCTCGGTGAACGGCCCGTGGCGAGCAGCGCGGCCGCACGTGACGGCGAGACGACCTGCACGCCGGGTACGCGCGAGAGCGCGGAGGCCAGCTCGTTGGTGATGCCGTCGGCGAGATAGGCGTTGGCGGAGTCGCCGCCGATGCTCACGAGCGGGAGGACGACGACACGCGACACCGGAGCCGCCGCGCTCACCGCCGCGACGGTCGTGGGTGCGGGATTCACCACGACGTTGCGCCGGGATCGCGCGAGGAGCCCGATACTCGCCGCGCCCACGGCGACGAGCACGGCGGCGATCACGCGCCAGTCGCGCGCCCGACGCCACCGTCCGCCGGGGCCGGCCACGGTGCCGTACGCACCGCTCACCATCGCCGGATCATCGAGCGCGGCGAGCACCTCGTGCGCCGACTGCGGCCGATCGGCGGGATCCCGCTCGAGGCACCGCATCACGAGATCCGCGAGCACCTTGGGGACGTCGGGGCGCACGCTGCAGATGTGCGGCGGATCCTCGGTCATGCGCGCGGTCATGAGCGCGCGTGGCCGAGTGCGTAGACGTCGGCGCGCGCGTCGATGCTTCGCTCCGCCGCCGCCTGTTCCGGCGCCATGTAGAGCGGCGTGCCGAGCGAGGTGCCGGCGTCGGTGAGCGTCGCGCTTCGCCCATCGCCGCTGCGCTGCGCACTGCTCAACGCCTTGGCGACGCCGAAATCGGTGACGGTGGCGGCGCCGCCGGCGAGGAGGATGTTGTGCGGCTTGATGTCGCGGTGCACGACACCCCGCTCGTGCGCGTACGCCAGCGCGCGCGCGACGTCCTTCATGATCGAGACGGCCTGGGGGACGGTGAGCCGGCCCCGCGTGAGGAGCCGCGTGCCCAGCGATTCGCCGTCGACGTACGGCATGACGAAGAACGGCAGCCCGTCGGCGATGCCCGCGCTCAGCACACCCACGATGTGGGGATGCTGCAGACTCGCCGAGAGCAGGATCTCGCGCCGGAACCGGTCCACCGAGACGGCTGCCGCCATGTGCTCGGGCAGCACCTTCACGGCGACGCGGCGCTGAAGCGTGTCGTCGAACGCGACGAACACGTGCGCCATGCCGCCCCCCTCGAGCTCACGCTCGATGGTGTAGGCGGGGCCGAGGGCGGCGCCGAGCTGTTCGACGAGGGCAGACTTCACATTGAGAGAACGGGTCGTTCACGATCTGACAGTCGAACTCCCCAGAACGATGCGTGCGCCCGCACCGTCCTGCCACTCGCGCGACAGCGGTCGTCAGTGGTCAGCCACCCAGCTCGGCCTGCAGCGGAAACCCCCGCTGCTTCCGGCCGACGTCCGCCTCGTGCTTGGCGGTGGTCTTGTACAGCTCGAACCGACCGTCCATCGCTTGCGCCGCGCAGCGGGTGCGAAGCCGCTGCATCTCGAGAGACCCCATCGGTCGGAAGGCGCGCGCGATGGCGAGGTTCTGCCGAAGGACTCGCGCCGAGTCGATGCCGGTGACGGTGACGGCGACGGGGAGGCTCATGGCGTAGCGCAGCGCATCGGCTGGAGCGACGACGCGCTTCTTGAGCATGTCCCCTTCTCCGCCGAACGTCTTCATCCCGATCGCGGCGATTCCCTGGCGCTGGCACTCGGGGAGCACCTGCTGCTCGAAGCTGCGGAACGTGGCGTCGAAGCAGTTGAGGGGCATCTGGCAGCTGTCGAACGGATACCCGTACGACAACATCTGAAGATGCAGGGCGGGATCCTTGTGGCCGGTGAAGCCGACGAAGCGAACGAGCCCCTTCGCCTTCGCGCGGTCCAGCGCCTCGATGACCCCACCAGGCGCGAAGTGCCGCTCGGGATCGCCCCAATACGCGACCTCGTGGACCTGCCAGAGATCGAGATAGTCGGTCTTCAAGCGACGGAGCGAATCCTCGAGCATGCGCATCGCCGTCTTCGCGTCGCGGCCATGCGTGCAGACTTTCGTCATGAGGAAGACCTTCTGTCGCCAGCCGTTCGCGAGGGCCTTTCCCATTCGCGTCTCGCTCACGCCGTCGTGATACTCCCAGGCGTTGTCCATGAACGCGATGCCGGCGTCGATCGCACGATGGACGAGCGACGTCGCTTCGCGCTCCGTTCCGATCTCGCCGAGGTGAAAGCCGCCGAGTCCGAGCGCAGAGACGGTCTCGCCGGTGCGACCGAAGGGTCGCCGCGGAATGGATTCCGAGCGGTCGTGCAGTGCCGTGGCCATGGAGCTCTCGGTGCCGATGACGCGAACGAAGTTGAGCGATCCGTGTCTCGTCGCAACTTGTCGGCCCGCTCGGGCAGCGATGGACCGAGGGCTGACACCTTGGCGAGATCGAAGTAGCTTAGGTCATCACCGTTCTCCCGGAGTCTTCATGCACGACCCCAACGTCCGTCCGCACGTCGATCGCTACGTTCCGTTCAAGCAGGAGGGGTGGGGAGTGGCGCTGTTCATCGTTCTGCTCGCCATTGGGTCTGCCGCGTTCGCCACGATCGTGCATCAGAGGACATACAAGCACCCGACCGACGTCCGGTTTCGGGCTGCGGGCGAGTCGAGTTCGGGCACCTCACACGAGTGAGGTGACTTGACTCACAAAGGTGTTGTGACATGACTTTTCTGAGTGCGACATGCAAGTGCATGTCGCACTTTAGCTTACGGGACCAGATTTTCGCGGCTAACCACTCGGTCAGGAACACTTTTCGCATCGCGCGTCGGGAGAATTTCCATCCCCAAACCCGGAGCGAACGATGAAGGTCCCGATGAGAACGCTGACGCTGTGTGCCGCAGGAATGGCCTCGTTGTCCGCCTGCGCGACGAAGGGCTACGTCAACAAGCGCGTCGATGCGCAGGCCGTGATGCAGACGGCGGCGCTCGACTCGGAGCGGACGGCTCGCACGCAGGGCGATGAGGCCAACAAGGCCGAGATCGCATCGCTGCGCAACGATCTTCAGACCCTCCGCACCGAGTTCGGCGCGAAGATCACTGAAGTCTCGCAGGGCCTGCAGTTCGCCTTCCCAGTGCACTTCGCCTACAACGACGCGACCGTTCGCACCGAGGACGCCGCCGCGCTCGATCGCTTCGCGAACGTGGTCTCCAAGCACTACACCGGCGCCAAGGTGACGGTCGAAGGCTTCGCCGATCCGGCCGGCAGCAACCGGTACAACGTCGCGCTCTCGCAGCGCCGAGCGGAGGCCGTGAAGGCCTACGTCTCGAGCAAGGGGCTCGATGCCTCGCTCATCAACACCGTCGGCTACGGCGAGACCCGCCAGGTCACCAAGGGCGCCTCGGGCGACCAGCCGGGCGCCGAGCTGAACCGCCGTGTGGTGTTCGTCATCGAGTCGCCCGCCAACGCGGACGCGAACAAGGTGACGGCGTCGCTCGAGCAGTAACTGATTCACTCCGGCAGGGAGGTGCGAGCGCGAGATCACGAGATCTCCCTCGCATGGACGAAGGGGGCGGCACCGCGAGCGGTGCCGCCCCCTTCGTCTGTACGTCAGCCCGCCGCGGCGCGCTCGAGCATCGACACGACTTCCTCAAGCGTCGTGCGACCGCGATCACGGGCGTACCAGGTGCGCGCCTCGCGATAGCGCGTCGTCTTCTCGAGCAACTGCCCCTGCCCCGAGACCCACCGCTGCAGCACGGTGGGCCGCGGGCCCCACCATACGCGCTCGACGAACGCCTCGTCGAGCACGATGATCACGGGAATGGAGCGTGAGCTCCCCGTGAGATGCGCGTCCATGAGGTCGGGGTTCGCATCGCGACCCAGTACCCGCAGATCCAGGTTCGCACAGCGCTCGGCCAGCCGCGCGACGACGGGCACGGTATTCACGGCATCGCCACACCAGTCCTCGCTCAGGACGAGAAGGTGCCATCGCCCGGGCAGCGAGGAGACACGCTCGACATATGGCCGTCCACAGCTCGAAGTTCTTCTGCGCCGAGGCGAGCATGGCCTCGAACTCGAACGCGGCCTGGTAGCGGGCGCGCATCGATCCGGCGGCACCCGGGCCCTGGAGCGGTGGGGCAGTCATGCGCCGTGAATCCCGCGGAGAAAGGACATGTTCCAGAGGTGGCGACCGCGGGGAGATACGCCGGTCGGGATTCCCAGGCGCAACCTAACGGGATTCCCAGGCGAAGCCGGAGGCAAATCGAGAGAACCGCCGCGTCGCCGGATCGAGCTTCAGCACGCTCTGCGCGCCCATGCGAGGGGCGAATCCCCGCGCCGCCAGCTCGTCGATCCCGTCGGCGTCCGCATCGAACGCGACGAGCGACTCGTGCGTGCGGAGTCGCAGGTCGCGCACGCGCGCCGTAACCGCCTTGCCGTCCGGCGCGACGAGCAACGACCGCTCGTCGGTCCAGTCGAATGCCGAGGTGCGCGTCGTGACGACGACGACGGCGCGCCACGGACCGAAGCATCCACTCGCGGTGTCGCCTCGCACGGTGAGCTTGGCGGAGAGAGCGTACGGCGGCTTGAGCGAGTCCGTCACCCATCGCACGAGCGAATCGCGCACGACGGCGACACGCGCGGGCAGTTCCGCCGGCACGCTGTCGCGCACGCAGACGCCGGTGGCGGGCGGCGGCGTCTGGACGCTCGTGGTATCGGCCGGCACGAGCATGCGCGTCGCGACGCCGACGAGCGGCGTATTCTTCCGAAGCAGGGAGTCGGCTCGCGGGCTCGGGGCGAGCACCGCGACGGCGCGTCCATTCCAGACGTCGTACCTGACGATCGAGTCGACCTCTTCACCCCAGGTGCCGCGCACGCGGACGTGCGTGACGTGCGCGAGGGGACCGACGCGCTCGGCCACGCGGCGCACGAGTGCCAGCCGCGATGCATCCAGCTTGCTCTCGAGGTCGACGCGCCCGATGTCGAGGAGGAGGCGCTTGTTGCGGGACGCGACGAGGAATCGCTCCATCCTGCTCGGCGCGAACGCGATGCCGTCGGCCACGTTCTGTTCGGCCTCGGTCAACACGCGTGGCTTGGGCGTCGCGCGCCGAGCTCCGGTGTCGCCCTGCTGTGCGACGAACGAGGCGAACGACGTGCTGGCGACGGCTGACGACGGCGTCGTCGCAACGCGCTCCACGTCTCGCGCGGGCAGATGCGCGACACGCGAGTCGGACGCGCACGCCGCGGCGCCGAGCAGGACGAGGGGGAAGATCAGCCGAATGGAGCGCAGATCGAGCATTCGAGTCGAGAGGGGACCGCTCAGAGACGAGTCGGCGAGGGTAGGGGCAACGACCGTGGCACGAGGGCGGGCCGTGTCGTATGCTCCGCGCGCAATGTCGGCGCCACCACACTCCAGTCGCCCGAACGATCGATGACGGCGCCTGCGTTCCCGTTCGCCGGCCTGGTGATCGCCCACGACGCCGGAGCGGCGGACAGTGCGCGAGTCGCAGAACTGGCGCTCCGTGTCGCCGACGCGGGAGCGTCGCCCGTCGTGGTCGCGCTCGCACCCGGCGTCGATGCACCGCAGGACGTGCGCGTCGTGCGCACGCGTGAGGCGGGCTCCGCAATCGCCGCGATCCGGCTCGGCATGGCGCAACTGACGAACACCGTGGCGCGCGCGGTGCTGCTCGTCCCGCTCGGCGCGGAGCGGACGTCGCTCGTCGCACTCCTGGCGATCGTCGATGCCGGGAAGCGTGACGAGCGTGCGTTGGTCGCGTTCTCGAACGCGCGCCTGGACGACGCCGTGCTCTTCGCACCGCGCGATGCGTGGCTCGAGCTGGTGACGGTCGGCGAGGGCGGTATGGATGCCGTCGCGGCGCGGCGGCGTGTCGTCCTGGTCGCCCCAGGTACCGGTTAGCACGGTTACGGTATGCTCGTTGCCCCTCTCGTTGGCCCAACGCCCTGACCACTGACAGGAGACGACGCATGGCGACCGACGGAGATCGAAAGAAGGACACGGACGCGAGGAGACACTCGTCCGACACCGAGCGCGATCGCGAGAGGATCGGCACATCCTACGGCGCCACCGAGCGCGAGCAGACGGAGGATTTGCGACGTCGCAGCCCGCAGGCGGATGCGAACGTGGCGGACGGCGGCGTGAGCGAGGAGCTCGAGCGCGACAGCGACTCGCCAGCTGACTGACGCGAGTCGCGAGCGTGTGCCTCAGCGGAATGGGTGCTCGACGCTGAGGTAGAGAAAGAGATCGCGCTCTCCTCGGCTCGGGCCGACACCGATCGGTACGCCGACGCCGGGGACGATCTGGACGTCGCGCGGAAGGTTGATCGCGGCGCGCACGCCGGGAAGGACGACGAAATGATCCTCCGCCGCGCGCGCGCCCACGTCGCCGAGCGCCTCGGTGCGGTCCCACGCTGCCTCGAGCATGACGTTGAACGTGGGTGCGGCGAGCCAGATCGCGCTCGCGCCAGCGGAGACGGAGCGGATCGTGCCGCGTCGGCCGCTCGCGGAGCGCGCGCGCGTGACGGACGCTCCGGCGTTCCAGTGCGTGACGAGCGCGCGATCGACGAGGACGCTCAGAGGCAGGTTCACCTGCAGGCCCGGCCCACCCGCGCCAGTTCCCTTGCGCGCGCTGCCGGACGGCACCACGAGACTGAGTCGCGGCGCGAACCAGACCGGATCGTCATCCTGCCCCAGCACCTGGCGCCGGCAGTTGAGTGCGACGTCGCCGATCGATCCACCGGAGCCGTCGGACGATTGGAAAGGGAGCGTGTAGCTGAGCTGGTCGCGCTGTCCGCCGAGCGGCCACTCCTGCGTAAACGTCGCCAGCCATGCGCCGTCGCGAGCACGGCGGTAGTTGGAGATGTGCTGGACGACTCCCGCCTCCTGGTTGTACGCCTCCTCGATGAGGAAGCTGTTGTCGGAGATCGGCTTGGAGGTGGAGTCGGGTTTGGACTGCGCTGATGCGGGAATGGCCGTCGTGAAGAGTGCCACCGCAGTACCGAGTACGACGGACGTAGCGAGTAACCGGTATCGGTTGGAAGCTCCCGGAATGCGCTGATGCCACGAGACAGGGAGAGCGCGCTCGATTCGATTTCTTTTCCAGAATTGCACGTGCGCTGTGGTGTGGGGGAGCTCATCGGTCGAAGCGAGACAAAGTCGTCATCCAAGTCTCCGGGTCGTGCTCTCGAGGCGCCTTCCGGGAGCGTGCCACCGGTACTGGGTACTCGCTACGTCACTCCTACTCGGTCCTCGCAGTGGCAGGTCACAGCTCCAGCTCATAGAACTCCGTATCCACCATCTCGTCCGCACGGTACCGCTCGATCGGCACGAAGCCGAGCGAGTGGTAGAGGGCCCGCGCTGCCGTCATTTCCGCGACGGTGCCGAGGCGGAGGTGGTGGTAGCCGAGCGTGCGCGCGCGTGCGATGAGCGTCTCGAGCAGGGCGCGGCCGACACCCTTGCCGCGCCACGCACTGTCGACGTACATGCGCTTCACCTCGGCGATGCCGCCCGGGAGCGGGCGCAGCGCGACGCAGCCGATCGCGTCATCACCCGCCTGCGCCAGCCAGATCGCGCCGTGCGGTGCGACGTAGGGACCGGGAAGTCGGATGGCATCGGCGCGCATGTGCTCGATCCCCGGCATCGATGCGCGCTCGTCGACGTGGGCGAGCACGAGTCGTCGCGCCGCATCCACGTCGGCGGCGCTCGACACTTCGCGGACCTCGAACGCCTGCGTCAGTCCACGCCTCCGTCCTGCACCTCGTCGAGTACTCGAGGCTCGGAAGCCTCGTCGCCCGGAGGCTGACGCTCGCCCATGCTCGCGGTGAGGCCATCGAGCGCCTGCACGATCTCGCGCAGATGCAGGATCATCTCCGTCGCCTGCGGAGGCAGCGCATCGCCTTCCGAGACGGTACGAGCAGCGAAGTCCTCGAGCTGCCGCAGCTGAGCGAGTAGACCGGCGCGTCCGGCCGCGGCGTTCGCCGCTTCGTCGTGCGCGGGTTGCTGCTCGGCGTCGCCGTGCATCGCGTCGTCCATCATCACCGCGCCGTGAGGGTTTGACTGCCGGCCCACTGACGTCCTGCGCCGAGCGTGACCGGCGTCTGCACCGCCGCCGCCTCGACGCACACGAATCGCCGCTCGTCACCGGGCTCCAGATCGTCGAGCGCGGCGGCGCGCTCGCGTCCGGGGTTCCAGATCACCGCGTCGGGGAACCCCTCCATCTCGACGATCATCGAGCGGTCGCGCTCGCGGAGCTCCAGGCGTCTGGGCGCGCCGACGTAGACGCGGTCGACGTAGTCGCGCACGGGAAGACGCTCTTCGCCATCGGCGACGAGCTCGCGGTCACCGGACACGCGGTAGAGCGTGCCTCTCAGTCCGTGAATCTCCGCGTCGGCGACGTCGTGCACGCGCAGGTAAGTGTGCAGCGCCGCGGTGAAGCTGAACGGCTTTTCGCCGACGTTCTCGACGCGCAGGGTGATCGCGAGCTGTCGTGCGACGACGGAGACGGCGAGCACCGCCTTGAATGCGGCGTTCCAGATGGCGTGCGTCTCCGGGCTGTCGCGGAGGACCAGCTCCGCCTCGGCCATGCCGTCCGCCTCGCGGGCGATGCAGCCGATCGACCAGAGCGACGTTCGCGCGAAGCCGTGGCGCGGCAGCGGTCCTTCGGCGGCGAACTGCGGAAAGATCACGGGTACACCGCCGCGGATCGCGGCCGATCCGCCGAACTTCGATCGTGGGCTGAGGTAGAGCCGATCGTCGGCATCATCGGCGGGGCACCACGAGGTGACATGGGCCCCGTGCCGGTGGATCTCGGCAGTCGCCCCGTCTTCGGCGCGAAGCGCGAGCACCGGAGACACGGCGCCGGGCCCGCTGCTCTCCTCCGCGGGTGCCGCGGCCCCGCGGCGCTCGATCATCGCAGCCAGCGCTCGGCCAGCTGGATCAACCGCTCGTCGCCGGCGCTGCGTGCGCGGGTGAGGATTCGCTGGACGTGATCGCGAAGGCGGGGCTCACCCCAGTAGTAGCCTGTGGCCGCTTCGGCACTTTCCGTCTCGCCGCCTCGAGCTGCCTCGAGCAGCGCCTCGGCCGCGGCCGCATCGTAGCCGGGGTCGTCGCGTGCGGGCAGCCCGTAGCCACGTCGTGGTGCCGCACCACCGGCGTCCTCGTTGACGAACGCGCGCGACATGAGTCGCCTCCTTGCGCGCTAGAACTCGCGCTTCTTCATCTCGGCGAAGAGGTCCGCCGCGTCCGCGTCGGCCGCTTCCGTCGCTTCGTCGGCCGGAGGACGCGTCGCGTCGAGCGTCGCGTCGTACGTGCGATTCTTCTTCGGCTTCGCACGGGCAGCTGCGGCCTGGGTCTTCCTGAGGAGAGCCTTGAGCTGAGCCTCGTTCATCTGATGCACTCCGTGATCATGGTCGTGCGGGCGAGCGTCGATTTCAAGCTAGCATCCGTCCCCCTGCCCGCCAGGACGACCGATGGTGATGTACTCCGCGAACAACACATCGAGCGCGCGCTGCGGATCCTCGCAGATGCCCTCGTGCACGGGTGAGCTCTGCAGCACGTCCGAGCGTGGTGCAGTGAGCCAGTGGAAGCGCTCGGACGCCGGCACAGATCGCCTCACACGAGCGCAAGTACCGGGCGAGCAGCTCCACATCGACGCCGTGCACGTGCGCCGCGAGGATCCGCTCGTCGGTGACCGCGCGCAGCGCGAGGAATTCGGCCGTGCGGGCATGGACCACCACGCCGACGTTGACGAACGCTCCGAGGTGCACCCTCGGTACGACGCGCAGCAGGGCGAAATCGTAATCCACTCGCAGGGCGCTCACCGGCGGGCCGAGAGATGGCGCGGCGGCTCGCGCCGGACCTGGCCCTGTGCCGCGATCGCCTCGGCCGCGAACGCGCGTGGGTGCATGAGCCGGCGCGTGAGGTACGTGCGATAGCGGTCGCGCGCATCCGCGGCGGACGCGAACTCCGCCGGCGCACCGGTGTGGTCGAGGTACAGGTCGTCGGGCACGGCATCGACCGCGGCGGCAATGACCTCCGGCGACAGGAGGGCGGCGCAGGCCGCGTCGGCGGCGGCCAGGTCGCCGGCCGTTGCCAGCAGCACGTGCGACCGGATGAGCGGGAAGCTCGTGACGGTGCGCGCATCGTCGACCGAGCTCCAGTCGTGATGTGCATACAGCGCGGCGCCGTGATCGATGAGCCAGGGCCCCCGCTGCCAGACGAGCACGTTCGGATTGTGCGCGGTTCGATCCGGATTGGTCGTGAAGGCATCGAGCCAGACGATTCGCGCGGCGAGCTCGGGAGAGACGAGATCGCCTGCGGCCACCCCATCGAAGTTGAAGGCGCCCTCGAGATAGCGCGCACCCACGTTCGTGCCGTGGCTCCGGCGGAGCAGCTCCTGGATCTCGGGATCCGGCTCACTGCGGCCGAACCGATCGCTCACCTCCACGAGTGCGAGCTCGGGAACGGGCAACTCGAGGTGCTGAGCGAGGAGGCCGACGATGAGCTCGGCGACGAGGACCTTCGCCCCCTGCCCCGCGCCCCGAAACTTCACGACGAAGAGTCCGCCCGCCTCCGTGTCCACCACGGCGGGGAGCGAACCGCCCTCGCGCAGAGGCTGCACGTACCGCATCGCGACGTGTCGGGCGAGGTGCAGCGGAGGCATGAGAGGGAGCGTCGGGAGGTGTGCTTGCGACGCCGGCAATGTGGAGTGCGCGTCGCGCGCGGGGAAGCGCGGTGTCAGCGATCGCCCTCGTGATCCGCAGCGATGCGGTCGCCGTGACTCGGTGGCGTGGACACGACGAGGAACTCGACGTCCGCGGCGCTCTCGTTGATGGCCTGGTGCGCCGCGCCGGGCGGCAGCTCGAGACCGGCGCGCGCGCCGAGCACATGGCGCGTGCCCTCGACTTCGAGGGTGAGCGTGCCCGAGAGCACGTAGAAGAACTGCCGCGCATGGGCGTGGCGGTGCCGTGCCTCGTGGGTTGCGGGAGGCATGCGCTCCTCGATCACGCTGAGCGAGGCGGAGCGGACGAGATGCCAGCCGTCACACGTGCCGCCCCAGACGTAGTGGTCGGCGGTTGGGCGCGAGATGGGGTGCATCGGGAGAGCCTGTTAGCCGGTTTGTCGGTTGACGGTTTACAGCCGACCTCGGGGCGCAGAGGGTTCCCGGGCCGGCCGTGAACCGTTAACCGTCCAACCGTAAAACCGTTAGTGCGCCGGCATGGAACCGGCACGATGATATTCGTCTTAAAGCAATGTCCTGCAAAGCGTTAACCCAAATCCAGACAATTTGACTCCGAGATGAATACCGAGTACTTTACTCCTGTATCGCCGTACGTTCGCGGGCGCGTGATGTTGCCGCACTCAGCGACGGTCGGGGCGCGCAGCGCACGCGGCGACGACAGCCTTACACCGTCGGGAGATTCGCTGTCATGAGTTCGTCTATCGAGACCCTCGTCAACCGCGAGTACGCGTACGGCTTCGTCACCGAAGTCGACGCCGATACGCTGCCGCCTGGCTTGAGCGAGGCGGTCATCCGGCTCATCTCGGCGAAGAAGGATGAGCCCGAGTGGCTGCTGGAGTGGCGCCTCAAGGCGTACCGCCGCTGGCTGACGATGAAGGAGCCGCACTGGCCGAACGTGACATACGGGCCGATCGACTACCAGTCGCAGTCGTACTACTCGGCGCCGCGGTCGGTGACGCCGCTGCAGTCGCTGGACGACGTCGATCCCGAGTTGCTGAAGACCTACGAGAAGCTCGGCATCCCGCTCAACGAGCAGAAGTTCCTCTCGGGGGTGGCGGTGGACGCGATCTTCGACTCCGTCAGCGTCGGTACCACGATGAAGGAGGAGCTCAAGGCGCACGGGATCATCTTCTGCTCGCTCGGTGAAGCGGTGCGGGAGCATCCCGAGCTGGTGCAGAAGTACCTCGGCTCCGTCGTGCCGCACTCGGACAACTTCTTCGCGGCGCTGAACGCCGCGGTGTTCAGCGACGGCTCGTTCGTGTACGTGCCCAAGGGGGTGCGGTGCCCGATGGAGCTGTCGACGTACTTCCGGATCAACTCCGAGGGGACGGGGCAGTTCGAGCGGACGCTGATCGTCGCCGACGAGGGCTCATACGTGAGCTATCTCGAGGGGTGCACGGCGCCGAAGCGCTCGACCAACCAGCTGCACGCGGCGGTGGTGGAGCTCATCGCGCTGAAGGACGCGACGATCAAGTACTCGACCGTGCAGAACTGGTATGCCGGCGACAAGCAGGGCCTGGGTGGCGTCTACAACTTCGTGACAAAGAGGGGTAAGTGTCTCGGAGCAAATTCTAAGATCTCCTGGACGCAGGTGGAGACGGGCTCGGCGATCACGTGGAAGTACCCGTCAGTGATCCTGCAGGGGGACAACTCCACGGGCGAGTTCTACAGCGTGGCGGTGGTGAACAACCACCAGCAGGCCGACACGGGGACGAAGATGATCCACATCGGCCGCAACACGAAGTCGAACATCGTGAGCAAGGGGATCTCGGCGGGACATGGGCAGAACAGCTACCGCGGCCAGGTGAAGGTGATGCCGAAGGCCACGGGAGCGCGCAACTACACGCAGTGCGACTCGATGCTGGTGGGCAACCAGTGCGGCGCGCACACGTTCCCGTACATCGAGGTCGGCAACAACTCGGCGCAGGTGGAGCACGAGGCGTCGACGTCGAAGATCGGGGAGGATCAGATCTTCTACCTGAAGCAGCGCGGGCTCAGCGCCGAGCAGGCGGTGAGCATGATCGTGAGCGGCTTCTGCAAGGAAGTATTCAAGGAGCTGCCGATGGAGTTTGCGCTCGAGGCGCAGCAGCTGCTCGGGATCACGCTGGAAGGTTCCGTCGGCTGACGCCGACGGAACCGTTCGTCAAACATCTTTTCGCAAATCTCACTTCATGCTCGAAATAAAAAACCTCCACGCCTCCGCCGGCGATCGTGAGATCCTCCGCGGGATCGACCTCACCGTGAACGCGGGTGAGGTGCATGCCGTGATGGGGCCGAACGGGTCCGGCAAGAGCACGCTCGCGCAGGTGCTGGCGGGACATCCGGCGTACGAGGTGACCGAAGGCTCGGTGACGTACGAGGGACAGGATCTGCTCAGCCTGGATCCCGAGATCCGCGCCCAGCAGGGGATCTTTCTCGCGTTCCAGTACCCGGTCGAGATCCCGGGCGTGAGCAACGCCTACTTCATGCGCGCCGCATACAACGAGATCCGCAAGGCGCGCGGCGAGGAGGAGATCGACCCGATCAGCTTCGCCGACCTGATGGACGAGAAGATGAAGCTCGTCGAGATGGACTCGGACATGCTCTCGCGCTCGGTGAACACCGGCTTCTCGGGCGGCGAGAAGAAGCGGAACGAGATCCTCCAGATGGCCGTGCTGGAGCCGAAGCTCGCGGTCCTCGACGAGACGGACTCCGGCCTCGACATCGACGCGCTGCGGATCGTGGCGCATGGGGTGAACTCGCTCAAGCGTCCCGACAACGCGACGATCGTCGTGACGCACTATCAGCGGCTGCTCAACTACATCGTGCCCGACTACGTCCACGTGCTCGCGGGCGGGCGTATCGTGCGCTCCGGTGGGAAGGACCTCGCGCTCGAGCTCGAGGCCAAGGGATACGACTGGCTGCTCGAAGAGGCGGTCGCGTGATCGAGTCGTACCTGCGCGGCTTCGAGCGGATCTCGGCGAGCGGCGGCGCAACGGCACCCGACTGGGCGCGGTCGCTGCGGCTGTCGGCGATCACACGCTTCGAGACGCTCGGCTTCCCGACGACGAAGAACGAGGACTGGCACTTCACCTCCGTCGCGCCGATCGCCGAGCGGGAGTTCGAGCTGCTCGCGCCTCCGACGCACGGCGTGACGGCCGCGCAGCTGGCGCCCCTCGCCTTCGGCGCGACGGACTGGCACACGCTCGTGTTCGTGAACGGTCGCTACGACGCCAAGCTCTCGAGCGCAGCGGCGCTGCCGGACGGCGTGACGCTCGTGCCGCTCAAGCAGGCGTACGAGACGCTGCCGCTGCTAGTGGAGCAGTACCTCGGCAAGGTCGCGACGTTCGAGGGGCAGACGTTCACGGCGCTCAACACGGCGTTCCTCGACGACGGTGCGGTGGTGCACATCGAGAAGGAGATCGAGGTCGCACGGCCGATCCATCTGCTGTTCGTGAGCGACACGAGCGCAGGCGCGGGGACGGCCCAGCCGCACAACCTCATCGTGCTCGACCGGTTCGCCAAGGCGACGGTGATCGAGAGCTACGCGGGGCTCGATGGCGCCGGCGCGTACTTCACGAATGTCGTCACGGAAGCCGTCGTCGGCGACGGCGCGACGCTGACGCACCTGAAGCTGCAGCGCGAGTCGGAGCAGGCGTATCACGTCGGCACGCTGGACGTGCGTCAGGCGCGCGACAGTCATCTCGTGTCGTTCAGCTTCGCGACGGGCGCAGCGCTCTCGCGCACCAACATCTACACGGAGCTCCGCGGCGACGGGTGCGGTGCGACGCTCAACGGCCTGTACCTCGGCGACGGCGAGCAGCACATCGACCACCAGACGCGCATCGAGCACGTCGAGCCGAACTGCTACAGCCGCGAGCTGTACAAGGGGATCCTCGACGGTTCGGCGCACGGCGTGTTCAACGGCAAGGTGTACGTCCATCCGGCGGCGCAGAAGACGGACGGCAAGCAGACGAACAACACCCTCCTTCTCTCGGAGAAGGCCCAGATCGACACCAAGCCGCAGCTCGAGATCTTCGCCGACGACGTGAAGTGCACGCACGGCGCGACGGTGGGCCGTCTCGACGAGACGGCGCTGTTCTACCTCAAGAGCCGCGGGATCGCGGCGCGCACGGCGCGGCAGCTCCTGACGTACGCGTTCGCCGCCGACGTGCTGGAGTCGATCGAGCTCGCCGAGGTGCGCGAGGGGCTCGAGGCCGCGACGCTGCGACGCTACATCGAGCAGAGCTAGGCGACGCGTGTCCGACCTCCAGGAGCTGTATCAGTCGATCATTCTCGACCACAACCGTCGGCCGAAGAACTACGGCGCGCTCGAGGGCGCGAGTCACCGTGCCGAGGGGCGCAATCCCGACTGCGGCGACGAGGTGAAGGTGGAGCTCGCGATGACGGGCGACCGCATCGACGAGGTGCGGTTCACGAGCGCTGGCTGCGCGGTGTCGCGCGCCTCGGCGTCGATCATGACGCAGAACGTCAAGGGGAAGTCGCGCGCCGAGGTGGAGCAGCTGTTCGCGACGTTCCACGAGCTGGTGACGGGAAAGCTGCGGCCGAGCGAGCAGGAGGCGCGCGGGCTGGGCGAGCTCGCCGCGTTCTCCGGCGTGTCCCGTTTCCCGATCCGCGTGAAGTGCGCGAGCATGCCGTGGCACACGCTGCAGGCGGCGCTGCGCGACGCTCCGCGCGCCTGACCGCGCGCGTGGGCGAGGGATTCGAGGACGTGGCGCCGCTGGCTGCGCTTCCCGTCGGCGAGCTTCTCGGTGCCGTGCTGACGGACGGCACGCCGGTGTGCCTCTACAACGACCGCGGTACGATCGGCGCCGTGCGCGACGTCTGCAGCCACGCGGAGTTCCCGATGTCGGACGGCATCCTGCACGGCGACGGAACGCTCGAGTGCGTGTGGCATGGCGCACGGTACGACTGCCGCAGCGGCGCGGTACGACGTGGACCAGCGACGGAGCCACTCGCCGTGTTCGACACGCGCGTCGACGGAGACCGCATCTTCGTCGCATCGCGCGCTCACCAGGAGCCTCACGCATGAGCACCCGCAATCCACGTCGAGCGGACTTCCCGCTTCTGGCCGCGAATCCGCAGCTGCACTACCTCGACTCCGCGGCGACGTCACAGAAACCCCGCGTCGTGCTCGACGCGATGCGGGCGTACTACGAGCGCGACAATGCCAACCCGCATCGCGGCGCCTACGCGCTGTCGGCGCGGGCGACGGACCGCTATCACGACGCACGCGAGCGGGTCGCGGCGTTCCTTGGCGCGTCGGACGCGGACTGCCTCGTGTTCACGCGCGGCACCACCGAGTCCCTCAACCTCGTGGCGACGGCATGGGGCCACGCCAACGTTCGCGAGGGCGACGAGATCGTCGTCACGGCTCTCGAGCACCACGCCAATTTCGTCCCCTGGCAGCAGCTCGCGCTGGCGCGCGGCGCACGGTTCCTCGTCTGTCCGTTGACGAGCGATCATCGCGTGGATCTCGAGGCGTTGCGCGCGATGGTCGGGACGCGCACGAAGGTCGTCGCGTTCAACCACGTCTCGAACGCGCTCGGCACGCTGAATCCGGTGAACGAGATCGCGCAGGTCGCGCGCTCGGTCGGAGCGCTCGTGGTCTGCGACGGCGCGCAGGGCGCACCACACCTCCGCGTCGGCTTCGATGCGCTCGACGTCGATTTCTACGCGTTCAGCGGACACAAGATGTGCGGTCCGATGGGAATCGGCGGCCTGCTCGGCCGCCGAGCGATTCTCGAGGCGATGCCGCCCTATCAGTTCGGCGGGGACATGATCGAGTTCGTGCGCGACGAGGACAGCACCTGGAACGCGCTGCCGCACAAGTTCGAGGCGGGGACGCCGAACGTGGGGGACGCGGTCGGGCTCGCCGCGGCGTGCGACTACCTCGACGCGTTGGGGCTCGAGTCGGTGTTGGAGCACGAGCGGACACTCGTGCGGCTGGCGATGGATCGATTGCGTGAGGTGGATGGCGTGTGCCTCTACGGCCCCTCACCGTCCGAGCGGAGCGGCGTGGTGAGCTTCACGATGGCCGGCATCCATCCGCACGACCTCGCGACGATCTTCGACCAGGACGGCGTATGCATCCGCGCCGGCCAGCATTGCGCGCAGCCGCTGATGCGGCGGCTCGGCGTGTCGGCGACGGCGCGCGCGTCGTTCTACGTCTACAACGACGAGCACGACGTGGAGGCGCTGGTCGCGTCGCTGCGCCGCGCGAAGGAGGTGTTCGCCGGCGGTGGCGAGCTCCTACCCGACGAGCTGGTCCCGTGCCGCGGCGCGCGGTAGCTCGACTGTAAACGTCGAGCCCTCGCCCGGCGTGCTCGTCACGCCGAGCTCCCCGCCCATCCCTCGCGTGAGCTCGCGGCTGATGGCGAGGCCGAGACCCGCGCCCTCGTTCGTGCGCGTGTGCGCGGGCTCGAGCTGGACGAATGGCTCGAAGATCGTGCCGAGCTGCGCGTCCTCGATGCCGATCCCGGTATCCTGGACACGCAGCGCGACGCGTTCGCCGTTGGAGACAGCCGAGAGCGTGATGCGACCGCCGGCGGGGGTGAACTTCACCGCGTTGCTCAGCAGGTTGATGAGCACCTGCTCGAGCTTCTCGCGGTCGGCGAGGACCTCGATGCCGTCGGCGACGTTCTCACAGCGGTACTCGATCGAGCGAGCGCGTGCCTGCGGCTCGATCATCGCTTCCATACGCGAGAGCAGCTCGTGCACGGGCACCGGCACGAGCGCGTAGCGAACGCGTCCCGCTTCGATACGGCTGAAGTTGAGGATGTCGGTGATGATCTCGAGCAGGTGCTGCTGGTTCTGCCGGATCCGCGACAGATCCCGCAGCTGCTCCTCGGTCACCGGTCCACGCAGTCCCATCGAGAGCAGCTCGGTGTAGCCGGCGATGGCGTTGAGCGGCGTTCGCAGCTCGTGGCTCATCGTCGCGAGGAACTCGCTCTTCGCGCGATTGGCGGCCTGCGCGGCCGCGTAGAGCAGCGCGTTGTCGATCGCGGTGGCGGCGCGCGCCGCGATCTCCTGCGCGGCGTTGATGTCGGCGTCCCCATAGCGACGACCGGAATCGGAGAACACGAGCGACAGGGTGCCGAAGGTGTGGCCGCGCGCCGACATCGGGAGGCATACGTACGACGTCGGTGCCAGGACGTCGAGCGCCGCCACATGCTCGCGATCACGCGCGAACTCGGCCATCGTCCTGGCGTCGACCTCGACCTTCACCTGCGGCTCGGCCGTGCGGACCACCTCCGCCACGCCGAGGCGCTGCGCCAGCTCCCGCGGATAGTGCTGCCACATGTCTCGCAGCATCGCCTCCTTGTCGGGGTCGACATGCGTGATCGAGACGCGGCGAATGCTCCCGTCGGACTCGACGAGATCGACGCTGCAGTAGTCGGCGAGCGCGGGGACGACGAGCCTCGTGAGGGCGGCCAGCGTCCACTCGTAGTCGAGGGAGGAGCCGAGCACGCTCAGCGCATTCTCGACCGCGGCGCGGCGCTCGGCGTCGACGTGCGCATCGTGGGTGTCGTCGAACACCCCCACCCACTCGACGATGCGGTCGTCATGCCGGATCGGCACGGCACGCGACTGGAACCACCGGTACATGCCGTCGCGCCGTCGCAGTCGGAACTCCGCCTCGTACACCCTGCCCGACCGGATCGCGGCCTGCCATCGGGACCGTACCGACTCGCGTTCGGCCGGGTGGATCGCCTCGAGCCAGCCGAGCCCACTCACCTCGAGCCTGTTCTGTCCCGTGAGCTCGCGCCACACGGGCATGTCCTCGACCCGGCCCGTTGGGTCGGCCGTCCACACGACAGCGGTGCTCGCCTCGACGAGCGCCCGGTAGCGCTCCACCGCCTGCTCGAGCTGCGTTCGCGCGGCCGCATTGGCGAACGAGAGGTGACCGAGCTCCTCATTCGCATGCTCGAGCTCCTCGGCCATCGCGTGGCTCTCCTCGAGCTGATGCTCGAGCTCCACGGCCTGATCCTGAAGCTGCTCGCTGGCGATGGAGAGCTGCTTCGCCGCGTCCATCGCCTCGGCGCGGCGGTGCCGGAGCTGGTCGAACGTGGCGCCGAGGAGGCTCGTGACCGAGATGAAGACGAGAGCGCTGGAGATCTCGTCCGGTGTCGGGAGGACGAAGGTCCCGAACGGCTCCGTCGTCGTGAAGTTGGCCAGGACGACGCCGATCACCGATGCGAGCAGCGCGGGCCCGAGGCCGCCACGCCATGCCGCGTACGTGCTCGACACCCAGAACAGCAGCAGCCGCGTCGCAACGAGGTCGTGACGAAACTTCCAGGAGAGCGCGCCGGCCACAGCGACGGCAAGCAGCGCCTCGGCGAAGGCGAGCGCCGTTCGCAGCGTGGTCTGGAACTGCGGCGTCGGTCGAGTTGGGGAAAGCGCGGTCGTCACGGACTCCTGTTCGGCGTCGCCCTGCTCGGGCTGCGATAAGATTCTGCCGGGGCGTGCTGGTCCGCCATGGGTCGATGCAAACGATGCAGATGTGCTCGTCAAAGTTTTTTTCGCGCTCGATGGATTGCCTGGCTCGGGGCTCATGCGTCTTTCTCAGCCACCCGCGCCGGAGACGACGATCCCACCAGCTTTCGACGAGATGACCGAACCGCAGAGCGCCGCGAGCGTCGCCGATTCCCCAACCAGCGAGCCGGCGGCGCGGCGACTCGTGTGGATGGGCCTCTGGATCACACTGCTGGTTGGGGTGTTCGGGCTGGTTGCGCGCGCGCAGATGATCGCGTGGGGGCTGGTGTTCCCCGGGCCGGTGAACGTGTTCTTCCGCCTCTACACGTTCCACGAGCCGCTGCCCCTGCTGTTGCTCGTCGCGTGGATGGTCGCCGCGGCGGTGGTGATGACGCGCCCCGCGGCGGTGGTCGAGCGCGGGACATGGATCGGGCGGCTGAGCGCGCCGAGTGCGCGCGTTGCGGGCGTGGTCGCGGCGCTCGTCTTCGTCGTCGCGCTGGTGACGTGGTACCGCGTGCACCACGCGGTGCTGCTGACGATGGACGAGTTCACCTCCGACTTTCAGGCGCAGATCCTCGCGCGGGGAGAGCTTCGGGCCACCGTTCCGGAAGAGTGGCGGCCGTACCTCGACGCCATGGCGCCCGTGTTCACGGCTCATCGGGACCTGAACGGAGGGTGGCTGTCGCAGTATCTGCCGGGCTACGCGCTGATGAAGGCGCCGTTCGTGCTGACGGGGCTGGAGGTGCTGCTCAATCCCCTGCTCGCCGCGCTCGCCGTGGTGGTGCTCGGGGCGATCGCGTGCCGGCTCTGGCCGGACGAGGGACTCCGGCCGTGGATGGCGCTCGCCTTCTTCGTGACGTCGAGCGAAGTCCTGATGACCTCGGGGACCGGCTACTCGATGCCGGCGCACCTCGCGCTCAACCTGTTGTGGCTCTGGCTGTATCAGCGCGGCGATGCCCGCTCGTGGGGATTTGCGCTCACGGTGGGTGTGCTCGCGCTCGGATTGCACAATCCGATGCCGCACGCCCTCTTCGTCGCGCCGTTCCTCGTCCGGCTCGTGCGCGATCGGCGGTGGCCCCGCGTGGCGGCGGCGGTCGTGGCGTACGGCGCCGGCAGCCTGCTGTGGATCGCCTGGCTGCGAATGGCGAACCCGTTCGCGCGACCGGACGGTCCGGGCCTCTTCTCAATGTTCGCGCTGCCGAACGCGCTCGCCTTCTGGCTGCAGACGGTCAACCTCTCGCTGCTCTTCACGTGGCACGCGCCGTTGTTCGGCGCGCTCGCGGTGATCGGCGTGGCACGTGCGCGCCGACTCGGGCCGCTACTGACCGACGTCGCGCTCGGCGTGGCTCTCACCCTGATGTTCTACCTGTTCTTCCCGCTCACCCAGGGACACGGCTGGGGCTACCGCTACGCGTACCAGGTGCTCGGCAGCCTCGCCCTGCTGGCGGCGGCGGGAACGCCCTCGCTCGTCGCGGCGGTGGGGGCGCGACGGGCGCAAGGTTTGCTCGTCGCGTCGTTCGCCACGGCGTTGGTCGTGCAGGTGCCGCTGCGATTCGTGCAGGGCGAGCGGTTCATCCGGCCGTACGCGGCCGCGTACCGACACCTCTCCAGCAGGCCGGCGCGGGTGGTGCTCGTGTACGAGGACTCGATCTGGTACGGCCGGGATCTCATCCGCAACGACCCGTATCTTCACGGGCCCGTCGTGCTGGCGGCGCGGATGCTGACGCCGCAGGGACGAGCGGCCATCGAAGCGGCACATCCGGGCCAGGTGATGGAAGTGAGAAACAGGGAATTGTTGGGGCTCGGATTGACGCCGTGGATCCGCGGGCGGCGCTGAGGCCCCTCGACGCCCTGCCGCGACCCGCGCGTATACTTTCCCTGTCTCGATCCGGCCGCCACCCGAACCGCACCGATCGCGCATGTCGTCGCCCCGCCGGTTGATCAGCGTCGTCACCCCGTGCTACAACGAGGAGGGGAACGTGCGCGAGCTGTACACGGCGGTGAAGGAGATCTTCGCGGGCCTGCCGCAGTACAGCTACGAGCACATCTTCATCGACAACGCGTCGAAGGATGCGACGGCAGAGATCCTCCGCGCGCTCGCGGCGGCGGATCCGGCGGTAAAGGTGATTCTCAACACGCGGAACTTCGGGCAGATTCGATCTCCCTATCATGCCATCCTTCAGAGCCGCGGAGATGCGACGATCGGCATGGCGGCTGATTTCCAGGATCCGCCCGAGCTGATCCCACGTTTCCTCGACCAGTGGGAGGCCGGGTACAAGATCGTGCTCGGTGTGAAGGAGGCGGCCGAGGAGCGCGGCCTCTTCTACGCAGTCCGGGGGCGGTACTATCGCATCCTCCGGCAGATCTCCGA
>QHVE01000010.1:55139-65054 GCA_003223455.1 Gemmatimonadota bacterium | reverse complement strand
GATGGCCGGCTGAACCGCACCGGCGCGTCCGTGCTCAGCGAGAAGTGGCCCGGCTCGATCAGCGTATGGTAGTTCGGCGGTGCGACGTAGATGCGCCCATGCTCCAGCGGCATCTTGTCCTCCACCTCGCATACCTGCAGCGACGAGCGCTCCTGCAGCAGTGTGCGCAGCAGGTGGTCGGAGTCCTTGTGGCGATGCTGGACGAGCGTAACGGCCATCTGAAAGGAGTCGGGCAGTCCGCCGACCAGCGTCCGGAGCGCAGCGAGCCCACCCCATGACGTGCCGACGACTACGAGGTCGTACCCCACACCCGGTGCAATGGCCATCATCGCACCTTCCGGTACAGCTTCTCGGTGGCACTCAGCTTCTCGTAGTTCGGCTCGTACTGCGAGAACTTGAGCGATTCCTTGCTGCCGAGCGCGAGAATTCCGAGCATCACGAGCGAGTCGTAGAACAGCGAGTGTACGCGATTCTGCAGCGTCTTGTCGAAATAGATCAGTACGTTTCGACAGAAGATGACGTGGAATTCGCTGAACGATCGGTCCGTCACGAGGTTGTGCTGCGAGAAGACGACGTTCCGCGTCAGCGATGCGTCGAACAGCGCCCCGTCGTACTTCGCGGTGTAGTACTCCGAGAACGATTTCTTGCCCCCCGCCCGCAAGTAGTTCTCCGTGTACTCCTGCATCCGGTCGAGCGGGAAGATTCCCTGCCGGGCTCGCTGCAGCACGACGTCGTTGATGTCCGTCGCGTACAGTCGTGCCCGATCGTAGAGCCCCTCTTCCTCGAGGAGGATCGCCATCGAGTACACCTCTTCCCCGGTCGAACAGCCGGCGTGCCAGATCCGGATGAATGGGTAGGTGCGCAAGAGCGGGACGATCCGGTCCCGGAACTCCTTGTAGAAGCTCGGATCGCGGAACATCGCCGTGACGTTCACCGACAGGTCGAGCAGCAGCCGCTCCATCGCGTCGGGATCGTGGAGGATCCGCGCCTGGAGCTCCGAGATCGTCGCCAGCCCCTCTCCTTCTACGCGCTTCCATAGCCGACGGCGGATCGAGGCGTAGGCGTACGATCGAAAATCGAACCCGTAGTGGCGGTACACCCCTTCCAGGAGCAGCTCGATCTCGAGCCGCTCCAGGTCGGAGTTGTAGGCGAGCGGCGGTCCCGGAAGGGACTGTCCGTCGCTTACCTGTACAACCATACCCGCATGAGGCTGAGCAGCTGCTCGTTGTCCACCGGCTTCGTGATGTAATCCGACGCGCCGGCCGCGATGCACTTCTCGCGGTCCCCCTTCATCGCCTTCGCCGTCAGTGCGATGATCGGCAGCGACTTGAGCGGCGGCATCTCTCGGATCGCCCGCGTCGTCTCGTAGCCGTCCAGCTCCGGCATCATCACGTCCATCAGCACGAGGTCGAAGTCCTGCCGCTCCCGCAGCAGCGCAATCGCGTCCTTCCCGTTCTCGGCGAACGACACCTGCATGCCGTGGTCCTCCAGCATGCTCGTGAGCGAGAAGATGTTCCGGACGTCGTCGTCGACCACGAGCACCCGCTTGTCGGCGAACACCGCGTCGGCGTTGTGCAGCCGCTCGAGCATGCGCCGCTTCTGCTCCGGCAGCTTCGCCTCCACGCGGTGGAGGAAGAGCGCCGTCTCGTCGAGCAGCCGCTCAGGCGACTTCACGTCCTTCACGATGATCGTCTCCGCGAACTTGCGCAGCTTCGTCTCCTCGGCCTGCGACAGATCCTTGCCGGTGTAGATGATGATCGGCAGGTCCCGCATCTGCGCGTTCGCCTTCACCGTCTCCAGCAGCTCGAACCCGTTCATGTCCCTGAGGCCGAGGTCGAGCACCATGCAGTCGAAGTGACCCGTGCTGAGCTCGCGCAGCGCGTCCTCGGCACTCGCCACCGCCGTGATCTCCACGTCCTCGTGCTGGATCAGCTCGATCACGCTCTGCCGCTGCGTCTCGTCGTCCTCGACGACGAGCAGCCGCTTCACTGAGCTGTCGATGAAGTTGGCGATCCGGGCGAACGACTCGTCGAGCGCCTCCTTCGTGACCGGCTTCTCGAGATAGGCCAGCGCCCCCGACTTGAGCCCTTGCTGCCGTTCGCGGATCCCGGTGATGATGTGCACCGGGATGTGCCGCGTCTGCGGATGGTGCTTCAGTCGATCGAGCACCTCCCAACCGTCCATCCCGGGCATGTCGATGTCGAGCGTGATCGCGTCGGGCTCGAACGCGTGCGCCAGCTTGAGCCCCGCCTCGCCATCGAGCGCGCACAGTCCCTTGAATCCCTTCTCGCGTGCCATCTCGAGCAGCACCTTCGAGAAGCTCGCGTCGTTCTCGATGATGAGCAGCGTGCGGTCGCCCGCCTCGATCGACTCACGGTCGTCGTCGAATCCCTCGGGACGCGGCAGCGAATCGCGCGACATCAGCACGTCGTGCTCGTCCTCGTCCACGGTCGGTGCGACGGCCGTCGCGCCTCCCGACGGACTCCAACCCGCGTCGGCATCGGCTCGACCCGACGACATCGACGGGCCCGACCTCGCGGCCCCTGACGTGGACGCGAGCGCCCGCGCGCCACCGCTCGGACGACCCCGACCCATGCTCGCGCCCGAGCCGCCGCCGTCGCCCCGACTGTCGCGCCACCGCGCCGCCGCGTTCCCGTCATTCCGTTGCTGCTCCGTCTCGACGAAGCGTGCCGGCAGGAACAGCGTGAAGGTGCTGCCGCGGCCCGGCGTGCTCTCCACGCGAATCTCGCCACCGAGCAGCGCGGCGATCTGCCGGCTGATCGTCAGCCCGAGTCCCGTACCGCCGAACTTGCGGCTCGTCGTCCCGTCCGCCTGCTGAAACGCCTCGAAGATCAGCTGCTGCTTGTCCTTGGGGATCCCGATCCCCGTGTCGCTCACGGCGAACGCGATCACGGTGTCCGCCTGGTCGAGAATCCGGCTCGCGAACCGCTTCCCCTTCTCCGCCTTGCGGATCGTGAGCGTCACCCCGCCCTGCTCGGTGAACTTGAACGCGTTCGAGAGCAGGTTCTTGAGCACCTGCTGCACCCGCTGGCCGTCGGTGTAGATCGTCGAGGGGACCTCGGGCTGCAGGTCGACGGTGAGCGCGAGGCCCTTCTGCTGCGCCACCTGCTCGAACGATCGCTTCGTGAACGACTCGAGGTCGCGCGTCGGCACCTCGGTGACGTTCACCTCCATCTTCCCGGCTTCGACCTTCGACAGGTCGAGGATCTCGTTGATGAGGTTGAGCAGGTCCGTGCCCGACGAGTGGATCGTCTGCGCGAACTCCACCTGCTTCGGCGTGAGGTTGTTCTCCTTGTTGTCCGACAGGAGCTTCGCGAGGATGAGCAGCGAGTTGAGCGGCGTGCGCAGCTCGTGGCTCATGTTCGCCAGGAACTCGCTCTTGTACCTCGAGCTGAGCGCCAACTGCTCGGCCTTCTCCTCGAGCGCGAGCCGCGCGCCTTCCACCTCGCGGTTCTTCTGCTCGACCTTTTGGTTCTGCTCCGCGAGCAGCGAGGCCTTCTCCTCCAGCTCCTCGTTGACCTGCTGCAGCTCCTCCTGCTGTTCCTTGAGCAGCTCCTCGGATTGCCGCAGCGTCTTCGCCTGCGCTTCCAGCTCCGAGTTCGACCGCTTGAGCTCTTCCTGCTGCTGCTGGAGCTCCTTCGACTGGCTCTGCAGCTCCTGCGTCAGCTTCTGCGACTGCTCGAGCAACTCCTCCGTCCGCATGTTCGCGCCGATCATGTTCAGCACGACGCCGATCGAACGGGAGGAAGCTGGCGAGCTCGATCACCGCCTTCACTTCACCCTCGAACAGGATGGGCAGCACGATGATGTTCCGGGGCGGCGCCTCGCCCAGACCGGACGTGATCTGGATGTAGTCGTCAGGCACGTTGGTGAGCAGGATCGGCTGCTTCTCCAGCGCCGCCTGCCCGACCAGCCCCTCGCCGATCGCAAACCGGTTGCCCACATGCTTGCGCGCGCGGTACGCGTACGACGCGATGAGACGCAGCATCGGCGCCCCCGCGTCGTTGTCCATGATGAAGAACGCACCGTGATGCGCCGACACCAGTGGCGTGAGCTCGCTCATGATGAGGCGCGAGACGGACTCGAGGTCCTTCTGCCCCTGCATCATGCGGCTGAACTTCGCCAGGTTCGTCTTGAGCCAGTCCTGCTCCTGGTTGCGCTCCGTCGTCTCCTTCAGATTCGCGATCATCTGATTGATGTTCGACTTGAGCTCGTCCAGCTCGCCCTGCGCCTCGACGGTGATCTGCCGCGTCAGGTCGCCCTTCGTCACCGCGGTCGCCACGTCGGCGATGTTTCGCACCTGCGCGGTGAGCGAGTTGGCCATCGCGTTCACCGAGTCCGTGAGCCCCTTCCACGTGCCGGCCACACCGGGCACCTCGGCCTGGCCACCCAGCTTTCCTTCCGTACCCACTTCCTTCGCCACGCGCGTCACCTCGTCGGCGAACACGCGGAGCTTCTCCACCATCGTATTGACGGTGTTCTTCAGCTCGAGGATCTCGCCTCGCGCCTCGACGGTGATCTTCTGCGACAGATCGCCGTTGGCCACCGCCGTCGTGACGAGCGCGATGTTGCGCACCTGGCTCGTCAGGTTCGACGCCATGAAGTTCACGTTGTCGGTCAGATCCCTCCACACGCCGCCGGCGCCGGGCACGCGCGCCTGGCCGCCGAGGATGCCCTCGGAGCCGACCTCGCGCGCCACGCGGGTCACCTCGCTCGCGAACGCGTTGAGCTGCTCCACCATCGTGTTGACGGTGTTCTTGAGCTCGAGGATCTCGCCGCGCGCATCGACCGTGATCTTTCGCGACAGGTCGCCAAGCGCCACCGCGGTCGTCACGTCGGCGATGTTGCGCACCTGGTTCGTCAGGTTGGTCGCCATGTAGTTCACGCTGTCGGTCAGATCCTTCCACGTGCCCGCGACGCCCGGCACGTTCGCCTGACCACCCAGTCGTCCTTCCGTACCGACCTCGCGCGCCACGCGCGTCACCTCGGCCGCGAAGCTCGAGAGCTGATCGACCATCGTGTTGACCGTGTTCTTGAGCTCGAGGATCTCACCCTTCGCTTCGGCGGTGATCTTCCTCGAGAGGTCGCCCTTGGCGACGGCCGTCGTCACGTCGGCGATGTTACGCACCTGACTGGTCAGGTTCGAGGCCATCGAGTTCACGCTGTCGGTCAGGTCCTTCCACGTGCCGGCCACACCGGGCACGTTGGCCTGACCGCCCAGCACGCCCTCCGTTCCCACTTCTCGGGCGACACGCGTCACTTCGGCGGCGAAGGAGTTGAGCTGGTCCACCATGGTGTTCACGGTGCGGTCGTCACGAGGGACATGTCGCGCAGCTGGACCGTGAGGTTGCCGGCGATCAGGTTCACGTAGTCGGTCAGGTCCTTCCACGTACCGGCGACACCGGGCACTGCGGCCTGTCCGCCGAGCTTTCCTTCCGTGCCCACCTCGCGCGCCACGCGCGTCACTTCCGACGCGAAGCTCGAGAGCTGGTCCACCATCGTATTGACGGTGTTCTTCAGCTCGAGGATCTCGCCTTTCGCCTCGGCGGTGATCTTCTTCGACAGATCGCCGCGGGCCACGGCCGTCGTCACGTCGGCGATGTTACGCACCTGACTCGTCAGGTTGCCGGCCATGAAGTTCACCGAGTCGGTGAGATCCTTCCATGTACCGGCGACCCCTGGCACGTTGGCCTGCCCGCCCAGTCGCCCTTCGGAGCCTACCTCGCGCGCCACACGCGTTACTTCGGCCGCGAACGCGTTCAGCTGATCCACCATCGTGTTCACGGTGTCCTTCAGCTCGAGCACCTCGCCGCGCGCTTCGACCGTGATCTTCTGCGACAGGTCGCCATTGGCCACCGCGGTCGTCACGAGGGCGATGTTTCGCACCTGACTCGTCAGGTTGCCGGCCATGAAGTTCACGGAGTCCGTGAGGTCCTTCCACGTGCCGGCGACACCAGGCACGTTCGCCTGACCGCCAAGGATCCCTTCCGTTCCCACCTCACGCGCGTGACCTCGTCGGCGAACGACCCGAGCTGGTCCACCATCGTGTTGAGCGTGTTCTTCAGCTCGAGGATCTCGCCGCGCGCCTCGACGGTGATCTTCTGCGACAGGTCGCCGTTGGCCACCGCCGTCGTCACGAGCGCGATGTTGCGCACCTGGCTCGTGAGGTTGCCGGCCATCGAGTTCACCGAGTCGGTCAGATCCTTCCACGTTCCGGCGACGCCGCGCACCTCGGCCTGACCGCCCAGCTTGCCGTCCGTTCCCACCTCTCGAGCGACACGCGTCACCTCGGAGGCGAACGACGAGAGCTGGTCGACCATCGTATTGATGACGTCCTTGATCTGCAGGATCTCGCCGCGCACGTCTACGGTGATCTTGCGGGTCAGGTCGCCCTTCGCGATCGCGGTCGCGACCGCGGACACGTCGCGCAGCTGCACGGTCAGGTTGCCGGCGAGCTGGTTCACGTTGTCGGTCAGGTCCTTCCACGTACCGGCGACACCGGGCACTGCGGCCTGTCCGCCGAGCTTTCCTTCCGTGCCCACCTCGCGCGCCACGCGCGTCACTTCCGACGCGAAGCTCGAGAGCTGGTCCACCATGGTGTTCACGGTGTTCTTCAGCTCGAGGATCTCACCCTTCGCTTCGGCGGTGATCTTCCTCGAGAGGTCGCCCTTGGCCACGGCCGTCGTCACGTCGGCGATGTTGCGCACCTGACTGGTCAGGTTCGACGCCATCGAGTTCACGGAGTCGGTCAGGTCCTTCCACGTGCCGGCGACGCCCGGCACGTTGGCCTGGCCACCGAGCACGCCTTCCGTGCCCACCTCTCGCGCGACACGCGTCACCTCGTCGGCGAACGAGGAGAGCTGATCGACCATCGTGTTGATCGTGTTCTTGAGCTCGAGGATCTCGCCCTTCGCTTCGGCGGTGATCTTTCTCGAGAGGTCGCCCTTCGCCACGGCGGTCGTCACGTCGGCGATGTTGCGCACCTGGTTCGTCAGGTTGGTGGCCATGCCGTTCACGCTGTCGGTCAGGTCGCGCCACGTGCCGCTCACCCCTTGCACGTTCGCCTGACCGCCCAGCCGTCCTTCCGTACCGACCTCTCGCGCCACGCGGGTCACCTCGCTCGCGAAGGCGTTGAGCTGGTCCACCATTCGATTCACCGTGGACCCGATCCGGAAGAACTCGCCCTGCACCGTCTTCCCCTCGATCTCCAGCTCGACTTTCTGGCTCAGATCCCCCTCGGCCACCGCCTTGATCACGCGCGCGACCTCGGAGGTCGGCTGCACCAGATCGGTGATGAGCGAGTTGAGCGCGTCGACGCTTCCGGCCCAGAGCCCGCTCGCGGGGCCGATCGTCGCACGGTCGCGCATCTTCCCTTCTCGGCCCACCGAGAGGGCGACGCGATCCAGCTCTTCGGCCAACCGCTGCTGCTTCGTGGCGCCGCTGTTGAACACGTCGGCCAACTCGCCCATCAGCCGGTCGTCGGCCGCGTCGATCCGAATGGCGAAGTCACCCGCATCGAGGGCGCGGAGGCCGGCGAGCAGCCGCCGCAGCGCTCGCTCCCGCGAGTCGCCGCTGCCGCCATTGCCCCCACTGCCTCCATCTGGCCCCGCAGTGCGCACGCCGGTGCGCGCGCTCGTGGCATCCGTCGACTCGGCGTCGATCACGGCGGTCGAGCGTCGGGGGCGGCCACGCTTGCCGCGCGTCGCGCCGTCTTTCCGGCCGCTGGAATTGCCGTCGCGCCCATTCGCGGGGCGGTCTTCCTGTTCGGAAATCTCGGGTCTCTCGCCGACGCCCACGGTCAGCACCTATGAGTAAAGAGAGGGGAGATGCCACCGTGGTGACGCGGTGGCTTTGCGGCGCGGCCGCACCCCGGGGAGGGGATGAGGTGTGCGCACGACGCGGAACCGTTCAACAAGTATGCCGGGCTCGAGCGGGACGGGAATCCTGAAGGGAGCGCGGATCTGCCGCTGATGGGTGCGGACACCCATGCAAAAAGTGGGCTCCATCACATATCAATAGATATTGGTATGTCGCGCCGGCGTGTATCGGCTCCGATTGCGAATTGGCAATCTGGGTGCGGGGTGGAGGGTGGGGAGTGACGGCGAACGGCCCCGGGAAGCGTTTGCGTCCCGAGGCCGTAACCCCCCACCCCCCCACTCCTTACCTCAGTTTCAAGGCACCTCACCACTCACGATCCGCACCGGAATCCCTCCGTTCGTCGTGCGAGCCACGAGGCGCAGCGGGATCTGGAGCTGCCGTTCGAGCGCTGGGTCGGGTGACAGCAGCGTGAGGCGCCATCCTGAGGCACGGCGTCGGAGCACGTTGCCGAGTTGTGCCCACAGATCCCGCACACGCCCGGCCTCGCCGACGCGGACTCCATATGGAGGGTTGGTCACGATCCATCCGCGCTCCGAGTCCGGCAGCCGCATCGCCGAGATCGCGTGGACGGCGAGCTCCATGTCCCCCAACACACCGGCGCGCTCGGCGTTGCCACGCGCACTCTCGATCGCGCCCGCATCGCGATCGCTGCCGATGATGGGGCCGGGCGCGGCGTCGAGCGTGGCCGCTCCGAGCTCGGATCTGGCCGCGCGCGCGACCTCCGCGGACACTCCCGGCCACCGTTCCACGGCGAAGGCGCGCCGAGCGCCCGGCGGGATGCGGCGCGCCGCGAGCGCCGCCTCGATCGGGATCGTTCCGGACCCGCACATCGGATCCACCAGCGGCGCGACGCCGTCCCACCCCGACGCGGCCAGAAGCGCGGCGGCGAGCGTCTCGCGCAGCGGGGCCTTCGTCGTCGCCTGCCGGTAGCCGCGCCGGTGCAGCAGCGCGCCCGAGGTGTCCGCACTCACCGTGGGCCTTCGTCCGCACCCCGAGTACGGCTCGCGACACGGCATCGGCCAGACGCTGCGCCACGGCATCTGAATGGTAGAGCCTCGACTTCCGGCAGGTGACGCGGAAGCGCACGCTCGCACCCGGCGCGACGGAGAGGCTCCAGGGGATTCGCCGACCCCAGCGCTCGAGCTCGATGAAGCTCCGCGCCTCGAACTCGGCAAGCCGCACGAGCACGCGGGAAGCGATCCGCGACCCGACGTTCGCTACGATCACGCTGCGGATGTCGCCTCTCCACGCGACGCCCCCCTCTTCGGGCCGTGCGGGCAGCCCGAGCGCCTGTGCCTCGGCGAGGGCGAGCGTTTCCAGCCCTGGAGCGACGGCGGCGAAGCAGTCCAGTCGTGGCGGTGGGATCGGGATCTGTTTTGGCCGGCTGGCCGGCTTCGGGCGCGTCGTCACCCGGCAACGCTAATCGCGCCGGTCACCATGCGCGACCATCGATTGCAATCCTGGCAGAGCGGCTGACAGGGTTGCGCGCCGAGCCCTCGCGTTCTCGGTCAAGCTGGCAGAAATCGATTGGTCCACTCGCTGCTTTTTCAGGGAGCGCCGCCGCCATGGCGGACCAGAATCCATCCAATCCCCATGGAGACATTGACCATGTTGAACACTCGCTCTCTCAGCAATTCGCTCGACCGTATGCTGACGCTCAACCGTGCGCTCGATCAGGCGTTCAACGGCGTCGGCGGCTCGCGGGTCTGGGTGCCGGCGATCGACGTCGCCGAGCGCGGTGACGCCTACGTCATTCTCGCCGAGCTCCCGGGGGTCAGCCCCGAGCAGGTGGACGTGAGCTTCGAGCAGAACATCCTGACCATCCGGGGCAGCAAGCCCGCCAGCTTCGATGTCGCCGCGGAAGGCGAGGTCCGGGTGTTCGCTGCCGAGCGCGTGCACGGCAGCTTCGAGCGTTCGGTACGGCTTCCCGAGTTCGTCGATGCGGACAACATCGACGCGAGCTTCGCGCACGGCCTGTTGACCGTGACCGTTCCCAAGGCCCAGGCCGCCCAGCCG
>QHVE01000010.1:0-55096 GCA_003223455.1 Gemmatimonadota bacterium | reverse complement strand
CGAAAGGCCGGCGAATTCGCGCCGGCCTTTTGCTTTCAACGCGCGGCCCACTTCCTGCCTCCAGCTGTCGGCATGTCTCAAGTCGTAACCAAGGCCCGCGCTCGCGCTGTCCTACGCGAGCGCTTTGGCCATGCCGACTTCCGCTACGGGCAGTGGGAGCCGGTTCGAGCCGTGCTGTCCGGCCACGATGCGCTCGTCGTGATGCCCACGGGCAGCGGAAAGTCCATCGTCTATCAGCTCCCGGCACTGCTGCTCCCGGGGCTCACCGTCGTCGTGAGCCCGCTCATCGCGCTGATGAAGGACCAGCAGGACAAGCTGCAGGCGCACGGCGTGGACGCGCTCGCCATGCACTCGCATCTCTCCGCGGGCGAGACGCGTGAGACGGCGCGCCAGGTCCAGGACGGCGAGGGTGAGATCCTTTATCTCACGCCCGAGCGGTTCAAGGACCGCGACTTCTTCGACCGGTTGCTCACCCGCACGGTCAGCCTCTTCGTCGTCGACGAGGCGCACTGCGTGAGCCAGTGGGGTCACGATTTCCGCCCCGACTATCTCACGCTCGGCTCGGTCGTCGCGCGGCTCGGCAAGCCGCCGATCCTCGCACTGACGGCGACGGCGACGGCCGAAGTGCGCGCCGACATCGCGCGACAGCTCGGCATGCGCGAGCCCGAGATCACGATCACCGGCTTCGCACGCCCGAACCTGCGGTTCGAGGTGCGCCGCACGGTGAACGTCGCGAGCAAGGACGCCGAGTTGGAGCGCCTCCTCTCCGAGGCCACGGGCAGCGGCATCATCTACTGCGCGACGATCAAGGAGGCCGAGCGGCTCTACGAGCTGTTCAAGGGTCGCTTCGCCGTCGGTCTGTATCACGGCAAGATGGCGCCAGCCGACCGCAAGGCGACCCAGAACGCGTTCATGGCGGACGAGCTCACGGCGATGATCGCGACGAACGCGTTCGGGCTCGGCATCGACAAGCGCGATCTGCGCTTCGTGGTGCACTATCACTTTCCCGGCTCGGTCGAGGCGTACTATCAGGAGGCCGGTCGCGCGGGGCGCGACGGCAAGCCGGCCATCTGCTCGATCTTCTATCGCGTCGAGGATTCGCGCGTGCAGTCGTACTTCCTCGGCGGCAAATACCCCGACGTGGAGGAAGCGGCGAAGGTCGCGATCCTCCTCGAGCAGTACCCGCTCGGGGAACGCGTGGAGCTCGACACCCTGTCGGAGCGGTCGGGCGTGGCGCGCCGGAAGGCGCGCATCGTGCTCGTGCTGCTGAAGCGGCACGGCCTGGTGCGCGAGCATCGCGGCGGCGGATGGGAGCGGCTGCAGAGCCGACTCACCACGGTCGATCTCAGCGCCGATCTCACCGACTACGAGGAGCGGCGCATCAAGGATCGCGCGAAGCTCCAGTCGATGGTGTCGTACTGCCAGAGCGCCCAGTGCCGCACGCGCTTCCTGCTGGAGTACTTCGGCGAGCCTGCCGCGCCCGACTGGGTGTGCGGCAACTGCGACGCCTGCGACGCGCAGCGCGCGTGGACGGAGCGCACGCGGAGGGCCGTGGCGCTGGCGTGACACCGCGCGGGCGCTCAGTGCAGCATCTCGTCCAGCAGCGGCGTCAACGTCTCGTGCTCCGTCGGCATCTCCACGACGCGGAGACCGAGCCGTTCGGTCAGCTCCCGCACGTCGCGCCGCGTGCGACGCGATCGGAACAGCAGCACGCGGCTCCCCTCCGTGAGCGCGGGGCCGATGAACTCGTCCGAGCAGGCATCGTGATCGCAATCGACGAGCACGAGCCGAGGGCGGAGGCGCAGGAGCGCGTCACGTGCAGCCTCGTCGGATTGCGGGAAGCGCGGCGCATGGCCCGCGAGCTCGATCGCGGCGCCGAGCAGCGCGGCCGCGAGCGGATCTGACGAGAGCACGAGCACGGGTTCGCGACTCACGTCGTCATCCGGGGCGGGGCAGCATGCGTGTGGGGAGATGACGGGTGCGGAGCCGGGGCGTCGCAAGAGGGGGACCATCTGTGCGGCGTCCGACGCCCTCACCCCTTGACTGACGCAGAGGCCGGCAAAACATTCGAGCGCGCGCGGCTGCAGCAACCATCGAGCGCCCCCCTCGCGCGTCCCCCTCCCGATCCACCCCTCCCCCGCATCATGATGGCGCCCGACTCGAGCCCGCCGCAGTCGCGTGCCCTCGACGACGAGTCGGTGGCCGCCGTGCGTCTCGCTCTGCAACGGTACCTTCGGGATACGCGGGACCCCCGCGCGCTCCAGGCGTCGCTGCTGGTCGTTGCCAGCGAGGCACGCGCGCGCCGTATCCTGCCGGAGCAGCTCCTCGTCACGTTGAAGGACATCTGGAGCTCGCTGCCCGAAGTGCGGGCGATGACTGATTCCGGTGAGCAGGTGCGGCTGCTGCAGCGAGTCGTGACGATGTGCATCCGGGAGTACTACAACGCGTGAGCGTACACGCCCGCCCGTGACAGCCCGCCGCGACATTCCGACGCTCTTCGATCGCCTGAGCACGCGACTCGGCCGCATTCCGCTGCCGACGCTCCGTCGCGCGCTCCTCGCCCTGTATCTCCTCCTCGCCGCCGCGGATGCGACGGGCAAGGCGCTCGCCGCGAACCCGCGCGTCAACGCCATGGCGCGCGGGTTCGTGTCGGGTCGGGCGCGCGCGCAGCTCGACCATGCGGTGCGGCCGTCGGGCAACTTCGAGATCTTTCGCGCCGCATCTCGGCATCTGTTGACGGGTCAGGATCTCTACGCGGAGTATCCCGCCGAGCATACCGACCGATTCAAGTACAGCCCCACCTTCGCGCTGTTGTTCGTCCCGCTCTTGTGGGTGCCCTGGCCGCTCGCGCTCCTGCTCTGGCACGCGTTCAACGCGCTCCTGCTCTTCGTGGCCGTCGAGCGCGTGCTGCCGGGCCGGCAAGCCATGCTCGTGGCCGGGCTCCTGCTGCTCGAGGTGTTTCGCGGGATGCAGAACGCGCAGAGCAACGCGCTCGTCGCCGCACTCGTCATCCTCTGCTTCGCGACGTTGGAGCGACGGCGCGCGTGGCGTGCCGCGCTCGCCGTGGCACTGGGTGCGTGCGTGAAGATCTTCCCGTTGGCGGCGCTCACCTTCGCCATCCCGCGACGGCGTGCCTTGCGCACCGGCGTCGCGGCAGGAGTCGTCGGGCTCGCGCTCATGGTGCTGCCGCTCGCGCTGCTGTCACCGACGGCGCTCGCGGCGCAGTACGCATCGTGGCGTGGCGTCGAGGCGAGCGATGCACAGCAGCGCTGGTTCTCGGTGATGGAGCTGGTGCATCGCATCACCGGAGTGGCGTGGCCGAACTGGCCGCTGCAGCTCCTCGGAACGCTCGCCCTCGTCGCGCCGTTGGCGATCCGGCGCGAGCGGTGGGACGACGCGCGCTTTCGGCTGCGCTACCTCTGTTCCATGCTCCTCTATGTCGTGCTGTTCAATCATCAGGCGGAGCGCGCGAGCTACCTCATCGCGTTCACGGGCGCGACGATCTGGTTCGCGGCCGAACCCAGAACTCGGTTGCGCACTGCGCTCTACGCGCTTGCGGCGTTGACGATCCCGCTGATGTCCACGCTCATCCCCGGCGCCTGGTTGAGGACGCCGGAGATGATGACGTATCGCCTCGCCCTGCCCTGTCTCGCGATCTGGCTCGTGATGCAGCGCGACCTGCTGCGCGCTGGCGCGCGCGCCGCGGAGACGCCGGCCGTGTCAGACGAGCTGCGCGTCGAGCTCGATCTGGACGTTGCCCTTCAAGGCGGTTGAGACAGGACAGCCTTCCTTCGTCGCCTGGGCGATCGCCTGGAACTTCGCTGGATCGACGTTGGGCACCGCGGCACGCGTCCGAAGCATCAAGCGGGTGATCTTCCACCCTTCGCCTTGCTTCTCGATCGAGCAGTCGGCGTTCGTCTCGACGCTCGTCGGCTCGTAGCCCTCCTTCGCCAACGCGAAGGCGAGCGCCATGCTGAAGCAGGCCGCATCGGCCGCCGCGAGCAACTCCTCCGGGTTGGAGCCCGCCCCGTTCTCGAACCGCGAGCTGCGGTTGTACTGGCCCGCGAGCCCGGTCTTTCCGCGGAAATCACCTTGTCCCGTGAGCCCGCCCTTCCAATTCGCCGTCGCGCTTCTGGTCGGCATCGTCTCGACTCCCGCTGCGTGAGGTGTGTTGTCGTCGTGCACGCGGGCGCGATGACGCTTGACGCCTCATCCCCCGCACGGTTTATCTCCAGCCATGTCGGAAACGGCCGCGGAGCATCAGCTCCCGTCGTCCGTGGCGCGCGTCCTGAGCACGTTTCGCGCCCTCGGCCGCGAGGAGAAGATGCAAGCCCTGTTGCACTACGCGAAGAAGCTGGAGCCGGTCCCGGATCGGTTCCTCGCTCTCGATCGCGCGGCGTTCAACGTGCCCGAGTGTCAGACACGCGTCGATCTCTTCCCCGAGATGCGCGATGGCAAACTCTACTTCTACGCCGACGTGAACGTCCGGCAGTCGCCGACGGTCGCTGCATTCCTCGCGATCCTGCTCTCGGCGATCAACGGCCATCCGCCGGAGACCACGCTCGCGATCCCGTCGGATTTCGTGCGGCACGTGATGGATGGCATCGGCCTCGCGGGCCGCGAGGCCGGGCTGAACGCGATGCTCACGCGACTCAAGCGTCACGCCCAGGCCGCGCTCACGAACGCCGACGCCACTCCACCCCGCGACCAGCCATGACCGCGACGCCGCAGAGCTACGCCAATCATCGGCGCGTCTTCCCACTCTACCATCTCTTCGCTCTGCCGGTTCTGCTCGCGCACGTCGCCGTCACGCTCGTGGGTGCGCTCCGCGAGCCCAGACTCTGGACGTTCTGGATGGTCGTCGTCGCGGTCGGCCTCGTCGCGGCGGTCGTCGCGAACCGCGCGTCGACGCTCATCGTGCAGAACCGCGTCATCGGCCTCGAGATGCGGCTCCGACTTGCCACCGTGCTGCCAGTCGAGCTCTGCCAGCGCATTCCCGAGCTACACATCAGGCAACTGGTCGGGCTCCGCTATGCGGGAGATGCCGAGTTGGCCGCCCTCGTGGAGCGCTGCCTGCGCGGCGAGCTGGCCACGGCCGATGCCGTGAAGCGCGCCGTCCGGCAGTGGCGCCCCGATTACGTGCGCGCCTGAGCGCGCCCACACCGGACTAGTCCTCGACGGCCCGTGATCGAACGTGTCCTGAGCGCCTGGGCGTGGGTGGCGGCGGTGTTGCTCGTGCTGTTCGGATTCTTCTACGTCGCCGCCGTCTGGGTCGTCACGGCACCGTTCGATCGCGGGCGGTATCAGGCGGGCCGCGCGTTCCGTCGGCTCGCCGTCTCGCACGTCGCGCTCACGCGGCTCTGGCGCTTCGAGACGGAGGGCGAGCCGCCGGAGGGCCCGCGCCGGCCGTACGTCGTCGTCTCCAACCACGAGTCGTATGCCGACATCTTCCTCATGTCGCACTTCCCGTGGGAGATGAAGTGGCTGTCGAAGCACACGATCTTCAACATCCCCGTGATGGGCTGGATGATGCGCATGGCGCTCGACGTGCCGGTGCGCCGCGGCCAGCGTGAGAGCGCCATCGCCGCGCTGACCGAATGCCGCGACCGGCTCGCGCGGCGCGTGAGCGTGATGATCTTTCCCGAGGGCACGCGCTCGCGCACCGACGAGCTGCTGCCGTTCAAGGACGGCGCCTTCCATCTCGCCATCCAGTCCCGCGTGCCGATCCTACCGGTCGCCATCGCCGGCACGCGTGATTGCATGGCCAAGGGCAGCTTCGCCTTTCGGCGCGCACACGCGAAGGCGCGCGTCCTCGCGCCGATCCTCACCGATGGCTTGACGCTCGCCGATGTGCCCGCGCTGCGCGATCGCACGCGCGCGACGATCGACAGCGCGCGCCGCGCGCTCCAGCGCGAGCTCGACGCGGAGCCGGCGTGACGCCGCCGTCCGGCGCGCCGACCGATCCGCCACGCGACGAGGACGCGCTCGAGGAGCTCCTCTCTCGCCCCACCCCGGCGCTGACGGCGGCGCTCGCCCTCGCGCCCGGCGACATCGTCGTACTCGGCGCCGGCGGCAAGATGGGCCCTTCCCTCGCGCGCATGGTACGGCGCGCCGCTCCGGCGCGCCGCGTCATCGCCGTGTCGCGATGGACGAACCGGCACGCCGCCGACGCACTCGAGGCGCATGGCGTCGAGACGATCGGCGCGGATCTCCTCGCGCCGCGCGAGCTCGCCGCACTGCCCGATGCACCGAACGTCGTGTTCATGGCCGGGCAGAAGTTCGGCACGAGTGGCAACCCCACCACGACGTGGGCGATGAACGCCGCGCTTCCCGCATTCGTCGCCGACCGCTACGCCGGAGCGCGCATCGTCGCGTTCTCCACGGGCAACGTCTATCCGCTCACCCCACCCGAGCAGGGCGGCTCGCGCGAGAGCGATCCCGCCGCGCCGGTGGGCGAGTACGCGTTCTCCTGTCTCGCGCGCGAGCGGATCTTCGGTGCGGCCGCGGTGCGCCATCACACGCCCGTGGCGATCGTGCGGCTCAACTACGCCCACGATCTCCGCTACGGGGTGCTCACCGACCTCGCGCTGCGCATCGTCCGCGGCGAGCCGATCGATCTGGCGATGGGATTCGTCAACGTCATCTGGCAGGGTGACGCGAACGTCTTCGCACTCGCCGCGCTCGCGAACGCCGACGCACCCGAGCCGTTCGTCCTCAACGTCGCCGGCCCGGAGACGCATCGCGTCGCCGATCTCGCGCGCGCGCTGGGTGCGCGGCTCGGCGTCGAGCCGGTGTTCGCCGGCACGGAAGGCAAGGACGCGCTGCTGAGCAATGCGTCGCGCATGCGCGCGCTGCTCGACCACACGCTGCTCCCCGTCGAGACGTTGCTCGATTGGGTCGCCGGCTGGGTGCGCGCAGGCCGTCCGCTGCTCGGCAAGCCGACGAGCTACGAGCGTCGCGATGGCCGGTTCTGACCGCGAGCGCGCCGTGCGCGCAGCACTCGGCAGCGGTGTGGTGATTCCGGCGCATCCGCTCGCACTCACGGCGGAGCGTCGGCTCGACGAGCGGCATCAGCGGACCCTCACGCGATACTACCTCGATGCGGGGGCGGGTGGGCTCGCGGTCGGCGTGCACACGACGCAGTTCGCCATTCGCCGACCCGAGCATGGTCTCTACCGCCCCGTGCTCGAGCTCGCGGCGGAGGCGACGCGGCGCTGGGCGACCTCGCCGCGCAGGCCGATCGCGCTCGTCGCGGGCGCGATCGGCGAGACCGCGCAGGCCGTGGCCGAGGCGGAGATCGCCGCGTCGCTCGACTACGACCTCGTGCTGTTGAGCCTCGGCGCGCTGAGCACCGCGAGCGACGCAGAGCTGATCGCGCACTGTCGCGCCGTAGCGGACGTACTGCCGCTGTTCGGCTTCTACCTGCAGCCGGCGGTCGGTGGGCGCGTGCTCGGCTATCGCTTCTGGCGCGAGTTCGCCGAGATCGAGCGCGCGTGGGCGATCAAGATCGCTCCGTTCGACCGATACCGGACGCTCGACGTCGTGCGCGCCGTGGCCGATTCCGGCCGCACCGACCTGGCGCTCTACACGGGTAACGACGACGCGATCGTGCACGACCTCGTAACGGAGTTTCCGGTCGGAAGCGATGGCACACCACGCCGGATCGTCGGGGGGCTGCTTGGCCAGTGGGCCGTGTGGACGCACGGCGCCGTGCGACTCCTCGACCGCGTGCGCACGGCACGCGCGACGACCACGATCGATGCCGCACTGCTGCGCGAGGGCGCCGCGCTCACCGACGCGAACGCTGCCATCTTCGACGCGGCCCACGACTTCGCCGGCTGCATCCCTGGAATCCACGAGATTCTGCGCCGCCAGGGACTTCTTCGCGGTACCTGGTGCCTGGATCCGCACGAAGAGCTGTCACGCGGACAGGCGGAGGCGATCGATCGCGTGATCCGACAGCATCCGGAGCTGACGGATGACGCGTTCGTTTCGGAGCGGCTGGATGAGTGGATGCGGGATTGAACATCGTCACCGCCAGTGGCGGACGGGCATTCTGGAGCGTCCCACCGGTACTGGTTACTCGCTACGTCCGTCGTCCCGAGTACGCGCAGTTGCAGTTCAGTTCAAAGCCAGCATCCCAGCCGCCCAGCTCTTCCTCGCCGGCCGCTCGAATCCTTCGCGGAGCGAGCCGAGGTCGGTGAGGCTCGTGTCGAACACGACGCTGTTCTCGAGGATCGCACCCGAGTCGCGCAGTGCCTTGAGCTCGTGGCGCTCGACCGACTGCACCTCGCCGTTGTTGTCGCGGTAGAAGACGCGTCCGCCGCCGACGAGGCGGGCACCGATCTTCGGCTCGAGGCCCTGCAGTACGCGAAACAACCCGTCGATCGAGCAGCCCGAGGCGCCTTCGGTGCGCTGGTCCACACCCACCACGAGCAGGCGTCCGAACCGCCATTCGTAGGCCGCGGTGAGCGGCTCGCCGTGCGCCTTCCAGTCGGCGAGGTATTCCTCGACGGCCTTCATGAGGATCTCGGTCCCCTCGTCGCCGAGGGGCCGGTCGCTGCCGAACACCCACACGCGGGCGGAATCGGGCAGGGTCTCGAAGGGAACGAGCGACATGGCGAAGCTCCGTGGTCGGCTGACGGACGGCGCGCGGCACGCTCGGCGCGCGCGAGGGTCGCCGCTTAAGATACTCGCGGCCGCCGTTCCGCTTCCAGAGAGATCAACGCAGCATCGATGCCGAGCTTTTCGATCATTGCCGTCACCGCGGGAGCGAGCGTCCTCGCCCTGGCCGTCGCGACCCGCACCCGCCGGGTGCAGGCCCTCGACGACGCCCTCGAGCGCGGAGCGGGGCTCGCCCGGCAGCGCGCACCCGTGCTCCGCGCGGCGAGCATCGGCACGCTGCTCGGCGAGCCGTACATGCATCCCACGATCGGTGCAGCGTGCGCCGCGATCGTGATCGCCGCGACGCGGGGACCGGTCGTCCCCGTGCTCTGCGCGCTCGCCGCCGCGTCGCTCGGCGCCATCCTCGCCCACCACGCGGTGAAGCTCGTCTATCGGCGCCCGCGCCCCGCCGGCGCGCTTGCGCGCGGAAAGACCGAGCCCGCCTTTCCGAGCGGTCACACCACCGACGCGACCGCCGTGCTCGTCACCGGCGCGTATCTGCTCGCGCGCCAGGGGCTCGCGACACCATCCGTCGTGGCCGCGACGGCGGTCGTCCTCGCCTTCGTGACCGGCGCGAGTCGCGTGCTGCTCGGCTGGCACTGGGGCACCGACGTGCTGGGCGGATGGATCGCCGGCGTCGGCGTCGCCGCGTGCGCGTCGGGGCTCTACGAGTCGCTCGCGCGCACCTCGTAGAGCCCCGACGTCACCGCTCGCGCGCTACGGCTTCGCGGCCGTGGGCAGCTGCAGCAAGGGTGTCGCGCCCCCCGTCACCTGCGGCATCTGCCCGTTCCACTTCTTCGTCAGCTCGTACTGCACGAGCGTCGGCGTGATGCTCTGCGCCAGCAACTGATTGGCGCGCGCCTGCGCCTCGGCCTCGGCCATGATCGCCTTGGCGCGGCCCGCCGCCTTGATCGAGTCCCCCTGCGCCTGGAACGTGTTCTTCTGCAGCTCGTTCTGCGCGGTGAGCGCCTGCTGCTGCATCACGTTCTTCTGATTGATCGCCTCCATCACCGCGGCTGGCGCGCGGAGCTCATTGATCGTGAACTGCTTCACCTCGAACCCGTAGGGCTGCAGCCGCTGCGCGATGAGGCCCCGCGCGCGCGTCGTGGCTTCCGCCTTCTTTGGCCCGATGATGTCGGCCACCGGCTCGGTACCGAAGACCTCCTGCAACGCCTGGCGGATCGTCTGCTTCACGAAGCCGTGTGTGATCTGGTCGATGTCCGTACGAAAGGTCGAGTACAGCTTCGGCGTCTGGGCCGGATCGAGCTCGAACGAGAGCGATACGTCGAGCGAGACCGGCTGCCCCTCGACGCTGTTGACGTTGATCTCGTCGTTCGTCCCCGAGCCTTCGTTGTTCGCCCGCGTCAGCACCACGGTCTTGAGGAAGACGGGATACTCCTCGATCCCCGTGGCGAACGGCACGCGCGTGTGGATGCCCGGGCCGAGTGGATGCAGATCGACTCCGCCGCCGGCACGGTGGATCACGATGCCGACGTAGCCCGGATTGATGTAGGTGAACGTCGACGGCAGCAGGAACAGCGCGGCGACGAGGATCATCGCACCGTACACGATTCGCTTCAGCTTCTGACGGCCCTCCGAGCTCGACTCGAATTGCATCGAGCCGAGACGGTCCGACATCGTGCTAGCCATTGACGATCTCCTTGTAGCAGTCAGGGCACACCTGCTCTCCGCTCGCGAGGCGTACCAGTTGGTCTTCGGTGCGGCGGCCATGGATGGCGCACACCAGCTCGGCCGCACGCTCGATGCGCTTGCGATTCTGCGTCTGGCGGATCCGGACGCCCGCTGGTGTGAAGTACAGGATCACCCAATAAAGAAGGGCGCCACCCGCCGCGATCAGCGCGACGAAAAGCACCCCTTCGACTATGATGGCACCCATTTGCTCGCTCATCCTGGCGCGACTCGGCGCGCCGACGTTGGTACGCGGCCTTACGTCGTCTTCTCGGCGCCGGTTTCAGCGGAGCTCGGTCGTGCAGTCGCTCACGCGCTCTCCGGACGACCGAAGAGCAGCTGCACCATCGCCACTCCGTCGGGCCTGGTGAGCACGTACGCGTGATCGCCGATCTCGAGCCGCGTGTCGCCCTGCGGAGCGATCAGCTCGCGGCCGCGCACGATCATGGTCACCGCGGCGCCCTCCGGGAAGGGGAGATCCTGAAGCGTCATGCCGACGACGGGAAGGGCCTCGTCGACGTAGTACGACAGCAGCTCGCCGTCGAGCTGCTCGAACGATTCGATCGTGAGCACGGCGTCGGATGGCGGCGGCTCCTCCGACTCGAGCGCGAGCCGTCGCGTCACCCACGGCACCGTGGTGCCCGGCAACAGCGCGTTGAGCACGACGATGAAGAACACGATGTTGAACAGCCGCGCCCCGCCTGGCGCGCCGGCGAGCACGGGGAACGTCGCGAGGATGATCGGCACCGCGCCGCGCAGCCCGACCCAGCCGACGTACACGACATCGTTGAGTGGGAAGCGAAGCGGCACGAGGCACAGCGCCACCATCAGTGGTCGCGCCACGAACGCGAGCGCGAGCCCGACGATGGTGCCCACCCATGCCGCGTCGAGCAGCTGCGACGGATACACGAGCAGCCCGAGCATGAGGAACATCGCCACCTGGCCGAGCCATGCGAGCGAATCGTGGATGCGCCGCAGCGCGGTACCGTACGGCAATCGTCCTGCGCCGAGCACGACGGCGGCCACGTACACGCCGAGGAACCCGCTCCCGCCGATGAGCGTCGGCAGCGAGAACGCGAACAGCGCCGTGGCGAGCGTCATCACGGAGTAGAGTCCACTCGCCGGCAGTCGCGTGCGCGACAGGAGCCATCGCGCACCCACACCGATGGCCACGCCACACCCCGCGCCGATCACGATCTCGCGCAGCACGCCGAGCGCGGCGAGCCAGACGGACAAGCGCTCGCCGAGGAGCTGTCGCGTGAGCAGCGTCGTGAGAATGACCGCGACGGGATCGTTGATCCCCGACTCCACCTCGAGCGTACCGCCGACGCGATGCTTGAGCTGGATGCCGCTGGAGCGCAGCACCGCGAACACGGCGGCCGCGTCGGTCGACGAGACGATGGCGCCGAGCAGGAACGACGAGCTCCAGGGAAGCGCGAGGCGGTGCGCGACGAACGCGACGCCGAACATCGTTCCCACGACTCCCACCGTCGCGAGCAGACCCGCCGGCGCGAGCGAGCGACGCAAGGTGTCGACGGGTGTGTTGAGCCCTCCGTCGAAGAGGATGAGTGCGAGCGCCGCTGAACCGGCGCGGAACGCGAAGTGATAGTCGTCGAACGCGATGCCGCCGATTCCCTGCGAGCCGGCGAGCATCCCGATGGCGAGGAAGATCAGTCCCGCCGGCACGCGCAGCCGTTGCGCGGCGTGACTCACCAGCGCGCTCGTAGCGAGGAGCAGCGCCACCACTACGAAGAAGGCGGCGCTGGCGTGCGGCTCGTTCGGCATGCTCGACATGTTCAGCCGCTCACCGGGCCAGCTCGACCCGCAACGCCTCCTCGAGCGTCGGATGCGCGAAGTGGAATCCGCTCCGCAAGAGCGCCTTCGGCATCACACGTTGCCCCGCCAGGATCGTAGCGCGGGCCATCTCGCCGTAGAGCAGCTCGAGCGCGAAGCTCGGCACGGTCACGATGGCCGGACGGCCGAGCACACGCCCGAGCGTCGCGGCGAATTCCGCGTTCGTCACCGGGTTCGGCGCGACGAGGTTCGCAGGTCCGTGAAGGCCCGTCGTCGCCAGCGCGTGCTCCATCGCGCGCAGATGGTCCTCCAGCGCGATCCAGCTCATCCACTGCCGACCGGTGCCGATCGGTCCACCGACGCCGAGTCGGAATGGAGGCAGCAGCCGCTCGAGCGCGCCGCCGTGCGGGCTGAGCACGATCCCCGTACGCAACAGCACGACGCGCACGCCGGCGTCGCTCGCCGCCGCCGTTGCCATCTCCCACTCGTGTGCTACGCCCGCGAGGAAGTCGGTGCCGGGCGCGCTGGTCTCGTCCACCGCCTCGTCCCCACGATCGCCGTAGTACCCGACAGCCGACCCGCTCAGGAGCACGCGCGGCTTCTGGTCCAGCGCCGCGATCGTGCGGGCGAGGAGCTTCGTGCCGCGTACGCGACTTTCGCGGATCGCCTCGCGCCGCGAGCCGGTCCAGCGCTGCGCGATCGGTTCGCCGGCGAGATGGACGACGGCCTCGACTCCCTCGAGGTCTCGCGGCGCGAGCTTCTCCGCCATCGGATCCCACACGATGTCGTCCGGGCTGTCCGGTCGCGGCGAGCGCACGAGAGGGCGGACTCGCTTCCCCTTCAGCCGCAGTCGTGCGAGGAGGGCACGTCCGATCAGACCGGACGCGCCGGTGATCGCGATGAACGACGTGGTGGACGGCGTTTCGGTCGGCATGGCTCGGTGTCGGCGGTCGCGTCGCGCCGGGCCGAGGCTTCGACCGGTCGACGTTCAGGGAGAGAACGTCGCACCGGCAGGAGGCGTTCCGCTACAGTTCGCGGCTCATCAGAATGCGGCGCGCGATCTCGTCCACCACCGAGTCGCTGCGATAGACGTCGTCGGCGACGCGGCGCCGGATCTCGCGCACACGCTCGCTCCGCGACTCGTCGCGTGCGGGAAGAAACGGCGCGCATGGGCGCTCGCCGCGTGCCTGACCGTCGTCTTCGGATCGTGGGTGCATGGCTCCTCCTGCTGGAGAGTATCGGCCGGCCCGCTCCCGGCGTGAGCGCTCGACGCTTCGTGCATTCAGTCTCGGCGCGTGGAGCGGCGGCCGAGCTCGACGGGACGTTCTGCCGCAGCACCGTCGTGAGACTTTACATCGACGGGTCGCGGCAGTATTCCTCGCGTCCGCCTCTACTCGCACGCCCACGCCGACACATGGCCACGATCCTCTATGTCGACGATGAGCCCGCGATCGGGCTCATTCTCGAGGACACGCTCGAGCGCGCCGGCCACGCGACCGTCGGCGCGCACAGCGTGCCCGAAGCCCTTCAGGCGCTCGCGAGGGGGAACATCGACCTGATCATCTCGGACTATCGGATGCCCGGGCTGACGGGGCTCGAGTTCCTCGAGCTGCTGCAGCAGGAAGGCTATGAAGTCCCGCTGATCATGCTCACCGGCTATGCGACGATCGAGCAGGCCGTCGCGGCGATCAAGGCGGGCGCGGTGGACTACATCACCAAGCCGGTGCGCCCGGAGCAGCTCGAGCTCTCCGTGGCCCAGGCGCTGGAGGTGGTGCGGCTCCGCCGCGAGAACGATGCCCTGCGCCGCGAGGTGATGGAGTTCCGGAACGAGCGCATGATCATCGGCGAGAGCCTCCAGATCCGTCGAGTGTTCCAGACCGTGACGACCGCCGCGCCGACGCGCGCCACCGTCCTCCTCGAGGGAGAGTCGGGCACCGGCAAGGAGCTGTTCGCGCGTGCGATCCACGACGCGAGCGACCGGCGCGACCGACCCTTCATCAAGCTCAACTGCGCTGCGCTCCCCGAAGGGCTCGTCGAGAGCGCGCTGTTCGGCCACGAGAAGGGAGCGTTCACCGGCGCGATCAAGCGCGTCGAGGGCGCGTTCGAGCGAGCACACCGAGGCACGCTCCTGCTCGACGAGATCAGCGAGATGCGGCTCGATCTGCAGGCGAAACTGTTGCGCGTGCTTCAAGAACAGGAGTTCGAGCGGGTCGGCGGCTCGAGCCCGATCAAGGTCGATGTCCGCATCATCGCGACGACGAACCGCAACCTCGCGGCCCACGCGGCGCAGGGGCATTTCCGCCAGGATCTCTTCTTTCGGCTCAGCGTACTGCCGATCTCGCTGCCGCCTTTGCGCGAGCGGCCGGGCGACATCGCCCTCCTCGCCCAGCGCTTCGTCATCCGCATCGCCCACGAGATCGGCAAGGAGATTCGCGGTCTGGCTCCGGAGACGGTCGAGATGCTGCAGCGCTACGAGTGGCCCGGCAACGTACGCGAGCTCCAACACGCCATCGAGCGCGCCGTCATTCTCTCGCCCGATGCGATCCTGCAGCCGAGCGCCTTCGATGGTCAGCGGTTCGGGCTCACCTCCAGGGGGACGGGGCCGGTCCCTGCCCGCAGCGCGTCGTCGGTCGCGCTCGAGGAGCTCGCGGGGGCTCCCCCCGCGACCACTGCCGAAGCGGTCGTGCTCACCTCGCTGGACGTGGCGGACGCCGAGTCGCGTCTCATCGAGCGCGCGCTGGAGGTGAGCGGAGGGAATCGCACCCGCGCCGCCGAGCTGCTCGGGATGAGCGTCCGGACACTGCGGAACAAGCTGAACGGCCCACCTCGCGGCAGCGCTATCAGCTAGCCGCAGCCGACCGACGGCGAAGCGCAGATCCCTCGACTGCGCTCGGGATGACAGCGAGGTGCAGGGCCAATCTTTCCGCCTACACCCGGCAATTGATGCCGGGCGGCAATTCATGCCGAGCTCCAGTCGGACCGGCTCTCGAGGCCAGCACCGCCGGTCGTCGGCCGCCAGTCGACCGCCTTAGTCTCACGGCGACAAGAGCTTGAAGGCATTCGCCCAGGGCCGGATCCGCAGGGAATTCGGCCCTCTCCCGCCGCGATCCTGCTGGCCCTCTCCCTGCCTTTGTGGGGCCCTCGATCGGCCACGGCCGACGTTGCGGATCATGCCAGCGATCAGCGGTCGGCCGCGGCGCGATCTTCCCCCCGCTCTCCTCGCCCCACCGATGACGGAACCGACCGATGAGTCTCGTTCAGTCTGGGCCGCCAATGCGTCCGGAAACGATTCGGTTCGCGACGCCCTCCTCGTCGAGAATCTGAACCTCGTCCACCACGTGGCTCGGCAGCTCTCCCGCAGCCTGGCCGTGGATGCCGACTTCGACGAGCTGGTGAGTGCCGGCACGATCGGCCTGATGACCGCCGTCCGAAGCTTCGATGCGCGTCGAGGGCTCGCGTTCAGCACCTTCGCCGTCCCCCGGATTCGCGGATCGATCCTCGACGAGCTGCGCCGCCAGGATCACGTGCCCCGCTCGGTGCGCCGAAAGGCCCGCGACATCGCGCGCTCGCGCGAGCTCCTCATGCGGGCGCTCGGCCGCATGCCCGAGGACTCGGAGATCGCCCATCAGCTCGGAACCGACGTTCAGACGCTCTGGCGCTGGCAGGCGGAGGTCGAAGGGGCGGTCCACCTGTCGCTGACCCCAACGCCCGGTGAAGACGGCAGCACGATATCCGCGCGGGTGGAGTTTCTCAGCAACGACGAGGAGTCGGCCGACGAGCGACTCTCGCGCGAGGACGAGCTGTCCCTGATGCGCGAGGCGATCCTGCGACTGAATGATCAGGAGCGCACGGTGCTGTCGCTGTACTACTTCGAGGAGCTCAAGTCCGGCGACATCGCCGATGTGCTCGGCATCAGCGAGTCGCGCGTGTCGCAGATCCGCTCGAAGGCGCTGAGCCGGCTCCGCACGGAGCTCGCGCCGATGCGCGCGTTCGCATAAGGAGCGAGCGACCGGCTAGCTCGTCGAGCCATCTCCGCGTGCCTCGCGCTCGCGGCGGCGAAGCTCACGCAGCGATGGTATCGAGAGCACCAGCTCGTCGCTAGTGCGGATCACTCGGCCACCACACCGCACCGCGAGCGCCGCGAGATCGGGCGGCGGCGCGGCGAGCGTCGCCACGTGGAGGGCGACCGTCTCGCCGTCTCCATGTACGCGAACGGCAGCGTCTTGCCCCGGCGCCGACTGCGCGACTCGCTTGGCGATGTGCACCAGCATGACCGACGCGCGCACCAGGGCCCAGCGCGGGGCTCGCACGGCACCCGGCGCACCCTCGAACGTCACCATCACCTGCGCACCGCGAAGTCGCGGATGATGCTCGTGCAGGCGGATCGCGTCTTCCAGCACGGCTCGCAGGTCGAGGGCCTCACCGTCGGCACGCCGCTGGGGAAGCAGCCCGAACAGCGCGTTCAACCGGTGGAGCTGCGCGATCTCCCCCGGTAGCCCGCTCAGGAGATTGCTCCGCTCGTCGCCGAGCGTCGCGAGCTCGACGAGTGCGCTGAGCGCCGCCACGCGGTTGTTGAGCGCGTGCACGAGCCCCTGGAGCAACTCCTCGGAGATCGTGTGCCAGTCGTCGCTGAGCGAAGCCCCGTCGGGTTGCGGCGCCGGAATGGCGGAAGTCATGGCATTCGGGGGATGGTCGTCTGGCGTGTCGTGAACCCAGCGCGCCGTGTTCAGTGGGAATAAGCAGACCGGCGGCGCCGTCTGCCATTCGCGGCCCATCGATCGGCAGGCACGATGGTTGGGCCGCTCGTGCAGCGTGAGGGTAGTCCCATGCGATGCCGCGCCGGCCGCTGAATATTGGACTTTACAATAGTTCTCGTGTAGGTGGTCATAACGGCTCGGCATGCGTCCGCTTCCCCTCCAACTCGCCCCGACATGCATTCGTCAGCGCTCGCTCTCCTCCTCGCCCTCGCGGGTCCAACCGATACCACCCGTGTCGTGCCCGACAGCGCGCCCGTGGCGATGCCGTCGCGGCTGGAGCTTCCGCTCTCGCTGCAGCTTCAGGCGGACACCACGCCGCGGCGACGCCGGAAGTCGATCGAGGTGAGCGAGTGGTACGAGCGCCGACTTCGGATCCACCGGTATGGCGCCTACGCGATGATCCCGCTGTTCGTCTTTCAGGCGGCGGCCGGCAACGAGCTGTACCAGAAGGGCAGCGGCGCCGACGGGTGGGCGAGGAATGGGCATCGCATCGGTGCAACCGGTCTCGCGACGGTATTCGGCGTCAATACCGTGACCGGTCTCTGGAACCTCTGGGATTCGCGCGTGGTCGAGCAGGGACGCACGCGCCGCACGCTCCATGCGCTGCTCATGCTCGCGTCGGACGCCGGCTTCGCGTACGCCGGCATCAAGCTGTCCGAAGACGCCGAGCAGAGCGCCGACGCACGACGCAAGCATCGCAACACGGCATACGCCTCGATGGGCGTGGCCCTTACCGGCGCCGGGATGATGGTCCTGTGGCGCGACTGACCAGATGATCCTTCTCGCGCAACTCGCCGCCGCCGAGGGCTCGAGCGCGCTCGCGCGTCTCGCCGAGCCCTGGAACTCGCTCTACAGCGACTCCAAGGCCGTCTCGTCCGCCGTGCTGTTCCTGCACCTCGTGCCCCTGCTCCTGGCGGGCGGCGCGGCGCTCACGGCCGACCGCGCGACGATCCGGGCCGCGCGCGGCAGCGCCGAGGATCGGACGCGGCAGCTCGGCGATCTCGCCCGGGTCCATGCGGTGGTGCTGGGCGGGCTCGCACTCTCGTTCGCCAGTGGGGTATTGCTCTTCCTCGCCGATGTGGACGAGTTCCTCGGCTCGCCCGTGTTCTGGGTGAAGCTGTCGCTCGTCGGCCTGCTGCTGCTCAACGGGTTCATGATGACCCGGACGGAGAAAGCGCTCGCCTCGGGAGGGAACGAGACCGCCCTCTGGGCTCGGCTCCGCACGATCTCGGTGATGAGCCTGATCCTCTGGATCACCACGACGCTCGTCGGCGTCGTGCTCACGAACTACGCGTAGCAGAGCTGGGTCCGGAAGTCCGGCCGTTCACCGAGTCACCTGAGTCACCGAGTCACCGAGTCACTAGTCACTGAATCACTGAGGCCTTGAGATGACGGATATCAAGCCGAGCGCGTCGAGTGACGATTGCGCCGGATGCACCTTGCACAATCGGCGCGACTTCCTGCTCGACGCCCTCCGTGCCGGCGCGGCGGCGCTGGCGGCGATCGGCATGGCACCCGCCGGCGCCGACGCGTTGCCGCTGCGCTGGATCAGCGCGATCGCGGCGAAGGGTGGTGAGCGGACCTACCCCATCCCCGCGGCGGACGGCGTGCAGATCGACAAGGACAACGAGGTGATCCTCGCGCGCGCCGGCAAGTCGGTGTACGCGTTCGCGCTCGCCTGTCCGCATCAGAACACGGCGCTCAAGTGGGATGCGGGCAACAACCGCTTTCAGTGCCCGAAGCACAAGTCGAAGTATCGTCCGGATGGCACGTTCATCGAGGGACGTGCGACGCGCAGCATGGATCGCTACGCGGTGCGGCTCGTCGACACCTCGGTGGCCGTCGACGTGGACAAGCTGTATCAGGAAGACACCGATCTCGCGCAGTGGCAGCATGCCGTCGTGACGCTGCCCTGAGCCCGTTCGCTACTCTCCCCCCTCCCCTGTAGACCATGAGCTGCGAGGATTGCCTCAGTCGGCGCGCGTTCCTGGCCAAGAGCACGCTCGCCGTCGCGGGCGCGGCCGCGCTGGCCGCTGGATGTGGTGATGGACAGATCGGCGGCAGCGGAGCGACGGGGCCCCTTCCCACGGGGCTGACGGTCAAGGTCTCGACCGTGCCGGAGCTTGCGACCGTCGGGCTGCTCGCGTTTCTCCCGTCGGACGCGCGTGTGGCCGTCAAGCGCACCGGTCCGACGAGCTTCCTCGCGCTGTCGACGGCGTGCACCCACGAGGGCACGAGGCTCGACATCGTGAACAACGCCGTCTCGTTCGAGTGCCCGAATCACGGCTCGCGATTCGACTCCAACGGCACCGTCACGCGTCAGCCGAACGCCGCCGGCTCGGCGACCAACCTGCCGATCCTCACGACGCAGTACAACGCCGCGACGGACATCCTGACGATCGGATAGCTGACGCGGGTCGGACGTCGACCACGCCGGAAGCGCAGCCGCTTCCGGCGTCGTAGCTTCGTGCATGCTGATCGGCGTCGCCGGGATGGTGGGCTCGGGCAAGAGCACGTTGACGCGGGCGCTGGCGGCCCGGTTCGGGCTCCAGCACGCGCTGGAGAGCGTGGACGAGCACAACCCCTGGCTCGAGCGGTTCTACGCGGGTGGCGTGGAGGCGATGCGCGCCGCGGCCCTCAACCTCCAGCTGCACTTCCTCGCTACGCGGTTCGAGAGCATGCGCCGCATGCGCGGCGCCGGCGGCAGTTGGGTGCTCGACCGCACTTGGTACGAGGACGCCGAGATCTTCGCGCGGGGGCACTACGACGAAGGATTGATGTCGGAGATCGAGTGGGAGCTGTATCGGCGGCTGTATGTCGAGTTGCTGCACTCCCCCGCCGCGCGGCCACCGCGTTTGCTCGTCTACCTGCACGCGCCGCTCGAGACGATCGTGGAGCGCATCCGCTCGCGGGGGCGCGCGAAGGAGCGCGACACGCCCGAGGAGTACTGGTCGGCGCTGCACGCGCGGTACGAGCGCTGGATCACACGCTTCCGCGCCTGCCCCGTGCTGAAGCTCGACGTGCGCGAGTACGATCTGGTGTCCGATCCGGCGGCGATCGAGGCCATCGCTGCGCGGGTTCGTGCGCGACTCGAGCCAGAGCTTCCGCAGACGGAGCTGTTTCCGGGCGCGCTCGGGCGGGCATCGGCGGGGGTCCCCTCATAAACCGTCGAACCGTCAAATCGTCAATTCTGCAGACCGTCGTTCGACCCGGCACTCGCGGCCCGCAGCAGGGTACGATCGTTCCTCCCGCACCACTCCCCAATGCGCATCCTACCTCGCCTCCTCCCCGTGGTCGCATCGCTCGCGCTGCTCGGCGCGTGCCGCGACCGGGCGAGCTCCGACGGCACCGCCACCGCGGATTCGGCGTTCGCACGCGACATCGCGCTGGCGCAGCAGCAGGCGCCGCCGCAGACCGTGTTCAACGACGCGCCAGTCGGCGACTCGTCGGCGGCGTCTCCGACGTCCACGCCAGCCCCGACGCGGGCGCCTGCACCCAAACCCACACCGACGCCGCGCCGCACATCGCCACCCGCGCCGGTGGCGCGTACACCGCGGCCGACGCCCCCCGCGCCGGCGCCCGTCGAGCCCGTGCCGGAGGCAGCGCCCGCGCCCGCGGCGGCGGTCATCGGGGCCGGCACTCGGGTCGGGATGACGATGAACGAGCGCATCTGCACCACGGCCCTCGTCGGCGACAAGTTCACCGCCACCGTCTCCAGCGGTATCGTCGGCAGCAATGGCGCGATGATTCCCGTTGGCTCCACCGTTGTGCTCGAGGTGACGTCGGTGGAGCACGGCGACCCGGTGGAATCGAGCCGGATTCACTTTCACGTCCGCGCGATCGACGTGAACGGCGAGTCGTTGCCCGGCGAGGGTGAGGTCGCGGCGCTGAGCCCGGCGGAGACGGAACGCATGTCCGGCGGCAGCGACCGCACGAAGGTCGTGGGCGGCGCGGTCGCCGGAGCGCTGCTCGGAAGCATCTTCGGCAAGAGCACGAAGGCGACGGTGATCGGCGCCGCCGCCGGGGCGGCCGCGGGCACCGCCGCCGCCAAGCGCTCCGAGAGCACCCGGGCATGCCTCCCCTCCGGCAGCTCCCTGCAGCTCACGCTGTCGCGCGACATCGTGATGCGTCGCGAGAGCAAGAGTTGATCGCGCAGCGGGGGGTGGCCTGAGCCACCCCCCGTGCACGTTTCACTCGACCGCCGACGCCTCAGGGCCCCGGGTCGTTCACGATGTGTGGATCAGGGCTCGTGTACGTCGTGCCATGCAGCTCCACCGTGATGTTGTATTCGTAGCTGGTCTTCTGCCTATCGTAGAATTTGTCGTCGATGTCAAGCAGTTTCCCGTTCCCTTGAACGGTCGATGAGAACTCCTTCAACTTGTCGTCTTTGACCGCGCCGTCCCTGAACGTCCACTCCGCGGTCGACGGGCGCCGGTGGAAGATGACCTTGCCTGCCGCTGTCATCGTGACCGTGTCCCGATCGAACTCGAACTGCGGATTCGCGTTGGGGTCGAAGCTCAGGTTCACGTTTTGATCTGGCACCAGAGGGTCCTCGCGTAGGGGAAGGGAGAGACATCGGGACACACCGGACGGCGCCTGCTTCCTACTGCTGCGTCAACAGTCCCGCAGCGCGCATGCGCGCGAGCCAGAGCGGGCGTCTGTATCCCTGTGCTTCGAGCGCTCGCACGATCGGTCGCGCCTCGTCCACGCGCCCGAGGCTCACCAGCGCGGTCGCCGTCAGCACACGGAGGTCGGCGAGCCCCGTGGTGCGGGCGACGGAATCGCCGACGGCGAGCGCCCCGGCCCAGGCGCGCCGCGCCCCAGTGAGGTCACCCGTGCGCTGCGCCGCGTCGCCGGCAGCGAGATAGGCGCCCGTGAGCGCGACTCGCGCCGTCTGATCGGCGGGCCGCTTCGCCAGCACGGGCGCGACGAGCGAGATGGCACGACGCGCATCGGCCTCGGCGTCGTGCGCGCGGCCCGCCGCGGTGAGCGCGGAGCTCGACAGCGCGAGCGTTCTCGCGAGCGCGATCTGCCACACGGCGTTGTTCGGCACTTTGCCGAGCTGCGGATCGAGCAGCGCGCGGCTCGCGGCCACCGCGCCGAGCGCCTCCGCCATGCTCCCGCGCTCGAGCGCGATCATGCCGGCGACACGATGCGCGGTCCCGAGAAAGCGCCGCCTGTCCGGGTTGCTCGTATCGGCTGCCGCCAGCGCGACATACAGGTCGCGCGACGCGTTGGCTTCGCGAGTGGCGTCATCGGTCTTGCCGAGCGCGAGGTCGAGCTCCGCCAGGAACGAGTACGCCGTCGCGAGAAAGACCTTGTACTGCTGATTCGGTGGATCGAGCGCGGCGAGGCGCTGCTTGAGCGCGAGCTCCGCGCGGTGCGAGGCGAGGGCACCCGCGTAGTCGCCCAGCTTCCGTTGCACGTTCCCGGCGGAGTTGTAACCGTTGGCGATGTCCATCTGCCAGTCGAGCTTCGACGAGTCGCGCTGTACGGCGCCTTCATAGGCGCGAATCGCATCGCGGAACGCGGCCAGCGCGCCGGGTAGATCGCCCTTGGATTCCTTCACCGACCCGATGTTGCTGTTCGCCTGTCCGAGCTCGTTCTGGAAGCGCACGCTGTCCGGCGCGCGGGCGACGAGGTCCTTCGTGATGGCGAGATACGGCGCGAACTGGGCGAGCGCGGAATCGAGGTCGTTGCTGCGCCAATGAACGAAGCCGACCCAGTAATGGCTCGCGCCGAGACCGAGCCGCCACTCGCTGCTCGACGAGTCGCGCGCCACGAGCGCGGAGACCAGCGAGAGTGACTGGCGAAAGAGCGGCATCGCGCCGGCGAAGTCGCCCTGCTCCACGTGCACCTCGCCGATCTGGCGAAGCGCTTCCGAGCGGCGGTACAGCTCCTCGTCGCTCAGCTCGCGCTCCGGGACGGCCTCGAAGTAGTCCTGCGCCTTCTTCCCGACTTGCTCGAGGACGTCGAGGCCGCCGATCGCGCTCAGGCGCGTGCGGAGATCGCCGAGCATGAAGCGGATCAGCTCCTCCGCCTGCGTCTGGCGTTGCACGGCAACGGCGCGCGCGCGCGCGATACGCCGCGCCTGGACGACGATCGCCGCCGCGCCGACGACGATGAGCAGCGCCGTCGTTGCCGCGAAGGTGACGCCGAGGCGGTGCCGGCGTATGAACTTGCGCGTGAGATACACGCGGCTGGGTGGCCGCGCCGACACCGGTCGGTGCGAGAGGTATCGCTCGATGTCGGCCGCCAGCTCGGCGGCCGTCTGATACCGTCGATCGCGCTCCTTCTCCAGCGCCTTGAGGGTGATCCAATCGAGATCGCCGGCGAGTGCGTGAAGGAATCCCGGCACGTCGGTACCGCACTGCGCGGCGAGCCGAGCCTGCGTCTCGGGCGCGAGCGCGGCGACGCGGACGCTGGGAACGACGGACTCGGTCCGGATGTGGTGCGCCATGATGCCCGCCGCCGGCAGCGAGGTCTCGAAGGGCAGGATGCCGGCGAGCAGCTCATAGAGGACGATGCCGAGCGAGTAGATGTCGGAGCGCGTGTCGACGTCGAGGCTGGAGCCGAGCGCTTGCTCGGGACTCATGTACGCCGGCGTGCCGACGCTGACCCCGGTCATCGTCAGACGTGCGCCGCCATCACCCTGCGTCGCCTTGGCGATGCCGAAGTCGATCACCTTGCAGACGGGCGCGTCGTCGATCGTCGTGACGAGAATGTTCGACGGCTTGATGTCGCGATGGATGATGCCTTTCTGATGCGCGTGCTGGATCGCGCGGCACACCTGTCCGAACAGCATCAGCCGCTGGGCGAGCGACAACACGTGCGTGTTCACGTACTCGCCGAGCGGAACGCCGATGACGCGCTCCATGACGAAGTACGGCCAGCCGTTCTCCGTGATGCCGGCGTCGAAGACCTTCGTGATGTTGGGGTGGTCCAGCACCGCGAGCGCCTGGCGCTCGGCGTTGAACCGTGCGACGACGAGACCCGAGTCGTCGGAGGTGCGAAGAACCTTGAGCGCTACCTCGCGGTGGACCGGCTCGAGCTGCTCGGCCAGATACACGACACCCATGCCGCCCTTGCCCAGCACGTCGAGAATGCGGAATGGACCGATCCTCGTCGGACGTTCGACGAAATCCACCGGCGTGCCCAACGAGAACCCGATAGCGGTGGCGATGCTTTCGTCCTTCATTGGCCCTTGCTCGCGAGCGACGCGCTAATAGTGCCGACCTCGCTCGCCCGCGCAAGGATTGGGGCGGACTGGCCCAACGTCGTGGTGCCCGCGCGCATGGCTCGCGGACGGCGCGCCGGCGTGACTCGAGGCACGGCCGGCAGCAAGCCGGGCGTTAACGTCCGCCGTGAGGAGGCGTCTCCCTGGTGAACGACGCGTGGGCCCCGCGTCGAGCAGCGGTGCAGACCACTCGATCCTTCATTCGGAGACGCTCCCATGTCCACGCTCAAATCGCTTCTCGTCGGCGCCGTCGCGGTGCTCGGCGCTGCCCACACCCTCTCGGCGCAGGCCGCGCATCCCCGCACCGAGGTGCGCCACGACCGCCGGGAGCTCAAGTCCGACCGGCACGAGGTGCGACAGGACAAGCGCGAAGTCGTCGGTGACCGCAAGGAGATCGCCCACGATCGACACGCGATCGCTGGCGCGAAGGCCGCAGGCGACACGGCAGCGGTGATCGCCGGCCGGCACGAGCTGAAGCGTGATGCGCGGGACTTGAAGGGCGATCGGCGCGACCTCGCCGGAGACAAGAGGGATGCGCAACAGGACCGCCGCGAGCTCCGTCGCGACGTCCGCGACGTGCGCCCGAAGAAGGCCGGCAGCTGAGTTGCGGGACATAACGCCCCCGCGTCGTCATCGATGACGACGCGGGGGCGTTCCTGTTTTGTTCGGTTGGACTTACGCGGGCCCCGTCGTCGCGCATACTCTACACCCGATGACGTCCGACACGCCCGACGACACCAATCCGACGCCTCCGCCTATTCGGTCGGGTGAGGCGCCGGTCGTCGCGTCCGACTCCGACGAGCAGCCGCTGCACACCAGCCAACTGGGTTCCGGGGGTCTGGCGCAGCAGACGAGCGAGACCCAGCCCGCCGTCGCCGTGCTCAAGGTGTGCCCGCACTGCGGCACCGAGTACGAGACGGCGGCTCGGTTCTGCCCCGCCGACGGCACGGCGCTGCGCCCGAAGGGCTCCGACTCGCTGATCGGCAGCGTGCTGGCCGAACGGTATCACATCCTCAAGCGCATCGGCGAGGGCGGCATGGGCCGCGTGTACCTCGGCGAGCACGTGAAGATGAACCGCCAGTGCGCGATCAAGGTCATGAGCCCGGCGCTGGTCAACGACGCGGAGTCGGCATCGCGATTCGCGCGCGAGGCATCGAGCGCAGCGCGGATCATCCATCCGAACGTCGCCGCGGTGTTCGACTACGGCGAGAGCGACGGTCTCGTCTACCTCGTCATGGAGTACGTGGATGGCGAGCCGCTCTCGCGGATGCTCGCCCGCGAGGCGCCGTTCGCGATCGAGCGAGCGATCGATCTCGCGCGGCAGATCGCCGACGGCCTCGGCGCCGCGCACGAGCTCGGGATCGTGCACCGCGACCTCAAGCCGGACAACATCCTCGTGACGCGGAGCAGGAGCGGACGCGAGATCGCGAAGGTCGTCGACTTCGGGATCGCGAAGGCGATGCAGGAGGGCGCGGGCGAGGCGCTGACGCGCACGGGTCTCGTCATCGGCACGCCGGAGTTCATGAGCCCGGAGCAGCTGCTCGGCGACCCGATCGACGCACGCAGCGATCTCTATGCGCTCGGCTGCATCCTGCACCTCATGCTCACCGCCGCACCGGCGTTCGACGCGCCGACGCGCGAGCAGATGATCAAGCGGCGGCTGTCGGAGAATCCGCCGCACGCGCAGGAGCTCGACCCGGGCATCCCCGACTCGATCGACCGAGTGATCGTGAAGCTGCTCGCGCGCACGCCGAACGAGCGCTATGGCTCGGCGGCTGAGGTGCGCGACGCATTGAGCGGGGTCCACGCGCGGCGCCTGAGCAGCGACGGCACCGTGTTGCCACGCAAGGAGACGCCGCGGAGTGCCGCGACCGTGACCTTCGGCGCCGCGACGCTCGACGAGGTCGCGGCGGCGCGGGCGGCGGCGCGCGCCGCCGTGCTGGCTGCGCCGAGCGGATCGACCAAGCCGCGGCGGCGAATCTGGCCATGGGTGCTCGCCGTGATCGCCATCGTGGCGATCGTCGGGAGCACGCTGATGCGGAAGTCGCGCGAGACTCAGGAACAGCGTTACGCGCGGGCGCAGCGCGACAGTGCGCACCGTGCGGACAGCGTGCGCAGGGCCGACAGCGCGCGGGCGGACAGCGTGAGCAAGGCTGTCCTGGTCGGCGGGATGGTCGACAGCACCAGGCTGGCGGAGCAGGCACGGAAGGACAGCATCGCGAAGATCGGCAGCAGCCTGCGCGACGGCGTCGTCGCGGCCATCAGGAGCTACACGAACGCCGTCCAGCGCGGCGACCTCGCCGCGGCGCGAGCGGCATTCCCGCAAGTGCCGGAGGAGGAGCTCGCGCGCTGGCAGAAGGCGCTCGAGAAGTACGATCTGAAGTTCCGCGTCGAGCCGCCGAAGCAGGTCGTGCTGAGCGATCGCGATCTGGTGGCCGACGCCGACGTCGCGCTCGTCGTGACCTACGTCGATCGAGCGACGAAGGAAGTCACCTCGACGAACCGGCTGCCGCGACACGCGACGCTCACGAAGCAGCGTCAGCGCTGGCAGCTCGACGTGTTCAAGCCGCGCTGATTACGGCTTTTTGCCGAGCTTGGTGCGTAGTTCGTTGGCTACCGAGTCGAGCTGCGCCGAATCGTAGCCGACGTCGGGCTCCTCGCCCCGCGCGAAACGCGCTTCCGAGCGCACCTGGAGCGCGCGCCAGTCGTTGACGAAGCGGGCCACGAAGCGGGTGCGATAGCGCGGATCGGGTACCCCCTCGCGCATCAGGCTCGCATGCCATGTGGTCATCGCGAACCCCGCCCGCGGATCTACCACGTCGACCACGTATCGCTGGGAGAGCACGTCGGTCAGGCTGCGCATCGCCGTCTGGCGCGACAGTCCATCGCGAACGTCGATGCTGCGCATCGCCGGGGCGTCTGCCGTCGTCCGAACGAAGGTCGCCGGCGCGAACCCGCTGCCGGGGGTGACCGTCCCCCGTTCGCTCACCGCCGCCGCCGTCTTTCCGGACGACGCACACGCGGTCAGCGCGCAGGCGAGCAGAAGCGGGGGGAGTCGCATGCCCCAATATACACCGCCAAAACGAATGGGCAGCCGTCTCCGGCTGCCCATTCGTCATGCTCGTTCGGTCTCCCTCCGACGGCCGCCGGTCACTGCACGCAGCGGCCCCTCGGGTCCGGCTTCGGTTTGTCCACCACGATGCGGTGGTCCAGGTTGGCGACGCGAAGCGCCGAGTCGTGGACCAGAGTCGCGACCTGCGCCATGCGGGCGTAATCGATGTACTGCGGCTCGTCGGTCACCTGATGGTAGTCCGAGTGCCCGCCCGTCGTGAAGAACACCACCGGGATGCCATAGCGCGCGTACTCGTAGTGGTCGCTGCGGCAGTAGATCCGCTGCGGATGCCCGTTCGCGTCGATCGCGTAGTCGAAGGCGAGGCCAAGGTTGCCGGTCTTGTTGACGTCCTCGATCAGGTTGCCGAGCTCGGTTGAGAGCCGGCGCGAGCCGACCAGCTGCACGTAGCCCGGTCCGCCGTGGAGATCGCCGCCGTCCTTCGCCGAGCCGGTGACGTCGGTCGCCGCGCCGCGGCCGACCATGTCCATGTTCAACTGTGCAACGATGGAATCGCGCGGCACCGTCGGGTGGTCGGTGAAGTACTCGGACCCGTAGAGTCCCGCCTCCTCACCGGTGTGCCAGACGAAGAGGATCGACCGCTTCGGCCTGGCCGGCGACTTGGCGAAGGCTTCGGCGATCTCCAGCACGCTGACCGTCCCCGACCCGTCGTCGTCGGCACCGTTGTAGATCGAGTCCAGCCGCACGCCGTGCTCCCGGTGCAGGCTGTCGATGAGCGCGCGGATTCGCGTCGTCTGCTCCGGCGTGAGGGTGACCCCCGACGGGCTGTCGGCACCCTGCGGCCGCGCGACCATCATATAGGCCTTGACCGAGTCGTGATCGACCGGCGCATGGTTGAAGCCGATGTGATCGTTGTGCGCACCGATCGCCACGTACTGTCCCTTGAGCGCCGGGTCGGAACCGGGAAGGATCGCGACGACGTTGCGACCCGGCGCGCGCTCCTCGCGCATCGTGATCGTGCCCGTGATCGGCTTGCCGGCGGCACCCACCTTCAGGTTGTCGAGCGAACCGAAGAGCAGCGTCGCGGCCCGCGAGGAGATGAGGATCGACGTCGGCGCCGTGTCGGGCAACGTGTCGGGACGCAGCGCGGTGCTGCGACCGATCCGCGGGAGCAGGGCGGCAGGGAAGCGCTCCAGTACTGCCACGAGGATCGCCGACGCCTTCCCGAAGTGTGAGGCGGAGGACATCAAGCTGCGAAGCGAGCCTCCGGTCGCGGGCACCGTGAGGACGACGGCCTTGCCGGCGACGGCATCCGGCGCTGGCCAGCTCGTCGAATCGGAGGTCGTGCCAGCATAGATCACCGGCACTCCATCGAAGGCGAGCGTGCGGCCGGCACGCGGGATGGCGAAGAAATCCTTGCCGTAGGTGAGCGCTTCTCCGCCGACCTTGAGCGCGGAGGCCGCCGAATCGTTGTAGTTGAGGTAGAGGGGGATGTTCTGGAAATACCCGCCCGCTTCGCCAGCGGGCACGAGCCCCAGCCGACGAACCTCGCGCTCGATGTACGCGGTTGCCCGCAGGTTGTATTCGGTGCCGACCTGGCGACCCATGAGCGAATCGTCGGCGTAGATGTAGAGCCGCGTCATGAGGTCGGCGGGCGTGATCGCCGCGGTGGTCGGCTTTCCGGGGAACTTGAGCGGTAGGCCGAGCATCGTCTTGGGTGCTGCGGCACGCGCCCGATCCGTCGTCGCGGTGGCCTGCGCGTGGATGAGTACGGGAGCAGCGAGCAGCACACCGAGCGCGAGAGAGGCAGCAGTGCGGGACAACGGCATCAATGATCTCCGTGAGGACGGGATTTACGAGCGTGGAATATTCAGCCGGCGCGCCGATCACATGGAATCCCGGCGGCCGAACGCGTTATACTGCGCCCCGAATCCTACCCGCGTCGCCCCCTCATGCTCCAGCGCGAACTCCAGCACACCCTGCACGCGCGCACACTTGCCTTGCACGAGAGGAGCGCTGAGCTCACTCGTCCGCTCGATCCCGAGCAGTTGGTGCGACGTCCGCCCAACGGTGGCTGGAGCGTCGGCCACGTGCTCGAGCACCTGTGCGTCGGCTCCGAGCTCTACGAGCCGGCGATCCGCGCGCTCCTGCGCGACGCGCGCCCCGACGCCGCCGCGCCGCTCCGCGTGTGGAAGCCCACGCTGGTCGGCCGTGTCATGGTGCGGGCGTTCGAACGGCCCGCAAAGCTGCCGTCGCCGAAGTCCATGGTACCGGCGGCGACGCCGCGCGGCGGCGTGGTGGAGCGCTGGCTCGGTCACCTCGACACGCAGGCTCGCCTGCTCGACGAAGCGAGCGGCTACGACTGGCGGCGACTGCGCATGGCGTCACCCGCGGTGTGGCTGCCGCTCAAGGTGCTCAATCTGGGCGACGCCTTCTCCATCCTCGTCGCGCACGCCGAACGTCACGCACGCCAGATGGAGCGCGTCGTCGCCACGCTTGCATAACGCAGTCGCATTCAGCTGGCGAGCCCTGGCATTTGATCGCGCGTTCGATAGAATCTCTCATTCATGCACATAGCCGTTCCCGCCGAAACGAATCCCGGCGAACTTCGCGTCTCGATCACTCCCGACAGCGTCGCTCGCCTCGTCAAGGCGGGGCACGTCGTTCGAGTCCAGCGCGGCGCGGGCACACGCGCCGGCTTTCCCGACACGGCGTACGAGAGCGCCGGCGCGACGCTCGCCGATGCCGCCGGTGTGTACGAGGGCGCACAGCTCGTGTGTCGCGTGCAGCCCCCATCGGGGGACGAGATCGTCGCCATGCCGCGGGGCGCCACGCTGCTGTCGCTGCTCCAGCCCGGGCGCAACAGCACGCTGCTCGACGCCCTGGCGAAGCACGAGATCACGGCGCTCGCGCTCGAGCTCGTGCCGCGCATCACGCGCGCGCAGTCGATGGACGTCCTCTCCTCGCAGAGCACGGTCGCCGGCTACAAGGCCGTGCTGATCGGCGCGTCGGCGCTGCCGAAGTTCTTGCCGATGCTCACGACGGCGGCGGGCAACGTCTCGCCGGCGAAGGTGTTCGTCATCGGCGCCGGCGTCGCGGGACTGCAGGCGATCGCCACCGCGCGGCGACTCGGCGGTGTGGTGTCCGCCTTCGATGTGCGACCCGCCGCGCGCGAGCAGGTGCTCTCGCTCGGCGCGACCTTCGTCGCCAACGACCTCGTCGCGGCGGGCGCGGAGACGGCGGGCGGTTACGCACGCGCCCAGAGCGAGGACGAGGCGGCGCGCACGCGCGCGGCGCTCGCCAACCACATCAAGGACGTCGATCTCGTCGTCACCACGGCGCAGATCCCCGGGCGACCAGCGCCCAGGCTCATCACGGCCGACATGGTGGCGAGCATGCGGCCAGGCGCCGTGATCGTCGACCTCGCCGCCGAGTCGGGGGGGAACTGCGATCTCACCCTCGCCGGCGAGACCGTGCAGTCAGGCAACGTCACCATCATCGGGCCGGTGAACGTGCCGGCGACGGTGCCCTTCCACGCCAGCCAGATGTTCGGCAAGAACATCCTCGCGCTCGTCACCCAGCTTTCGGCGAAGGACGGCGCGCTCACACTGGACGCCGACCCCGAGATCACCGGCGCCATGACCGTCGTCCGCGACGGAGCCGTCGTCACCCGCTCCTGACCGAGTCCCCATGCTGATCCTCGAGCTGTACATCTTCGTGCTGGCCGGCTTCGTCGGCTTCATGGTCATCACGCGCGTGCCGCCCCTGCTGCACACGCCGCTGATGTCGGCGACCAACGCGATCTCCGGCATCTCGCTCGTCGGCTCGCTCGTCGCGGCCGGCTCGCACCGCAGCAGCGTCGCGACGATCCTCGGCTTCATCGCCGTCGTCTGCGCGACGACGAACATCGTCGGCGGCTTCCTCATCACCGACCGCATGCTGAAGATGTTCCGGCGCGACGACCCGAAAGCGAAGTTGCCCGCCGAGCCGAAGTAAGCGATGCGCGACAACCTCACGCAGCTCAGCTACGTCGTCGCGGCGGTCCTCTTCATCCTCGGCCTGCGCAGCCTCACGCGTCCGGACAAGGCGCGCCAGGGGATGCAGCTGGCCGCGGTGGGGATGCTGTTCGCCATCTGCGGCACGCTGATCAATCACGAGATCGTCGACTACCGCTGGATCGCGGGCGGTCTCGTGCTCGGCGCGATCATCGGCTACCCACTGGGTATGTGGGTGCCGACGACGGCGCTCCCGCAGCGTATCGCGATGTCGCTGAGCTTCGGCGCGCTCGCCTCGGTGCTCGTCGGCGTGTCCGAGTACTACAACGCGCTGCACGGCGTGGGCGAGGCGATCGGCACGGCGCGCATGGCGGCGCTCGGCTTCGAGGTGCTTCTCGGCTCGCTCACCGTGACCGGGGCGCTGATCGCGTTCGGCAAGCTGCAGGAGATCCTGCCGGGCCGGCCGCTCACCTTCCCCGGACAGAACCTCGCGAACGGCCTGCTGTTCCTCATCGCGTTCGTGCTGCTCGTGCTCGTGATCCTCGATCCCACGCGCACCACCGCGTTCTATTCGATGGTCGGGCTGGCGGCCGTGCTCGGCGTGCTGATGGTGATCCCGATCGGCGGCGCCGACATGCCCGTCGTGGTGGCACTCCTGAATTCCTACTGCGGCCTCGCCGCGGCAGCGACCGGGTTCGCGCTCGGCAATAGCATCCTGATCATCTCCGGCTCGCTCGACGGCGCGTCGGGGTTCCTGCTGTCGATCCTGATGTCGAAGGCGATGAACCGCTCGTTCTCGAACGTGCTGTTCGGCGCGTTCGGCGGCGGCGCTCCGGCCGCGGCGGTGGGCGCCGGCGGCGCGCTCCCCGTACGCGCGATCTCGGCCGAGGACGCGGCGATCCAGCTCGCGTATGCCTCGCGCGTGATCATCGTGCCTGGATACGGGATGGCGGTGGCGCAGGCGCAGCATCAGGTGCGCGAGCTGGCGGAGCTGATCGAGAAGCGCGGCGGCGAGGTGAAGTACGCGATCCATCCGGTGGCCGGCCGGATGCCGGGCCACATGAACGTGCTCCTCGCCGAGGCGAACGTGCCGTACGACCGGCTGTACGACATGGACGAGATCAACGGCGAGTTCCCGCAGACGGACGTCGCGCTGGTGATCGGCGCGAACGACGTGGTGAATCCCGCCGCCCGAGAGGACAAGTCGTCGCCGATCTATGGGATGCCCATTCTCGATGTGGATAGAGCCAAGACGGTGATCGTCCTCAAGCGCGGGATGGCGGCGGGCTTCGCCGGAATCGAGAACATGCTCTTCCACGCGCCGGCGACGAGCATGCTCTTCGGCGACGCGAAGGCCTCGTTGTCGAAGCTGGTGAGCGAGGTGAAGGCGGCGTGAAGGCGGCGGCCGAAGGCCGGTGTGACCGTCAACCGTTCACCGCCTTTCGCGCAAGAATCGGATAGTCCTTTAGCTTGACGGGACCCATCCTTCGTGCACCCCGAAGGAGAGAGGTCCCTCATGTTGACCATGCCCCCCCGCCGCACCGACACTCATCTCGCGCTCGTCGAGCGCGTGCGCGAATACATCGACCAGCATGCGGACGAGCCGCTACCGCTCGAGCGCCTGGCGCGCGAGGCGGATGTGAGTCCGGCCCATCTGCAGCGCACCTTCACGCGCGTCGTGGGTCTCTCGCCGAAGCGGTACCAGGAGCAGCGCCGCGTCGGCGCGCTCAAGTCCGCGCTGCGCGAGGGGCGCACGGTGAGCAGCGCGACGTACGAGGCCGGTTTCGCCACTGGCCGGCGTGTCTACGAAACGGCAGACGAAGCGCTCGGGATGACGCCTGGCGCATACCGCCGGCGCGGTGTCGGCGTGACGATCCACTACACGGTCGTGCCCGTCTCGCTCGGGCTGCTGCTCGTCGCCGTGACCGAGCGTGGCATCTGCAGCGTGTCGCTCGGTGACAGCGAGACGTCGCTCGTCGAGGCGCTGCGCGCGGAGCTCCCCGCGGCGAAGCTCGAGCGCACGACGGACGCGCGCGACCGACTCGTGGACTCGGTGGTTGCGCACGTCGAAGGGAACGCGAGGGCGGGCGAGCTTCCGCTCGACCTCCGCGCCACGGCGTTCCAGTGGCAGGTGTGGCGCGCGCTGCAGCGCATCCCGGAGGGTGCAACACGCACGTATCAGGAGATCGCGCGCGAGCTTGGTCACCCCTCCGCCGCGCGCGCGGTGGCGCGCGCCTGCGCGAGCAATCGCGTCGCCGTCCTCATCCCCTGTCACCGCGTCGTGCGTGGCGATGGAGGACTCGGCGGCTATCGCTGGGGCGTCGCCCGCAAGGCGGCTCTGCTGGCTCGAGAGGGCGCGACGGCCGTGTAACTTCTCGCCTCCACGGGTCGTAGACCCTACATTCGCAGGGTCGCCGAAGCCGGGCGACCTCGATCCGTGAGGTCACGTTGCATGGTCGTTCACGCCGCGCTGCAACAGCAGGGGCAACTCCAGAACCCGTCGAGTCTGCCGAATCCGCCCGCGCCGGAGCGGCCCCAGAGGCCGGAGCGGCCCGAGCGTCCTGAGAGGCCGGAGCGGCCCGAGCGGCCCGAGCGGCCCGAGCGCCCGTCGAGCCCCGATGTCCTCCCGGGCGGGAGCCAGATCATCATACGCGACGGCGTACCTGCCATCCCGCCAATTCCGGCCATCCCCGCCATCCCGGCGATCGAAGTGCAGACGGGCGGGCTCGGGAGCGTCATTCCGCCCCAGGCCGTCGATATCTCCTACGGTTTCTTCTGCATGGTCGCCGCGATCATCATCGGACGCCCGCTGTCACGCGCGTTCGGACGACGGATCGAGCGCAGCGCCCCGGCGGGCCTCTCACCAGCGCTGTCCGATCAGCTCCAGCGCATCGAGCAGGCGGTGGACGCCATGGCGCTCGAGGTCGAGCGCATCTCGGAAGCCCAGCGCTACTTCACGAAGCTCAAGACGGGACGGGTCGCCGAGCCGAACGCGCTCCCATCCAGCGAGCGCCGCTAGCGGATCCCCCGAGGCACCAAGGGGTGGCCGCCGAGCGGCCACCCCTTGGCGTGTCATCCGACGCTAGAGCGTCTTTCGTCCCCGCCCGCGACCGCTGGATGTGCCGCCGCCCGAGCCCGTGCCCGTCCCCGTGGTGCCTCCGTCCAGGCCATGCGTGCCCCCGCCGAAGGTGTCGCTCAGTGCCCCGAGGGGAGATCCCGCGCCCAAGTGATTGAGATAGGGAAAGGCGGTACCGAAGCCGATGGCGAGACTCCACCTGGGCGCGAGCCCGCTCACGCCATGGCTGGCGTTGAGGTTGATCGTGGCAGGCCCGCGCACGGCGAACGAGAACCCGCCATTGATCGAGCGCGAGTGACCGACTGCCGTATCCACGCCGCCGATGTCCGTGCTGTAGCCACCGCTCACACCGAGCCGGTCGGTGACCGACACCCCTGCGCTGGCATCGCCCCACCCGTCCCCGCTGGTGAACGCGGACTGCATGGCCACGTCCGTGAGCGACCGTCCGGCGCCCAGGTGCACCCACACCTGCGACGTGGGGGAGAAGCCCACGCCCGCGCTGGCGGAGTAGCCGACCCTGCCGGCGCCGAAGCCCGTGGCGGTGTCGCCGATCGGGAGCGACACGCCCAGCGCGAACGCGAGGCCGGGACTCCACGGCGCCTGGAAGGTGTGCTCGACGGTCGCGTCGAGCGGCAGATCGACGACCCCCGAGCGGACGTCGAACGTGCCGGTCGCGAGCGCTGATGGCTCCCTCACGTGCACGGCCGTCGGTGTGGCCGAGACCGCGAGCCAGGAAGCGGCCGCCCAGCGCACGACAGCGCCGAGCGCCTGCTCCTGTCGCCCCCCCTCGTACGACAGCGCCCCGCCGGCTACACCGACCTGGAGTGGAGAGGGCTTGGCCTCGTCCTCCTCGCGCCGAGGCGCCAAGGCGGCGGGGCCACCATCGTGCTTCGCCGACTGGGCCGCGAGAGGGCTGGCGAGGAGCACCAGCACAACGAGACAGGGGCGGATCGAGGACATGCGTGTCGAGGTCTGGTAGAGGACTACACGAGCTCCAGCTCTACCGCATTGACAGCAAGCTCGGGAGTGAGGTAACAGTGAATCCCGCAGGCCACGAGTCCCGCATCGGCGAAGATGCGGCGGTACTGGGACTTGCTCCGATGGTGCCATCCCTCGAGGTCGCCTTCCATGTCGTCGCCCGTCGTATAGGCTTCCAGGAACGCGATACCCCCCAGCAGACCGGCGATGTGACGCACGCCACGTTTCAGCGCGGGATCGGCGACGTACTGGAGCACGTCGGCACACACGATCAGATCGAATCCGCGGCCGAGCGAGATCGAGGGCAGCTCCTCGAAGGCGCCGAGTCTGATGTTCCGACGTTTGCCATATCTGGCAACGACGTACTCACTGGGATCGATGCCGACGTAGCGAATCTCGGGGCGAAGACGCCGCAGCTCGGCGCGCCAGCGCCCCTCCCCTGCCCCGATGTCGAGCACGGTGCGCAGCTTGCGGCCGAGGAAGTACTCGGCGACACTGGCCACCATGCGAACCTTTCGGCGAACGGACTCGGGAGCGTGAACCCGGGTGCGCGGGTCGCGGTACCACTTGGTGAAGTAGGCTTCGTCGTAGGATTTACGGCCGGCGGGCGCCGGCAACGGGGGAGGTCCCATGCGTAGGTCCAGTGGATGGGCGTCGTCTGTGCGAGGCGCGCTCGGCGCACGAGCAATATGGAGGATCGCGCTCGCCGGGCTGGCGGTCGTGGGCGGATGCGCGACCGGCCAGAAGACGGCGAGCGCGCCGCCGGACGAGGCGGTGGATCTGAACTCCGGCGGACGCACCTCGAACAGGACGACGGTCGTGGTCGACAATCAGAACCTGAACGAGATGACGATCTACGCCTATCAGGGCACGCAGCGATTGCGGCTCGGGCGGGCGCGAGGGAGCGCCACGACGGAGATACGGATCCCGTCGAGTCTCCTGAGCGGATTGGTCGAGCTGCGGTTCTACGCCGTGCCGATGACCAGTGGATCGCGCGCGTACCTCTCGGAGGTGATCCCCGTGCAGCCGGGAGATCAGGTGGACTTCCTCATCCCGTTCACCCGCTGACGTCGCCGGCCGTCCGTGCCCTGGCCGGCCTCGGGGCGCTCCTGTCGCTCGCCGCAGGCGCCGTGCTGGGCTATTTCGCCGTCCTGGCGGCTCGCCGGAGCGAGGGCGTGTTCGTACCGGCGGGCTACGTGGCGCTGATCTGTCTCGCGGTCGGCGTCTTCCTGGCGAGAGTGGCCTGGCGCAGCTGATCGAGAAACGTCGGCCGATGGGATTCGTAGGGAGTTCCAACCTTGCAGGGGTCGCGGCTGTCGCATCCAGGACCCGTCCCCCACCCATTTCATCCGTGACCGCGATGCGATCCACGACGCGAATCTTCCTCTCGGCCCTGGCGCTGACGGCTGTGCATTCATCGCTGGCGAGCGCGCAGCTCGTCGGCCGAAACGAGACCGTGTACACCTGGCGAGGGACCATTCCCAGCGGAGGCCAGTTCACGATCAAGAACTTCAACGGGCCGATCGACGTGCGGCCGGCGAGCGGAAACACCGCGGAGCTGCGGGCCGAGAAGCGCGTGCGTGGCAGCCAGCAGATCACGGACATCGGGTTCGAGCTTCACACCTCGTCGAGCGGCGACGTCGAGATCTGCTCCACGCGGGAGGACTCGTGCGACGATCATCGGCGGAGGGGCGACGGCTGGCGGGATGGCGGCTCCGCGACGGTCTCGATGACGGTGCTCGTGCCGCGCGGCGTTCGTGTCAGGCTCTCGACGGGGAACGGCGCGGTGAGCGTGGAGGGTGCGGGCAGCGACGTGCAGGCGTCGACCGGAAACGGCCGGGTGCGGATCGCCGAGACACAGGGGCAGGTGAACGTCTCGACGGGAAATGGCGACGTGGAAGTTCGGAACGCGAAGGCCAGCGTGCACGTCTCGACCGGCAACGGTGACGTGGACGTCGTGACGGTGGAAGGTCCGGTCGAGGTGAGCAGCGGCAACGGCGACATCGACGTGCGGATGTCGGCGCTGCGGGCGCGTGAGGACATGGCGTTCCACACCGGAAGCGGCGACGTGCACCTGACGCTGCCGGCGAACTACAATGGCGAGCTGGACGCCTCCACCGGGAACGGCACCATCCGCTCGGACTTCGATCTCAAGATCAAGGGCCAGCTGAGCCCACGGCACGTCCGCGCGACGATCGGGTCGGGAGGTGCGATGCTCCGGATGTCGACCGGGAATGGGGAGTTCGAGATCCGGAAGGGGTAAGGTGCGGGCGGCGGCTTCGCCGCCGCGGTCGACAGTCGACGGTAGACGGTAACGGCCGGCCTCGGGAAGCTTCCCGAGGCCGGCCGTTTTACCGTCTAACCGACTGACCGATGAACCGACGTTACGCCGCCATCCTGCCCTCCGGCATCCACACCGGCGAGGCGCCCTTCGCTGCGCTGACGCAGAAATAGCGGGCTGGGGGAAAGCCGCTCACGCCGATCTCGAGCGAGTCACCGGTGCGAACCGGAATCTTCTCGCCGAGGAGCAGTACGGCTTCGCTGAACGAATCCGACTCCACGACTCCGGCCTGCCGCACGGACTCCGGCCCGGAGCTGATCGCGAACTGAAATCTGGACAATGAGGGCCTCCTGAGTGCCTTTGATCATTGGTACCCCCGACGTGCAGAAAGTTCTGGGGGGCGGGGAGAGTTCCAGTGGCAGCGCTTGGTCGGTTAGACGGTTTAACGGCTTACGGCCGGCCTAGAGAAGCTCCTGCGTCCCCGAGGCCGGCCGTAAGACCGTCTGACCGTTAAACCGTCGAACGGCGCGCGTCAGCGCGCGCTCATGGATTCAGCCAATAGCTCCACTTCACCAGGAACGTGTTGTTCGGGTGGTCGCGGAAAGTCGATGCGTAGTCGCGGCGGAGATTGTAGCCGTCGTTGTAGCCCTCGTCGGCGCGCGTCAGGTAGTCGCTGCGGCCCTGCTGCCAGACGAGGAACAGCGTGCTGCCGGGTCGGTACTCGTAGCGCAGCACCGCGTTCGAGCGGAACTCGCGGTAGTTGAAGCCGTCGAAGATTCCCTTCGTCGTGCCGTACGGCTTGAACCGGCGGTCGTAGTCGCTCGAGCGCGGCTGGTCGAGCTCGCGCCAGTCGGCGTACGTGCCGTTCGACACGTACGGCTGGCCGTAGAACTGGAACGAGAGATTCGGTGTGGCGGTGACGTTGAGGCGCGCGCTGATGCCGACGGTCGTCTGGTCGAGCCGCGCGAAGGTGTAGTGCGTCGTATCGCTGCCGACATCGCCGTAGCTGCCGTAGAACTGTCCGTTGTCGACGTTGCGGCTGTAGTTGACGTCCATCGACGCGGAGAAGCGGCTGGAGACGCGCAGATTGATCCCCGGACCTCCGTCCGCCGCCCAGGAGTGGCCGTCGTCGCCCTTCGCCCACGAGGAGAAGACGGTATACGTCAGCGCCTTGCGGTCGTCGCTCTCGAAGCCGGCCCACCCGCTCGCGTTCTTCGAGTGCCGGACCGCCGGTCCGCCGCGCGCATCGCGGTCACCGTACACCGGACCGAGGTCGTTCGCGTTCAGGCCGAAGTGCACCCACCACTGGCTGGGCAGCTGAACGTGGAGGTTTTGATTGAGGCCGTTGCCGAGCACGAGGCCGTCGGTCGTCCAGCGCTCCTGCGCGTTGAAGTTGAAGAATGCCTTCCGGTAATAGCGCGTTGGCTTCTGGAACTGGAGCGCGAACCAGTTGCGGAACATCTGCTGATCGGCGCGCTGCTGGTAGCCGATGTCGTTCGTCTCGAAGCCGGGCGAGAATCGCTGATAGACGGACTGGAAGCGCGTCACGCCGCCGCCGAACTTGCTGAACGACACCCGCTCGGCGTCGCCGCGCAGCGAGGTGCGCGTCGGATCGTACGGCACGCCGTCGTCGGGCCGCTGGAAGGCATGGACGTTGTTCGTCTGCAGCGCGGCAATGGCTTCCGCCGAGCCGCGTACGTCGCTCGCCGCGATGAAGCTGCGCAGCTCGTAGTTGTTGCCGACGAAGCGGCGGCGGAAGTCGAGCCCGCCCGAATACGCCCCGCTGGTGAGGAATGGAGACGCGCCGGCGTCGAGCGCGCGGCTCACGCCGGTGAGCATCAGGCCGACGTCGCCGCGTCCGTCAGCGTGATCGCGCTGCAGCCGGAGGACGCTGTAGTTCGCCCGCGGCTCGATCGCCGCGTTCCGTCCAGCGACCTGCTCCACACCCTCGACGCGCTCGGTCAGCGCGTCGAGCACGCCGATCGAGAAGCCGTTGGCGAGGCGCCCCGTGACCTTGGCGGCGGCAGCGATCGGCGTCGCGGTCGGGCTGGTGGCGTCGCCGTACTCGTCGGAGAGCTGCGGGCTGCGGCCGATGCGCCGCGAGTAGAACAAGCCCGTGCACCCGCTGTCGATGTCGCCGCAGTTGGTGTTGAAGCTGAAGATGCCCGCGCCCTCGAGGAAGAAGGGACGGCGCTCCCTGAAGAAGGTCTCGAACGCGGTGAGGTTGAGCTGTGCCGGATCCGCCTCGACCTGGCCGAAATCGGGATTGATCGTGGCGTCGAGGGTGAGGTTCGAGGACAGTCCATACTTCAGGTCCGCGCCGACCGTAGCCGTGCTCGGATGCTCGTATCGTCCGAGACCTCCTTCGCGCGGCTCGCCGAAGTCGCGCGTGCTGCTCTTCGCCACCGCATACGGAACGATCTCGAGGCGGCGCGGGGTCGGCAGTCCGACGATGCCGCTCAGCGAGCCCGCCTGCGACACGTAGCCGTTCTTCTTGCGGCTCATGAGCGGCCACGAGATGCGCTCCGCGGTGCGCGCGACGTCGCGGCCGATGAGCAGCCCGAACGTGTGCTCGGCGCCCGGCGCGAAGCGGATCTGGCTGAACGGGATCCGGAACTCGGCGACCCAGCCGACTGAATCGATCCTCGTCGCGACGTCCCAGACACCGTCCCACGACGCGTCTTCGTTGTTGTCGTTGGACACGGAGAAGTCGCGCTTCACGCCGGCCGGGTTCACGATGAACTCGTAGCCGGTCTTGTCGTCGTTGTAGGAATCGATCACGATCTTCACCTGCTCCGACGCCGTGCGAACGTCACGCCGCGAGAGCAGCGAGATGATGCTGTCGGGCGCGGGGTCGTACATGCGCGCCAGCACGTAGAGGTTGCGGTCGTCGTACGTGACGCGCGCCTCGGTGCGGAACCGGCTCTCTGTCCCCTCGTTCGGCTCGTACTGGAGGAACTGGTCGATGATCTGCGCGTTCTGCCACGCGGCGTCGTCGGTTCGGCCGTCGAGCGTCGGCGCCACCGTGGCGCGCGTCGCCACCGCGGCGGTGGCGGTGGCCCGCTCGGCGTGGGCGGACGAGGGCTCGGTCGGACGGCCGGCGAGTGCGACGGTGGACCCGGCGGATTGGCTATGCCCGGTCGACGCGGCACCAAGGAGCATCGCGAGCGCCAGCATGGCGCTCCGCCGGAGAGCGGAGTGGATGGGTGACAGCATGAATGGCTCGAGTGGGCGCACACCAGCGGGCGACAGTCGAGCAGCGCCCCGGTGCACGGTGCACCCTCTGAGACAGCGGGTGCGTCGGAAGGGTTGAAAGGCCCTATGCGGGCCGTCGATCGGAAGTGTCGACCGGCTCCGGTCGGATCAGGAGCTTGCGGGTCGGATCCGGTTCTGATCGTCGACGAGCACGACCCGCGGGGCGAATCGATCGTCGATCTCGTCCTCCTCGTACTCCCCGTACGTCATGAGGATGACGACGTCCCCCGGTGCGCCGAGGCGTGCGCCCGCGCCATTGAGCTGGACCACTCCGGATCCCGGCTCGCCCGGGATGAGGTAGGTCTCGAGCCGCGCGCCGTTGTTGACGTTGACCACCTGCACGCGCTCGTACGGCAGCATGTCCGCGGCGTCCATGAGCGCACGATCGAGTGTGAGGCTGCCCTCGTAGCTCAGGTCAGCCCCGGTGATCGTCGCGCGGTGGATCTTGGATTTGCAGAGGGTGCGGCGCATGCGCGAAAGATAGTGCGCGGGTGCGCGGGGGCGTGGGTGCGCCACCCAGGGCGCACTGGAGCTCATGGCCAATGCGAGACGACGCCACGCACTAACGCACCTTCGGCAACCGCAGCTCGAACGTCGAGCCCGCGCCTTCGACGCTCGCCGCCGTGAGATCGCCGCCCATCGCGCGCGCCAGCTCGCGGCTGATTGCCAGTCCGAGCCCGATTCCCTCCTGCTCCCGCTTGAAGCGGCGGTCGACCTGCACGAATGGCTCGAAGATGCTGGCGAGCTTCTCGAGCGCGATGCCGCGCCCGGTGTCCTGCACCGTCACCGACACCGTGTCGTCGTGCTCCGCGCAGAGCAGCGTGATCTGGCCTCCGCTCGGTGTGAACTTCAGCGCGTTCGACAGCAGGTTCAGGAGAATCTGCTGCACCTTCTCCCGATCGGCGTGCACGCGGACCGACGGCTCGCACAGTCGCGTCGAGAACGCGAGCCCGCGCTCCAGCAGCTGCGGGCGCACGAAGTCGCTCGTCCCGTTGGCCAGCTCGTTCACCGACACATCCTCGAGATCGACCGTGAGATGGCCGCTCTCGATCTTCGCGAAGTTGAGCACGTCGTTGATCAGCGACAGCAGATACGTCTGGCTGCGCTGGATGCGCTCGAGATCGAGCCGCTGCTGGTCGGTGATCGGGCCGCGGATTCCGAGCTCGAGGATCTGCGCGTAGCCACCGATCGCGTTGAGCGGCGTGCGCAGCTCGTGCGACATCACGGCGAGGAACTCGCTCTTCGCCTTGTTCGCCGCCTCGGCTTCGAGTCGCGCCTGCTCGGCCATCGCCAGCAGGGATTCGCGCTCCTGCGCCGCGGCCACTCGCTCGCTGACATCCTCCATGACGCACACCCGCCGGCCGGAATTGCCGTCGAGCTCCACGGCGGTCGTCGTGACCTCGTAGGCGCGGTCGTCCAGCCGGAAGAGCGTCTTCGGCAGCGGCTCGCCCGACTCCAGCCGATCGGCGAGCGGCGCCGCGGCATCGCCGAACCGGCTGAGCAGCGCTGCACGCACCGGCTGCCCGATGAAAGGAGTGCCGGTACGCTCGAACAGCGCGCGTGCCGTGCGGTTCGCTCGAGTGACGACCGTCCGGGGCCCGAGCAGCAGCACGGCATCCGTGAGCGCGTCGAACGTGGCCTGCCAGTCGCGCGCCGCCTCGCGGGTGCGCCGGTCTGCCGTGCTCGCCCGGATGAGCGCGCGCACCGTCGCCACGAACACCGTGGGATCGATCGGATGCGTGAGATAGGCGTCGGCCCCCTGATCGAGTCCGCGTGCGCGGTCGGCGTTCGACGTGAAGCTCGCCGAGAGATGCAGCACCGGGATCGACGCGAGCTCCGGACTTCGACGCAGCCGCTCGACGACCTCGAAGCCGGTCATGTCGGGAAGGTTCACGTCGAGCACGATCAGATCGGGGTGCCGCTGGACCGCGGCCAGCGCCTCGCTCCCCGTCGTCGATTCGTCGACCTCGAAGCCCGCCGCACGCAGCAGGCGCGACGTGGCGTAGCGATTCCCTTCCGTGTCGTCGACGACGAGCACCCGCGGCGTGCGCGCCGGCGTCATCGCGTCGACTCCACGCCCGGATGCACGCGCGGGACGACGAGCGAGAAGCGCGAGCCCTCGCCGAGCCGGCTCTCGAGCCGGACTTCGCCACCGAGCAACGCGGCCAGCTTCCGCGTGAGCGGCAGACCGAGCCCGGTGCCGCGCACGCGCTTCTGAATCGGACCGTCCACCTGGGCGAAGTCCTCGAAGATCCGCGCCTGGTCCTCCGGCGCGATGCCTGCCCCGGTGTCCGCGACCTCGAGGATCACCACGTCGCCGTCGGCGACACGCGCCGAGACGCGCACCTCCCCTTCCGTGGTGAACTTGAGCGCGTTCGACACGAAGTTGCGCAGCACCTGCGCCACCCGCTGCGCGTCCGTCGTCAACACGATCGGCTCGTCCGGATCCTCGAACACGAGCGCGACGCCCTCGTTCGTCGCGAGCGGCCGAAACATGCCGCGCAAACCCGCGAGGACCTCGGCGATGCTCACCTCCTCGAGCCGGAGATCGACCTTGCGGGCCTCGATCTTCGAGATGTCGAGCAGGTCGTCCACCATCTCGCTCAGCGATTCGGCGGAGCGCTGGATCAGCGTGACCTGATAGACCTGCTCGTCCGTGAGCGGGCCGTCGGCGCGTGCGAGCAGCAGTCGCGTGAGGTTGATCATCGACGCGAGTGGTGCGCGGAGCTCGTGACTCATGTCGGACAGGAAGCGCGTCTTCGTCTCGGACATCTGGCCGAGCGCCTGCGCGCGATCGTCCAGCTCGGCATAGAGTGCCAGCACACCGCGGTTCGTCTCGGCCAGCTCCTGGGCGAGACGATCGATCTCTGCTTCGCGCGCGCGCAGGCGCTCGTGCAGCTCGTGCAGCTCGTGCAGTTCCACCCCCCGCTCGGCCGCGCTCATCGGCTCCCTCCCGAGTGCAGGCGGAAGGCGAGCACGGTGGCGTCGTCTCGTCCGCGCATGTGGTCCCGCTGCAGCGCGGCCGCGAGGATCGCCGGATCGCGCACGAGGATGCCGCGATAGGCATCGGCGCGCCACCGAGTCGTGATGCCATCGGTGTGCATCACGAGCATCGTGCCCGCCGTCCACGGCTGGGTGAACTCCTGCATCGAGCGCACTTGAAGGCCTGCGGTGCCATTCATCGACGGCAACGCATGGCGCGCGCCCTCGCTCACCAGCGCCGCCACGGTGTTCCCCACGCCGCAGAAGCGGACGGTCGCTCCCTCCCCCGTAGCCGTGACGGCGGCCACGCCGAGCGCCGCGCCGCGCGTCGCACGCAGCGCTTCGTGTACGGCGGTCACGATCTCGCTCGGCGAGCGGACGACGTGCGTGCGGAACGTCGCGATCGCCACGTCTGCCGCCTCGGCGGCGCTCACCCCGTGACCCAACCCGTCGACGAGGAGGACCACTGCGCGCTCGGCCGTCTGCACCACCGCCCACCCATCCCCGCACGCCGTCTCGCCGCCGACCGGCAGGCACACCGCGCCCACGTCGACGAGCACGTCGCGTGCGGCGCCGCGCACGGGCGGCTGCGCGAACACGCGCGCGAGCACGATCGTCCCCTGCCCGGGTACGGTGTACACATCCAACTCGTCCGCCTGTCGGCGGATCGCACCGAGACCCGTACCCTGCGTGCCGCCCGTGGAGAACCCGTCGCTGAACGCGCGATCGAGGTCGTGCATCCCCGGCCCCGCGTCGACCGCGATGAGCTCTACCCCGGCCACTCCGCAGTGCGACGTGCTCTGCGTGAGGAACGCACCCGCGCGCGCGTGGCGCGCGAGATTGGTCGCGGCTTCCGTGGCGACGATCCCGACGATTCCACGACGTGTGTCGTCGAGCTCGCAGGCACGCGCGACGGCGTCGGCGGCGCGCCGCGCCGAGCCCACCTGACTCAGATCGTCGATCACGATGCGCTCGGTCACGGGGCCACCGCGCGCACTGGGCGAGGTGAAGCTCGGCATCACCGGCTTCTCCACTTCGTGATCGTGACGCGCGTGCCGACGCCAGGCGTGGACGCGATGTCGAACTCGTCGACGAGCCGCTTCGTGCCGCCCAGCCCGAGTCCCATCCCCGACCCCGACGAGTAGCCGTCGGTCATCGCGCGGTCGATGTCGACGATTCCCGGACCCTGATCCTCGAACACGAGCCGCACGCCCAGACGCAGACCGTCGCGCAGCTCCTCGATCTGGAGCGTGCCTCCACCACCGTACACCACGGTGTTGCGCGCGATCTCGCTCGCCGCGGTCACGAGCTTCGTGAGATCGACGAGGCCGAGGCCGACCGCGAGGCTCCAGCTCCGCACCATCTGTCGCACGCTCACGATGTCGTGCTGCTCGCGCACGGCGATCTGCTCAGTCCGTGCCGTCAGCATCGTCCATGACGTGGAGCACCGCATCGCGCTCGGCCACCGCGGCCTGGAGCAGCGCCATCCCCTTCTCGATGTTCAGCGCGGTGCGCACCCCCTCGAGCGAGAGTCCGAGCTCGACGAGCGTGATCGCCACCGCGGGCTGCATGCCGACGACGACCGTGGCGGCGTCGAGCACGCGAGCGATCCCGGCGATGTTCGCCAGCATGCGGCCCATGAACGAATCCACGACGCCGAGCGCGCTGATGTCGATCAGCACGCCCTTCGACCCGTTCGCCGTGATCGCGTCGCTCAGGTCTTCCTGCAGCGTGAGGGCGAGCCGATCGTGCATGTCCACCTGGATCGAGACCAGCAGCACTGGTCCCATCCGGAGAATCGGGATGCTGTCCACCCGCTCCTCAGTCCCTGGCGGCCGGCGCCGCCCCGAGCGCCGGTGCCCCCGCCGGGCGCACGCGCCCGACGGAGAGCCCGATTCGCGACAGTGCGAGCTTGAACGCATCGGCGAGCGTCGCCTTCGTGACGACGTCGCCGAGATCGACGCCGAGCTGCACGATGGTCTGCGCGATCTGCGGCCTGATCCCGCTGATGATGCACTCGGCGCCCATGAGGCGCGCGGCGGTCACCGTCTTCAGCAGGTGCTGCGCGGTGAGCGTATCGACCGTCGGCACGCCGGTGATGTCGAGGATGGCGACGTCGGACCCCGTCTCGACGATGCGCTGCAGCAGGCTCTCCATCACGATCTGGGTACGTGAGCTGTCGAGCGTGCCGATCATCGGCAGCGCGAGCACGCCGTCCCACAATTTCACGACGGGCGTCGAGAGCTCGAGCATGTCTTCCTGCTGGCGCGTGATCAGCGCCTCGCGCGAGCGCAGGTACGTCTCGGTCGTGAACAGCGCGAGCTGGTCGAGCAGGTCGGTGACCGTCCAGATGTCGGCGGCGAGCGTGTCGGCGTCGTCCGACGCGCGACGCAGCGCGTCGAAGAGCGGACGCTTCAGCGAGAGCACGAACATCGCCGTCTCGCTTGACGGGAATCCCTGCTGCGCGCGCTGGCTCGAGACGCGCCCGAGAAGATCGCGTGCCGCCGCCCACGACTGGCCGTCGATGCGCGTCGATGCACCGGCGGCCAGCGCCCGGCGAATGGCCTGGAGTAGCTCTCTGCACTGGGCGCGCATGTCGCTCGCCGAGATCTGCCCCCGCCGGACGACCTGCAACTGCTCGGCGGTCCAGGCGGCGAGCAGCTCATCGAACCTTTGATCGAGGAGCGTAGCGAGGCGGGAGGCGTTGAGCTCTGGCACGGGGAGATCGAAGCGTTACAGGGAAATTGCCGTCGGCGAGCGCACTCTGGCGGTGCTGCAGGCGGCCGACGGGTGCAAGTCCCGGACCTGTGACCGGGCTCGAGCGTGCGTGAGTGCGCGCCCGTTGCTCGACCGATTACCTTCGCCTCATGCCGACGACATCACTCCGTCCAGCCCTCGCCGCGCTCGCGGCGGCACCGAGTGCCACGACCGTCCGGAAGCTGTGGAAGGCGCTCACCAGCGAGGAGCGGACGGCCGCCATCACGGCCGCGATGGTCGACGACGAGAACGGCTGGGTGAAGGCGACGACTCGCACGGCGGTCGCGGGCGCGATCAAGTTCCGGCCGCAGACGGTGGCCACCTGGCCGAAGCAGAAGCTCGTCGCCGAGGCGGCCCGCGTGCCGATCGAGGACGTGCAGCTCCTCAGCGCGTTCCTCGTCGACCTGCACCTGGGAACACGCCGGCCGATGATGGCGGCGTTCCTCGACGGCGTAGGCGTGAAGCACGACGACGGGCGGATCGACACCGAAGCGACGGGCCCGATCGAGGTGACGTCGGAGAGGCTGCGCGCCGCGGCCGACGATCTGGCCAGCCGCTTTCCGCTCGACGAGGTGGTCACCTACTTCCTCACGCTCCTGCTCCAGGATGCACAGACCTGGAGCGGCGTGATCGGCTGGCTCGAGTCGGTCGGCGCCTAGCGGCGCGAGCTGCGGCTACCGCCGCACGTACGGCGAGAATCCGATCCCGTCCGGACCCGTCCCCACCGATCCGAACGCCATCACTTTCCGGCTCTGCAGGTCGATGGCGACCACCTGGTTCGTGCCGTGGAGCGTGACGTAGGCGTAGTCCGCGATCGGATCGAAGGTGATCCCCTCCGGGCCCGCCTGGGCTGCCGGCGTGCCGATTCCCTTCTGACCGGCGAGATCGATCCGCGCCAACTCCTTCCGCGTCCCCACGTCGTAGATCAGGATCCGGTTCGACGGTGGATCGCTCACCACGGCGACGCGACCGGTGCGAGACACGCCGACACGATAGGGCTGCCCGAAGCCGTTGATCGTCCCGAGGATCGCGGCGTCTGCGCCGTTCACGATCGTCACCGTCTTGGCGGAGTTGCTCCCCACCCAGACCTGCACACCGCCAGGCGTCGCCGAAATCCCCTCGACATTCGGGGCGACGTTGAACGTCCGCTTCGTCGTGCGCATGTCGACGTCGTACTCGGTCACCGTGCCGTCGCCCAGGTTGCTCGTCCACGCGCGACGTCCGTCGCGCTGCACGGTGACCATGTGCGAGCCGCGGCCGTTCGTCGCCATCGCGGTGTCGATCCGGCCACTGACGAAATCGACGAGCAGCAGTCGCTGTGCGACCTCGCTCGTCACGAGGAGCTTCGTTCCCGACTTCACGAACGCGGCGCCGTGCGGTCGCTGGCCCGGTCCGAGGTCGATCGTACGCACGACGGCCGGCGTCTCCGCCGCGAGGTCGATCACGCTCAGCGTGCTGCCGGCCGCGCCCTGCAGGCCGTAGTTGGTCACGACGGCCCAGCGCCCGTCGGTCGAGATCGCGATCTCGTGCGGGCCCTGGCCCACCGGAACGGTCGCGACCGTCTGTAGCGTTGCCGCGTCGAGGACCGTCGCGCTCGCCCCCTGCTGATTGGCCACGACCAGCAATCCGGCGCGCGCGCTGACGTCGGGTCGGTTGTTCTCGATCACCGTGTTGCGGCGGAACATCGAGTCGCGTACCTGCGGGCGTCCGCTGCGAGAGTCGGACGGCGAGCTCTCGGTGCTCGGCGGCGGGTTGGACGACCCGCACGCGACGGCGAGAGCGAGCGAAACGAGTGCGGCGAGCGAGAAGTGACGCGGCGTCGGCATCAGAAGAGAGGTGCGGTTGTCGAGGGAGTACGCTCTGGCAGGGCAAAGTCTGGGCGGCGACGGCACGCCCGCGCCAGCGTCCGATGGTACACCGACGACACGGGGGAGTGTCGGGACCCTATGGACGATCCCTCGCTATGCACGAAAGGCGGAAGGGACGACGATCGACTCTCGCCGAGGATCGCCATCCCTTCCGCCCCGCCGACCGGCGACTTTCCGCGGGTTCCGACGCGCCTAGTACGTGTGGTTCGGTGCCATGAGCCGCTTTGCGACCCACACGACGAGCGCGATCGGCAGGACGACCATGAGCGCGAACTTCAGCGCCGTGATGATCAGCCCGAGGATGCCGAATCCGACGCCGACGACGACACCGAAGATCGACATCCCCGCCACGAAGAGCACGAACGCGAGCGGAAGGCCAACGAACAGGATCAGAGCCGAGTAGAAGACGAGCTTGAGCATCTTGCGCATGGTGGCACGAGCTCCGACTGGAGGGTCGTGCATCCTTACGCGTTCAGGCTCGCCCGGTTTCGCGCACTCTGGCGCGGCGGCGCGCGATCAGTCTGCCTGCCCGAGCCGCAGCAGCGATTCGGCATCGAGCGCACGCCAATCGTTCGGATACGACCAGACGCGTCTCACGCACTCTCTCGAGTTGAGGACGAGGCAGCGCGGCGCGCGCGCCCACGTCTGCGGCGTGGCCAGTTCGCGTATCGTCCACTCCACGCCGTCACGATCCACGACGACGCGCGACGGATCCCTATCGGCCGTCTCCCGGTGATCGGCGAAGACGTGGCCGTATGCATCGACACTCCAGGACACCAGGATACCTGCGACTGCGCTGGTGAGTCCGGCGGCCTGCCTGCCGCCGCTAGCAAAACGTCTGAAGTTGGTAGGAAGGTTCGTGCCGCGTGCACGTTAGACGGACTGGAGTGACGCGAGCGTGCTCGTCGGTGCGGCCGTCCGCCTGCTGCGTCTACATCCCGCCGAGCAGGTTGTCGATCCGCTTCTGTCCCGCATCCATCGCGCGGCCCTCGAGGATCGACCGCATGAGGTCGTCCACCTCCAGCTCGAAGTCGCCAGGGAACTTACGGTTCTCGGGGAACCGCAGCACGGCGCCGATCACGAGCGGGAAATGGGGCTCGGCGTCGTCATCATCGTCGTCGTCGTCCTCGTCGTCGTCGTCGTCCTCACCGACGGCCTCTTCGTACGACGTGCCGCCGAACGTGGCCGACGCGGCCCAGGGCTCGGCGTCATCCTCGTCGTCCTCCTCCGGCGACACGGTGTCCTGAATCGCGCGCATCGTCCGCTCGGGGAGCAGCGCGGAGAGCTCGCCGCGGACACCCCCATCTTCCTCCCAGGCGGCACCGACGACGATCACCGGCTCGCCGAACGCATCGCTGGCGAAGAACGCATCGACGAGCGGCGCCGGGTACGCGTTCACCGCGAGCAGCACCTCGTCCGGACCGGCGCGGGTGAACGCAACCGGTTGCTCGCCCGGCTGCGCGCCCGGCCGCTCGACGCGCTCGATCCGGAGCAGAATCGGCTCCGGCACGAGGAAGGTCAGCGGGTTCTCGCGGGTGTAGGGACCGTGCGGCTCCGGTGGCGTCTCGTCGGAGGGCTCGTCGTTCGCCTCGTCAGGCGGTTCGGGCGGTGTCCAGCTCATACCACAAGTTAGTGTCCCACCCTCCGGCAATCGACCGCAGCCCGATCAGCTCGGCACCACCGCGGCTATCGCGTCGCAGAGGGCGTCGATCGTGTACGGCTTCGTGAGAAAGGCCGTTCGGTCGTCGAGCGGGAGATCCTGCTCCTCGGCCGTGTAGCCGGAGACGAACACGACGGGCAGATCGGACTGGATCGCACGCAGCGTCGCCACCATCTCGACGCCGCCCAGCAGGGGCATCATCACGTCGGTGACCACGACGTCGACGTCGCCATGCCGCTCGGCGAAGATGTGCTTCCCTTCCGCACCGTCCGACGCCTCGACCACTTCGTAGCCCGAACGCTGGAGGAGCCGACGCGCCTGCGAGCGCACGCGCGGCTCGTCCTCGACGAGGAGCACGAGTCCGCGGCTCTCGTCGATCGCTGCGCGCGCCAACGCCGGCGCGGCGCCCGCGTCGCCGCGCGGAAGGTGGATGCGGACGCGCGTACCCGCGTCGGGCGCGCTCTGTAGCGAGATCGCCCCGCCGGACTGGCGCACGATCCCGTACACCATCGCCAGCCCGAGCCCGGCGCCCTGGGCCGATCCCTTGGTGGTGAAGAACGGCTCGAAGGCGCGGTTGCACGTCGCCTCGTCCATCCCGACACCGGTATCCTCGACATCGATCGTGACGTACGGACCGGGGATCACGTCGAGCACCGTGGCGGCGGCGAGATCGAGCGTCGTCTCGCCCGTCCGGATGGTGAGCGTGCCGCCGCGCAGCATCGCATCGCGCGCGTTGATCGACAGATTCACCAGCACCTGCTCGAGCTGGCTCGCGTCGGCGACGACGGGCGCGTGTTCCACGCCGCACCTGAGCTCGATCTTGACCGAGCTTCCGAGCACGCGCATCAGCAACCGCTCGACGCCGCGGACGACCTCGTTCACGTCGAGCAGGCCCGGCGTGCGCACTTCCTTGCGGCCGAAGATCAGGAGCTGGCGCGTGAGCGCCGCTCCGCGGCCCACCGCGTCGCGGATGTCCGTCACCTCTTCCTGCAGCGGATCGTACGACGCGAGTCCTTTCCCCAGCGTCTCGACCGCGCCGAGGATCACGCTGAGAAGGTTGTTGAAGTCGTGCGCGACGCCGCCCGCGAGGCGGCCGACGGCGTCCATCTTCTGCGCGAGCAGCATCTGCGCCTGCAGCTGCTCCCTCTGATCGCGCGTGCGCAGCTGCTCGGTGACGTCGTTGACCACGACGATGCGCACGCGACGGCCGTCGAGCTCGAAGTCGTACGAGATCGTCTCCACGTCGATCGGCTCGGCGTCCTTCCGGCGGTGACGGATGGCGGCGCCGCGATCGTCGCCCGGACGGTCGTGCGAGCGGTCGAGCAGGCTCGGGGCGTCGTCGCTCGTCCGGATGAAGAGGATCGTGTTGGCGAGGAATTCCTCTTCGGCGTAGCCGTAGTGCTCGACGGCGGCACGGTTGACGGCGATGAAGCGCAGCGTCTCGGCGTCGTACACCCACGTGGGCAGCGGAATGGCGTCGAACAGCAGGCGGACGTCGCGCGCCACGGTGAACGGCTCGGTGACGCGCATGCGCGGCCCCGACGTGCGCTGCGCGAGCCATCCGCCCGAGGAGCGCGGGGCGCCGAACTCCGAGCGGCGTCGCGTGTCGCGCACGACCGAGAACGTGCCCCCATCCTCGAGCAGCGTGGAGGAGATCTCCACGTCGATCGGCTCTCCATGCACCGGACGCACCCGGTACATCGTGACGACGGATCCGAACGTCGCGAGCTCCTGCACGGGCGACGAATGCGCGGGACGATCCGACTGCTCGGTGAGCTCCTCGAAATGTCGACCGACGAGCGCCTCCGCCTGCTCACCGACGAGTGCCGCGAAGGCGTCGTTCGCCAGGCGCACCCGGCGCGACGCGTCGAAGACGATCATGCCGTCGCACGCCAGGTCGAAGTAGTACCGAAAGTCCAGCGTCATTGCGGGGTCCATCGAGCGCGGCGAAGGCACGGAGGAGTCGGAAGGGTTGCACGAGAGTATCGGCCGGAGACCGGCTCGGCGTTACGAAGCGGCCGCCCCGACCGGCTCCGGCATCCGTCGCACGTTCCGCCCCCGGTGGGCGGAGCCTAGATTCCACGGGCGGCGACGTACACCGCGTGCCTCCTCCCGCCACGGGATCCCATGCAGGCCAACACCGAACCGGCGCTCCGGCTCACCACCTCGGACCGCCCCGCGCGCGACGCGACGCCGCGCCCCCGTCTCACCGACGACCACGTCGAGCGCAATCCGGGCATCGCGCTCGATCTCGACGTCGTGCGCGCCCTTCGCGTGAACCGCAGCGCCGTCGAGCGCCGGGCCGCGACGATTCCGACGCGCCGGACGGTGAAGAAGGAGTGGCAGGCCGCCTGGCTGCTGCGCGCCATCACGCTGATCGACCTCACGACGCTGGCGGGCGACGACACGCCGGGCAACGTGCGGCGTCTGTGCGCCAAGGCGGCGCACCCGCTGCGCAACGATCTCGTCGAGGCGCTCGGCGTGGGCGACCTGCGGCTCACGACCGGAGCCGTGTGCGTCTACCACGCGCTCGTGCCGACCGCCGTGGAGGCGCTGCGCGGCACTGGCATCCCCGTGGCGGCGGTGAGCACCGGATTCCCCGCCGGCCTGAGCCCGCTCGAGGAGCGCGTACGCGAGATCCGCGCGTCGGTCGCCGTGGGCGCGCGCGAGATCGACATCGTGATCACGCGCGCGCACGTGCTCACCGGCAACTGGCAGGCGCTGTACGACGAGGTGCGCATGTTCCGCGAGGCGTGCGGGGATGCGCACATGAAGGCGATCCTCGCCACGGGCGAGCTGGCGACGCTCGGCAACGTCGCGCGCGCGAGCATGGTGGCGATGATGGCCGGCGCGGACTTCATCAAGACGAGCACCGGCAAGGAGAGCGTGAATGCGACGCTCGCCTTCAGCCTCGTGATGGTGCGGATGATCCGCGAGTACCAGCAGATGACGGGGTATGCGGTCGGCTACAAGCCCGCGGGGGGCATCCGCAGCGCGAAGAACGCGCTCGAGTACCTCTACCTCATGAAGGAGGAGCTCGGGAACCGCTGGCTCAAACCCGACCTCTTCCGCTTCGGCGCGAGCGCATTGCTCACCGACATCGAGCGACAGCTCGAGCACTACGTCACCGGGCGCTACTCCGCGGCGCACCGCCATCCCATGGTCTGAGCATGACATCGGTCCGCGAGGTCTTCGACACCATGGAGTATGGGCCGGCGCCCGAAGGGGACGCGCCGGCACGCGAGTGGCTCGCGCGCCACGGCGCGCGGTTCGGTCACTACATCGCCGGCGCGTGGACGAAGCCCGCGTCCCCGTTCGACGTGAGCAATCCCGCAACCGGAAAGGTGATCGCGCAGGTCTCGCAGGGCGCGAAGCGCGACGTCGATGCCGCCGTGAAGGCGGCGCGCAAGGCGCTGCCGGCGTGGCAGGCGCTCGGCGGGCACGGGCGCGCGCGCTATCTGTACGCGCTCGCGCGCGCCGTGCAGCGGAACTCGCGACTCCTCGCCGTGCTCGAGAGCATGGACAACGGCAAGAGCATCCGCGAGACGCGCGACATCGACGTGCCGCTCGTCGCGCGGCACTTCTATCATCACGCCGGCTGGGCCCAGCTGATGGAGAGCGAGTTCGCCGGCCATCACGCCGCGGGAGTCGTCGGACAGATCATCCCGTGGAATTTCCCGCTGCTCATGCTGGCGTGGAAAGTCGCGCCGGCGCTCGCGGCGGGCTGCACGATCGTCATCAAGCCGGCGGAGTTCACTCCGCTCACCGCATTGCTGTTCGCCGAGCTGGCCGACGCGGCATCGCTTCCGGCAGGCGTGCTGAACGTCGTCACCGGCGACGGCGACACCGGCGCCGCCATCGTTGCGCACGACGGCATCGACAAGATCGCGTTCACCGGCAGCACCGAGGTCGGACGCATCATCCGCAAGGCGACGGCGGGAAGCGGCAAGAAGCTGTCGCTCGAGCTGGGCGGGAAGTCGCCGTTCGTCGTGTTCGACGACGCCGACCTCGACTCCGTCGTCGAGGGGGTGGTCGACGCGATCTGGTTCAACCAGGGGCAGGTCTGCTGCGCCGGCTCGCGGCTGCTCGTGCAGGAAGGCGTGAGCGAGCGGCTCGTCACGAAGCTGCGCGCGCGCATGGAGACGCTGCGGCTCGGCTCTCCACTCGACAAGGCGGTGGACATGGGCGCCATCGTGGCGCCTGTACAACTCGAAAGAATCCGTGACCTCGTGGCTGCGGGGAAGGCCGAAGGCGCCGAGATGTGGCAGCCGACGTGGGCGTGTCCGCAGGACGGCTGCTTCTACCCGCCGACGCTGTTCACCAACGTGCAGCCGTCGTCGACGATCGCGCAGGTGGAGATCTTCGGACCTGTCCTCGTCGCCATGACGTTTCGCACGCCGAGCGAGGCGGTCGCGCTGGCGAACAACACGCCGTACGGGCTCGCGGCATCGGTGTGGAGCGAGTCGATCAACCTCGCGCTCGACATCGCGCCGAAGATCAAGGCGGGCGTCGTGTGGATCAACTCGACGAACCTCTTCGATGCCGCCGCGGGTTTCGGCGGCTACCGCGAATCGGGGTTCGGGCGCGAGGGAGGGCGCGAGGGGATGTACGAGTACCTCGTGCCCGACCGTCTCTCGGAGACCGACGATCTGGCGGCCGGTCGCGCGGCGCGCGCGGCGTCGAAGCCCGCGCGGGGCGCCGGTGCGGTGCGCCCGCTGCGACGTGCCGCGGAGCTCGACGATGCGGATCGTGGCGCACCACTCGTCGATCGCACGCCGAAGCTGTTCGTCGGCGGAAAGCAGGTGCGTCCCGATTCGGGCTATTCGATCCGCATCACGGGCGCCGACGGACGCACGCTCGGCGAGGTCGGCGAGGGCAACCGGAAGGACATCCGCAACGCCGTCGAGGCAGCGCACGCGGCGGCCGCGGGATGGTCCAAGGCGACGGGACACGCGCGCGCACAGATCCTCTATTACATCGCCGAGAACCTGAGCGCGCGCGCCGAGGAGCTGGCGCGGCGGCTCGACGCGCTC
>QHVE01000066.1 GCA_003223455.1 Gemmatimonadota bacterium | reverse complement strand
AGCGCCATCGTGCTCCCGAGCCCCACCATCGTCTGGAAGGCGAGATGCACCACGCGCACTGGCGGGCGATCGGCGGCCGGAACGCTGCTCAATCCGCGCACCTCGGCGTGTGGATCGTGGAAGGCCAAAAGGGAAAGTCCGTAAGGGATCTCCAGCGCCCAGCGCGTTTCCTCGCGCGACGCGTCGGGCCACCCGCCGATGCGCAGCGGCGCGCCGCGTTCCGTGGCCCACTGGCCCTCGAGCGCGGCCAGCTTCACCGGCTGCGTCTCGGCGACGACGCGTGCGCTCAGGTCTCCCGAGACCGGCTGCACCACCGCCGCCGGCGCACCGACGCAGAGCGCCAGCGCGAGCGCGCGGCCGTGGAACGCCGGCGCCGCGCCGCGCAGCAGCATCCACGCGTGCACGCCGGCAACCGCCATTCCCGTCGCCGCGTACGACGCCAGCAGCATGTGCAGCACCTGCGCGAACGCCGCCGGGCTGCGCATCGCGACGACCGGATCGATCCGCGTGAACGCGCCCGCCGCGTCGAGGGTGAATCCAATCGGCGTGTTCATCCACGCGTTGACGAGCACGACGAAGAGGGCCGATGCCGCGCCGCTCAACGCCACCACGACGCCGGCCGCGAGATGCGCGCGCGGGCCGACGCGCTCCCACCCGTACAGGTAGATGCCGAGGAAGATCGCCTCGAGGAAGAAGGCAAAACCTTCCAGTGAAAAGGGCATCCCGATGAGGGGCCCTGCATCGCGCATGAAGCGTGGCCAGAGGAGTCCCAGCTCGAAGGAGAGCACCGTTCCCGACACGGCGCCGACGGCGAACAGCACGGCGGTCCCCTTCGCCCAGCGGCGCGCGAGATCGTAGTAGACTCGCTCGCCCGTACGCCGCCACCGCCACTCGGCCAGCACCATCATCAACGGCATGGCGATGCCGATCTGGGCGAACACGATGTGAAAGCCCAGCGACACCGCCATCTGTGTGCGCGCCGCGAGGAGGTCCGTCACTCAGGGCATTCCATGCGGCACGGGCACCGCCACGAGTCGGGGGCGCGTCAATCGGGCACCGGGCTTGAGGCGACCGGCGTCGTCGAACTCTTCCCATTGGCTGTTGGCGACATAGACGAACCGGTCGCCCATCATCGTTCCAATCGTGGGCTCGGGTGAGAGCGTTGGGTTCCGGTCGAGCAGCTGCGTCGCGACGATGCTGTCGCCCGCGGTGTTCAGCACGAAGCGAACGATGCGCGCGGGCGACGCACCGTTCTGCACGGCGACAATCGCGCCGCGATGCAGCACGATCCCGTCGCAGCCACGGGTGTCCGAACCTGGTGCGGCGCCGACGCGCCGGACGTCGCCATCGGCGAGACGTACGCGCAGCAGGCCGCGCGAGTAGTCGGCGACGTAGACGAAGCGGTCGTCGTCCGTCGCCGCCATCCCCTGCAGTGAGCGGAAGAGCGGATGCGTGATCCGCTCGAGGGTGTCTGCACCGGGCCGCAGCCGATACAGCACCGGCTCGTACGAGTCGGTGAGGTAGACGTCGCCGTGCGGACCAAGCGCAAGATCGCCGAGCACGTGACCTCGCGGGGCGAGCGGCAGGTCCCAGCGCCGCTCGATGCGTCCCGTGCGCGCGTCGATGCGGAGCAGCGCCGCGATCGCGCTGTCGGCCGGCGTCCATCCCTCCATCTGCGGCATCCCCGACGTCGTCGCCCAGATGTCGCGACCCGCCGCGTCGACGCGAACGCCGAGCATCGCACCCACGCCGTTCGCGCCGTCGGGCCAGAGCTGCCGCGCGGAGCCATCGCGGGCGACGCGCACGAGCGTGCGGCGGCGAACACTCGCGAGGAGAAAGTCTCCGGTGCGCGGATCGTAATCCACCCCTTCCGGCCAGAGCGTGCTGTCGCGTACCTCGCGGCGCACGGCGCCGCGCGCGACCGGAGCGCGATTGCGATCGTGCGCCGCGCGAACGGCGTCGAACCCCGGCGCGCCGCGCAGCGCGGCGAGCGCCGAGTCGCTCGACAGATCGCGCCCGAGCCCGAGCGCGGCATACGCCTGCAGCGCAGCGCGGTGCGCGACGCGAGGACGGCTCGTACCCACTGATACGCGGGCTGGGTCGGCCACGCCGTTGCCGCGCGGAGGGCCTCGGCGCGCGCCGTGATCAGGTCCCCGGCTCGGCGCGCCGTGTTCATCCGGCCCCACGCCGCACGCGCGGCGCTCGCGGAATCGAGCGCTGGATGACTCGACGGCACCTGCGCGGCGAGCCTCATGGGCACGAGCACGAGCAGCATCGCCAGGAGACGGCGCGGTGGAGTCATGGGGGGAGATGCTAGGAGGTCGCGGGGGGATCTGCCAGACGGTCGGTGGTTGGTGGTTGGTGGTTAACCACTCCCCACTCCACCACATCCCCCTGTTCAGTTCCCGATCGCTGTGCCAGCTTCGCCGAGCCCGCTCCGTCCATACGGCCTCCCAGCCACTGCCATTCGGAGACTCCCATGCACCGACGTCCACTCGCCAGTCTCGCGGTCGTGATCTTCGTCGCCAGCTCCGCGTCGGCGCAGGCCCCGGGGAAGTTTCCGCCCGATTCGCTCGTCAACACCAAGGTCATCCCGCACAAGACTCCCGTCACCGAGGTGCTCGGGATCATGCGCAACTTCACCTCCGACCTCGGCGTACGCTGCACGCACTGCCACGTCGGAAAGGAAGGCGCGCCGATCGCGAGCTTCGACTTCGCGAGCGACGAGAAGCGCACGAAGCAGGTCGCGCGGCAGATGATGCTCATGCTGGCCGAGGTCAACCGCCGCGTCGACACGCTGCCCGGCCGACAGTCGCCCGGGCTGATGGCGACGTGTGCGACCTGCCACCGCGGAGTGAACCGGCCGGTTCCGCTCTACGCGCTCGTCGGCGACGTCGCCGCGGCGGCCGGCGCCGACTCGGCGATCCGCACCTATCACGCGCTGCGCGACCGCTACTACGGGCGCGACTCGTACGACTTCGGCGAGCCGTCGCTCAACGTCGCCGCATTCCGGCTGGCGCGCGCCGGGAAGTTCGACGAGGCGCTCGCGCTCCTCAAGCTGAACGAAGAGTACTTCCCCAAGTCGTCGGGGCTGTACGTGTTCCGAGGCAACGTGCTGCTGCTGCGCGCCGACACCAACGCGGCGGCCGATGCATTCCGGGAAGCGGTGCGCCGCGATTCCACGAACAACGAAGCGCGCGGCCGCCTGCGCGCGATCGGGCGGCAGTAGGCCCGCGGCCCGGATATTCCGGGGGTCCAGTCGCCGGACCCCCGGCTTTCTTGACTTCAAACTATCTCAGTACTAAGATACTTACGGAACGGCGCGCACGGCGTATGCGCAGGGAAGGCCCGAATGCAGCGGCCGCGCGCTCACACGAGAGAACCGACATGAGCATCGAGCTGAAGGGGATCCACCATCTGACGGCGGTCTCGGCCAAGATCCGGGACAACCACCATTTCTACACGCGCACGATGGGGATGCGCCTCGTCAAGCGTTCCGTCAACCAGGACGACGTGAGCGCCTATCATCTGTTCTACGCCGACGCGAAGGGAGCACCGGGTACCGACCTCACCTTCTTCGACTGGCCCGTGCCGACCGAGACGCGGGGCTCGCGCTCGATCTCGCGTACGTCGCTGCGCGTGGAGGGCGCGGACGCGCTGGACTACTGGAAGGTGCGACTGGGCGAGCTCGGCGTTCACGCCGGCGAGGTCACCGAGCGCGACGGCCGGCTGACGCTCGACGTCGAGGATCCGGAGGGGCAGCGTCTGTCGCTCGTCGACGACGGCGGCGTCGGCGACGCAAATCCGTGGGATCGGAGTCCCGTGCCGGCGGCGCATCAGATTCGTGGCCTCGGTCCCATCGTGCTCAGCGTTCCCACGCTGGCGCCGACGGACGCCGTGCTTCGCTCGATCGGCATGCGTCCCGTGCGCGAGTACCCGCACCCCGAGAACGCGAGCGACGTCGTGCACGTGTACGAGATGGGGCCGGGTGGCGTGAGCGCGGAGCTTCACGTCGCCGAGCAGCGGAGCCTGAAGCCGGCGCGTCCAGGCGCCGGGGGTGTCCATCACGTTGCCTTCCGCTCGAACGACGCGGACTACGACGCGTGGGCCGACAAGCTGAACACGCTCGGCATTCCGAACAGTGGCAAGGTGGACCGGTACTGGTTCCGCAGCCTCTATTTCCGCGAGCCGAACGGCATCCTGTTCGAGATCGCCACGGATGGCCCGGGGTTCGGCGTCGACGAAGATCCGGCGACGCTCGGCGAGAAGGTGGCGCTCGCGCCGTTCCTCGAGCCGCAGCGCGAGAAGATCGTGGCGAACCTGAAGCCGATCGATTGAATGCCGGGTGCGCGGGTGCGCGAACTGCACGGAGCGCATCCGCGGTAGTCCACCCTATTCTTTCGAGGTACGCATGTCTTCCGATGGAATCCGGCCCCTGCACGTGTTGATCTTCGGGGCGGCGCTCCGGCAGGGATCGCTCAACGACCGGCTCGCGGGTCTGGCGCAGAGGACGGTCGAGGGACGCGGCGCGAGCGTCGACCGCGGCACGATGGCGGAGTTCGACTGCCCGTCGTACGACGGCGACGTCGAGAGCCTCGGGACGATCCCCGAGCCGGCCAAGGAATTCTGCCGGCGACTCAAGGCCGCGGACGCACTCATGATCGCGTCGCCGGAGTACAACGCGTCGATGCCGGGAGTGCTCAAGAATCTCATCGACTGGACGTCGCGCGTCCGCCCGCAGCCCTTCAACGGCAAGCAATGCTTCCTGCTCTCGGCGTCGCCCTCGATGGCGGGGGGCAATCGCGGCCTGTGGTCGCTGCGCATCCCGCTCGAGCATCTGGGGGCGCGCGTGTATCCCGACATGTTCTCCCTCGCGCAGGCGCACGAGGCATTCGGCGAGGACGAACGGCTGGCGAACGATCTGCTGCAGAAGCGGTTCGACGACAACATCGGCTGCTTCCTCGATCTCGTCGAAGCCGCGCTGCGCTACCCGGGCCTCAAGAAGCAGTGGGTAGAGTTCCTCGGCGAGAAGCCGAATGCGGCGACGGATCGGACGGAGGTCAACGAGACAGAAGCGGCCTGATAGCCGCCACCACGACGACAAAAACGAGTACCCAGTACCACTGACGTAGCTAGTACCCAGCCCCGGTCGGCGGTGCCCGGAAGGCGCCTCGAGCGCGCGACCGGAGAGATTGTGACTACGGAGTAGCTGACAGGCATTCCGGGAGCGTCCTGCCGGTACTGGGTATCTGCTACTTCGGTCGTACCGGGTACTCGCCGTGGCGGTTCAGTCAGACCTCCTCGGCGCCGCCCTCCGCTCCGACCTCTGGATGTTGTACGCGGTGCTCACGAGCGCGACGTGGGAGAACGCCTGCGGGAAGTTGCCGATCTGGCGGCCGAAGGCGGGGTGGTATTCCTCGGCGAGGAGGCCGACGTCGTTGCGAATGGCGAGCAGTCGGTCGAACAGGCGTCGTGCTTCGGCGTGACGCCCCTGGAGCAGATAGTTGTCGATCAGCCAGAAGGTGCAGGCGAGGAAGGCGCCTTCGCCCGGCGGCAGTCCATCGTCGGTGAGCTTCGAATCGTATCGCATCACGAAGCCGTCGACGAGCAGACGCTGCTCGATGCAGCGCACCGTGCCGGTGATGCGCGGATCATCGGCAGGGAGAAACCCGACGAGCGGCATGAGGAGCAGGCTCGCATCGACCTGCGTCGAGCCGTACGACTGCATGAACGATCCGACCGCAGGGTCGAAGCCGCGCGAGCAGATCTCGTCGTGCATCGCGGCGCGCAGCGAGGACCAGTGCGCGAGCGGCCCGTCGAGGCGGTGCTGCTCGGCACTCTTGATCGCGCGGTCGAGGGCGACCCACGCCATGACCTTGGAGTGCGTGAAGTGCTGTGGATGGCCGCGCACCTCCCAGATGCCGTGGTCCGGCTGGCGGCACACGCTCTCGAGATGCTTGATCAGCGCGATCTCGAGATGCCACGCGTCCTCGCTCTCGGGCATCTTCCCCTTCCGCGCCTGATGCAGGGCGTCGATCACTTCGCCGAAGACGTCGAGCTGGAGCTGGCCGTGCGCCGCGTTGCCGATGCGCACGGGACGTGATCCCGCATAGCCAGGCAGCCAGGGCGCTTCCCACTCGAGCAGCCGCCGCTCGCCACCGAGCCCGTACATGATCTGCAGCTGGTCCGGGCTTCCGGCCACGGCGCGGAGCAGCCAGTCGCGCCAGGCGAGCGCCTCGTCGTAGTAGCCGGCGTCCATGAGGGCGACGAGGGTGAGCGTCGCGTCGCGCAGCCAGCACATGCGGTAGTCCCAGTTGCGAACGCCGCCGAGCTCCTCGGGGAGCGACGTCGTCGCCGCCGCGACGATGCCGCCCGTCGGTCCGTACGTCAGCGCCTTCAGCGTGAGCAGCGATCGCAGCACGGGCTCGCGGAACTCGCCGTCGTAGCGGCACTGCGACGACCACTCGGTCCAGTACTCCTCCGTCTCGCGCAGCGCGGCCGCCGCGTCGACGGGATCGGGCGGCGGCTTGTGCGAGGGTCGCCAGCTCAGCGTGAACGACCTGGACTCGCCCTGCCGAATCGTGAAGTCGGCGACGCTGGTGAGATTCTCGCCGTGCAGCGGCACATCGGCGGTGAGCACGACCATGTCCGGCCCCGCGATCGCACGCAGGCCGTTCGTGCCGTAGCGGGTGACCCAGGGCACGAGGGCACCGTAGCCGAAGCGGAGGATCAACTCGACGCGCATCGCGACCTCGCCGCGCACGCCGACGACGGTGCGCACCAGCTCCGACTGCGTGCCGACCGGCGGCATGAAGTCGATCACCGTCACACTGCCCGACACGGTGACGAACGTCGTCTCGAGGATCATGCTGTCGCCGCGGTAGCGGCGCTCGGCGCGCACGATCTCGCCGGCCGGCGCGATGCGCCAGCGTCCGTGCTCGGGATTGCCGAGCAGCGCGGCGAAACAGGCGCCCGAATCGAACCGCGGCCAGCACAGCCAGTCGATCGACCCGTCGCGGCCGATCAGCGCGCCCGTCTCGCAGTCGCCGATGAGAGCGTAGTCCTCGATGCGCTGCGTCACGCAGCGGCACCCGGATCCAGTGGTGTCATGCGATCACGCAGCCGGAGGTCGTCGAGGTTCGTGCCGAGGTCGCTCGACGGATTCGCACGATCGGGACCATCGTCACGGTGCGTGGCAAATGCGTCGTCGTTCGCGCCGCCGCCGCACCGCGCGCGCGAGTCGTTGCCGAGTTAGCTTCTGCGAACGATCCTCCCCCACCACGAGCCGCCGCCACCGATGCAGCACGGCACGACGCTCATTGCGACGATCGCGCTCGCCTTCGCCGTCGCGCTCCTGTTCGGCGTCCTCGCCGCGCGACTGCGCCTTCCGCCCATCGTCGGCTATCTCCTCGCCGGCATCGCGATCGGCGTCGCATCGCCCTCGCTCGCGGCCGAAGGGGGGGTCGCCGCGCAGGCGTCGGAGATGGGTGTGGTCCTGCTGATGTTCGGCGTCGGGCTGCACTTCTCGCTGCGCGACCTGATGGCGGTTCGGGCGATCGTCGTGCCCGGCGCGCTGCTGCAGATCGCGATCACCGGCACGGCGGGCACGATGCTGGGGCGATGGTGGGGGCTGTCGGTGGGCGGAGCGATAGTGCTCGGCCTCTCGGTCGCCGTCGCGAGCACCGTCGTCGTACTCAAGGGACTCGAAGCGCGCGACCGACTCGACTCGCCGGAAGGGCGCGTCGCCGTCGGCTGGCTCGTCGTCGAGGACCTCTCGATGGTGCTGGTGCTGGTGCTGCTGCCCGCCGTCGCCGTGCCGCTGGGCGGTACGCCCGTCGACGGTCAGGCACTCACCGCTGGTGGACTCGCACGCTCGATCGCGCTGGCGATCGGCAACGTCATCGCGTTTCTGCTCCTGATGTTCGTCGCGGGGCGGCGCGTGGTGCCGTGGCTCCTGGCGCACGTCGCGCGGCTCGGCTCGCGGGAGCTGTTCACGCTGACGGTGCTCGCGATCGCGCTCGGCGTCGGGACGATCGCGTCGCAGCTGTTCGGCATGTCGTTCGCGCTCGGCGCGTTCGTCGCCGGTGCGGTCGTCAGCGAATCGGAGCTGAGCCATCGCGCCGCGGCCGACGCGTTGCCGCTCCAGGACGCGTTCGCCGTGCTGTTCTTCGTGTCGGTCGGGCTGCTGTTCGACCCGCACGTGCTCGTCGATCATCTCGGGAAGGTGCTCGCGGTGCTCGGCGTCGTGATGCTCATGAAGTTCGTGGCGTCGTTCGCGGTGCTGCGGCTACTCGGCGAGTCGGGCCGGCTGGCGGTGACGATCGCGGGCAGTCTGGCACAGATCGGCGAGTTCTCGTTCATCCTCATGGCGCTCGGCGCATCGCTCGGCCTGCTCGACCGGGACACGCACGCCCTCGTCGTCGGGGCGGCGCTGCTCTCGATCACCGTCAATCAGCCGCTGCAGGGATGGCTGCAGCGCATGCTGGCGCGGTACGCGCCGGGCATTCCCGAATCGTTCACCGAGGCGGACGCCTTCGACTTCAGCGCGATCACCGATCACGTGATCCTCGTCGGCTACGGACGCGTCGGGACGACCGTGACCGAAGCGCTCGACCGCGCCGGCGTGTCGCACATCGTCGTCGAGGAGCAGCCCCGCGTCGTGGCGGGGATACGCCTCCGTGGCGAGCACGCGATCTCGGGCGACGCGACGCGCGCCGACGTGCTGCGACGCGCCGGGGTCACCGGGGCGCGACTCATCGTGGTGACCGCGCCAGAGCCGATTCGTGCGAGACGCATCGTCGAGGTGGCGCGCGAGCTGAATCCGCGCATCGCGGTGGCGGTGCGCACGCACAGCGCGAGCGAGCAGGCGTTCTTCGAGCAGGTGCTCCCGTCGCCCGGCGTCCACGGTCGCGCCGTGTACGCCGAACGCGAGGTGGCGCTCAGCCTCGCCCACTACACACTGACCGTCGTCGGTCGGAGCGACGACGAGGCCGACGCCCTGATCGATGCGATGCGTGGCCGGCGGACGATGCCGACGGAGACCTTCTCCGCGATGCGGACGCGGGAGTTCCGCGCGGCGATGGGGATCTCACCAGGCCAGAGCGAGACCGGCGGAGGGCCGGACGGATGACGGGCCTTGACATTTAGTGTTATAACACCTATACTAATTTCATGTCGCCGTCACTCCAGCACGACCTCCGTCAGACCAAGCCGTTCAGCAGCCTCCAGCAGGAGGCCTATCTGAGCGTCGTGCGGACGACATCGACCCTGACGGACCGGGTCGAGGACCTTCTCAAGCCGTACGGCATCAGCGGCACCCAGTACAACGTGCTGCGAATCCTGCGCGGCGCGGGGGAAGGGGGGCTCTGCCGGAACGAGGTACGCGACCGGATGCTGACCCGCATGCCGGACATGACCCGTCTGCTCGACCGGATGGAGGACGCGGGGCTCGTGTCGCGCTCTCGCGAGGGCGACGACCGTCGGATGGTGCTGACGCAGATCACGACGCGTGGACGCGAGCTCCTGGACGAGCTGGACGGGCCGATGACCGACCTGCATCAGGAGCAGCTGGCGCGACTGACGGACGAGCAGCTCCGCTCGCTGGTCGAGCTTCTCAGACTGGTACGTGAAGGGGGAGCCGGGTAAGCTTCTTGCAAATATAAGTGTTATCACACTGTACTGTTAAACACCGAGCACAACACTACTTCAGAGGAATACGACCATGCCGCTCTTCAATTCTCCCACTCGACGCCAGATCGACACCGCGCTCGCCGTATTGCGCGTCGTCCTCGGCGTGACGTTCATCCTCCACGGTGGCCAGAAGCTCTTCGTGTTCGGCTTCGACGGCGTCACCGGCGCATTCGGCCAGATGGGAATTCCGGCGCCCGGCTTCTTCGGCCCGTTCGTCGCGCTCGTGGAATTCTTCGGCGGCATCGCGATCACGCTCGGTCTCCTGACTCGACTGGCCGCACTCGGCGTCGGGTCGACGATGATCGTCGCGATCCTGACCGTTCACCTGAAGCAGGGGTTCTTCAACCCGGGCGGCGTCGAGTTCCCGCTTTCGCTTCTCGCCTCGGCGATCGCGCTGGTGATCGCGGGCGCGGGTGCCTACTCGATCGACGCGGTGCTCGCGAAGCGCATCGGCGGAGAGACGGCAACGCCGGCCACGGAGCCGGAGCGGGTGCGGCGGGCGGCGTAATCGCGGATCACCAGTCCGCGAACGGCCTCGGGAAGCGTCTCGCTTCCCGAGGCCGTTTCAGTGCGTTCGGTCAAAGAATCTGCACTTCCCACTGTCATCCCGAGCGAAGTCGAGGGATCCGCACTTCCGGCCGTCACCTGGAGCGCATTGGGGTCGGCATCCGTGCTTGCGGTGCGCCGGGACCCGTTTGGGTTCGCCCGCCCTCTCCGCGTGAAGTGCAGGTGCAGTTGCAGTGATGGAACCGTTCGACCGTCGGCCCGTCAGTCTCGCAGAAAATGACAGGTGTAGCCACCTGGATTCTTGCGCAGGTAGTCCTGGTGGTAGGACTCGGCGCTGTACCAGGTGGCGGCGGGCTCGATGGATGTCGTGATCGGGCGGCGCCACTTGCCCGAGGCGCCGACGCGCGCGATGACGCGACGTGCGGTCTCCTCCTGCTCGGGCGACTGCGGAAAGATCGCCGAGCGGTACTGGGTGCCGATGTCGTTCCCCTGGCGGTTGAGCGTGGTCGGATCGTGCAGGCGGAAGAACCAGTTCTCGAGCAGATCCTCGTAGCTCAGTACCGATGGGTCGAAGGTGATGCGCACCGCCTCGGCGTGGCCGGACTTGCTGTCGTGCGTGTCGTGGTACGTCGGGTTCTCGAGCCAGCCGCCGGTGTAGCCGACATCCGTATCGAGAACGCCGGGCACCTCGCGCAGGATGTCTTCGACTCCCCAGAAGCAGCCACCGGCCAGCACGGCGACCTCGGTCTGCCTGGCACTCGCGACCGCGGCACCCTTCGCGCTCCCCTGTTCGCTCATCTGCGTCTCTCCGTCGCGTGGTCGATCGGAAAGATCGCCAGCGTGCGCGCGCCTGTGAATCAGGCGGGCTGACGCGCGTCCCCTTGCCCGGTGAGCACCTCCGTCGGCGGCGGCACCGGCGACCCCGCCTGCGGCAGGGTGAACGTGAAAGTCGAGCCGGCGCCGAGCGAACTTCGCGCGTCGAGCGTACCGCCCATCGCGACGGCGAGCTTGCGCGCGATCGCGAGGCCGAGACCGGTGCCGCCGGTGCGACGGGTCAGCGACGCGTCCACCTGCACGAATGGCTCGAAGATGGCCTCCAGTTGTGCGGCGGCGATTCCGCGCCCCGTGTCGCGCACCTCGATGCGCACCTCGCCCGCGCCGGTCGTCGTCTCGATGCGGATCTCACCACCCGCATCCGTGAACTTCGTCGCGTTGGAGAGCAGGTTGAGCAGGACCTGCTGCGCCCGCTCCCTGTCGGCGCGCACGACGGCATCGGGAGGGACGGGGCCGACGATGAAGCAAATGCCCTTCGCCTGCATCTGTGCACCGACGAGGTCGGTGGCGTCGGCGACGAGATCGGCGACGGACACCGCCTCCGATTTCACGGACAGGACACCCGCGTCGGCACGGGCGAACTCGAGGATGTCGCCGATGATCGACAGAAGCAGATCCTTGTTTCGGCGGATGCGACCGAGGTCCTCGACCTGCTCGGGGGTGACGGGACCATGGAGCCCGAGCTCGAGCAGCTCGGTGAAGCCGCCGATCGCATTGAGTGGCGTGCGGAGCTCGTGACTCATCATGGCGAGGAACTGCGCCTTCGCCGCGTTCGCGGAGATCAGCTCTTCGTTGCGATCGGCGAGCGTGAGGTGTGCGTCGGCGATCGCGGCAGCCATCGCATTGAACGTCGTGGCCAAGCTCGCCACCTCACGTCCACCGCCGCTCACCCTGACGCGGCGTGCGTAGTCGCCCTCAGCCAACCCGATGGCCGCGTTGGTCACGTCGCGCAACGGCCGAGTGACGTGCCGGCTGAGCAACCAGGCACCGAGGATGGCCACGGCGAGCACGATGGAGCTCGCGCCGAGCATCCGGCGCAGGAACTCGGATGGCCGACGGAGCACGGTCGCCTCCGACTGAAAGATGACGAGCATCCACGGCGTAGTCGGCAGGACGAATTTCACGGCGTACGCGGGGCCGTTCGGACCGGTCACCCGCACGGCCCGCCCCTCCGCGGTGGGCAGAGCGAACGGTGCCGGCACGGGCCGCCCACGCAGCGACAGCCACGTCTCCGACCCGCGACTCGTGAAGAGAAGGCCTGCTCCATCATCGATGAGACCGACTACCGCCGCCTCACCGGCTCGATTGTCCCCGACGCGACGCAGCTCGGCCAGCGTGCCGACGACTTCGCCCGTGCTGATCACCGGCACGACGAGCCAGCTGTGGATCGATTGCCCGACGGCATAGAAGGGAGACCGGCGATCGGCGGCCGCGCGCACAGCGCTGTCCACGGCCGCCGCCAGGGCGATGGAGTCGGCGGAGGACCATCCGGCGGCGCTCGCGTAGCGTGGACCGTCGCGGACGGAGGCCAGCTGCCAGCCGAGCAGTGTCGAATCGGAGCTCGGACGGAACTCGGCCAGCCGGGCCCCGACCTCCTCCGAGGTGGATGGCCGGGACAGCGCACGCCTGAGCCCCTCGTCGGCGCTCGCGACCTGGAGCGATTCGGCTCGCGCGATGGTCCCGCGCACCGCGGCCGCCAACAGCTCGCGGCCGACGCGCTCCAGCCGATCGGTCGCGCGAATGACGGCGGTCGCGCGCACTTCCCGGTACGCCGCCAAGCTGAGCCCACCGACCACGCAGGCAAGCAAGACGAAGATGAGCACCGGCAAGCGGTGCTCGAGCGACCATCCAGCGGACCGTTCCCGTCGCTGCGAGTCGGGCATCGATGCCAACGTGTCGTGACCCTGCGCGGGGCGCAAGACTGCGGTTTGGGTGATCGGGTGGTTTACCGCCTCACCACTTCACCGCTTCACCACCGAAACACCAAACCAGGTCCTCGACTGGGCACTCAGCCGACCGATGTTTACGTTCCCTTCGCGCCGCGCGGCCCCGGGACGCCGCGACACCTCAACTCATCCGTCGAGCAGCCATGCCACCAGTGAACGTCGCCGTCATCGGCTCGGGCTTCATGGGTGCCGCCCACGTCGATGCCCTGCGCCGAGTGCCAGGGGTCAACGTCGTTGCGATCGCATCAATGGACTTCCCGCGCGCGAAGGAGCTCGGCGCGCAGTTCGGGATCATCAACGTCTTCGACGACTGGAAGGCGCTGCTCGACCGCGACGACGTGCAGGCGGTGCACAACTGCACGCCGAACAACCTCCACTTCGAGGTGAACAAGGCGTTCATCGAGGCGGGGAAGCACGTGCTCTCCGAGAAGCCGCTCACGATGACGTCGGCCGAGTCGGGGGCGCTCGTGAAGCTCGCGCGGGAGAAGGGCGTGGTGACGGCGATCAACTTCAACTACCGCGGCTACCCGCTCATCCAGCAGGCCCGCGGCATGGTCGCGCGCGGCGAGCTCGGCGACCTGTTCCTCGTGCACGGCCACTATCTGCAGGACTGGCTGCTGCACGAGACCGACTACAACTGGCGGCTCGAGTCGAAGGTGAGCGGTGCATCGCGCGCGATCGCCGACATCGGCTCGCACTGGTTCGACCTCGTGCAGCACGTGACGGGGCGGAAGATCACGCGCGTGCTGGCACATCTCTTCCGCGCGCACGAGACGCGGAAGAAGCCCAAGCAGGAAGTCGAGACGTACAAGGGGAAGGAGCTCGGGGCGCCGCAGGAGTACGACGTCGTGTCGATCGACACGGAGGACGGCGGCTTCGTCCTCGTGGAGCTGGAGGGTGGGCTGCGCGGATCGCTGGTGGTGTCGCAGGTGAGCTCGGGACGGAAGAACCGGCAGTGGATCGAGGTGGACGGGAGCACCAGCGCGCTGTCCTGGGACCAGGAGAATCCGAATCAGCTCTGGATCGGTCACCGCGACAAGCCGAACGAGATCCTGATCAAGGATCCATCGCTGATGGACGCGAACGCACGCAGCTACGCGCATTACCCGGGAGGGCACCCGGAGGGATACCCGGACGGTCCGCGCAACCTGTTCCGCAACCTCTATCGCTACATCGCCGACGGAAAGACGCCGGGCCGCGACGCGGCGGACTTCCCGACGTTCGAGGACGGTGATGCGGAGGTTCGCATCGTCGAGGCGGTATTGCAGAGCAATGCCTCGCAGAGCTGGGTGGACGTCCAACACGGAGGGTGAGCCGATGAGACTTCGCACATGGCACGTGTTCGTTCCGCTGGCCACCGTCGCCGCGACGCTCGCGGCGTGTGCCGCCACCAGGATGCCAGCCGCCGAGGCGGGTCCCACGGCGATCAAGCCATGGTTCGTGCGCGACGGCTTCGTGGCGCCGGAAGCGGTGCGCTACGATCCCGACCAGGACGTCTACTTCGTCGGCAACTGGGGGCCCGGGTCCGCCAGCGCGACGGACAACAACGGCTACATCAGCCGCATGAAGCCGGACGGCCAGATCGAGAACCTGAAGTTCATCGCCGGCGGGACGAACCACGTGGTGCTGCACGCGCCGCGCGGCATGTACATCGTCGGTGACACGCTGTGGGTCGCGGACGCCGACGCGGTGCGCGGGTTCAACCGACGCACGGGCGACAAGCTCGCCAACGTCGACTTCTCCGCGCTCGACCGCGGGTTCCTCAACGACGTGGCCGCGGACGCGACGGGCACGGTGTACGTGACCGACACCGGGCGCAACAAGCTGTACAAGGTGCAGGGCGAGGGGGGACCGTCGCTGGTCGTCAGCGACAGCGCGCTCGGCTCGCCGAACGGGATCACTTGGGACGCGGCACACAACCGGTTCATCATCGTCCCGTACGGCGGCTTCAAGGGGATCCGTGCGTGGGTGCCTGGCACGCAGGCGATGACGATCGTCGGCACGAGCACGGGAGCGAAGTACGACGGCGTTGAGGTGCTTGCGGACGGACGAGTGCTGGTGTCGAGCCAGGCCGACTCCAGCATCCATGTCTTCACCGGCGAATCGGGGCACGCGATCATCCACACGCTCGGTCCACCGGCGGACATCGGCGTGGACACGAAGCGGAACCGCGTGGCGGTGCCGGTGGTGGCGATGAATCATGTGGAGATCTATGAGCTGCCGCGGTAGTGCAGTGACTCAGTGACTCAGTGACTCAGTGACTCAGTGACTCAGTGACTCAGTGACGGCCTCGGGAAGCTCCTACCCTGAGGCCGTTCCTCGATCGCTTCACTACTTCATCACTTCACCACCCAGCTACCTCACTACGGTACGGATCATATGAAAATCGGCATCCTTGGCACGGGCATCGTCGGACAGACGCTCGCGGGAGCGCTCGCGGCGAAGGGACACGACGTCATGATCGGCACGCGCGATCCGCAGGCGACGATGCAGCGCGAGAGCGCGTCGGGGGCGAGTCGGGCGCCATTCCGCGACTGGCACAAGAACAATCCAGCCGTGAAGTTGCGCACGTTCGCCGAGACGGCTCGGTTCGGCGAGGCGGTGATCAACGCGACGTCGGGCAGCGGTGCGCATGGGGCCGTCGAAGGCGCGGGCGCCGAGGCGCTCGGTCACAAGATCCTCCTCGACCTCAGCAACCCGCTCGACTTCTCGAAGGGTTTTCCGCCGACACTCACGGTGTCCAACACCGACTCACTCGCCGAGCAGCTACAGCGCGCCTTTCCGCGCGTGCGGCTGGTCAAGACGCTGAACACCACGACGGCGGCGCTGATGGTGAACCCGGCGGCCGTCGGCGACGGCGATCACACGATGTTCGTCGCCGGCAACGACGCCGAGGCGAAGGCGCAGGTGAAGGGTTGGCTGGGCGAGTGGTTCGGCTGGCGCGACGTGATCGACCTCGGAGACGTGACCAATGCGCGCGGCATGGAGATGCTGCTGCCGATCTGGACGCGGCTCTACGGTGCGCTCGGCTCGCCGATGTTCAACTTCAAGATCGTGCGCTGAGCGTGGTGTGAGACGATAGCGTGCCGCAATTCCCGCCGATCGTTTTCGCCATCGCGTTCGCCACGGTCGTCGTCGCCGTCACGGCGATCGCGCGGCGACTGCCCGTGCCGACGCCGATCCTGCAGGTGTTGGCCGGCTTCGCGCTGGGGCTCGTGCCAGGGGTCGCGATCCCCGCGATCGACGCGGACCTCGTGTTCTTCGTCTTCCTGCCGCCGGTGCTGTGGGCGGCGGCGTTCTTCACCTCACTCCGCGACTTCAGCGCCAACCGCCGTCCGATCGCGCTGCTGGCGATCGGGTTGGTGCTCGCGACGTCGGCCGCGGTGGCGATCGCCGCGCGGATGCTGTTCCCGGGGATGTCGTGGCCGGTGGCCGTCGCGCTCGGAGCGATCGTCTCGCCGCCCGACGCGGTCGCCGCCGCGGCGATCGTCTCGCGATTGCCGGTGCCGCGCCGAGTCGTGGTGATCCTCGAGGGAGAGAGCCTCGTCAACGACGCCTCGGCACTGATCCTCTACCGGTCGGCGGTGGCGGCGGCGGTGACGGGCGCGTTCAGCTGGGGCGAATCCGTCGTCCGGTTCTTCCTCGACGCCGGCGTGGGTGTGCTGGTCGGCATTCTCGTCGCGTGGTTGGTGCTGCGCATCCTCCGCTGGTCGCACGACGCGATGGCCGAGACGCTGCTGACGCTCGCCGCGCCGTACGTGGCGTGGCTCGCGGCCGAATCGCTGCACGTGTCGGCCGTGCTCTCGTGTGTGGCAGGTGGCGTCTACCTGCGCCGGCACTTCTCCAGCGCGGTGGCGCCGATGTCGCGCCTGAACAACCGATCCGTGTGGGATCTCGTCGTCTTCGTCCTCAATGCGGCGATCTTCCTGCTCCTCGGCGTGCAGTTTCGCGCGCTGCTTGCCGCCGTGCCCGCCGGAACGATGCTGTCGTTGCTGCGCGACGGCGTGCTGATCGCACTGGTCGCGATCGTCGTGCGCCTGCTGTGGGTGCCGATTGCGACGGCGCTGCCGGGGCTGGTCAGTCGACGCGCGCGCCGGAACGAACCAAAGCCGACGAAGCGCGGAGTGTTCCTCGTGGCGTGGACGAGCATGCGCGGCATCGTGTCGCTGGCGACGGCGCTCGCGCTTCCGCCCGTGCTCGCGAGCGGCGCGCCGTTCCCCTACCGCGGCGAGATCATCGTGATCACGGTGAGCGTGATCCTCGTGACGCTCGTCGTTCAGGGGCTGACGCTCGCGCCGATCATCCGCGCGTTTCGCTTCGCGCCCGAGACGTCACATCATCTCGAGGCGCGCACGGCGCGGCTCGAGGCATCGCGTCGGGGCGCCGAGGTGCTGGACGACCTGTCGCGCGAGGAGTGGGTGGATGAGCGCGACGTGGAGTGGCTGCGCAACGAGCTTCGGGACCGGATCCGTCTGCTCGAGCATCACGCCGGGGAGCCCGAAGGGCGCCGGCGGCTGCGCGGTGCGATGCTGCGCGCCGAGCGGAGGATGCTCGTCCGCCTGCGGAACGAGGGCGCCATCTCGGACGACGTGCTGCGCGAGCTGGAGCAGGAGCTGGATCTCGAGGCGGTGCGTGTGGGGGTGGGGGAGGAACGGTAGGGCGCGCGGGCGCCTGCGGCGGCGTTGGTGGTTGGTGGTTCGTAGTTGGTGGTTGTGAGGGCCACTCACCACTCACCACTCACCACCAGGTCCCTGATCACTGAGTCACTATTTCAACAGGCAGCTCCCGCTCGGGCGGATTGCTCGTCGTGCCGGGCTCGAGTCGCTCCAGGCGATCGAGGCGTTCGACGTCGATCGCGAGGACCTCTTCCGCCGAGCTGGCGAAGATGCTGGCGAACTTCGCGTCCCACCGGATCTCGTCCCACCAGTACGAGGCGCGCGCGGTGACGCGGGTGGAGAAGGTCTCCTCGTGCGCGTTGACGAGCACGAGAAGCTCCGCCTGGGCGTCGCGCAGCGAATCGGGAGTCGCGCCCCTGAGCGGACTGTCCTCCGTGATCGGATGGACGATCGTCCAGTGGAGCGTGAACAGGTCCACCGACGCACGCTCGAGCGACAACGGATAGAAGTTGCGCTCGCGCCGCCCCTTCGCGCCGTCGACGTCCTCGAGCAGGGTGAGGCTCACGCGCACCTGCACGTCGCTCAGCTCACCCGGCTGCACGTTGACGATGCGAAACATGAGGCCGCGGCCTCCTTCGTACGGCGCGACGACGGCGGACTCGCTGAAGCGGAGTCGCATGCGCGGGCGCGTGAGCCGCGCGATGAGCAAGCCGGCCATCGCGACGAGCACGAAGGGCCCGAAGAAGGACTCGAGCACGACCAGCCAGTGCGCGGTGACGCCGACGACGTAGAGCGGTGCGCTGCCAGTCGTGGTGAAGATGCCGACGCTGAAGCCGAGCGCACGCAGGAACGGGTCGCTCACGCCGATGGCCTCGCCGCCGCGCAGGGCGCCGTCGCCGAGGGCGAGGTAGGCCAGGGCGAAGAATCCGTTGAGCAGCAGCAGACCGCCGAGCCCCCACGCGAGGAACACGGGGAGGGGCGCGGCGAGCGCGCGCAGGTAGAATCGCTCGATACGCTGCGCGCCGAGTCCATATTTGCGGCTGGTCGGCTCGCCCTCGTGAGTGAGGAATCGGCCGCGCACCTGCTGCGCCACGACGCGCCCGAAGCCGAGGTCGCTGTAGCTGCGTCCGTACGATGGGCGCGGGCTGGCGCCGGGTCCGTCGCGGTCGTCGAGGGAGGGCTGGGTCACGGACGGATGATCGATGGGGTCGGACACGGACGCAAGCTCTCACGGCGTCTGGCGAAACGAAGGAAAGGCCATTCAATATCAGTCGCCACTCAACCTCGGGCCCCACGTCGTGATGCGCACATCATCCCGTCCTGCTCGCCGATCGATCGGCGCTCTGCTCGTTCTTCACGTCGCGCTCGGCTGCGCCAGTGGCTCCGGCGGAAGTGGCTCGGCATCGGGGACCGGGTCGGTCGTGAGGTTCACCACGCCAATCCAAACGTCCACCGGCCCGGTGCGCGGAACGCAAGGCTCCCGTCCGAGTGTGCGCGCGTATCTCGGCATCCCGTACGCGGCGGCCCCCGTTGGCGAGCGACGCTGGCGAGCGCCCGCACCGCTCGCCACGTGGATCAGCGTTCGCTCGGCGGAGAAGTTCGGGCCGTCGTGCATGCAGGGACCGAACACGCCGTTCGGACCGTGGACGGCAGAATTCCTCCTGCTCGGTCCGATGAGCGAGGACTGCCTCTATCTCAACGTGTGGACGGCCTCCCGCTCGAAGGAGCGCCGGCCCGTGCTGGTGTACGTGTACGGTGGCGGTTTCTCGAGCGGATCTGGCGACGTGCCGGTGTACGACGGCGCCCCGCTCGCCGAGCGGGGACTCGTCGTCGTGAACATGAACTACCGGGTCGGCGCGCTCGGCTTCCTCGCGCATCCCGAGCTCACGGCGGAGACCGGCGGGTCGGGGAACTACGGGCTGCTCGACCAACTGGCAGCGCTGGAATGGGTGCACGAGAACATCGCCTCCTTCGGTGGCGATCCGCAGCGCGTGATGCTGGCGGGCCAGTCAGCCGGCGCGATGTCGGTCTACGCGCTCACGGCGTCGCCGATGGCGAAAGGACTGTTCCAGCGCGCGGCGATCGAGAGTGGGCCTGGCGGACTGGCGGCGATGGGTGTGACGACGGGTCGCGGGGTCGTGCGCGCGCGCGCCGAGGCGGAGCAGGACGGCGTCCGGTATGCGACGGCGATCGGCGCGAAGAACCTCGCTGAGCTGCGCCGGCTTCCGGCGTCGAAGTTCGTGGGCGGCGGCGGCGGGGTCAGGTTCGGTCCGGTGATCGATGGGCGCTTCCTCGTCGAGAACCCGGCCGAGACGTTCGCGGCGGGCCGCCAGAACGACGTGCCGACGATCACGGGCCTCAATGCGGACGAGGGGAGCGCGTCACCAAACTACGGCCGCGCGACGGCCGAGCAGTTCAAGCAGCAGCTCACCCAGCGCTACGGCGAGCGCGCGGCGCGGATCCTCGCGGCGTATCCGGCGTCGACCGACGCGGAGGCCAAGCGCGCGCAAATCGAGAGCGGGCGCGACGCGGGCGTGGCCGGTGTGGAGCAACTGCTGATCGAGCGCGCCAAGACGTCGCGCACGCCGGCGTTCGGCTACTATTTCGACCACGCGATCCCGTGGCCGGACAAGCCACAGTTCGGGGCGTTCCACACCTCGGAGGTGCCGTACGTCTTCGGGACGCTGGACAAGCTGCAACGGCCATGGACCGACGTGGATCGAAAGCTGTCGGCGACGATGATGACGTACTGGACGAACTTCGCGACGAGCGGCGATCCCAACGGCTTCGGGGTCCCGACCTGGCCGCGATTCTCTGCCGAGCGACCGACGCTGCTGCGCATCGGCGATCGCGTCGAGCAGATGGAACCGCTCGTGCCGCAGCGGCTCGAGTTGTTCACGCGTTGATCGTGCAGCCAGGTCCTCGAGCGACTTCTTCCACCGAACTCACGATGAACGTACGTCCCGTCGCGATCCTGTTCGTGTTCCTCACTGCTGTCGCGCATCGCGCATCGGCGCAGACTACATCCGCGCAATCGGCGCTCCCGCGCAGCACTCCCGAGGCGCAAGGGATCTCGTCCTCCGCCATCCTCTCGTTCGTGCAGGCGGCCGACACGGGGATCGACGGGATGAACAGCTTCATGGTCGTGCGTCACGGCCACGTGGTGGCCGAAGGGTGGTGGAGTCCATACGACGCGCCCACGCCGCACGTGCTCTACTCGCTGAGCAAGAGCTTCACGTCGACCGCGGTTGGGCTGGCGATCGCGGAGGGGAGGCTGAGCCTGGACGACGAGGTGCTGAAGTTCTTCCCCGGTGAGGCGCCGACGCAGCCGTCGACGAACCTGCGCGCGATGCGCGTGCGCGACCTGCTGCGGATGAATACAGGACACCAAACCGAGCCACAGCTCCTCGACCCGGTGGACTCGTCGATGCGCAGCGCGACCTGGGTGAAGCGGTTCTTCGCGCATCCCGTCGCGTTCAAGCCGGGAACGCACTTCCTCTACAACAGCCCCGCGACCTACATGCTCTCGGCGATCGTGCAGCGGGTCACCGGGCAGACGGTATTGGACTACCTCCAGCCGCGGCTGTTCGAGCCGCTCGGCATCGAGCGCCCGACGTGGGTGCAGAGTCCCGAGGGAATCAACGCGGGGGCGTACGGCCTGAGCGTGCGCACGGAGGACATCGCCCGGCTCGGCCAGCTCTACCTGCAGAAGGGGCAATGGAACGGGAAGCAGCTCATCCCGGCCGCGTGGGTCGACGCGGCGACCTCGCTGCAGACATCGAATGGCTCGAGCCCCCGCAGTGACTGGGACCAGGGATACGGCTACCAATTCTGGCAGTCGCGGCACGGCTATCGCGGCGACGGCGCGTTCGGGCAGTACATGCTCATTCTGCCGCAGTACGACGCCGTGGTCGCCATCACGAGCGGCGTGCGGGACATGCAGTCGGTGATGAATCTGGTGTGGGACAAGCTGCTGCCGGAGATGCAGGGTACACCGCTGCCCGAGAACACCGTGGCGCAGCGCGCGCTGACGACGAAGCTCGCTGGCCTCACGATGCGCACGTCGCCGGGCAGTCCGACGTCGCCGCTGGCGAGCACGATCAGCGGCCGGTGGTACGCGCTCGGCGAGAACGCGCGCGGCATCCGCGCGGTATCGCTCGATCTCACCTCCAAGACGCCGGCCCTCGTGGTACGCACCGCGTCTCAGGAGACGCGCACGCCGCTCGGGCTCGGAACGTGGATGCGCAACCGGGCGGGGTTCGCGAACGGGATCGAACGGATGTTGAGCGTGCCCGAGCAGCCGCAGGTCGCGGCGAGCGGTGCATGGACGGCGGACAGCGTGTTCCGCGTGAAGCTGGTCGCGCCGGAGACACCATTCTATTCCACGCTCGACTTCCGCTTCGACGGCGACCGTCTCGTGCTGGACGGCGAGCAGAACGTGAGCTTTGGACCGACGAAGCTGCCGCGGGTGGAGGGAAGGATGGTACGGAGGTGAAAGGGAGTGACTCAGTGACTCAGTGACTCAGTGACTCAGTGACTCAGCGAACCAGTGAACCACCAAACCAAAACCCTCATGTGCGCTCTCAGTCGTTCATCGTGCGTCAATGCCGCCTCGATGCTCCTCGTACTCGCGACGGCGGTGAGCGCACAGGCGCAGCGGCGCGCGCAGCCGGCGATCACGACGCGCAATGCGCCGGTGCTCGAGCAGAGCGGGTTTCGGTTTCGCGACCTCGATCGCAATGGCAAGGTCGATCCGTACGAGGATTGGCGACTCACTCCCGCGGCGCGGGCGCGCGATCTCGTCGCGCGGATGACGCTCGAGGAGAAGGCGGGGGCGATGATGCACGGCACGGCCCGCAGCGGGGGACCGATGGGCGTGGCGGGGGTGGGCGCAGGCTACGACAGCGCGGCCAACCGGCGGCTCATCGCGGACGTGAAGGTGAACAGCATGATCACGCGGCTCGGCGGCGCACCGGCGATGCTCGCCGCGCAGAGCAACGTACTCCAGGAGATCGCCGAGGGAACGCGGCTCGGCATCCCCGTCACGATCAGCACCGATCCGCGCCACCACTTCCAGTACACGATCGGCGCGAGCGTGACAGCGGGACGGTTCTCGCAGTGGCCGGAGGCGCTCGGCTTCGCGGCGATCGGCGACGCGGCGCTGATGCGTCGGTTCGGCGACATCGCGCGGCGCGAGTATCGCGCCGTCGGCATCCAGATGGCGCTCTCGCCGCAGGCCGACCTGGCGACGGAGCCGCGGTGGAGCCGCATCAACGGCACGTTCGGCGAGGACGCCGATCTCGCGGGGCGGATGGTGACGGCATACGTCGAAGGGTTCCAGCACGGACGGTCGGGGGTCGACAGCGGTGGTGTGCTGACCGTGGTGAAGCACTGGGTCGGCTACGGCGCGGCGAAGGAGGGGCTCGACTCGCACAACAGCTATGGGCGGTACGCGTCGTACTCCGGGGCGACGCTCGACTACCACGTGAAGCCGTTCCTCGGCGCGCTCGCGGCGCACGTCGGCGGCGTGATGCCGACGTACTCCATCCTCCAGGGCGCGACGTGGCGCGGGCGTCCGATCGAAGCGGTGGGCGCGGGCTACAACCGCCAGCTTCTCACCGACATGCTGCGCGGCCAGTACGGCTTTCGCGGGATCATCGTCACGGACTGGGGGATCACGAACGACTGCGGCGAGCGGTGTCGCGCGGGCGCGCCCGCGGGCGAGCGGCCGTCGTTCGCCGACGTCGCGATGCCCTGGGGCGTCGAGGACCTGCCGAAGCGCGGACGATTCGTGAAGGCGGTGAAAGCCGGTGTCGACCAGTTCGGTGGCACCGAGGATGCGCCCGTGCTCGTCGAGGCGGTGAAGGCGGGTGAGCTCACCGAAGCGCGGCTCGACGAGTCGGTGCGGCGGATCATGGAGCAGAAGTTCGCCCTCGGGCTGTTCGAGCGGCCGTTCGTCGACGCGAACGCCGCGGCGGCGACGGTGGGAACGGATGCGTTCCGCGCTGCGGGGCTCGACGCGCAGAAGCGCTCGCTCGTGCTGCTCGAGAACGACGGAGCGCTGCTGCCGCTCAAGGCGACGGGGGCGAACGGTGCGCTGCGCGTCTACGCGGTTGGGGTCGACACGGGTGCGGTGCGGCGCGCCGGGTGGACGGTGGCGGCGGATCCCTCGCAGGCGGACGTCGCCATCGTGCGGCTGGAAGCACCGTTCCAGACACTGCACCCGGCGTACGTGTTCGGTGCGATGCAGCACGAGGGAGATCTCGGCTTTCACGAAGGCATGAAGGGGTACGACGAGGCGATGCGGGTGAGCGCACAGGTGCCGACGGTCGTGACGGTGTATCTGGACCGGCCGGCGATCCTCACGCCGCTCAAGGGGAAGGCACGCGCGATCCTCGCAAACTTCGGCGTGAGCGACGAGGCGCTGCTCGACGTCCTCGCGGGACGCGCGAAGCCGCAGGGGAAGCTGCCGTTCGATCTCCCCACCTCGATGGACGACGTCGCCGCGCAGAAGCCCGACGTGGCGCACGACCTGCCGCACCCGCTCTATCGTTTCGGATTCGGCAAGAGCTACTGACGAACGACTCATTCCCACACACTCACGAGAACCGATGAGCACACGTCTCACGATCGCGCTGCTCGCGGCGATGCCCTTCGCCGCCACGCTGGCGCAGTCGCCGCCGGCGAGCGCGCCGCGCGCACAGACCGTCAACGGCACCGTCGCCGGCATCACGCTGCCGAGTGGCGTGAAGGCGTTCCGCGGCGTTCCGTTCGCCGCGCCGCCGGTGCGGGAGAATCGCTGGCGTCCGCCGCAGCCCGTGAAGAGCTGGACGGGGGTCCGCCTGGCCGACCGCTTCGCCGACCAGTGCATGCAGGCGCGCGTGTTCGGCGACATGATGTTCCGTAACGCCGGCGTCAGCGAGGACTGCCTGTACCTGAACGTGTGGATGCCGGCGAACGCGCAGCCGAATGCCGCGCTGCCGGTGCTCGTGTACTACTACGGCGGCGGGTTCGTCGCCGGCGACGGCTCGGAGCCGCGCTACGACGGCGAGAGCATGGCGAAGCGTGGCATCGTCGTCGTCACGACGAGCTACCGGCTGGGTGTGTTCGGCTTCTTCTCGCATCCCGAGCTCACGGCGGAATCGCCCCACCACGCGTCGGGGAACTACTCGCTCATGGACCAGGGCGCGGCACTTCAGTGGGTGCGCGACAACATCGCCCGATTTGGCGGCGATCCGAAGCGGGTCACGATCGCCGGGGAGTCGGCCGGCTCGTTCGCGGTGAGCGCGCAGATGGCGTCGCCGATGGCCCGCGACCTCATCGCCGGCGCGATCGGCGAGAGCGGCGCATTCTTCTCGACGACGATCTCGACGCCGATGCGCGACTCGACGGAGAAGGTCGGCGTCGCGTTCGCCCAGAAGATCGGCGCGCCGAATCTCGCCGCGCTGCGCGCGCTGTCGGCGACGGAGCTGCTCGAGCTGGCCGGCCGCCCGGGAACGCCGCGGTTCGGCCCGAATGTGGACGGCTGGTTCTTCCCGGACGTGCCGGCCAACATCTTCGCCGCCGGAAAGCAGGCGAAGGTGCCGCTGCTCGCGGGATGGAACAGCGAGGAGTCGAACGCGCGCGCGCTGCTGCAGGAGACGCCGAACAGCGAGAACGTGAGGGCGCTGCTCGCGCGGCTGTATCCCGGTCGAGCCGACGAGGCCGCGAAGCTGTTTCCGGCGAGCACACCGGACGAAGCGCTGCAGTCGGTGACCAATCTCGCGAGCGACCGGTTCATCGGCTTCTCGACCTGGAAGTGGCTCGACGTGCACGCGAAGACGAGCGGCAAGCCGGTGTACCGCTACCTCTATGCGCGTCCACGTCCACCGACGGTGGAAACGGGGGTGACGCCGAACCTTGCCGGCGGCGTCACGCGCGGCGGCAACGCGCCGCCGCCCCCGCCGGCCCGTGGCGCGGTGCACTCGGCCGAGATCGAGTACGCGATGGGCAACCTGGCGACGAACAAGGTGTTCGCCTGGACGGACGACGATCGGAAGGTTTCGCAGACGATGCAGGGCTACTTCGAGAACTTCATCAAGAAGGGGAACCCGAACGGGCCCGGGCTGCCGAACTGGCCGGTGGGCACGGTGGACGCGAGCGGCAACGCGCAGCGCATCCGGATCGACGTGGAGACGAAGGCCGAGCCGGAGCCGCGGGAGCGGTATCTGTTCCAGGATCAGGTGGCGTCGGCGCCGAGACCGTAGGAGGCGATGAATCCATCGCGTGCGACGAAGAGGTGCCTAGTGGCACCTCTTCGTCGTGAAAGCCTACGGATACGCGGGTGCGCGGCGTGCGTGTGCCAATGCTTCAACCGCCGTGCACCTGCAGCGGCAACAGATTGACGCGGAGCCCGCGGAGACACGGCCGGAGGACCGAGAAAGCTCCTGGCGCACCGCAGGCGTGGATGCCGACCCCAAGGATCTTCCTTTGGGGTTGTGGATGGAGAGGAGCGATGCGCCTGCGCGAGCCGACCATCATCGACGTGTTGCAGGTCATCCTCCAGTAGAGATCGGTGTGATCGCTGGGAGGTAGTCATGCAGGATGCGCGCAGTCCGGGTGGTTGGTGGTTGCTGGTTGAGCACGAACCCCGAACCAGGAACCACCCGCCCCCACCCCGCACGGCTCTTGCTCGTGCCGTGCTCCGGTTCGCCACCTCAACTTCGGATCGTGCACCATGACCGGTGTCCACCTGCACCTGCTCGTCAACCACGCCCCGCTCTTCGGGGCGCTCTTCGCGCTCGCGCTCCTCGCCGCGTCGTTCATCTGGGCGCCGGATGCGCTGCGCCGGACAGCGCTCCTCGTGCTCGTCGGGACCGCGCTCGCCGGCGTGGTCGCGTACCTCACGGGCGATCCAGCGGAGGATGCGATCCGCGGTTTTCCGGGCGTGCGCCGCGAAGTGATCCACGAGCACGAGGAGCTCGGCGAGAAGTCGTTCGCCATCGCCTCCGTGGTCGGGGTGCTCGCGCTCGGCGCGCTCGTACGCTGGCGGCGCACGCCCCTCCCGCAGGGCGCGGCGCTCGGCGCGCTCGCCGGTGCGGTGGTAGTGAGCGGGATGATGGCGTACACGGCGCTGCTTGGCGGTCGTGTCCGTCACACCGAGGTCCGTCCCGGCGCCACGGCGGCCGATGCGACGGTGATCGAGCCGCGCCGTCCTCGGCCGGGAGCGCCGCAGCCCGAGCAGTGAGGATTCCGAATTGACAGTTCCCACGACGGATCGGAGCGAGCCGCTGACGCACGGGCGCGTCCTCGTCGTCTTCAGCGGGCTGCTGCTGGCGATGCTGCTCGCCGCGCTCGATCAGACGATCGTCGCCACGGCGCTGCCGACGATCGTCGGAGAGCTCGGCGGCCTCGAGCGACTGTCATGGGTGGTGACGTCGTACCTTCTCGCGCAGACGGTCGTCACGCCGCTCTACGGCAAGCTCGGCGACCTCTATGGCCGGA
>QHVE01000065.1:96747-97881 GCA_003223455.1 Gemmatimonadota bacterium | reverse complement strand
GGTTGCGCCGCCGCAGCAGCACGACGAGGAGCTGCGCGCTGTCGCTGCCACTCGTGTGCCCCATGCGCTGGACGACCACCTGCGCGGCGTAGTCGGAGCGTCCGTCGCCGTCGAAGTCGCCGCCGAGCCAGTCGGCGCGCTCGCCGGGCTTCAGCTGCGATCGGGCGTCGTCGTCGACCGTCGCGAATCGCCAGCCCTCGGGGTAGTGCACACCGAGAGCGCCGCGTAGCTCGCCGAGCGAGTTTCCCGGATCGGCGCCGCAGCCGAGCAGCGCGCCGACCAGCGCGAGCGTGAGACTCCCGCCGGCGCGCGCCACGCCGCCCGCTACGTCCCCGCGGTTCGCGGCGGCGGGACGGAGCCCGCCAGCTCGTCGGCTCCTCGTCTGATTTCCGCCCCGAGCTCGCGCACCTGCGCCCCGAGCCCGCCGGTCGCCTTGGACGTGAGTCCGCCCGAGTCCTCCGCATCGCCTCGGTCAGCGCGATCGTCCGGCGAGCCCTTGATGCGCTCGACGACGGCGCCGGCCAACTGCGACACGCCCGCCGCAGTCGCGTGCGCGGCCGAGCTGGCGCCGCGCTTCGCGGTCTCCGGGGCGCGCTTTGCCGCTCGCTTCGCCGCCCTGGCGGCCCTCCGGTCCGCGCCGGTCGCGCTGAGCGCGACCCCGGCGACGAACGCGGCCGCCAACGCCGGCCATGGATGCTGCCTCACGAGCGCGGCCGCGTCCACTTTCTGCTTGACGCGGTCGATCCGGCCCGAGACGCGCTGCTCCAGCTCGGCGATGGTCCCGGACATTCGCGTCCGAGTCTCCGCGATCTCCAGTCGTGCGTCCGCGATCGTCTGCGGTGCGTCCGTTTGCCTGCGCTTCGCGTCGATGTGCTCTCGGGAGTGCAGTTCCTCTTCCATGTGCGTCGCCTCCACAGTGATCACTGTCGTCCCGTGCCGAGAACGGTCAGTCCAACTTCGCGGTAACTGTTGCCGCGTGCTCGGGTGCCGATGGCAGCAAGATCCTTGCGCAGACGGCGGAGAACTCCGCCGCGGGCGCCTCCGCAGCTCACCGGATGGATCACGAGACTGAGTTCAAGTGGGGCCCGGCGCCGCCGATCTTCCCAGCCGGTGCTCAGTTCGCAGACGTGCAGG
>QHVE01000065.1:95490-96737 GCA_003223455.1 Gemmatimonadota bacterium | reverse complement strand
ACGGTGCGGCTGCGCTTCCCGAACGGTTACATCCTTCCTCCGCACCGGCATCCGACTGACGAGCACGTGACCGTGCTCCGCGGCACCTTCCTCGTTGGACTCGGCGAGAACTTCTCGAAGGATTCGCTCATCGCGCTCAAAGAAGACGGTTTCATCACCGCGGGCGCGAACATGGCGCATTACGCGAGCGCGCGCGGGATCACCGAGGTGCAGGTCACGGCCGTCGGCCCGTTCCAGCTGACGTACGTGCATCCAGAGGATGATCCGACGAAGTAGCTCGAGACCGAGGCTGCCGGGGCGTTCGTGCTCCGGCAGCTGATCGTGCCGCCGATCCATCGACACTCGTCGTCGGGCTACCGGCGAAGTCGGTCGTGGTGCTCGACGTGCGGTGAGGCGGAATTCACTTCGCGCTGGCGTCGGCCGAGTCCACGATTTGCTTCATCTTCGCGACCCAGTTCGGGATGACGCGCAGGTACGTCGCCGTCGTCCGCGCCGGACCTTGTACGTACATCATCCCATCGTTCGAGACGGGGCGGTGTGAGAGACCCGGGGGGTGCACCATGCGAGGATCGGAGAAGTACGGTCGCGGCACGCCTCGCACCTGACCGGTCACCGAGTCGACCGAGACCTCGTAGAGGCCGACGCCGCCCTCCAGTTGGTAGCGCACCGTCGTCGCCGAGACCCACATCGCCTCGCTGGCCCCGGGGATTCGCGATACCCGATCGCCAGCGGGGATCGGTGTGATCGTCGTCCCGCCGCCCGGCGATCGACTGAGGAAAAAGCGTCGATTCGGAGAAACGACCGGAAAAACGCCCGGAAAGTTCGCGTGCGCCACGGTATCGAGCACCCGCCCCCCAGATCGCGGATCGAACGATAGTACGGTTCCGCGGCTGATTAAGAGCAGAACGCTGTCGGACAGCCACCTGGATGGGGGCGGGGCCGGGTTGCTGGCGGTGCCGGCAACCAGGGTATCCGGAGATGCGGCTGCGTCGGGAGATCCGACCACGAGCGCCGACGTGCTGTCGTTTCGCATCCACACGGCGAGACGGTCTCCACGCGGACTCCACACGGGGCCGACGCCGCCGACGATCGGCGCACGCAGCCACGTTTGGCTCCGCCCGTCGGCGAGGTCGTGGATCCGAAGCTCCTGCCCGTCGCGAACCTGCACCACGACGGCTAGCCGGCGTTCGTCGGGACTCAGGGAAAATAGCAGAAAGGCCGCCGGCTCCGCGAGCAGGGGAACCGGC
>QHVE01000065.1:42227-95480 GCA_003223455.1 Gemmatimonadota bacterium | reverse complement strand
ACTCGAGCGAGGATGCACGATCATGAGCCGCCCCACCGCGGCGTTGTCGCCCGGTACGTAGGTCAGCGTGCCGTTCGACGCGATGTCGTACTGTCCGACGCCCGCCGTCGGTTCCCGGCGAATGCCCGATACGAGCGTGACGGGACGGCCGATCTCGAACGACTGGCGATCGAGTCGAGCGGCGCGAAGCTCGCCGTCAACGGATAGGTAAACGACGTACGTGCCGTCGACGACGCGAAAGTACGATCCGACGACAGGCTGCGGACTGGAAGCGGCGTTGCCGGCACGCCAGCGAAGCAACCGCTGGCCGTCCACACCAGGAACGACGACCGCTCCGAACTTCGGCAGCATTCGCGTGCAGAGAAGTGCCTGGCCCGCGTCGAGCAGCGATGGCGCGTTGCAGTTCCGGTCCAACGTCGTACTCTTCCCGGCCTCACCACTCTGGGGGTCGAACCACCGCAATGTGAGACCGTCATCGTCGAAGACGACGAATCGAGATGGTGAGATCCAACGAATCGCGATCGGATCTCGCAGGTCGGCGAGGGACCGCGGCTGCGAACCGTCGACTTCCGTGATCTCCAGTCGGTACGGGGTGCGACCTTCGGCATTCGACGCCGTCCGAATGAATGCGATGGATCTCCCGTCGGGGGAAATCTGCGGACCATACCCTCGGTCGGTTCCGGGAATGAGTCGCTCGATGGTGTCACGCAGCCTCATGCCGCCTTCCGTCTCCGCCACATAGACGACGAAATCCCCGCGCGGCGCGATCGAGAGAGCCGACCAGCCACGAAACGCGATCGGCGCGTCGGGGGAGAGGCCCACGTCGTACGACGCGAGCGCTGAGTTGGTCGCGTTCCGCGAGTGCGCGACGAGCACGCCGGCCGCGACTCCCACGGCGACGAGCGCACTCACCACGAGCATTATTCGCACGCGCGATCCGCTAGCGTGTCGAGCACTCGCGAGTTCTACCGGCGTCGTCGCACCTGACCGTTCGCTCGCCAGCGTCTCCAGCGTCCGAAGCACCTCCGCCGCGCTCTGCGGTCGATCGGCGGGACTCTTCTCGAGGCACTGCATCACCAGCGCCGTCAGCTGCGCGGGCGCACTCGTGCGACGGGCGCCGATGGGCGCCGGCGCCTCCGTCGCGTGCGCTGCCAGCAACTGCCGGGTCGCCCGCCCTTCGAATGGCGGCCGCCCCGAAAGCATCTCGTACGCCACGCATCCCAGTGCGTCCTGCTCCGGCGCCATGTACGCCGGCGTTCCGATTGCGACACCCAGCTGGGTGATCGTACTCGAGCTCTGGTCGCCCAGCGTCCGCGCGATCTCGAGCGCCTTCGCGATCCCGAAGTCGGTCACGAGCGCGTTGCCGTCGGACAGGAGGATGTTCTCCGGCTTGATGTCGCGATGCACGATGGCGCGCCGGTGTGCGTACGCGAGCGCGGAGGCCACCTCGCGCAGGACGCGCACGACGTCCGGGATCGGCAGCTCCCCCTCGCGATCGAGCCGTGTACGCAGGCTCTCCCCCTCCACGTAGGGCATCGTGTAGAACAGCGTGCCCCCTTCCTCCCCGGCTGAGAGCAGCGGCACGATGTGCGGATGCTGCAGCTTCGCCGCGACGGAGATCTCGCGCTTGAAGCGCGCCGCGCTCGCGCCCTCGGTCAGGTCCTCCCTCAGGACCTTGACGACGACCTGGCGCCCGAACGCGCGTTCCTCGGCAACGTAAACGTGCGACATGGCGCCGCCCGTGAGCTCGCGGTCGATGGAATAGGCGGCGCCGAGCGCGTGCTCGAGGCGAGTGCGAACGTCCATTGGGCGGTCACCGGCCGAGCGACTAGGCGGGATAGTTCAGCGGTGGGGCAGCGGTCGGCCGCAACGCGCGAGCTCCGATCATACGCGCGACGGACCGAACGCACCAGAAGGTCCTACCGCTCGGGTCTCCTCACTTCTTCGCCGGCAGGTCCGAGTTGTTGATGTCGCGAATGATCCTCCACGCGCCAGCACTGTCCCGCTGCCACACGGTGAGGTACTTCAGTTCATCCTTACCACGGCGTCGTCTGCATAGTTGGCTGCAGCCGTGCTCACCTCGCCGCGCTGCAGGCGGCGAGGGAGCTGGCGTTCAGCGAATCGATCGCCGCGCGCACGGCGGTTGCCTCGTCCGACGCAGAGGCGTGGGCCGGAGCGGCGCTGTCGCGCGGCGGCGCGGATGCGGATCGCCTGACCGCCCCTCCGGTGCGAGCGCGATGGTGAGACGCGTCGCCGACGTCACCGCGCGCCGAGCGTCGCCTCCACACTGATCACTGTCGACCCGTGCCTGGAACCGTCAGTCCAACCGCTCCCGGTCGTCGGGCTCGAGATCGGCGTCGTACTCGTCGCGTAGCGGACGGTTGCGGGTCCGGTCGTTCCCTCCCGGCCCGGTCGGATTCGCGTCGGTGCCTCGCGCGTTGTTGCCGACGGTGTCACGCGCGTCGCCGCGCGCTTCGTTCCTCGTATCGGGCGCCGTGCCGGACCGGTCGTCGTCACGGAGCGGTGCACGCATGTCGTCGTTGTCGCGGTGCTTGTCGCGGTCCGTCATGTGAGCTCCTCGAAGAGTCGGGACTCCGAACGGGGCGCAGGGCACGTGCCAGCATGCGAAACATCGGGCGCCAGCGTCAAGCGAACTCCTGCGCTCGCCGATGCGTTCTTCGTGGCTGGCTATGGCGCCACGCTCCGCGCCTCCGCGTGGAATCCGTTGCGGAAAGATCTGTGACGAAAGAGCCTCGGCGCGGATTGGTGCAGATCCCTCGACTCGCTGCGCTCGCTCGGATGACGGAGTTACGGCGTTCGTCCACCCGCGCGTCGCTTCGCCACCAGGGCCGCGAGATTCTGGATGACCATCACCCGCGTCGACGGGTTCGACCGGACGAACACGAAGCTCTTGCCGTCCGGCGCGATGTCGAAGTTCGCGTGCGGGTTCGACGTCACGATCCCCGCCGCCGGGAAGAGCGCTTTCCGCGACGTGACGGCGAGCGTCGGCGTGGTCGCGATCGTCGCCACCATGACCGTGGGCTCGGCGCGCGCGTCGGCGTTCGTTCCGCTCTGATAGAACAGCTCTCGCCCGTCGGGGCTCCACACGGGCTCGGTGCCGCCGCCGAGCGATACCTGGACCTGCTCGCCCTCTCCCTCCAGACGACGCACGTACACTTCCTCACGGCCCGACTGGTTGGAGGTGAAGGCGAGCCACTGCTCGTCGTGCGACAGCGCGGGATACTCCTCGATGAACTTCGTGGCGACGATCGGCTCGAGCGGCCCACGGCCGCCGTTGCGGTTGATCGCGATGTCGAGGTTCGACTCGGGACGCAGCGATTGAGCGACGGTCACGAGGCCGCTCTCGTCGCGGAGCCAGATGCCCGAGTAGGCGAGGTTCGGCGAGGTGAGCAGCGAGTCGCCGGACTGCGTGCTCCCCGGACGGATGCGATGCACGCCGAACACGCCGCCGCGGAACGACGTGTAGGCGAGCGACTTCCCGTCCCTGCTCCAGTTCGCGTCGTGGCCGTCGCGGTCGAACGTCACGCGCGTGTACGCACCGTCGGCCAGGTTGAGGACCCAGACGTCCCTGCCCTCCGGCCCGGTGAAATCGACGGCGATGCGCCGGCCATCGGGCGAGAACCGCGGATGATGATAGTTGCTCATCTCCGGGAGCACCGGGCGTCCCGCACCCGCCCGGTCGGCGACGACGAGCGTCCGGCCTCCCTCGACGAGGAACGCGATCGTTCCATTCGACGCGACTGAGAACTGCGCCTGTCCGCTCCCCGTGAGCGTCACGCCGGTAGCGAGCGTCACCGGCGGCGCGGTGAGACGGTGCGTGCGCAGGTCGAATGGCGCCGCCTGGAGGTTCCCGTTGCCGAGCACGTAGACGAGATGCCCAACTGCGTAGCGCACTTCGACCACCGCCTCTTCGAGCACCACGCTCGCATCGCCGGATCGCAGATCGAGGAGCATCACCGGTCCGGTCGCGGTTCCTACCGGCTCCCGGACGACGAGGGCCATCCGGTCGCCCGGGAGGATCTGGTTGAGGAGGAAGTCGGTCTGTCCGCGACCGAGCGGATGCGACACGCTGTCCATCGGGGAGAGCCTGGTGATCTCGACCTTTCCCGTCGCCGTGTTGCCGAGCCAGTAGCTGCCGTCGCTCGCCCACACCCCGCGTTGACCACTCGACACGTCGCGAGGAAGCGGCTTCCCCGTGCCGCCGCCGATCGGGTACCGGAAGATCGATCCCGTCGAGACGCTGGCCGCCGTGAAGGTTCGCCCGTCGGGTGCGATCGAGTAGTCGGCCAGATTCTGCTCGACTCCCTCCAGCAACCGCTCCTCGCTTCCGTCGAGCGAAACCAGCTTCGTGCGGGTCGTCCCTCCCACGCGGGCGACGTACAGCAGCGCCGAACCGTCGGGGGTGAGCTCGAGCTCACGCTGCAACCCCGTGCTCGCGCCGCCGAAATCGGGGGCGAGCAGTGCGAGCTGCGTCGGCGGTATCGGCGGCGTGCTCGACTCGCGCGACCAGGGACGCAGCCAGCCCGCGAGCGCGACCACGCCGACGACTCCGATCGCGACGGGCCACAGCACGCTGCGTCGTCGCGAGGCGGCGGCGGACGCGCGCGTTCGTCCGGTGCGCGACGCGACCGTGCCCCCCGTTCCCTCGAGTGCCCTGGCGAACGCGCTCGCCGTCGCGAAGCGGTCGGCCGGCACCTTCTCGAGCGCGGTGAGCACGGCGTCCTCGACGTGCGCCGGCACCGTCCTGCGCAGCGCGGAGAGCGGCTCCGGCTCCGACGCGACGATCTTCGCCACGATCGCCTGCGCCGTCGGCCCGGTGAACGGCGGCGAGCCGGCCAGCATCTCGTACGTCGTCGCGCCGAGCGCGTAGATGTCGGAGCCGGCGCTGATCTCGCGCTCCCCCATCGCCTGCTCGGGGCTCATGTACTGCGGCGTGCCGAGGCTCATCCCCGTCTCGGTCATGCGCTCGCCCCCCGCCTTGCTCGCGGCCAGCGCGATGCCGAAGTCGGCGACGAGCGCCGCGCCGTCGTGCAGGAGGATGTTCTCCGGCTTCACGTCGCGGTGGATCACGCCGTGGCGGTGCGCGTAGTCGAGCGCGGCCGCGACCTCGGTGGCGATCCGCACCGCCTCGCCGATCGGGAGCTGCTTCTCGCGCACGAGCCGGTCGCGCAGCGATTCGCCTTCGACGAACGGCATGACGTAGTACGCCGTGCCGCCGACCTCGCCGGAGTCGATGAGGCCGAGGATGTGCGGGTGCTGCAGGCCGGCGATCGTCTCGATCTCGCGCAGGAAGCGATCGGCGCCGATCACCGCCGCGAGCTCGGGGCGCAGCACCTTGATCGCGACTCGGCGGTGGTGCTTCAAGTCTTCGGCGAGATACACGGTCGCCATGCCGCCGGCGCCGAGCTCGCGCTCGACCCGATAGCGGTCAGCGAGGGCGTTCGAGAGACGTGCGGCGACGTCGCTCAATGTCCTCCCTCCGCCGCCCTGCTCACGCTCGATACCTGCCGCGCCTGATCCAGCACGTACGCCTCGATCATTCGCACCTGATCGCTCGAGATGTCCTTCGCGAACGACGGCATGCCGAGCGTGCGTCTCGCACCACCGCGCACGATCTGCTCGAACGTCGCGTGCGTCGCCTCGTTGGCGCGGCGGAGATCGGGGATGGAGCCGCTCTTGACGTAGTTGAAGTCGGGATTGTGACAGCGCCGGCAGTACATGCCGAACAGTCCCCCACCTTCCGTGATCTCGGCCGGGGTCGCCTTCACGGTGAACGTCGGCGGCGGAATCGGTGTCGCCGGCCGGACGGGATTCGGCGGGAGAGCGGCCTTGCCGTCGAGCGCAAACACGAGCAATCGCCCGGGGCCGAGTCGAATCTTCGGATCGAGATAGTAGCCCGGTGGTGCGGCGAGCACCGCGACGTACTGCACGCCGTCGATCGCGTACGTCATCGGCGCCGCCGCGATTCCGACCTGCGCATCGTACTGCCACAGCAGCTTGCCGTCGGTGGCGCGATACGCCGCGAAGCTGCCGTCGCCGCGTCCCTGGAAGACGATGTTGCCCGCCGTGCTGAGCGTGCCGCCGCTGCGCAGCCCCGGATGGTCGACGCGCCACGCCTCGCGATGCGTCACCGGATTCCACGCCACGAGCCGCCCCTTCGCCAGCGGCGCAAGCGAGTCGCGCTTCGCCTTCAGCGGTCCGGCGTAGCGCGGGTCGAGCCCCATCGTGCGGTCGTTCGGGTTGAGCTTGAACTTCGGATCGACGACGTGCAGCAGGACGCCGCCGTCGGTCACCGCGAGATACAGGAGGCCCGTCGTCGGACTGAACGACGTCGGATTCCAGTTGTGCGCTCCATAATCCGCCGGGGAAACGATGGCACCCATGGCCGTCGGCCTCGCCGCAGGATTGACGATCGGACGGCCGCTCGAGTCGATCCCCGTCGCCCACGTCATCGACGCGTACGGCGTGGCCGAGATCAGCTTCCCGGTCTCGCGGTCGATGACGTAGAGGAAGGCGTTCTTGTTCGGCTGCATGAGGACCTTGCGCGGCCGTCCGTCGATCACGAGGTCGGCGAGCGTGATCGGCTGCGTGGCGTCGTAGTCCCAGCTGTCGCCCGGCGTCGTCTGGTAGTGCCAGACGATCTCGCCCGTGCTCGCCCTGATGGCGACGATCGACGACGCGTAGAGATTGTCGCCTTCCTTGTCGCCGCGCAGCTCCGGATACCAGGGATTCGCGTTGGCCGTGCCGACGTAGACGAGATCGAGCGCGGGGTCGTAGACGATCGGATCCCACGGGCTCGCGCCGCCGCCGGCCTTGTACCATTGCCCCGACCACGACGCCGCGGCGCGGCGCAGCGCGTCCTGCTCGAACGGCTTCGACGGATCGCCCGGCACGAGGTACGTCCTCCACGCCAGGTCACCAGTCTCAGCCTGGTACGCAGATAGAAAACCACGCACCGCGTACTCCGAGCCGGCGTTCCCGATCACGACCTTGCCGCCGGCGATGCGCGGCGCGCCGGTGATGGCGTAGGGACCGTCGATCGGCGTGGTCTGCACCGACCACACCGGCGCACCCGTCTTTCGGTCGAGCGCGACGAGGCGGCCGTCGATCGTGCCGACGTACACCTTGTCGCCGTACAGCGCGACGCCACGGTTCACGACGTCGCAGCAGACGAACTTCGCATGGTCCTTCGGGACACCCGGATCGTGGCGCCAGAGCACCTTTCCGGTCCGAGCATCGATCGCGTACACGACGCTCCACGCGCTCGTCGTGTAGAGGACGCCGTCACGCTCGAGCGGTGTGGCCTCGAGCCCGCGCAAGGTCTGCATGTCCACCGACCACGCGAGCCCGAGCCGAGAGACGCTCGCCTCGTCGATCTGCTTCAGTGGGCTGTGCCGCTGCTCCGAGTAGGTGCGGCCGTAGCTCAGCCACTCGGCGGAATCGGCGTCGGCGTCGCGCAGCGCAGCGTCGTCGAGGTCGTGTGATCGGCTACAGGCGCCGAGCAGGCCGAATGAGCCGATGCCGATCGCGAGCGTCGCGCGCCCCAGCGTGCGAAGGATTGGACTCATCGTGCGCCCCTTCCTGTGCCCGGCCGGTCCGCGACGGTCGATTGCGGGAGATGCATTCGCGCGAGCAGTGCGACGAAGCGCGGCTCGCGACGCATCCCCGGCCTGAACAGGTCGCTGACGTTGAGATACGGCATCCAGATCGAGTGAGTCACGTACGCGCGGTCGAGCTCACGGAACGCCGCGTCTTTCTCGCCGAGTCTGGCGAGCCACACCGCGCGCTCGAACGGCAGATCCTTCGTGTTGGCGGCGGCGAGATGCGCGCGCCAGATCCCCTCGCGTCCGCTCGTCGCGTAGGCTCGGCGCAGCACGTCCACCGGTGCGCCGGCGATCGACGAGACGGCGTCCAGTCGCGCCCGCGCGCGGAAATATTTCGCCGTGTCTCCCCGCTCCAGGTACTCGCGCGATGTCCAGTCGAGGGCGGCGGGAAGGTCCGGATCGAGCTCCAGTGCCTTCTCGAACGACACCAGCGCCTCGTCGAACCGGCCAGCCATCTCGTAGCTGTAGCCGAGGTTGTAGTAGATGATCGGCGACAGCGGATCCAGATCGCGCGCCCGCGTGATCATGGCGAGCGACTCGTCGCTGCGCCCGAGGACGGCCAGCAGATCGGAGTACCACTTCAAGCCGGTGGCGTAGCGCGGGCTCCGCGCGACGGCGACGCGAAACGCACTGTCCGACGCGCTCCAGTTCCAGTCCTTGACCATCGACAGGTAGGCGAGCGTGAAGTGCCCCTCGCCCAGAGCGGGATCGATCGCCACGGCGCGCTCCGCAGCGGCGCGAGCGCGCGGCAGCGCCGTCGCCGCCTCACCACTCCAGAACGCCTTGCCAAGCAGGGCATCGGCGAGACCGACCCACGCCAGCGCGAATGTCGAGTCGCGCGCGATCGCCGATTCGAACAGCTCGATCGCCTTCGTGAGGTCGGCGGTGCTGCGCCGCACCCAGAAGTACCGCCCCTTGAGATAGAGATCGTACGCCTCGGGATCCCGCGTCGCGGTACCGGTGTGCACCGCCGCGTGCTCGGCCAGCACCCGTCCCTTGAGCGCCGCGATCACCTCGCGCGCGACGTCGTCCTGCACGGCGAAGATCTCGGCGGCGCTTCGGTCGAACGTCTCCGACCACATCGTCCGACCGGTGCTCGCCTTGACGAGCTCCGACGTGACGCGGATTCGGTCGCCGGCGCGCTGCACGCTTCCCTCGAGCACCGTGGCGACGCCGAGCTCGCGACCGATCTCGGCCACGTCGCCCTCCCTCCCACGGAACGAGAAGGCCGACGTCCGTGCCGCCACCTCGAGCTCGGGCACCTTCGCGAGGGCGCTGATCAGCGTCTCCGAGATGCCATCGCCGAGGTGCGTATCGGAGCCGGCGGCGTTTCGATCTGCGAACGGGAGCACGGCGATCGAGCTGAGGTTGGCGCCCGCGACCGGCGCTCTGCGCTGCCAGGCCAGGGCCGCCGTCGCGAGCGCGGCGATCGCGAGCGCGCCGATCGCGATCGCGCCGACGGCGACGGGAATCCACGATCTTCGCTGTGCCGAGCCCGTCGACACCGGCGGGATGAGCGCGTGCGCGAAGTCGCCGCACGAGGAAAAGCGATCGGCCGGCGACTTCGACAGCGCGCGCAGCACTGCCGTATCGATGGCCTTCGGGACAGCAGGCCGCGCGCTCGCGATGCTCCTTGGCGCTTCGGTCATCAGCCGCGCGATGATCACCTGCGCCGTCGCGCCCGAGTGCGGCGGCTCGCCGGTGAGCATCTCGTAGGTGATCGCGGCCAGCGCGTACTGATCGCTGCGCGCGTCCACTTCGCGGTCGCCGGCGGCCTGCTCGGGGCTCATGTAGTGCGGCGTGCCGAGCGAGACGCCGGTCTGCGTGATCCGGTCGCCCCCCGCCTGCGCCACGGCGAGCGCGATGCCGAAGTCGGCGATCACCGGCTGCCCCGCCTGGAGCAGGATGTTCTCCGGCTTGAGATCGCGATGGATCACCCCGCGGGCGTGCGCGAAATCGAGCGCACCGGCCATGAGCGACACCAGCCGAAGCGTCTCCTCCACGGGAAGCTGTCGCTCGCGCTGCACGCGTACGCGCAGCGTCTCGCCCTCGAGGTACGGCATCACGTAGTACAGCAGCCCGTCGGCTTCGCCCGAGTCGAACAGCGGCAGCAGATTCGGATGCTGGAGGTTCGCCGTGACCCTGATCTCGCTCAGAAAGCGCTCGGCGCCGAGCACCGCGGCGAGCTCCGGCTTCAACACCTTGATCGCGACGTCGCGGCCGTGGCGGAGGTCGTGGGCGAGGTACACCGTGGCCATGCCGCCGGCGCCGAGCTCCCGCGCGATCCGGTAGCGCTCGGCGAGTGCGGTCGACAGGCGCGCGGCGACGTCGCTCACCTTGGAGAGACCATTGCGTCGGTCGGCTTCACCGTGCGCTTCCGCATCTCATCGTAGAAGTACTCGAACCATTCGGCCCAGGACGGCTGATGGTTCTGCTCGCGCAGTCCGACCCAGATCGGTCTGACCTGCGGCCATGCTTCCATCACCGGGCCCGAGAGCAGGTCGTCCAGCAGATCGATCGGCGCGAGGCCGCGCTTGAGCAGCAGCCCCATGCTCTCGAAGAACACGCTCACTACCATGAGCGATGTGAAATCGTCCGCGGTACCATCCTCGCGATACGAGGCGAACGTCGGGTAATGCCACGACGAGACGCGCTGATAGTGCCGGACGAAGCTCTCCTCCCCGAACGACGAGTAGAGCCGCATCGCGATCTCCGCCTGCCGGAGGCTGTGCTGATAGCGGAGCTGCAGCAGCCCGATGACGACGCCGAGGATGATGGCGAGTGATGCGGCGATCGAGAGCACGTGCTGGACGATCTCGACTGTCATTGGGGCCTCCGTCGGCCTCGCATGTGAAGTGAGATGCACATCTCCAAGCGCGAAGGGCGTCGCTCACTGCTTGACCTTTGCGCGTAGCTCGGTCAACCAGTTCTCCACGTACACGACGCCGCGGTTGGCCGTCCCGGACTGCTCGCGGATCATGAGGAATCGCTGGCCGTCGGGCGAGACGTCGTACTGCTGCCGGTTGCGCGCGCGACGATAGCCGGCCAGCGAGAACAGCGTCGTCGGATTGCTGGGCGTGAACACCGGTCCCGGCGGCACATGGACGACCTTGAGTGCGCCGCCACTCTCGAAGAACAGCTCGCGGCCGTCGCGCGACCAGCGCGGCTCCGTGCCACCGCCGCGCGACACCTGGAATCTCGTCGCCGGCTGTGGGAACGACGTCACGGACACTTCGTACTGCATCGCCGACTCGTTCGTGTGATAGGCCAGCCACCGCCCGTCGGGTGAGAGCGCGATCGCCGACACCAACCTCTGAACGGGGTCGACGATGATGGGGACGAGCGTCGTATCGCCGTCGAGTCGCCGCGCGCGGACGCGACTGTTCCCCGCCACCTCATCGGATCGCGTCAGCAGCCAGCTTCCATCGTGCGAGATCTCCGTCTCCCACACCCCGTAGCGGTGACGCATCAGCAGACTGGCCTGGGCGCTGCCATCGGCGGGCACGCTGTAGACCGCGACGTCCTGCGGGTTCTTCGCGAGATCGCCCACGGAGGAGAACGTGAGCGATCTGCCGTCGGGCATCCACGACGGACGCCAATTCAGCGCGCCCGGCGCCGGGAGCTTCAGGCGCGTCCCGTCGCTCCGCTCGACCCACAGGTCGGTCGTCCGGTCGCGAACGCTCACGGCGAGCGACCGGCCGTCCGGCGAGAGCGCCGGATACTCGAAGTGTCCGGTCCAGCTGGAATCGTACGGCGACCAGCGTCCGTCGCGCGTGACCCACACCAGCTGATTCTGGGTGCGCGTCCCCTCGTCCGTCGTGTAGAGGAGCGCGCCGCTCGCCGACGTCGCGAAACGGAGCGGATCGACATTCTCGACGACCGACACGGCCCCCGAGGTGAGCGCCAGCCTTCCGACGTCGAACCCCGCCGCGAACAGGCCGCCGTCACGACCGGTGTAGAGCAGATGTCCCGTTGGTGCGTACGCCGATCCGGCGGCGTGCGGCACGAGGAGGATCAGGCTGTCGGTGGTGAACGAGTACGCGTAGATGCTCGAATCGTACGCGCAGTTGTTCCGACAAACCGAGAGCAGGAACGCCTTGCTTCCCGGCAACGGAGCCATCGAGGCGGGATACGCGAAGTTGGTCGACTTCCAGCCTCGAAGTGGCGTCCCCGCACCGCCATCGGCCGAGATCCGTTTCACGGAATCACCGCTGGCGCTGTAGACGATGGTGTTGTCGTCCAACCACGTCGCCGCGCGGTAGTTGGGCATCACGTCTTCGGCGAGCGTGACCGAGCCGCCACCGCTCACGGGCACCTTGCGAAGCTTGAGATCGACCGTGAGATAGCCGACCCATTTGCCATCGGGCGAGAAGAACGGCGTGATCCCGCCGTCCGTCCCCGCCATCACCGTCGCTTCGCTCGCATCCCGCAGCTTTCGCTTGAGGACCAGCCCCGTCGCGACCGAATCCGTGAACACGATGCTGGAGCCATCCGGAGCGATCGCCGCCTGGGTGGCGATGAGCCGTGCGCCGGGTGCGAGCGGCGTCGGGAGAGTGCTCTGCCAGAGCAGCACCTGCTGCCGGCTCACCGCGTCGCGCGCAACGGGTCGCGCGAGATGGAGCGCCGCGAAGAGCACGGCCGTCGCGATCGAGCCCAGCGTGACCCAGGTGCGTGCGTCGCGCCACAGGGGGCGCGTCGGAACGCGGACGACGCTCGGCGTGAACGTGGTCGAGTGGGTGCTGGTCAGCGCGGTCGAGAATGCCGCCGCCGAGACGAACCGGTCGGCCGGCAGCTTGGCCAGCGCGGTGAACACCGCCTCCTCGAGGTGCACCGGTACGGTGTCGCGCAGGGTGTGCAGCGGCGTCGGCTTCTCCGTCAGCACCTTCGCGACGATCGCCTGGATGCTGCTGCCGGAGAACGGCGCGTCGCCGGCCAGCATCTCGTACAGGACCGCGCCCAGCGCGTAGACGTCGCTCCGCGCGTCGATCACGCGCTCCCCCATCGCCTGCTCAGGGGACATGTACTGCGGCGTACCCAGCGAGAGTCCCGTCTGGGTGATCCGCTGTCCCCCTGCCGACTGCACGGCGAGCGCGATGCCGAAGTCGGCGACGATCGCTTGGCCATCGTGCAGAAGGATGTTCTCCGGCTTGATGTCGCGGTGGATGACGTCGTGCCGGTGGGCGTAGTCCAGTGCGCTCGCCACTTCGCGCGCGATGCGCACCGCCTCGGGAATCGGCAGCTGCCGCTCGCGCTGCATACGCGTGCGCAGCGTCTCTCCGCTCACGAGCGGCATCACGTAGTAGAGCAGTCCGTCGGCCTCGCCCGAGTCGAGCAATGGCAGGATGTGCGGGTGCTGCAGCCGCGCGGTGGTGCGGATCTCCGAGAGAAACCGCTCGCTCCCCAGCGCCGCGCCGAGGTCGGGATGCAGCACCTTGATCGCCACGTCGCGGTCGTGCCTGAGGTCGTGCGCGAGGTAGACCGTCGCCATGCCGCCCGCGCCGAGCTCTCGCTCGACCCGGTAGCGGTCGGCGAGTGCGGTCGAGAGGCGCGTGGCGGCGTCGCTCACGGCGGTTTTCCTCGAGCGCGCCGCCACTCCGTGAGCGGGGCGGGACGCGACTATTGGGGGAGGTGAAGCGGGAGGAGCGCTGGTTCAGCGCAGAGACCCGATGGGCGGCGGGCTCGGTAACGCGAAATTGGGGGTCCGGGGGGCGCGCGGCAAGGGTGTCGAGCGTCCGCGCGCTGCTCCGTCAGGCCTCTATTTCGTCCAAATCGCCACCGTACCGCACGTCGCCCCGTACGAGCGAAGCTCGACGGGGGTCGTTGCCGGACCGCGGTACATCTCGATGCCGCGCAGAGAACCGGGAGGAATGCTGTTGACGTCGAAGTTGTCCGAAACGAGCGTGCCGTCGACGAACACGGCGGCGGTCGTACACCTGCTGGCACTGGCGCGCGGCGGGGGCGGTAGCGGCGAGCCCGATGCCCCAACCACCGGACCGCCCACGACGCCGCCACTCCCGACGCGCATGTAACCGAAGCGCTCGAACAGCTGCTCGGTCTTCGTCACGCGACTCGAGGTGATCTGATCTTCCGTGACGAAGGTGCCGCCCGTGGCCGTTTCACGGCGATGCGCAAACCCCGATGGATCGCGGACGAGCGTGGACGTACGCGCCGTCGTGACGACGGGCGCCAGCATGGCCGCGGCTGGGGAAAGCTCGAAATCCTCGCGGCGCGTCTCACCAGCACTCAACGTGACGATTCGCGTCGTGGGCAGGTACCCGACTTTTCGCACGCGGAGGATCAGCGCCTGTGCCGGCAGTCCGTGGACGCGATAGACGCCGAAGGTGTCCGTCACGGCGGTCGCGATGCCGACGAGCTCCACGGGAACGTTCGCGAGTCGTGCGTCAGCGGTGTCGATGACGCGACCTTCGAGCGTACTCTGCGCGCGTGCTGCGGACGGCGCAGCGCACGAGGCTGCGAACACTACGCCCAAGAGTCCGTTGAGGCTGCGCGCGAATCTCACTCGTGTTTCCACCGATGGGAGAGGCTCTCTCACCAATCATCGGCATGGGGCGCGCTCGTGCGCAACCCGTCAGAAACTCGCCTCTCGACCGGGCGACTACCGCCGGCTGAACGTCTTCTCGAGGCTCACGGTTTCCAGCTTCCCGTAGTCGACCATCCAGGTCCGCAGACCGAGGTTGGGCAGATTGCCCGTGTGTCCCGCGACGAGCTGCCGGTTGTACTCGGCGAAGTACAGGTCGAGCGGGTCGCGCTCGTCGACGTCGTGGATCAGCAGGTCCGTGTCGGTCATCGTCAGCCGACCGAAGCGGAGGCTCCCGCCGCGGAAGTAGACGAAGTTGCGCGAGCCGCTGTCGGCGACGACGAACGTGCCGAAGATCGAATCATCCGGCGTGCGCGCGAACTCCTGCACGAGGAACGCGCCCTCGACGCGCACCGCGGCCAGCTTCCCCTCGACGACCGGCGGGGGAATGATCTGCAGCGGGTCGAGGTAGATGTCGTCCCCCTGCACCGACGCCCCGTGCGCCTTGCCCAGGTCCATCATTCTGTCCATGTGCAGTCCGAGCGCGTGCATCAGCGCGAGGCCGTTCACCCCGAGGATCTTGAGGCGGTCCGGGTGCAGCCTGAGTCGGCCGTCGGGCTGGAGCACCGGGACGGACCACATCTGGAACGGCAGGGCGACGCCCTTGTGCAGTGTGCCGCGCTGCACGACGCTGCCGTTCTCGATCGTGACGCGCAGGTTGGTGATCGGCGCGCCCGGATAGTTGAACGCGACCTCGTTCAGCAGCGACGTGATCGCGTCGCCGTCGAGCGCGACGACGCCGCTCGTGGCGCGAATGCGGAACGATGCCGGATCGTCGAGCCAGGCGACCGCGCCCGGCTTCGTGAGCACCTGCCCGCGCAGCGACCGCACGCGCATGGCATTCTTCCGATTGATGTGGAGATCGACGTTGCGCATCTCCATCCACAGCACGGTGTCCGACCCGGCGCGTGTCGCAGCGCGGCCGGTCGTGCTCGGCGCATCCCGATGGATCGCGGCGCGCGCGAGCGCCGTGTGCTGCCAGGCCAGCGCGAGCGCGCCGAGGGTCGTGAGGAGCAGTGTGAGCGGGCGGCGCATCGGTCCTCCTTCCGCGACCAAGGCGCGCGGTGCGAGTACCGTCCGGAGTTGCACGTCGTGCGCCCGATCGGCGGGCGCATGCGCTGCGTACGACCAACGTCCCACACGATCGCGCGGGACACTATCCTCAGTGTCGAGTCGCTCTCACCGGCGCGAGGCCGGCGTTGAGAGTGCAGATGCCTCGACTCGAACAGAATCGCGGCGCGCGGCCAGGCTGGTGGCGCGTTCGTCATGGCATCTCCCGACACCGACCCGCCGAACGAGCTACCTCAGCGACCTGGGCGAAGGCGTACCCCGCGACCGCTCTCGATCTCCCGGCTCGAGGCGTCGATGATGTGATACGTGAGCGTGTCGCCGTTCAACGTATACGTCCATCGATACGTCTGCCCGACCAGACGCGCGTCGTTGGCGTACGTACGCTTCGACGTCACGATGCCGTCCGCTTCCGAGTAGGCGCCCGCATCGACGGTATAGACCGTCGCGCTGTCGGTCGCGCCCGCAGCGGACCGTGTCGAAAAGACGACGTAGTGCCCCCCGGCGATGAACGACTGGCCGCGCATCCCCGGATTGATGAGCTCCCACCCACCCTCGAGCGGATTGGGTGCACTGATCGTCGACGGCGCGTGCCTCGTGGCACCCAGTGCTGCCACTGCGGCCAATCCTGCGAGAACGATGTGGCGACGAGACATGATGCTCTCCTCGAAGTGAATTGAGACGACCTATGGCAGCTGCCGAATTCGAATTGCCTGTCCCCCTCCCGGCGCGAGCACGACGGTGAGCCGCGTCGCCGACGTCACCGGCCGCCGCGAGATCGACACCGGGAGCGGATTCGAACGCCAGTTCGCCCCCGGCCCGTCGGCGTAGATCTCCGCCTCGTACCGCTTGCCGGGCGTGAGGAAATCGAGCGGCACCGTGAACGTGCGTCCGGCCTCGTCCGTGATCGCGCCGACGAACCACGTCGATGCGCCGCGCTGGCGCCGCGCGACGAGCACGTAGTCGCCGATCGCGCCCTGGAGCACCCGCGTCGTGTCCCAGTCCACGGCGACATCGCGGATGAATTGGAATGCGGGCTGGCCGGCGTAGTTCTCCGGAAGATCCGCCGCCATCTGCAGTGGCGAGTAGAGCACGACGTAGAGCGCGAGCTGCTTCGCCAGCGTCGTGCGCGGCCTCGCCTGCTCGGGCGGCCGCGGACCCTGCCCCGCGCTCTTCATCAACAGGTCGAAGATCCCCGGCGTGAAATCCATCGGGCCGGCGAGCAGCCGCGTGAAGAAGAGGATCGACTCGTGCTCGGGCGGATTGCCCCCCTCGGCGCCCCACGCGTTGTACTCCTGCCCGCGCGCGCCTTCGCGCGACATCATGTTCGGCCAGGTGCGGCGCTCGCCCGTATCGTGGATCGGCTCGTGCGCATCGACCATGATGCCGTAGCGCGCCGCGGTCTCGATCACCTTGCGATGGTGCCGCACCGCGTACTGCCCATAGTGCGACTGCCCGCCGCCCACCGTGTCGGCCACGTAGCCCGTCTTGATCGCGTGGATGCCGAGCGACTGGTAGAGCTTGTACGCGTCCTCGAGCTGACGCTCGTAGTTCTCGATGCCCCCCGACGTCTCGTTGTGCGCGATGAGCCCGACCCCCTTCGACTTCGCGTACGCGGCGAGACCAGGCAGATCGTAGTCGGGATACGCCTTGGTGAACGTGAACGCGTTCTTGTTCTGGATCCAGTCGCCGTCCCAGCCGACGTTCCACCCCTCGACCAGTACTCCCTTGAAGCCGTTCGCCGCGGCGAAGTCGATGTACTTCCGCGTGTTCGCCGTGGTGGCACCGTGCTTCGGTCCCGACGACCAGGTCATCGTGTTGAGGTGCATCCCCCACCAGATGCCGACGTACTTCTGCGGTGCGATCCAGCTGACATCCGTCAGCCGGCTCGGCGGATTGAGGTTGAGCGTGAGCACCTGCGGCTGGAGATCCTCGATGCGATCGGCGATTTGCAGTGTGCGCCAGGGCGTGACGAGCGGCGTGCGCCCACGCACCTTCACGCCGTCCACCCACGGCGCGAGCGCGGCGCGCAGCGTACGGCTCTCCATGCGCGGGCCGGCGAGGAACATCCGCGGATAGTCGACGAGGTTCGCCTCGTGGATCACGACGTACGTCCCGTTCGACATCTTCATCGTGAGCGGCGTCTGCACGCTGTCGAGCGTGCTCACCGGCCCTTCCGAGTAGAGCTGCTCCGAGCGGTCGAGCCGCGGCCGGTTCGACGCGATCCACCACGCGCTCGCGTTGTCGGCCAGTGCGAACTCGGTGAGCTCGTCGGAGATCTCGTAGTTCGTGAGCGCGGGCTGGTCGGGCAGCTCGTACCGGAAGCCGACGCCATCGTCGAACACGCGGAACGTCACGGTGAACCGTCGCCCGGCCGCCTTCGTCTCCACGACGTCGACCTGCAGCTCGTCGTGGTGATCGCGCACCCTGCGCACCTCGCCCCACGGCTGCGTCCACGTGGAGTCGTAGGTCGCGCGGCGGCTGTCCGTGATGCGCACGCTGTCGCCGAGCGGCGCGGCGCCCCTGAACACGAAGCCGAGCCGCGATGGCGTGACGACGTTGGCGCCGGCGTGCCGCACGGCGTAGCGCAGCGCGCCGCCGTCGAGCGCGATCGTCACCTGCGTCCTGCCGTCGGGAGACGCCACGGTGAGTGGCGCCTGCGCGGAGAGCGCGATCGGAGCGAGCATGAGGACGAGCGCCGTGGTCAGCGCGTGGATTCGTGATTCGAGGCAGTTCATGGAGCGCGAGGGGTGGGGGAGCCGGAGCCGAAGGCCGAGGTGATGCGCGTGTTGGATGCGGGCAGGAGCGAGAGCGGGAAAGGGATACCGGAGTCGGTGTCCCGCGCCAGGTCCGGTTGGACAATAGCCGTGACAAGACGGAACGGGACATCGGAGGCTTCCTCCGATGTCCCGTTCACCTGTCCCGAGCGCCGCCACCCCTGCCGACAGGGTGATCGGCGTGCCGTTCTACTGCCGCGCCATGGCCACGCGCACGATAGACGAGATGATCGTCGCTTTCGGCCGCGTCGGCGATCTCGAGCGCCACTCCTTCGATGGTCCCCGAGAACTCGTTGTCACGCGGCCCGTAGTCCTCGGACACGGGCGAGCCGGTGTCCTTGCCGACGTCGCAGCCGTCGTCGGCCGAGAAGACCATCGACGCCGTCGCGGCGACCTTGCCGTTGCCGACCTCCTTCCCGTCGACGAACAGCGACACGATCCCCCCCTTCCCCAGACCTTTGCCTTCGTAGGCGAACTCCATGCGCACCTGGTTCTTGCCCGCCGGCAGCGCGTTCCTCGCCTCCACGTACGTGTAGGTGATGCCGAGGAAGTTGTAGCAGTATTTCAGTCTCCCGTCCTTGGCGTAGAGGCTCCACCCACCGATGTTGCCGCCCTGCGCGATGATCACCCCTTTCGCCCCCGACTCCGGCACCACGATCTCCGCGGTCACGGCGTGCGACTTGTTCTTGATGCTGACCATCGAGTTCTCCGAGAGCCGCCCCATGTCGCCGAAGAGGATCTGGGTCGTGCCTCGAATCAGCACCGGCCGGCCCGCGGTGTCGGGATTCATGCGCTCGGCCACGCGATCATCGAGCGGCAGCACGTTGTAGCGCGTCGCCTCGATGAGCCACAGACGCTGCAGCTCGTGCAGCTTGTCGGACATCTGCTTCGACAGGTCGTGCGCCTGGCTCCAGTCCTTGCTCGTGTCGTACAGCTCCCAGACGTCGTCGTCGAACGGGGGAACCTTCTCACCGACGAGCAGCCAGGGCGTCTTGTGCCGGGTCACTGCGGTCCAGCCGTCGTGATAGATGCCTCGGTTGCCGAACATCTCGAAGTACTGGGTCTCTCGTCGCTCGGGTGCCTTGGCATCGTTGAAGCTGTAGAGCATGCTCACGCCTTCGATCGGGCGCTGCTGTACCCCGTTCACGAACTGCGGCTCGGGCAGGCCCGCCGCCTCGAGCAGCGTCGGTGCGACGTCGATGACGTGATGGAACTGCGAGCGGAGCTCGCCCTTCCCCTCGATCCCCGTCGGCCAGTGCACGATCGTGCCGTTGCGCGTCCCACCCCAGTGCGAGGCGACCTGCTTGGTCCACTGGTACGGCGTGTTCATCGCGTGCGCCCAGCCGACCGCGTAGTGGTTGTACGACTCGGGGCCACCGAGCTTGTCGATCCGCTCCATCAGGAACTCGGGCGTCTCGAGCGCGGAGGCGCCATTGAAGTTGATCATCTCGTTGAACGTGCCGTTCAGCGTCCCCTCGGCCGACGCGCCGTTGTCGCCGACGATGTAGTACACGAGCGTATCGTCCATCACGTGCAGCTTCTTCAGGGAATCGAAGATGCGCCCGACGTGATGGTCCACGTACTCGAGGAAGCCGGCGTAGACCTCCATCTCGCGGCGAAGCACCGGCTTGAGCGCCTCGGGCATGTCGTTCCACGCCGGAATCTCCTTGTGCCGCGCCGTGAGCTCGGCGTCGGGCGGGATCACGCCGAGCTTCTTCTGGCGGTCGAACGTCTCCTCCCGCAGCGCGTCCCATCCGGTGTCGAATCGGCCCTTGTACTTGTCGGCCCACTCCTTGGGCACGTGGTGCGGCGCGTGCGTCGCACCCGGCGCGAAGTAGACGAAGAACGGCTTGTCGGGCATGAGCGCCTTCTGCTGGCCGATCCAGCCGATGGCCTTGTCGGTCATGTCGGGCACGAGGTGATAGCCTTCCTCCGGCGTCTTCTTCACCTCGATCGGCGTGGTTCCCTCGTACAGCGACGGATACCACTGATGTGCCTCACCGCCGATGAAGCCGTAGAAGTACTCGAAGCCGCCGCCGCCCGTCGGCCAGGCATCGAACGGACCGGCAGGGCTGGTCTGCCACACCGGGACCTCGTGGCACTTCCCGAACTGCGCCGTGGAGTAGCCGTTGAGCTTCAACGTCCTCGCGATCGGCGAGATCGTGTTGGGGAGGACCGACGAATAGCCCGGCGCGCCGCTGGCGATCTCGGTGATGCCACCCATCCCCGCCGAGTGGTGGTTGCGTCCGGTCAGCAGGGCCTGGCGGGTCGGCGAGCAGAGCGCCGTGGTGTGAAAGCGGTTGTACTTCAGACCGCCCGCCGCCAGCGCTTCGGCATTCGGCGTCCGGCAGGGACCGCCGAACGCGCTCGCCGCGCCGAAGCCGGCGTCGTCGATGAGCACGATGAGGATGTTCGGCGCGCCCTTCGGTGGCCGCAGTTGCGGGATGGGAGGAAAGCTGGTTTCCGGATCCTTCGCATCGTAGGTGATCAGGCCGGTGTTCGGCATGTCGGGAATCGGCAGCACCGTGCGAGCGTCATGCGGGTTTGACATCGGTGATCCCTCGTTGGTCGCGTGATGGTTGCTCGCGCACGCTCGAACGCGAAACGAACAGCGAGAGCTGCGTGAAGCGAGGCGCACTTCATCGAAGTGAGCGAAGCTGACGCCTGATCAGCCGACCCGAGATTGGACTTTGGGAACCCGCATGTGACCGCGAGCGAAATCGTTTGCCTCCTCCGTCCGCGACGAGTGGTCGCGGCACGATTCACGCTCGAGGCGCGCGCATCGTGCGCCGATCCGCGCCGGGGTGCAGATCGCTCACGGCGTCGGATACATCGCCTTCTGAACGTCGCGCCACGTCACGAGCACCACGCCGTTGTCCTTGAGCGCCTGCTTGAACTCCGCGCTGGTGAGCACGTCGTAGTCACGCTGGCGCCAGTCCGCGCCCCACGAGTCCCATCCGGTGGTCACTGCGCGAAGCTCGGCATCGTCGTAGCCGAGGTGCACGCCGATCACCGTGAGCCCGGGCTTGAGGTTGCGGATCGCGTCGAGGTAGAACTTCCTCCATTGCTCGAGCGTCCCTTTCTGGTACGCCATGATCGAGGCGTCGACGACGATGTCGCTCGGCAGGAGCTGCGCGACGTTCGCCTGCTCGGCTCCTCCGATGAAGTGCAGGAAGGGCAGCTTGTACGAGCGGGCGACCTTCACGTAGGTGCGGAACAGTTCCGGCGTCGCGTACAGCGTCCCCATGTGGCTGTCGACGTGCGTCGGCTTGATCCCGATCGCGTACGCGCGGTCGATCTGCGCCCGCAGCTCGCGCTCCACCTCGTCCTGCTTGGCCCGCTTCGCAACGCTTCCGGGATCGCGCGGGAAAGTCCCGTCCGGATCGTGCAGCGACGTGGTCTCGTCGCGCGACGCGAGCCCGCCCCAGCGGTAGGTGTTCCATTCGCTGTTGAGCGTGAGGTGCACGCCGAGGTCGGCGTCAGGGTGCCGCTTCGCGTACTCGGCCACCTCCGTCACCCAGGGCGTCGGCATCATGATGCTCCCCGAGTTGACGGCGCCCTTGTCGAGCGCGTCGAAGCTCGCGGCATTCTCCGAGTGCGCCACGCCGATGTCGTCGGCGTGGAGGATGAGGAGCTTGGCGTTCCGCGGATGGCCGAGCCGCTCGGCGACGGTGCGGGTCTGGGCAGAAAGCGTCGACACGACGAGCAGGGAGAGAAGGGTCGAGCAAACCAGCTGGCGCATGAAGAGTCGGGACCGTGGAGGTGGGCGGTCGAGCAATGCCGTGATCGTGTCTTGGACAGCCCGCTCGACGCCACCGTTTGAACTCACCGGGGTCGGACTCCTTCGGTGAGCTCATGGGGGTCAGACTCCTTCGGTGTGACACCGGGGGAGTCTGACCCCGATTGCCTGACCCCGACTACCCCCGGTCACCGCGAACGGCGGATGCGCCGATCATTTCGGAATCCGCCGGCGCGGCGGCGGCTCCGTCGACGGTACACCACTCGTGGCGTCGGCAATCGCGGGGAGCGCCACAGCCGGTGTGTTGACGACGGCCGTCGCGGGCAATGGCTTCACCCGGATGTTGCGGAACGCGACGCGCCCGGAATGCGCCTGTACTCCGAGGTAGCCGGACGCCGGATTCTCCGCCGACGATTGCCCCCGCGCCTCGTCGAGGTTCACGAACTCCGTCGTGCGTACACCATTGATGCGCACGGTGTAGGTGTCGCCGTGCACCGAAACCTCGAGCGTGTTCCACGCGCCGGGCACGAGATCGGGGGCGCGCCGGAACTCCTGGAGCGGCGGCTCCCCGTTCTGTCCCGTCGGGATGTCGTAGATGGCACCCGTGCGAGTTCGGTCGAGACCGTCCGGTCGCGCCTGATCGTCGATCTGCACCTCGAAGCCGGTGCGCACCGCCACCCAGGCGCGATTGGTCAGCACGCGCGGATCGTCGATGTCGGGCCACGCCGGGAGCGGACTGCGGAAGCGCACGAACACCCCCGAGTTGTCACCGACGCCGTTGACGCGGAACTCGAGCCGCAGATCGAAGTTGGAGAACGCCTCGGGCGCGTAGTACAACACGGTATGATCGCCGGCGGGCTGGGCGACCATCGCGCCATCGAGGAGCGCGAACGCGCCCGGTCCGGCGATGCGCCACTGCTGGAAGGTGCCGAGTGTGCCGTCGAACAGCGTGCGGAAGCCTGGCTCCGGCACCGGCGCCACCGGCGCCGGCAGCACGTGATCCGCCGTGCGCCGCGCCAGCGCGACGCCGGAGAGCATCGGGTTGGGCGAGCCCATCGTCGGCAACGTTGCCGGTCCGACGGCGAACAAGTTGTCGGATTCGTGGAACTGTCCCCACGCGTCCGTCACCGACGTCGCCGAATCATCGCCCATCCACAGCGTGCCACCTTCATGATGCGTGGAGCCCAACGTGTCGCGCCGCTCACTCGCTGGTGGCGCCGTCGGATCCCACCACGACACGCCGGGCGTGCCCGCGGTGCGCAGATACTGGAGGTCGGACGGCTGCCCGCTCGCGAGCATCAGCGCCACCTCGTCCGACGCCGCGTCCATCGCGTTCCACAGGTCGAGGTCACGATCGCCTCGCGGATCCGACGCGTCCTTCGGTCCGGCCTCGAGTCGCACCAGCGCGCGCGGCGCCCCGTAGTCGAATGGCCCCTGCGTGCCGAGCCAGTCGAGCGCGATGCGGTTCTGCGGATCGGACGAGCTCTTGTCGCCGGTCATCTCGCCGATGCCGCGCAGCGTGATGACCACGTACTGGTCCGTCAGATCGCGGAACCGATCCAGCTCGTCGATGTTCGGGATCTTCTTGAACAGCTCCGCTTCCGAGCCCGTCTCGAGCTTGCCCACCCCCGAGGCGGTGATCTGGATGTGGAAGTGTCCGGGACTGCCGTCGGCATGCTGGAACACGCCCTTCACGAACATCGCCGAGACGGAGAGCTCCTTCGGCAGATTCGGGTCGATCGCCTCGAGCGACTTGCGAGGGATGCGGATCGTGAGGTTGGAGCGGAGATGCGCCATCAGGTTTCGCCCGATCATTCCGTTCGAATTCGGCAGCGACAGCAGCGCCAGCCGCGTGCTCTCCACCGTTCCGGCGGCGAGGAACACCTGCCCATTCGCCGGCACGTCGACGATGCCCTGGTTCGTGATGATCCGCACGATGCGCCGCCCATCGCCATCCACGTTGCGCTCGAGACGGATGACGTGGACGTTCGGCACCACCATGAACCGGCGCCGCCGGTTGATCGCCGCCTCGTCGCCGCGCGCGCTCTGCTCCGCTTCGCTGCGCGACAGGCGCGCCGCGCGCACGAGGAGCTGCACGGCGTTGAACTTGTTGAGCGGAAAGAACCCCGGCCGTGGCGACGACGACTGCACCGCGAGCGGCGCCTCGAGATCGGCCGCTGACGTGAGCGTGCCGCGATTCCCGGTGAGCATGAGCTGTCCCGCGGCTGGCCGCCCCTGGAGCGCGCTGAACAGGCGCTGGCGGAGAAGCTCGTGCAGCGGCCCCTGCACGAAGTCGTTCGTCTCCGCCGTGCCGATCTGGTCGGCGGCGTGATCGAGATACGACTTCAGTTGTCCGCCCGTCGGCACGACCGGCTGGGTCAGATCGTGCACGACGCTCGCCGGCCACTGCGCCGCCGGCAGCTCGCTGTCGATGAAGTACGGGGACCAGCCGCCCCAGAACACCGAGCGCCCACCGAGACAGTAGGCGAGCCCGGGAAAGCGCTGGTTCCACGACCGCGGGCTGTCCGAGCTCCACGGCACTCCCCACACCTCGCCGGAGTCCAGGCCGGGCGGAAGGTTCTGCACGTGCTCGGGGTAGACGTACGCGCCCGCATCGAGCACGAGGATGCGATGCGCTCCGGTGACGTCGCGCCGCGCGAGCCGCGCCGCGAGCACGGTGCCGAACGAGCCGCCGCCGATCACGATGTAGTCGAACGGGCGCGCGTCCGCATCACCGGTGGTGCTGGCCAGCGCTTCGTCCAGTCCATTGCAGACGTACCGGCCCACGACGTCGCGCGTGAACGCGGTCGTCGGGGTTTGGGGAGGGGTTGCCACGGTGTTACCTCTGGATCGTCTCGGCCCACCAATCGGGGCACGATGCCGCCAGCCCTGCGTGGGCGGCTTTGAGCCCGGTGACGTCCCGCGTCGGGCGACATCCGAGGGACGCGACGATAGTGCTCACTGGAAAACGACGCCAGCTCAGCAGTGGCGGTCGTGCGCAACGATTCAATGACCGTCGCGATACCGCCGTGTGAGACTCTCCACGAGGTACGACGCGTCCGGCCCCTCGCCCGTCGCGCGCGCGATCAGCTCGGGCACCGGCCACCGCATCCCGTGCCGATGTACGTGCTCGCGCAGCCACTCGCGCAGCGGTGCGAACTCTCCCCGCGCGAACGATTCCTCCAGCGGACCGACCGCGCGCTCCGCCGCGGCGAACAGCTGCGCCGCGTACACGTTGCCGAGCGAATACGTCGGGAAGTATCCGATCAGGCCCTCGGACCAATGGATGTCCTGCAGGCATCCCTCGCGATCGTTCCGCGGACGCACGCCGAGGTGTCGCTCGTACAGCTCGTTCCACGCACCCGGCAGCTCCGCCGCGCGCAGGTCGCCCGAGAGCAATGCGAGCTCCAGCTCGAACCGGATCGTGATGTGCAGGTCGTACGTCACCTCGTCGGCGTTCACCCGGATCGGGCCGGGCGCGACGTGGTTCATCGCGCGGCGGAACGCGTCGAGCGACACGTCGTTCAGCGCCTCGGGGAATGCGTCGCAGAGCGGCGGGTAGAAGTGTCGCCAGAACCCCTCGCTTCGCCCCACGTGGTTCTCCCACAGCCGCGACTGCGACTCGTGCACGCCGAGCGACGCCGCATCGCCCATCGGCGTCCCGTAGAACGCGCGGTCGAGCCCCTGATCGTACAGCGCATGCCCGAGCTCGTGCATCAGCGCGAAGAAGCCCTGCCCGAAGTCGCGCGGGTGATAGCGCAGCGCGATGCGGACGTCGCCCGGACCGATGGCCGAGCAGAACGGATGCTGACTGACGTCGAGCCGCCCGCCCCGTGGATCGAAGCCGAGCGCCGCTGCCGCTGACTCGACGAACAGCTTCTGCCGCTCGAGCGGAAAGTCGCGCTCGAGCATCTCGGATGACGCGGGCGTGTCACGAAACGAAGCGACGAGCGGCACGAGCCGCTGCTGGAGGTTCGACAACACGTCCACGAGCCGCTCCGTCGTCATCCCGGGCTCGAAGTCGTCGAGCAGCGCGTCGTAGCGCGTGCCCTCGTATCCGACCGCATCCGCGCGCTCGCGCGCCAGGGCAAAGATCTGCTCGAGCCAGGGAGCGAACGATGCATAGTCGTCGTTGCGCCGCGACTCGGCCCACGTCTGCTGTGCGATCGAGGTGACGCGCGCCCATTCCTCGACCAGCGCGCGCGGCATCCGGCGCTCCTTCTTGAACGAGCGCCGGATCTCGCGCACGTTCACCGCTGCGGCACTCTCCGGATCGCTCACCAGCGCCGAGCCTTCCACGGCGGCGAGCAGCTCCTCGTACCGCGGGTCCGTCTCGCGGTCGTGCACGAGTCCGGCGAGCAGCGCGCGCTGCTCGGCGCGGTGCTCCACCCCGTCGCGCGGCATGCTCACTTCCTCGTCCCACTCCAGCAGATCGAGACACGACGCGAGGAGCGTCTCCTCGCGCGACAGCGCGATCATCGTCTCGTAGGCTTGCTCGGCATTCATGTGCTTTCGAACACTCGGCCTCGGTTGCAGGTCCCTGCTCGCGCCGTAGAATAGCGCGAGGACCACCCCCTTACACGCACCCGCGCACATGCACTCTCCCGCCGAAGAAGTCGGCCTCATGGGCCAGCGGCTCGCCACGCGCGTGCAGACCGCGCTCGATCGCGTGCCGCCGGCGGCGCTCGTCGATCTGATGCGCGCCATCCGAAGGATGGCCACGGATCGCCATCTCTCCTACGACCGCGAGGGCGTCGCCGAGACCGTCCAGCTCCTTCCGTGTCCGCTCACGATGCGGAACGACCAGCTCGCGTACACGCATTACGTCTCGCAGACGATCCTCGAGTGCACGAAGCGGCTGCCCGACATGTACTTCGAGGTACCGGAGGTGCGCGACGTCCTCCGTGTCGGCCCGGTCGAGGAGGAGTGGCTGCGCGAGTGCTGGACGCCGGCCCACCGCGAGACGAACCCGGTGTTCGGCCGGCTCGACGCGGTCGTGGATTACGCGTCGGCGATGTGGAAGGACACCATCAAGTTCATGGAGCCCAACCTGAGCGGGATTGGCGGCCTCCACATGGCCGCCACCGCCGTCGGCATCCTCGCCGAGCTCGTCGTGCCTCGTCTGCTCGAGCAGGATCCGGGGATCCGGCTCCAGCTTCCCCCCGACATGCGCGACTTGCTGCTCCAGGATCTGATCGAGCATCTGGAGGTGCTCGGCCGGCCCGGTGGGCAGATCGTGCTCGTCGATCCCAAGTTCGCCGCCGAGGGCCCCGACGAGCCCGACGCCGTCGCGCGCTGGTGCAGGGACAATCATGGCCTGTCCGTGCTGCACGCCGACCCGAGCGAGCTCCGTCAGAGGGGCGACGAGGTATTCTACGGCGACACACGCGTCGACGTCGTCTACCGCGACGCGGGCGTCCTCGACCTCCTGGCGTACGCCGCCGAGGGCGTGGACGTCGGCCCGATGCGCACCCTGTTCCGCCAGAACCGCGTCGTCTCGTCGATCAGCGCGGAGCTCGACCAGAAGAGCATCTTCGAGCTGTTCACCGATCCCGTGCTCGCCGAGCGCCTGTTCACAGTGGAGGAACGCCAGGTGATGCGCCGGCACGTCCTCTGGACACGGCTCCTCTCGGCGCGGTTCACCAACTCGCCGCACGGCGAGCGCATCGACCTCCCCGAGTGGGCGCGCCGCGAGCGCGACGCGCTCGTGCTCAAGCCGAACCGCTCATATGGAGGCGACGGCGTCGTCGTCGGCCACACCGTCGAGCAGAGCGCGTGGGAATCGGCGCTCGACCGCGCGCTCGGCGACACCGAGTCGCGCTACGTGCTCCAGCAGGCGGCGCCCATTCCGGTGCAGTCGTTCCACGTGCTCGACGCCGACGGTCAGGTCGAGCTCGAGCCGTTCTACGTCGTGATGGGGTTGGCGCCGAGCCGCTACGGCGTGGCGCTGATGGCGCGCGCGTCGCAGCAGCAGGTGGTGAACGTCGCCCAGCATGGCGGCATCTGCGCCGTGATGGTCGGTGCGACGTCGCTCAGGAAGAGCGAGCTTGGCCTCAAGTTCGACGCAGACGCGATCCAGCGCGCGGCGACGACGTAACTACGACGCCACGCCGTCATCCCGAGCGAGCGAAGCGAGTCGAGGGATCCCGCGGAGGCGCGGAGCCCGGCGCGGGGATCCGTCCGCCGGATCATCAAAGACTTCGATGGTGTGGATGGAGAGGAGTGGTGATCGGCCGCAGGCATTTCGACGCCGAGAGCCGTTTTCCGCGTGCTCGCACTACCTCCGCGTCCTCCGCGTCGATCTGTTGCGGTTTTAGATCCGGCACTTCCCGCGTCATCCGTTGTTTCCGCGTTCCGTAGTTGATCTTAGAACGGACAGTTTCCCGGCCGCGGCTGGTCGATCCGCAGCGCGGCCCCCTGCGGCACCAGATACGTCACCACCGTCTGCGCCGGCGCGCCGCTCTCGTTGCGCGCGATGTGGGCGTGCTCGCCCTCGTCGAGGAATCCCTGTCCCTTCGACTTCACGACTGGCGTGCAGGTCGGATCGTCGCCCTCGTAGAACGTCATCGTCCCCTCGGCGACGATGATGAACACGGGCCCGGGGTGCTTGTGCCACGTGCTCTGCGCGCCGGCGGGAAATGCGATCGACTGCATGGCGACGTCGAGCGCCGGTTTGGCCTTCACCTCGACGTGAAAGTCGCCCGTGATGCGCTTCACCATGAGCACCGGGTCCTTCGGGTCGACGAAGGTGGCGCGACCGAGCGGGGTCGAGGTGGAGACGGCGGGAACGGTGGCGAGCATCGGCGACGTGGGCGCGATCGTCCCGGACGACGACGTGCTGACCGATTCCTTCGCGTCGCTGCACGCGCCGGCGACGGTGAGGAGCAGAAGTGCATCGAAACCTCGGCTGCGGAACGACATGGAGCCTCCGGAGACTGTGGGTGAGTTGAGGCGCCCTCTGCTGTCCGGCCGACCGGCAAAGCCGTATGTTGGATCGGCCGATGGGGTGACGTGGCCCCTCGTCCGGATTAACGGGAAACCGCTTCGAATCACGACATCGTGCCCCGATTCGAGTCGATCGACGGGCTCGTCGCGCTCGCCTATCACGAGCTGCGCGCCATCGCGCATCGCCGGCTCGCCGCACGCGGTCCGGCGGGCACGCTCTCGACGACGGCGCTCGTCAACGAGGCCTATCTCAGGCTCGCCGAGCAGCCGGGGACCGGTTCGTACGATCGGTCACACTTCCTCGCCGTCGCGTCGCTCGCGATGCGCCACGTCCTCGTCGATCGCGCGCGAGAGCGCGTCACGCTCAAGCGTGGCGGCGTTCGGCACCGCGTCACGCTCGACGACGTGCATCTCGCCGTCGACGAGGAGCCGGACGCGCTGCTCGAGCTCGACGACGCGCTGCATCGGCTCAGCGCCTTCGAGCCCCGGCTCGCCCATGTGGTGGAGTGCCGCTTCTTCGGTGGCCTCACCGAGCCCGAGACGGCAGAGGCGCTGGGGATCACCGTGCGCACGGTGCAGCGCGACTGGGTGAAAGCGCGCGTGCTGCTCCGGCGCGCCCTCGCCTCCTGACCGCGGCGCGCGGCGCGATCATCGTGACCGGGGCCCCCGACGACTGGGCGAGGATCTCATCGATCGTCGATGAGTTGCTGGACGTTCCGCCCGCCGAACGGCCGGTGCGCATCGCCGAGCTCAGTGCCGGCGACCCCGCGCGTCGCGCCGAGCTGGAGCGACTGCTCGAGGAGTGCGAGCGCGAGATCACCCTGCTCGAGCGCCCCGCCGCCGAGCGATTCGCCTCGCTGCTCGACGAGGAGCTCGCGCCGTTCCCCGACGTCCTCGCCGAGCGCTATCGCGTCGTGCGGGAGATCGGACGCGGCGGTATGGCCACCGTCTACCTCGCGCACGACCTCAAGCACGCCCGCGACGTCGCCGTCAAGATCGTCCATCCCGCGCTGTACTCGGCGTTCGCCGCCGACCGGTTCGCGCTGGAGATCGGGATCGTCGCGCAGCTCCACCATCCGCACATCGTTCCGCTGTTCGATTCGGGGGAGGCGGGCGGCTCGCGATACTTCGTGATGCCGTACGAGGCCGGCGCCTCGCTGCGGCATCGGCTCACGCGCGAGGGACCCCTCCCCGTGCACGACGTCGTGCCGCTCCTGCGCGACGTGTGCGACGCACTGTCCCACGCACACCAGGCCGGGGTCGTCCATCGCGACGTCAAGCCCGACAACGTGCTGCTCGCCGGCCGACACGCCCTCGTCTCCGACTTCGGCATTGCACGCTCGGCCGCCGAGTCGTCGGCCGCCGGCGCGGTCACGTCGGTCACGGTCGGCACTCCGGCGTACATGTCGCCCGAGCAGATTACCGGCGATCCGACGATCGATCATCGATCCGACATCTACTCCGTCGGCGTGCTCGCCTACGAGCTCCTCGTCGGTCGGCCGCCATTCATCGGCGTCGACCACGATAGCGTGCTCGCGGCGCATCGCTCCGAGCGGCCCGTCGACATTGCGACGTTGCGCCCCGACGTCCCCGCGCCGCTCGCCGAGCTCGTGATGAAGTGCCTCGAGAAGCGGCCCGCCGATCGCTGGCAGAGCGCGGACGATCTCGTGCGACGGCTCGAGTCGATCGCCGCGAGCGGCGCGCGCATGCCCTGGCGCGCATCGCGACGCTGGATCCTCGCCGGCGTCGTCGCCCTCGTCGGCGTCGCCATCACCGCGACGATGATCGCCCGTCGGCGCACCGACACTCCTGCCGACGTGTGGCGCGCGCGCTGGGAGGAGGCGCGCATCGAGCGCATCACCGACTTTCCCGGCTCGGAGGTCGACGCCGCCATCTCGGCGGACGGACGCCTCGCCGCCTTTCTCGCCGACCGCGACTCCGTGTTCGACGCATTCGTCTCACCCGTCGGAAGCGGGCGGTTCGAGAATCTCACTGGCGGTCGCCTGCCACAGCTGTTGAACGAGGACGTCCGCAACGTGGGGTTCTCCGGCGATGGCGCGCATGTCTGGATCCGCGTCGCCGAGATCGGGTCGCCGGCCAGTGTGTCGCTCATCCCCACGACCGGCGGATCATCCCGACCCTTTCTGAGCACCGCCGTGATGGCGGTGTGGTCGCCCGACGGCTCGAGGCTGGCGTATCACGAGACGACGCCGGGCGATCCGATCTACGTCGCCGACCGCGACGGCCGGAACGCGCGGCGCATCTTCATCGCGGAGCCCGGTGTGCACTGCCACCATCTCGCCTGGTCGCCCGACGGACGATTCATCTATTTCACCTCGGGCTTGCCACCCGACGAGATGGACGTCTGGCGGATTCCGTCGGTCGGCGGCAGGGTGGAGCGCATCACCCATCACGACTCGCGCGTCGCCTATCCCGCGCTGCTCGACGACCGCACGCTCGTCTACACCGCGACGGCGGACGACGGCTCCGGACCGTGGCTGTACACGATGGACCTCGAGGATCGCGTGGCGAGCCGCGTGAGCACCGGAGTGGAGCACTATCTCTCCGTCGCGGCGAGTGCCGCGACAGCCGATGGTCCGCGTCGTCTCGTCGCCGCCGTGTCCAATCCGAGCACGAGACTCTCCACGGTGCCCATCGCGAACGACGTCGCCGCGGAGCGCGACGTGCGCCCCCTCGCACTCCCGACCGCGCATGCCGCGGCGCCGCGGTTCGCGTCGGACTCGACTCTGTTCTATCTCGCGTCGCGCGGCGGCGCGAATGGTCTCTGGCGACTGTCCGGCGCGCAGGCGAGCGAGCTGTGGAACGCGAGTCGCGGCGCCGTCGTCGACGGAGCAGCCGTCTCGCCCGATGGAAGGCGCGTGTGCTTTCCCGTCCGCCGCGCCGGACGGTCCACGCTGCATTGCACTGCGCCCGATGGCACGGGCGCACGCGTCGTGGCCGAACAGCTCGACGTGCGCGGCGCCGCTTCATGGTCTCCCGACGGCCGCTGGCTGACCGTCGCCGCGCGCGAGGGACGTGGTCTCCGCGTGTACAAGCTGTCGGCGGAAGGCGGTGCGTCGATCCGGATCGTGGACTCCGTCTCGTCGAATCCCGTCTGGTCCCCGGACGGCACGTTCATTCTGTACTCGGGCACTCCGCGCGGGCGGAGCGTGCCGGTGAAGGCCGTGACGCCCGACGGTCGGCCGTACGCGGTGCCGTCGCTGACGGTCGATCGCGTCGGCGACAGCTACCGGTTCCTCCCCGATGGAAGGCGGCTCGTCGTCAAGCTCGGCGGCTTCCGCCACCAGGACTTCTGGCTGCTCGACCTCGCTACTGGAGCGAAGCGCCGGCTCACTTCGCTCGCACCGGGAGAGTCGCTTCAGCGCTTCGACGTCTCGCGCGACGGCACGCGGATCGTGTTCGAGCACACGCGCGAGAACTCCGACATCGTGCTGATCGAGCTACCGGCGCGATAGGACGACGTGTGATGGCAGTGAAGAGATGGGGTGCGCTTCGATCAGGCCGGCGCGATCACGTCTCTGTCGAATGCCTCGGCATTGTTACGCGACCACTCCGCGAAGCTCCGCGCTGGCGTCCCCGTGATCTTCTCCACAGTAGACGTCACATACGCCGGCACCCCCACCGCCGCCGCCCACGCGGCGAGCAGCATGTTCGCCGCCGGCCCGTATGCCGGATTCTCCGCGCGGAACTCGTCGGGGGTGAGCTCGTGAAACACGAGGCGACGTCCGAGTACGTCGCCGATCGCCTGCACCTGCTCGGCTTGCGTCAGCGGCGTCGGCCCGGTGACGACGTAGTCGCGTCCCACGTGCGCGCCGTCGATCAGTGCGCGCGCCGCGACGGCGGCGATGTCGCGCTCGTCGATCGGTGCCGTCTCCACTGCGCCATACGGCCAGCGCACCTCGTCTCCCAACTGGATCTGCGACCCCCACCACAGGATGGCATTCGCCGCGAACATCCCGGGCCGCACGATCGTCCACTCGCGCCCCGACTCGATGACCATGCGATCGAGCTCCGCGTGGAACACCGCGAGCCGGTTGGGCTGCTGGAAGAACGGATGCGGCGTCTGATGCGGCGACGAGAGGAGCACGATTCGCTCGACGCGGCGCGCGAGCGCCTCGACGACGGCAGGCGCGGTCGCGAACGGCGCCGTCCACACGAGGAACGCGGACTGCGCGCCCTCGGCGGCGCGATCGATCGACGCGGGGTCGGTCAGGTCGCCGGTCACGAGCTCGACGTCGGCGCGAAGACCGGACGTCGCAGGATCGCGCACGAGCGCGCGCACCGGACGCCCGGCGCGCAGCAGCTCGGCGACGACGCCTCGGCCCGTGCGGCCCGTTGCTCCGATCACCAGCGCTGGTGCGTTCTCTGATCGTGTCATTTCGTGTGCCGTGGAGCACGTGGGAGCGAGCGCAACGCGGGGCAGGCAATCTGTCCGGTCGTGCCGCGGAATGCTATCGCAGCCTTCGGCCGTTGCTAAGGCACCGAGCCCACGACCACGATCTCCGGAGCTGAGTCATCGAGCGCAGGCCGATCGAACCCTCCGTACAATGCCTCGAGCCGGAATCCGGCGCGCGCCACGACGTGCGTCAGCTCGGCGGCCGTGTACCAACGCATCCCAAAGCTCTGAACGACTCGCTCCGTCCGATCGCCCGTGCGAACGTGGTAGATCAGTTCCACGTCGCTCACTTGCTCCACCCAGTGGACGGCGGTGACACGCACGGTGCGCCGGAGCGTGCGCCCGTCGGGTAGTGACTGCTCCGGCGTATCCTCGACTTCGGCACTCCGGTCGCGCGTCATGCTCGCATAGCTCGGGTTGAACACGTCGAACACGAGACGGCCACCCGGCCGCAGATGTCGTCGCGCGCCGTCGAGGACCTCGAGCTGGTCGGGGATCGCGGTGAAGTGCTGCAGCACGCGAAATGGAGCGACCACGAGATCGAACGACGGTTTCTCGGCGAGCGCGATCCGCCGAGCGTCGCCTTCGAGCAGCGTCACGCGCTCCCGGACCGACTGCGGCTCGGCGGCGAGCTTCTCGCGACCGCGGGCGAGCATTGCCGGCGAGAGATCGATCCCGGTCACCTCGTGGCCTGCCCGCGCGAGAGGCAGCGTCAGTCTGCCCGTCCCGCACCCGAGCTCCAGCACTCGGCTCGAGGCACCGCTACGCGCGGCCTCCTCGAGGTAGAACGCGACGTCGGTGCGCGCGCCGTACGCCGGTATCGCGTCGTACAGCGCGCCGAAATCCGCCGCGGCGTCGTAGCTGGATACGTCGTCGGCCATCACACCTCCGTCGTCGGCTCGCGCGCAGTCGAGGGATCGGCACTCGTCTGCCCACGAAACGCGCTAGGGTGGCGACGGTCGCGTCAGGACGAAATTGTTATCCAGCGTCATCCTCGGCCCATCGACCGTGCCGACGAAGAAGCCGCCACCCAGCGCATCCGAGCGGAAGATCACGTCCGAGTCCCAACGCGTCCAGGCACCGCTCACCGATCCGTCTGGTGTGAAGACGTAGACCGCGGCGCCATTGAGCAGGGTCCACCGCGACCAGTCGTAGGCGGCGGACCACGTGCCATCCGCCTTGACGGTGATCGCCAAGCCGCGGATCGTATGTGGTCCCGCACACCCGAACGGACCGGGCAGGCAGCTCCAGTCCGACATGTTCGCGTACGGCAGTCGATTCCCATCGATCGACTGCAGGGTGTACGTCCCTTCGAGTCCCGTGCTGCCGGGACTCGTGCTCGCTTCGCTGCAGGCGATCGCCAACGTGAGGATCGCCAGGCTGAGATATTTCATTGTGCATCCGACGTGTGAATTTCCGCCGGATACGGGTACTTACTTCGCTGGACTCGAGCGTGGGGACCTTGGTCCACTCGCGGTCATCGTCGGGATCAGCGAACGCCTGCGGCGCGCTCAGCGTACGACATCGGCGAGCGCGAGCGTTTGCCGTCACCCCGCCAGCTTCGTCGGATCCACCACCACGTGCTTCACCCGCTGCCGCTTCCACGTGTACGTGATGTGCACCCGCCCGTCCGACGTCTGGATCACCGCCGGATACGAGTACTCCCCCGGCTGATCGTCCAGAGTCAGCACCTTCGTCCACGCGCGCCCGTCGCGCGACACCGCCACCGCCAGCGGCGTCCGTCCGCGCGTCGTCGGATTGTAGACGATGAGCTGACGACCATCGCGAAGCGTCACCGCGTCGATCCCAGCGTTGGGGTTCGGCAGATCCTCGATCAGCGACAGCGCGCTCCACCTCTTCCCGCCATCGTCGGACGTCGTCGAGAACACCTTGCCCTGCTCCGTGCGACCGACCGCGAGCAGCTTCTCTCCGCCGATCTTCTCACGAAAGAGTATGCTCGGCTGGATCGCACCGATCGTCGTGCCGTCGTCGAGCGGCGGCGTCGCCGTCCACGTCTTCCCGCCATCGCTGCTGCGCTCGAAGTGCACCTGCCACCGGCTCGGCTCCGCGTGCGACTCCGTGCTCGACCCCGCGACGATGCTACCGTCGGCGAGCTGCACGGGCTTGTTCTTGATCGGACCGAGGATGCCATCGGGCAGTCGCCGCGCCTCGCTCCACGTGCGGCCGCCGTCGCTGCTTGTGCGCAGCATTCCCCACCACTCCTCCGGTGACGGTCCCACCTTATAGAAGAGCATCAACGGCCCGCTGCGCGGCTGGAACAGGACGGGATTCCACGTCGGATGCCGCGTACCGTCGGGCTGCACGCCATTGGCGACTTCGACGCTCGTGCCCCATCCGCTCTTCTCTCGACGTGAGACCCAGATGCCGACATCGGGTGCCCGTTCGCGCGTCCCACCGAACCACGCCGCCACCAGCTCGTGCGCCGGCGTCTCGACGATCGTCGATGCATGCACCGACGGATACGGCCCGGTTTCGTAGATGAACTCCTGGAGGATGATCGCGGGATCGTCGACGCGGGTGGAGAGTCCCGTGAGGAAACCGGCGAGGACGATGGTCGCTATGAGCTTCATCTGACTGCCTGAAGGATGCGTGAGCGGAGTCGCGCCTTCGCGTGAAACCAGCGGCGCACGGATCTGAGATCAGGGGACCACGTTTGCACTCAGCGACTTCACCAGGTCGTAGAAGTAGTCCCCCGACGTGTGAAACGCCTCGACGTTGATTCGCTCGTCCCTGCCGTGCGAGCGATCGCCGTCGATGAGATCGAAGATCGACGTGGTGCCGTAGACCGGGATGCCGGCGTTGCGCAGATACAGTCCGTCGGTCGCACCAGTCGACATCTCGGGCACGATCACCGCCCCAGGCCAGTACTTCGCCGCGCTCCTCGCGACGGCGCCCATGACGTCGGGGCGCAGCGGCGACGCCGGACTCAGCGTCGCCTCTCGGACGACCTTCACGTGAATCGCCGTGTCGCCGAGGACACGCTGTAGCTGTGCGGTTGCGCTGTCGGGCGGGTAGTCGGGCAGCAATCGGCAATTCACCGTGGCGCGCGCGACCTGCGGCAGCGCATTGTCGGCATGCCCCGCGAACAGACGCGTCGCCACGCACGTCGTCCGCAGCGTCGCGTTGTAGAGCGGCACCGCCGACAAGCGCTTCGCCGCCGCGGCGTCCCCGGTCTTCGCGACGGCGCGCATGTCGGCCGCCACCGACGGGGACTGCGTGACCGCGGCCTTCTCGAAGAATGCCCGCGTCGTCTCGTTGAGCTTGCAACCGGTAGATCGCGTTGTCCGGTTCCGGAAGGGAGCTGTGGCCGCCCCTGTTGCGAACCTTGAGCTCGTAGGTGGCGTACACCTTCTCCGCCGTCTGAACCGTGAGTCGCACGTTCTTCCCGTCCTTCACCTCGCCGGCCCCGGCGTCGAGGTTCAGCGCGAACGCCGCGTCGATGAGCGGACGGTTCTTCTCGACGAGCCACTGGATGGTGCTGCTCGACGTCTCCTCGTCCGCGGTCAGCGCGACAGTCAGGTCCCGATCGGGAACGAACCCCTCCTGCTTCATCCGCAACAGCGTCGCGACGAGAATCGCGTCGCCCTGCTTGTCGTCCATCACCCCTCGGCCATAGAACCAGCCGTCCTTCTCGACGAGCGTGTACGGATCGGTGGACCAGTCCTCACGCCGTGCATCGACGACGTCCAGATGCGCGATCATCAGGATCGGCTTGAGGCCCGGGTTCTTTCCGCGAAAGCGGGCGACGAGGCACTGATACCTCGGCGTCTCCCCGATTACCTTCACGTCCGCCGCCGGGAAACCGGCATCGGTCAGCCGCTTCGCCATCGCCCGCGCCAAATCGCCGGTGTGGCCCGCCGAGTCGCTGGTGTTGATCTCGACGAGCTCCTTGAGGAGACCGTCGAGCTGCGTGTGCCGTTCCGGCCGCTGCGCCGAAGAGACCAGCGGAAGGAGAAGGGCGCCGGTCGCGAGAAGTCGATGATAGTTCATTGGGGGTCCAACATACCGGCTTGTCGGCGTGCGCGCGAAGCCGCCGCAACGGCATCGTCGCCGCGTGGACGGATCATCACGATGAGCATCACCGAGAGCAGCGCGAAGCTCGCGAACATCCCGAAGATCAGATTCAACGGAACGTTCCGATCCCGCAACGCCCCGAACATCCAGTCGCCGAAGCCGCCGCAGCTGATGCTCACCAGGTTCATGATGCCGTAGCCCGTCGCGCGCCATTCCGGCCGCGCGATCTGGCTGAGGATCGGCATGTTGTTGCTGTCGAAGAAGCCCCAGCCCAGTCCGAAGACGGTGAGCCCGACGATCGCGATGCCGAGATTGCTCGCGTTCCCCACGCTGAACAGCGCCGGCAGGAACAGCACCATCCCGATCGCGCTCGTGAAGATCCTGCCGCGTGGGGTACGCCGTACCCAGCGATCCGCGATCGTCCCGCCGACGAGGGCGCCGACGAGCGACGCGATCTGCACGAACAGGATCGCGCTCACGCCGGCCCTGCCCTGGCTGAGGCTGAACCGTTCGCGCAGGATCTCCGGCATCCAGTCGCGCACGATCCACCCCGCGATGGCGGGCAGCGTGAAGCACATCATGAGGAGGATGAAGTTGCGGTTGCCGAGCAGTCCGCGCACGACGCCCGTCGGCGTGTGCGGTGCGCCATCGTCGGCCCGAGTGCGAACAGGTTCCCGCAGCAGCGCGGCGAGCGGGATCGCGTAGACGATGCCGACGATCCCACTCGTCGAGAACGCCCACCGCCACCCGAGCGCCGGCGCGTCCGCTGCGTATCCGGCGAACCCGCCGATGATCTGACCGAGATAGATGCCCGTCTGGTGCACCCCGACCGCGCGTGAGCGCGTCGGCCCGAGGTGATACTCGGTGATCAGCGCCAGCGCTGCCGGGAAATAGAACGCCTCGCTGACGCCCATGAACGCGCGCGCCGTCAGCAGCTCGTTGAATGTCGTGCACTGCCCCGTCCACCACGTCACCACCGACCACACGAACAGGCTCGCCCCGATCACCCAGCGCCGGCTGAACCGATCGGCGATGTAGCCGGCGATCGGCCCGAGCAGCGCATAGCTCCACTTGAACGAGCCAAGGATCAGCCCCCAGTCCGCCTTGTTGGCGATCGTCGGGATGTCGCTCACCATCGACGCCTTCATCGTGGCGAGCATCTGCCGGTCGAGGTAGTTGAGCAGCGCTACCGGCAGCAGGAGCGCGACGACGATCCAGGCGTAGCGCGACGACCGCTCGACGGAGGTCACCGAAATGGTCGGGCTCAGTGGGCCGGCTCTCGAATCTGGTGCAGGGTATTGATCCCCGGGTTCTTCACCGCATCGGATCTGGATGCTGTCGACTTTGCTCCGGTCGCCCAGCCCGAAGTGCAGAACCCTGCTCGACTGCGCGAGATAGCCGCCCGCCGGGTTGACCTGCCGCACCATGACCGTGTTGCCGCTCCAGAGCCTCGCCAGCGCGCCGATCGCATCCCGATTGCTCTGGGATCCGGTGAGACGGAGCGCGACGTAGTTGCGCCTGGGCAACCGGTTGGCGAAGAAATAGGGGCGGTCGTTGAAGTTGTTGGTCACGATCTCGAGCCGGCCGTCGCCGTCGAAATCGCCCACGGCCGCGCTCCGCGAGCTCCGGGCTGCCTGTCGCCCCGCGATCGTCTGCTCCTGATACACGCCACCCGTCGGAGGCTCGACACCGAGATCGCCCGCCCGATTGCGAAAGGTGCCATCGCCGTTGTTCATCATCAGCTGGTTCGGCCAGTAGTAGAACGGATAGCCCATCCCCGATGTGATGAACACGTCCTCGTCGCCGTCGTCGTCGAAGTCGCCGGTCGCGATCCCCCACGGCCAGAAGGTCTCCAGTCCGGCGCTCACGGCGGACTCCTGGAACTTTCCCCCACCGAGATTGCGATAGAGCGCGTTCCCGAACAGCAGCGCGTCGTAGCGCTCCCCATGCTTCGCGAACTCCGCCCGCTGGCTCTCGACGAAGCCGGGAGCGCTCTCGTCCACGGTCGGACCCGCGGAGCTGAGAAACCGCCGATGTTCGTACTCCTTGGCGGCCTCGCGCGACGTCGCCTGATCGTCGAGTCCCATCCACATGTCGGAGTGCATGTCCACCACGAAGAGATCGAGCCGGCCGTCGCCGTCGTAGTCGAACACCTTCGTGCCGATCGCGCCGTGCGAGGTCTTGCCCAGTGTCTCGGCCGTGACGTCGGTGAACGTGCCATGACCGCTGTTCCGGTATAGCTGCCCTCGGCCGAACATGCTCGGCACGAACAGATCCATGAAGCCATCCTCGTCGTAATCGAACACCGCGACATCGCCGGCCCATCCTCGGCCCCGCAACCCTGCGGCAGCGGTGACATCGGTGAAGGTCCGGTCGCCGTTGTTGCGATAGAGGATGTTCGACTCCGTGGGACTGGTCATCAGGTCGGGAAGACTGGCCTTTCCCTCGTAGGTCCCGCTGGTGATGTCGAACTTGTCGGTGGTCCAGTGCGCGGTGTTGGTGAGAAAGAGATCGAGGTCACCGTCGTTGTCGTAGTCGAAGAACACCGGTGTCTGCGAGTGGCCGACGTGAGCCACACCGGCGGCCGCGGTCACGTCCTCGAAGGTGCCGTCTCCCCGATTGTGAAACAGGATGTTGCCGCCTCGCGTGCTGGAGACGAAGAGATCGGCGAAACCGTCGTTGTCGTAGTCGGCGAAGGTGGCGCCGACCGAGACGCGGTCGCCGACGGCGACGCCGGCTTTCGTGGTGACGTCGACGAACGATCCGCCGCCCGCATTGCGATAGAGCGCGTTCGTTCCGTGCTGTGTGAGGAAGTAGATGTCGTCGCGACCGTCGTTGTCGACGTCTCCCACCGCGAGGCCCGAGCCGTGGTCGTACAGATTGATGCGGAACCGCTCGGCGCCCTGTTCTCGCGAGAGATTGTTCATCCGAAAGGCGATGCCGGCGCCCTGGGCTCTCTCCTGGAAACCAAGATCGATCGGTGGTGCCTCCGGTTTCTGTGCTCGCTCACAGCCCACCATCGAGAGGACGAGAGCGGTCCAGATGGCGGGACGGCGCGAACGGCCGCGGTGAAGCATGTCCGGCATGGTCGGCAGTCGTCGGGGACGAGAGGCTGGCGGGCAGCGCAAGTTAACCTCTCGGAATCCTGCGACGCGTTCCACGGCACGCGGGCACGTCTCAGTACTGAAGATCCCGCACGTCGAACTCGCGCTGCGGCGCGTCACCGAGGATGCGCCGCAGAATGGAGTTCAGCGTGTCCTTGTCGTTGTCGAACCCACCATGGCTCTGGCTCCGGCTCGTGCTGGCCTTGTTCGAGCCGGCGCCGGCGATCACCAGTCGTGGCAGTCCGCCGGTGTTGCCCGCGAACAACACCTCGATGTCGGCGTCGGCGATGCGTGCCTCCTCCTTCGCGGTCTGGCTGATGTATCGCTGCATCCCGAGCAGCGGCGTCTCCCGTCGTCCCTCGAACGCGTTGCTCACCAGATAGAGCAGCGATTTGCCGTACGGGCCGACCGTGTCGTCCCGCTCGCCGACGTCGCTCAGGATGTAGAGAGTCGGCGCTGGGCAGCGGCGCGCCGTGATGTGCGGGTAGACGAGCGACTTGAACTCGTCGACGCGAATCGCCGGCGCCATGAACTGCACCGATGCCAGCCGGATCTTCGCCGAGAGCAGCAGCGGAAGCAGATGCGCCGCGAAGATGCTCCCCGCACTGTGCGCGACGACGTGCAGCTCCCACGCGTTCGTGTCCGCGTCCGCGAGCGCGCTCTGGACGTGTTTGGCGAGCAGCTGCATCGCCCCATCGTGGTTCGGACGTCCCGACGCGAGCGCCGCGTTCTCCTTCATCTCCCCCCACATCGCGCCGCCGAGCTTCGCCGTCGTCAGCTCGATCGTGCGATCGCGCGCCTCGAGCAGCCCGTCGCGCAGCCGCGCGAGCCAATCCGCCACTGCACCGGACCGCGCGTCCTGCGGCGCGACGAGATCCTCCAGCATGCTCTTGATCGACTCCATGCCGCCCGTCTCCCACATCACGTGCAGCGGATAGATCTCGTTCGCCAGCAGCACGTCGCGGAACGCCACCACTCGGCGCGCCACGCTGGCTTCGTCGTTCAGGCCGCCGTGCAGGTACAGCATGATGCGACGCTTCTTCCAGCCCGCCGTCGCCCGGGGGATCGACTAGGCGACCGTTGTTGCCGACGTCGATCACGTACGGGCGGATCTCGCTCAGCGGGATCGCTTCCGATGCGCGCTGGCGTCCCTGCGTCGTGTCCGCCTTCCCTTCGCTCCACACGTCGACGTCGACGGCCACGCCGAGCTGGGCGGCCCAGACGTCCGTCGCGTGCAGCAGGAAGTCTTCATACGGGAGGAGGGCGAACCCGCCGTCGCCCCAGTCTTCCCCCCACGAGTTCTGGACGATGAACCCCTTCCGCGTGTAGCCGACGAGCGCGATCGCGTGGCCGCTGTCCGCGCGTCCCTTGCGCGTGATCAACGGGAGCTGGCGGACGCGGTCCGTCACGCCCACCGAGTAGTGCACCTCGACGCGCTCCGGGCCCGGCTCGTCCCAGCCCTCGTGCACCATCAGCGTGCAGTACAGGATCCCCACTTCGGCCAGCGCCGCGTGCATGTCGCGCACGTCGCGGTGGTTGATCCGGTAGAACGCGCCACCCGGTGTCGCGCGCGCCAGGTCGGCGACCGTCACCGACCGTCCGTCGCGCTCCACCATCTCCAGCAGATGATCCGACTTCGGCTTGCTGTCCGGCCAGGCGTCGAGATCGCACACGCCGTGGCGCACCCATCCCTTCATCGCGCCGCGCGCGCTCGACCCTTCGTACTCTTCCCCGGGCCATTCGTCGTAGCGTCGCGCGAGTCGGTACAGCATGTACGGGCTGACGCGACTCGGCATCCGCCGCATCCCCAGCAGGTAGTTGATCACGCCGGCGAGCGCGAAGCCGGTGCACGCGCCTTCCTGGCCCTGATCGAGGATGTGCGTCACCAGATCGCAGTTCACCACCTGGTCGGGGAGCGCGGTGAGCCGCGGCTGATACAGCCAGTCGCGGATGTCGACTCGGTCGGGGACCGCATCGAGCTTGCGCTGGATCCGCTTGGCCGCGTCGATCTTCCGTTGTGGAGGGCGGCGCTCCGATGCCGACGGACGAGTCGTCTTCGGATACGACGGATCCGCGGTCTCTCGACTGCCCTTCGCGCCGCGTGTCGCCGCCGAGCGTGCCGCGCCCGCGGTGCTCTGTCGTGCGGTGCGCGTCGTGGATGTGCGAGCCGATTTGCCGGTTGCGGCATTCCTGGAGCGTGACGACCGCTTGGCGGCGCCGCGTGGACGAGTGGGCGACATGGACGAATGGCGATGATGGGCGGTGAAGCAGACAGCGTCGCCTGCGCTCGCGGTTCGAGCGCGACGAAGCTGCGAGCGCAGGGATGCGTCGGCAAGTCGCGCTCACCGGACGCGACTGCACGACCGTTCGGCTACGGGCGATCCACCTTCAATCCACTCGGCACGCGCACCGGCACCGATCGGGAGAGATCAGCCCGGACTCGAGCCGGCTCGGATCGAACGCGAGGAGCTTGAGGTCCGACTCGCTGTAGTGCTCGACGAACTCGCGCAGCGAGGCGATCGAGCCGTCGTGGCCGTACGGACCGGCGCCACCATCTGGTCGATCAGCTCGAAGCGCTTCCCGTTCCAGACTTCTTCGTAGTAGCGCCGAAGTAGTTCCTTGTTCGCTCGCTCCACGTCCTCTGATCGCCGAGCAGCCGAGGCAGTGGAGCGGCTCGCTGACGTTGCGCACGCCGACGCCGCGTAGACGAGGAGGGCCAGTGTGAGCAGCTGCCGGAAGAATCGCATCGCGCTACCTCCGAGTGACGACGGCCGTCAAACAGGCCGACGATCTTGTCGCGGCATCAGATCGTGTCGCTCGAACAACGCCCTCAGCTCGGCGACGATCTTCTGATAGAGCGTGCGCGACTCTGCCGAGACCACGCTCTTCGGCGCGCCCGGATCGAAGCCGCGTGCCTCGAGCCCAGCCGCCACGTTGAGCGGGAACGTCAACTGATCGATGATGCGACCGATCTCCTGCATCGTCGCGGCCGCAGCCGTCGCGTCGCCGGGCTCACCCTTTCGATTCACACGGTCGATCTGGACCATCAGTTCCGGCACGATGTTCACGAGCCCGCCGATCGCGCCGCCCGCCCCGAGAGCGAACACCTCCGGCAGCCGCGTGTCGGATCCGGACATGACGACGAACCCCTTCTCGCGTCCGAGCGCGATCACCTCGCGGTGATACTCGAACTCGGCGCCGCTCTGCTTGAACGCGATCATCTGCGATTGCTCGGCGAACGCAGCGATCGTCTCCAGCTCGATCCGCTTCCCCGTCAGCTCGGGGAAGTTGTACAGCATCACCGGCAGATCCACCACGTCGGCGACGTGGAGGAAGTACGTGAGCAAGTCCGCCTGCGACACCGGGTAGAACATCGGCGGCATCAGCGCGACCGCCGGCAGGCGAAGCGCCTTCGCGTGCAGGCCGAGCTCGATCGCGTCAGCCGGACGGATGTCGCTGATGTTGGCGAACACCGGCAGCGGGGCGGCCAGCTCGGCGACGGCGTCAAGCACCGCCATGCGCTCGTCGAGCGTGAAGAGCGGGAACTCCCCCGTGCTCCCGAGCGCGAGGATGCCACTGATGCCGGCGCGGCGCTCGAAGTCGATGTGCGCGGCGAGGCTCGCGCGTTCGACGCGGCCGTTCGCATCGGTCGGGATCCATTGCGCGGAGTAGATGCCGCTCGGCGCGGAGGGATTCGTCATGCCGGAAGATCGTGACGGCGAGCTCGTCTTCTCGTGTTCGGAGGGTATGCGAAAGCTACCGCTGGCGCGATGGCACGGCGGTATCGCGCGCGCCTCTGATCGCGCTGGTCGTCGCTCGAGCCGGTTGAAAAGGACCGAGCTCGGCGTCGGTCAGTCGCTTTGCCATCAGCCGCGCCGCATCGCCGGTGTGGCCGGCCGAGTCGCTGGTGTTGATGTCGACGAGCTCCTCGAGCAGTGTGTCGAGCTGTTCGTGTGGGTCCGCCGCTGCGCCGAAGCGACCAACGGGAGCAGGAAGGCGACGGTCGCGAGTAGACGATGACGGTTCATGAGGGATCGAGTACGAGGCTGGCGCGCAGGCGGTGGATCACGATCGATCATGGATGCTCCATCCGCGTCGCGAGCTGCGCGCCCCAGTTCAACGACACCACCAGCTCGAGCTGATCGTCGTTGGGCTCGAGAATGAGAACTCGCCGCCCGTCGCGTGACACGTCGTAGTTGGCCGAATTGGGCTGGCCCCCGACGAACGGCGCCGAGAACAGCGAGTCGCGCGCAACGACGCTTACGTTCGGCTCGGCAGTCAGCCTCGCCTCCATGAGACGGTTCCCGACCTCGTAGTAGAGACGCCGACCGTCGGCCGACCACACTGGCTCGCTTCCGCCCCCCACGGAGATCTGCCTTCGTGCACCGGGACCGGGGAACGGGCGGACGTACACCTCCTCACGTCCCGATTCGTTCGACACGTAAGCGACCGACCGTCCGCTCGGCGAGAATCGCGCGTGCGAGGTGCCGAATGGTCCTTCCGTGAACGGGTGCTGTACGCTGGTGTCGCCGACGCTGACCCAGAACAGGTGGTCATGCGTGCCGCGAGCCCTTCGCTGGAAGACGATGTGCGAGCGGTCCGGTGAGGACCTCGCCACGGAAAAGAGGTTGCTTCCCGTCGCGAACACTCGAGTGGCCTCGCCACTGAAATCGGCTGGCTGCCGCCAGAGGGCAACCGCGCCGCCGCGATTGGAGAGGTACTCGACGAACCGGCCGTCAGCCGTCCAATCGGGACTGGCGTTGTCACCGGTGTTCGTGAGTGGACTCAACGTCGCGGTAGCGAACTGGTAGATCCAGATCTGGCTGCTCTCCTTCGTGCCGATCTCCAGCGCCACGCGGCTTCCGTCGGGCGAGAGTCGGGGCGCCAACAGTGCGCCGGGATCCACCGGCACGATCTCCCTGTGGCGATTGCGGTCTACCCAGACCAAGCGGCGCCGCGTCGTGCCGCGCATGTAGCTCAGCGCGCCGCTGGACGACAGCGAGATCGCCGCATCGCCATTGCACGATCGGCACATCGGAATCGAATCGAGCAGGGGAACCGGCTTTCCCGACGCTCGCAGGCGACGCCGATCGAACGGCGTCGCCTTCACGATGCCATCGGACTGCAGATAGACCAGATAGTCGCCGGCGACGCCGAGCGCGCGCGCGGCCCGAATGCCCAGTGGACGAGCTATGCCGTCTTCGATCGAAGCGACGGCCAGTTCCGTGTTGCTCGTCGACTTCTCGAGCGCGTTCCATAACGTGAACACCATCGCGTGCCCGCCTCCGAGCGCGACGGGCCAGAGGTGCCAGAGCTGCTTGCCGCCTCCGGTGTCCGGCCTCGTGAGCGGCGTCGGTGTACCTCCCGCGTCGGATACTCGCGTCAGCCCGTGATAGGGGAAGCTTCCGCCAAGGATGATCTCGCCCGTCGGCAACCAGGCCGCGCCATCGCCGGCGCCATACGGCGCGAGTGCGATGAGCGTGCCGTGGTCGAGCTGAACTTTGACGAGCATTCCGTCCTGCGACTGGAACGCCAGCCACCGGCTGTCCGGCGAGAAGATCGGCTGTGCCGCGTTCTCCGAGCCCGGCACCGGTCGTACCTCGAGCTGGCCAATGTCGCGCAGATACAACTGGAACGTCCCCGGGCCGGTCGCACCCGCGTACGCCAGCGTGCGCCCGTCGGGGGAGACGACGGCGGGCCAGGTTGTCTCGGTGTATACCGGCTGCGCCGCTCCTTTCGCGGTGACGACGAAGCTCACGGGTGCGGCGGGCATTGCCGCGGGTGTGCGCGTCGCGGTCCACGCGGTGGCGACGCTCGCGGTCAGGGCCGCGACGCCAAGCGTGAGCACCACCGGATCGCGACTCCGGCTGCGCCAGCTGTGCGCCGACACGTGCGACTCCACACGCCGGTGCGCCGCATCGGACCCTTCGACCGACACCTTTCCCTGAAGCGCATCGGCAAACCGCTGCGCCGTGGCGAAGCGATCGGCCGGCAGCTTCTCCAGCGCGGTGAGCACTGCATCCTCGACGTACACCGGAATGCGGTCGCGCCGCGCGCGAAGCGGCGCCGGCTTCTCCGCCATCACCTTCGCCACCACCGACTGCGCGGTCGGCCCGGTGAACGGGGGCTCGCCGAGGAGCATCTCGTACGTCACCACACCGAGCGCGTACACGTCGCTTCGGGCGTCGATGTCGCGCTCGCCCATCGCCTGCTCGGGCGACATGTAGTGCGGCGTGCCGAGCGACATCCCCGTTTCCGTCATCCGTCCGCCGCCCACCTTGCTCGCCGCCAGCGCGATCCCGAAGTCGGCGACGAGAGCGCTCCCGTCGTGCAGCAGGACGTTCTCGGGCTTGATGTCACGGTGGATCACGCCTCGGCGATGCGCGTAATCCAGCGCTGAAGCGACTTCGCTCGCGATCCGGATCGCGTCCCCGATCGGCAGCTGCTTCTCGCGCATCAGCCGGTCGCGGATCGTCTCCCCCTCGATGAACGGCATCACGTAGAACAGGAAGCCGCCGGCCACCCCCGAGTCGAAGAGCGGGAGGATGTGCGGATGCTGGAGCGCCGCCGTCGTGCTGATCTCGTGCATGAACCGCTCGGCGCCGAGCACCACCGTGAGCTCGGGCTTGAGCACCTTGATCGCGACGTCCCGGTCGTGCTTGAGGTCCTTCGCGAGATAGACCGTCGCCATCCCGCCGGCCCCGAGCTCGCGCTCGAGGCGGTAGCGGTCGGCGAGGGCGATGAAGAGATCGGAGGCAGCCTCACTCACCGGAGCACCAGCTGCGGAAGGAAGCGCCGCGAACCGAACGGGACCGCGGCTCAGCCGTAATAGGCTTCTGCCGCTGCACCTCCGCTAGTGCGACCGCGCTCGGTTGCAGCAGGAGGCGAGCCCGATAGAATCTCGCGAGCGCCGTCGTAGTCCCGCATCCCCCATCCCCGCATCCCCGCGCCATGCACTCCCCCGCCGAGGAAGTCGGCCTGTTGGGCCCGTGCGACTGCTCACATCGCCGATGCTAATCGCTGGGATGAAATCCCTCACCAACATCAAGGCTGCGCTAAATGGGCGTGAACGTATTGCCATCCCATCAAGAGCAAATTCCTGATCGATCAGATCCAAGAGTGGGTAGACGGCTGTGCGAAACTGGTCGACGCGAATTGTGGTCTCCTTGCACTTCTAGGACTCATGCGAGGTCAAGCAGGCGGCAAAGTGCGACGGGGCGCCGAAGGTATCGGCGCCCCGTTTTCACTCCTCAGGTCCAGGACTCACCCGCACTCACTAAACCCACACACATGGCACTTCACACACCCTTCTGCATACTCGAGCTGTGACCCGCAGTCGGGGCAAGTGCCCATGAACGTCTCCCCACCATTGTACGCCTGGAAGCTCAACTGAGCCGCCTCGCTCCCAGCTGACGCCGAAGGCATCGGCCGCACCGCTACAGGCTCCGACGCCGGCGTCACCACGGGCTGCTCACCCGTAGTAGACAGCAAGTCCTGCTGCACCCCGAGCGTCCGATCCCGCCACCACTCCTCGAGCGCCAACCCGATCGCATCCGGCACCGAGAGAACTTTGTTGGGGCCGAGACCAACGGCGCGATCCGACGAGATGCCGCGCAGCTGCCGATGCACTTCCATCAACGGAATGCCGGAGCGCAGTGCGAGTGAGATCAGTCGTCCCATCGCCTCCGCATCCGCCATCGCCGAGCCACCGGCCTTGCCGAGCGTCACGAAGACTTCGAACGGCTGCCCGCGATCGTCCTCGGTGAGATGCACGAACATCGTTCCGAGTGGCGTCTCCTTCCGGATCGACGTGGACCGCAGCTTGTCCGGACGCGCCCTCTTCGCGCGACGCTGCAGGTTCTCCGCCTCCACATCGTAGAGCTGCTTCTTCAGCCGCTCGATCTCCGCATCCTTCTCGGCGATCGATCCCATCAGCTCACCGATCTCGCGACGCTCGCCCTTCGTCTCCGACGGCTTGTCACGCTCGGCCTTCGCCTTCTCTGTCGCGCCAGTGGACAAGACCTGCGCGTCGCGCGAGCCGTCGCGGTACACGGTGACACCCTTGCACTTCATGTCGTAGGCGAGCTCATAGATCGCCCGCACGTCTTCCACCGTCGCGGTGTGCGCGAAGTTGGTCGTCTTGCTGATCGCCGAGTCGCAGTGCTCCTGGAAGGCGGCCTGCATCCGCACGTGCCACTCCGCCGGGATGGCGTTGGCCGTGACGAACACACGCTGCCACTTCTTCGGCACTTCGGGGAAGTTGATGTGGCCTTCCTTGGCGATGCGCTCCATGAGTGCATCGCTGTACCACCCTTCCCGCTTCGCGATCTCGACGAAGTCCTCGTTCACGTCGGGCATCATCACGCCCGCCTGATTGCGCATGAACGCGACGGCGAACAGGGGCTCGAGTCCGCTCGAGCAGCCGGCGATGATGCTGATCGTCCCCGTCGGCGCGACGGTGGTGACGTTGCAGTTGCGGAGCTCCTGCATCGGACGGATGCGGTTCCCCTGCTCGTCGCGTGCGCAGCTCGCGTCGGGGCCCCAGATCGACTTGTGCCATTCGGGGAAGCAGCCGCGCTCTCCCGCCAGCCGCTCGCTCTCGCGCTTTCCCTCGACGTCCAGGAACTCCATCACCTTCCGCCCGAAGTCGACACCTTCCGGCGTGTCGTAGGCGATGCCGAGCCGCACGAGCGCGTCGGCGAAGCCCATCACGCCGAGCCCGATCCGGCGGATCCGCTTGCTCAGCGCGTCGATCTCCGGCAGCGGGTACTTGTTGACGTCGATGATGTTGTCGAGGAAGTGCGTGCTGAGATGGATGTCGGCGCGCAGCGCGTCCCAGTCCATCTGCCCGTCGTGCACGTAGTGCCCGACGTTCACGCTCCCGAGGTTGCACACGTCGTACGGCAGCAGCGGCTGCTCGCCGCACGGGTTCGTCGCTTCGTACGCGCCGAGGTGCGGCACGGGGTTGTAGCGATTCGCCTCGTCGACGTAGAACACGCCGGGCTCGCCGGTGCGCCACGCGCCGAGGATCATCTTGTCCCACACCTCGTTGGCGTCGAGCTGGCCGACGACCTTGTGCGTCCCCGGATCGACGAGGTCGTAGCTCGTCCGGTTCTTCACCGCCTCCATGAACGTCTTCGTCACGCCCACGGAGATGTTGAAGTTCGTGATCTGCGCGAGGTCTTCCTTGCAGCTGATGAACTCGAGGATGTCGGGATGATCGACGCGCAGGATCCCCATGTTCGCCCCGCGCCGCGTTCCCCCCTGCTTCACGGCGTCGGTGCTCGCGTCGTACAGCTTCATGAACGACACCGGGCCGCTGGCGACGCCGGTCGTCGAGCGCACCATCGAGCCCTTGGGGCGCAGCTTCGAGAAGCCGAAGCCGGTGCCGCCACCGCTCTGATGGATGATCGCCATCGACTTGAGGGTGTCGTAGATGCCGTTCTTCCCGTTCGACAGCGCGTCCTCCACCGGCAGCACGAAGCACGCGCTGAGCTGGCCGAGTGGCCGGCCGGCGTTCATCAGCGTGGGGGAGTTCGGCACGAACCGGCGCTGCGTCATCAGCGCGTAGAACTCCTCCGCCACCCGCTGGACCTGGTCCTCGTTCGCTCCGTACCGTGCGTCGGCCTCGGCGACGACGGTCGCCACGCGCCAGAACAATTCCTCTGGCGTCTCGGTCGGCTTGCCTGTCTGATCCTTCACGAGGTACCGCTTCGCCAGCACGGTTCGCGCGTTGGCGGACAGGGTCGCGAGCCCGACGGGGGGGGTCGAGGACAGGGGCATCAGCAGCTTCTCCCTAGTGGGTGGTACGGTGACGATACGGCCGCGTATGACGGACGGGGAGGGCAGGCTCGGGAAGGAAGTTCGGGAGCGGGCCCGGAACGCCGGAGGGGGTCGCGGGCGGGCACGTTACCCTCGCTCGTGTTTCCGCGCCAGTCCGCGGTCAAAGGGTTGTGGACGAACGAGTTGTATTGTATGCAGCACAAAGCTGGCGGTGAGCCACCAGCTCGGTTGAAAACATGTGGAGAGTCTTCCGGGAACGGATGAACAGCATGTCGACACCATCATACCTATCCTCTGGGCGTGCTCTAAGTTCCCGACATTCCTACACTTAGGCCGCCGGCAACGTTCGCCGCTCCGCGTGGCGAATCGCCGCAACCGCGACACCCTCCCGACAGCGCGACGTCGCGCTTTTGCCTGGAAACACGTGCAGTGAGCATGCCAGTCGGAGGCGTGTCGGCCAAAGGTCTGGACGAGGACGCCGCTGCGTTGGGCGGAGACGTTCTCTGAGGGAAATCTGAGCGTGCGATGATCTCGCCGTGAGCGCGGCCGAGTACCGTCCGAAGAAAAAGGAGGCGGTATGACGTCCCATGCTCGACCCGTCCTGGCCTTCGTTGCTGCCGTATGCTGTTCGATCGGGTGCGCCGACCCCACTCCGCCCGTCACCGCGCTCCGCGCAGTGCCAGTCGACACGACGTCCCTACCGTCGCCGAGCTTTCCGGCGGTCACGCGATCGGCCGCCGTCTATCGGGAGTCGACCCCACTCTACGCCCCGCTACTCGGCTCGGGCCACGCGACGCGGTACGTCCTCTACGATGACGGATCCTTCGCCATCCAGTTCGCCAGCGCGCGGAATGCCGCGGAGCTCTTCGAGTATCCGGGCCGCTGGGCAGTGACCGGTTCCTCGCTCACCCTCGCCTTCGACGCGAACCCCACGGAACCCTGGATCGCGACCGCGGTCCTCCGCGGCGACTCGCTGGACGTGTCGTACAACTCCGACATGGTCGGGTCTGACTTCATCGACGGCACGTACGTACTCGAGTCGGGCCCGCCCGTGACGGTGCACACGCCCCCACTCACGGTGCCGACCACGCCCGAGTTCCCCGCCCTGACGCGCTCGGGCGTGGTGTACGTCGGGCAGCCGGAGCTGTACGCGTGGGTAGGCCATGACATTCATCTCCAGTCCCGCTACGTGCTCTACGACGACGGCACCTTCGAGCTGCAGTTCGTGGGCGCCGGCCAGAGCTTCCAGTACTTGGGCCGCTGGACCAGGGCCGACTCGCTCGTCACATTCGACTGGGACGGCTGGAGCTTGGCAGGACCATGGGGAGCAACCGGCGCGCTCGAGGGCGATCGGCTGGTCGTGAAGTACAACTCGGTGATGATGATGTCCGACTTCGTCGATGGCGCGTACGTCCGGTCGCCCACCGCATCCTGAGGAAGGCACATCTGCAGCGCGCGCGCGGCACCTTCTACACCGTCGAGCATGCGCTCGGCGGCGGCGGCATGTCGCGCGTGTTCGTCGCCGACGAGGCCGCGGTCGGGTAGATGCCGCTTCCCGAGAAGTACCGCCGCCAGCTCATCGAGACGACCGCCGCCTCGGAGCGCGCGGCGCGCTGGGACGCGCTGCGGGCGTGGGGACGCGCGGTCGGCGAGATCGTGCTCTGGACGGGTCTCGGCATGGCGCTCGTCTTCATGGCCTTTCACACGAACGGCGTCGTCGTCGGCCGGATCTACTGGCTGATCGGCTGCATCGTCTGGATCGGCGGCGTGGCGAAGGCGGTGCTCGGCGCGTATCGGCGCGGTTTGGAGGAAGGGCTGTGGTAGGTAGCTCCGCCCTACGGCCGAATCATGGCGCGCCAGGTGCCCGCCACGATGACCCCAGGCATGCCCCCGCCGGCATGTCGGACATCATCGGCACCGGGGTGCCGCCGTTCGCGGGGATCTTGTAGAAGGAGCAGTCGATCCTCGGCGTACGGGTCCAGTGAGAGTACAGGATCCACTGGCCATCGGGCGACCATGATGGGTTGTCATCATCGCCGTCTGCGATGGACGAGGTGAGCAACCGTCGACCCGAGCCGTCGGCGTTCACGATGGCGATGCGCCCCTCGTACACCCCAGGAGCCGGATTCAGCTCGGTCTCGAACAACAGTTGCCTTCCGTCGGGCGACCAGCGCGGCAGCACATCCCACGTACCGGTCGTGAGACGCGTCAGGTTCGTGCCGTCGACGTTCACCGTCCAGATGCTCGAGGCGCCGCCTGCGCCTTGACGAGTGAAGGCGATTCGACCATCCCGCGACCACGCGGGACCGCTGACGGCGTCTCTCACCTGCTCGCCGGTCACCGAGCGCAGGCCGGTGCCGTCGGTTCGCATGACGCCGATCTGCGACGAGCCGCCATCCTCCGCCCAGTAGGCGAAGGTGATCCACGCGCCATCGGGCGACCATCGCGCCCCGCCACTGAAGTGAGGCGGGATGGGAAGGGCGCGCAAACCGGTGCCGTCGGCATTCACGAGCCAGAGCGGGCTCCCATACTCGCGCGCGAACATGATGACGCGACCGTCGGGGGACCAGTTCGGATCGTACTCGGGACCGGGGAGGCTCACGAGCTGTCGTTGCGTCTTGCCGTCGGCGCTCATCAATCGCAGCTCGCCATTGGGGATCGTATCACCGACGGCGAACCCGAACACGATCTCGAGGCGGTCGGTCGCAGCCGGCGCCGTCGAACCGTCCGCGCACGCGACCGCGAGGAACGTGGCGAGCATCGACCAACCGCTCCACCGAATCATCATCGACGTACGTGGGCGTCGACTGGCGAGGAGCGACATCTGGCGGGAGGCGGGGGAAGCGTGCGCGCTCCTCGAGCGCGCTCCAATGTGTGCCGCCAGGAGATAGGACGGAAGAGCCCGCCAGCGTTCTAGGTTGCACCGAGCAAGAGGGTCAGACTCCTTGACCAACGCTCACGTCGTTGCGCATTTGCTTTTCGGGGTTGACCCCACGGCTCTGACCCCATTGCGCGAGCATCGAGAACGGAGCGGCTAAGGGGATCGAGCGGATCGGGCGGTGCCCCTGCTGACGCGTCAGCGAGCTCCCGGCTCCGCCGGCAACGCCGCGACGCGTTCGCTCCCCACGCCGCTGATGAACAGCCGCTCGCGCCGATCGCTGA
>QHVE01000065.1:31949-42203 GCA_003223455.1 Gemmatimonadota bacterium | reverse complement strand
ACGAACAGCTTGAAGCACACGCTCCGATAGTAGCCTCGGCCGCTCTCGCGCTCCTGGTCGATCACGACCTCCGCACCGCCATGATCGCGGCGCAGCGGAGCGATGACGCGCTCCGCGAACGACTCGCTCCACTCATGAGTGCCAAGGTGCGTGAGTGCGACGCGCAGCGGCGCCGTGTCGCCGAGAAAAGTGCGGAGCGCGCGAAGCTGGACGCCGACGTGCTCGACGAGCGCGTCGATCACGAACCGACTCGCCCCGGAATCACGTCCCGCGCTGCAGAGATGAAATAGCCGGAAGTGAGCGAACGTCCGCGCGCCCTCGAATTGCTGTGCGCGCACGACGCGCGCGCTCGCCGCGAGCTTGATCGTCGATTCGACACGCTCGTGCCGGCCGGCGCGTCGCCGGATCGCGCACTCGAGCGCGAGGACGTTGCTCCCGTCCGACATGACTTCCACGCCGCGTGTCGCGATCACCACCTTGTGTTGATTCACCGTGGCGACGACGGAGCACACGCCGAGCGGTGCCAGCGGCGACAGCTCGACGACGCCGAAGTCGCCCGGCAGCGCCGCGAAGGCGACGCGGTCCCACTCGGCGAGGGCGCGCGCATCGACGACCGACGGGCGACAGAATCGGTTGCCGCTGTGATCGACGAGGAGATCGCGCGGCGCACGCGCGGCGGTGCGCCGGCGGAACACCTCCAGCAGCAGCGAGGTCAGGTCCGTCGGCGAGAGACGGTCGATCAGCACCGCGACGAGCTCGGGCACGCCCGCCTCGCGCTCGATGCGGCGGAGGATGTCGTCGTCGCGGTGCGTCATGCTCGAGAGACGGATTACCCCGGCGAACCGACGACCGGCTGCGTCGGTCTGAAGAGCCAGCGGAAGACGAGCGCGTGTCCCATCACCGCCGCGCACACCATCACCGCGGGCAGCCACACGAACGGCACTCGCGTGATGAAGGTGTTTGCCGGCTCGTTCATGAAGACCCGGAAGGGAGTGGGCGCCGAGAGCAGCGCGACGCCGACGATGTTCGCCAGCAGAAGTACGCCGAGCACGTTCCACAGCAGCACCAACACGCGCGACCGCCGTCCCGTCGCCAGCCACGCGCCGAGCGCGAGCGCCGTCACGCCACTCGCGATGTCGAAGTTCCGGCCCGCGTAGCTCATCTGCACCGGCATCAGTCCCCCGACGTAGGCGCGGTGCAGCAGGAGCTCGACGAAGATGCGGAACGCCTGGTAGCCGACGAGCGCCGCGATGCCGATCTGGGCGACGATCCGACCGCCGAGCGGCGAGAGCGCGACGCCGATCGCGATGACGAGCATTCCGATGAGCACGGGCCCCATCGTCGGCGGGCCCCACATGTGCAGCACGCCGCGCGCCGCGGCGATGCCGGTGGCGGCGATCCACAGGCCGGCGAGCGCCGCGGCGATGAGCGTCTGTCGCTCGGCACGTTTCGGCTCGACACCGCTTCGTCGAGCCGAGACGTACACCGCCGCGACGAACAGCAGGTAGAGTGCGATCGTCAGCACCACGAAGCCGATGCGAAGCGGAGTGCTGCCGGCGACGACGGGAGAGTTGGGCGGCACGTGCAAGGTCCTTGCGTGGCGGGAGCGAGGTCGGGAACGCAGACGGATGGCGATGTTCGCTCACACCTGCGGACCCCGCAAGCGCGACTGGACAGTGAAGCTCCACCGGCGCTAGCGTGCAGTGTGTCACTCGCGCATCCCATGACTCACGGACTCGCCCTCTTCGACACCGCGCTCGGCCGCTGCGCCATCGCGTGGAGCGACGGCGGCGTCGCTGGCGTGCAGCTCCCCGAAGCGAGCGACGACAGGACGCTCGCGCGGCTGCGCCGGCGCCGCCCGGGGGCGCGCGAGTCCACGCCGAGCGCGGAAGTACGCCGTGCGATCGAAGGCATGACGGCGTTGCTGCGAGGGGAGCGGGTCGACCTCGGCGACATCGCGCTCGACATGCAGGACGTCATGCCGTTCCACCGCCGCGTGTTCGATCTGGCGCGGACGATCCCCGTCGGCCGCACGAGCACCTACGGCGAGCTCGCCACGCGGCTCGGTGATCCGGGGAGCGCCCGCGCGGTCGGCGAGGCACTCGGGCGCAACCCGTTCCCGATCGTTGTGCCCTGTCACCGCGTGCTCGCCGCGAGCGGAAAGCTCGGCGGGTTCTCGGCGCACGGCGGGGCGGTGACCAAGCGGCGGATGCTGATCATCGAGGGGGCGCTGCTGGAGCTCGAGCTGTAGCGCGGAGCTGACGTCGGGCAGCTCGCGCTCGTTCAGCCGTGGCGTCCCTCGCGATGCTCCACCTGCAGCGCGAGGTACGCCCCCACCGTATGCGCGATCCGCTCGCGCTCCGCGTCGGTCGTCTCGCGGATCACCTTCGCCGGCACGCCGACGACGAGGGAGTTGGGCGGGATCTCCATCCCTTCCCTGCACACGGCGCCCGCGCCGACGATTGATCCACTTCCGACGCGCACGCCGTTGAGGAGGATGCTTCCCATCCCGATGAGGCAATCGTCCGCGACGGTCGCGCCGTGCACGATCGCGCGGTGACCGATGGCGACTCGCGCACCGATGCTGCATGGCACGCCGGGATCGACGTGAATGATCGTGCCGTCCTGCACGTTGCTGTCCTCGCCGATCGTGATCGCATCGCTGTCCCCGCGGAGCACGGCGGTGAGCCACACGCTGACGCGCGCGCCGAGCGTGACATTGCCGATGACGTGCGCGGCGGGATGAACGAAGGCTGTGCGATGGATCCTCGGCGTCGACATATCGGCATCCTATCCTGAAGTGCTGAAGGGGGTCAGACTCCTTGAAGGGGGTCAGACTCCTTGAAGGGGGTCAGACTCCTTGCTCACTATTCGTCCGCATAGCGTACCGATTCTCAAGGAGTCTGACCCCCTTGACCCCCTTTTCAAGGAGTCTGACCCCAATTCCGCCCTTGACTCCCTTTTCAAGGAGTCTGACCCCAATTCCGCATTTTCAAGGAGTCTGACCCCAGTGAGCCTCAGAAGGAAAAGCCGAACGCCAGATATGGCGTGACCGTCTTCGCTCCGGCCAGTTCGCGGCCGACGACCGGCGCCGCGAGGCCGAACCGCAACGTCTGCGGCGCGTCCCACTCCAGTATCGCCGCCGAGAGCAGGATCTCGCCTCCGGCGCTCGCGATCGCGCGGCCGATGCGCGGCGCCGGTGCGCAGGTGGAGGCGTAGAGCGGATCGCTCGGGCAATCGGCGATGCCCCAGTCGCCGAACAGGGTGAGCGACGAGCGGTCGAGGAAGAACGGCAGCAGCCCGATGCCGCGCGACGTGAGCAGGAGCGGCGCGCGATACTCGAGCGTCGCCGTCGCGGCGCGCGTGCCATAGGTGCTGGCCGCCGGGAAGCCGCGCACACCGAAGGTGCGCCGCCCCTCGCCGACGGTGTAACCCGGGAGGAGATTCACCACGGTGCCGCTCGTGCCGCCGACCTCGAGCGCGGTGCCGGCGCGGCGGTCGGCGAGCCCGCCCACGAGGCGCACTGCGAGCACGTGGTGCGCGAAGCCCGGCAGGTCGAGCGATTTGAACGCCGCCGCGGTCCCGACGGCGCTCGTCGAACGCGTGCCGTGCGTGAAGTCCGCGCGCCACCGCTCGCGCACGGTCAGCGCGAGCGCCACGCCGTCCTCCTGCGAGATGCTGAGCGCGGCGCGCTGGACGTTGGAGTACGTCGTACCGAGAAACAGCCGCGGGAACGTGTACGTCCGCTGATATGCCGTGTCGAGCTGAGTCAGGAGCTGATCGGGATCGGTCATGAAGTCGCGCCGCTCGACGCCGGCACCGAGGCTGACGCTCGCGCCGCTGCGCACGCGCGGGCGCACGAACGTCGCCGAGAGCGACGCGTCGCGCGTCCGCTTGAGCAGGGTACCGACGACCAGCGACGTGCCCGTTCGCAGAAGATCGCCCTGGGAGTCGTAGTCCTGCGACGCGCCGAGGTCGAGCAGCGGACGTCGCAGCCCGGCGTATCGATAGCCGAAGCCGGCGACGGGGAAGTTGCCCGTCGTGGGCACGGCGGCGAACACGGAGTACGCGTGCCGGCCGACGACGTCGATCCCCGTGGTCTGCGCGCCCAGTCGTGTGCCGTGGCCGGGTGCGGCCTCGACGATCGGATACCAGTAGCGCGGTGCGAGCGTGCGCCAAGGCGAATAGCGCGCATATCGACCCGCCGGCTCGGGTGTGGACTGAAGATCGAGAATGACGGGCGGCGGTTCGTCGGTGCGTCCCCGCTCGGCCGAGAATCTCGCGTCCCACGGCGCGATACCGACGTGGTAACCGTCGGCGCGCAGTGTGACCGCCGCGATCCAGCGCCCGTTGGGCGAGATCTCGGGCGTGGACAGTCCCGTCGGCGACGCACCGAACACGTCGGGGGGCGGCGCGCCGATCGACGCGGGCGCGCGCTGGAGGACGAGCGTGGGGGTGCCACTCTGCTCGCTGAGGTAGACGACGCCAAGTCCGTCCGGGGTCCAGCTCGGTGCCGTGAGCAGAAAGCGTCCGCTGGCGATCGTCGGGCCGCGGCCGGTACGCGCGTCGAGGATCTCGATCGAGTACACGCCGCGCGGACGGCGGTGCGCCACGACCAGCCGCATGCCGTCGGGGGCCCAGCGCGGCTCCGCCCACACTTCGTCCGACTGAGCCGCGCGCAGCACCTGGATCGCGCGCCCGTTCGCACTCGCGATGACGAGAGACGATCGTCCCGGTTCGAGCCGCACCGCGGCGATGGTGCCGTCGCGCCGCACGTCGGGCTGAATGAGCCGCGCGCCGTGCGTCAGCCGCCGCACGCGACCGTCGCGCTCGACGTAGAGATCCGACCGCACCTCCTGCGGGTTCGTGAAGTCGAGCTGCGCGTAGAGGAATCCGCCGTCACGCAGCGGCACGCTCGCCTCGCGCGTGTCGCGCCGACCGAGCCGCGTGCGCACCCCCGACGTCGTGAGCAGGAACGCGGCGTTGGTCTCGCGGCCGTCGGTGCCGGTGTAGACGAGGGTGCTGTCGTTCACCCAGCGCGGGCCGGTCGCGAACCAGCCGTGACGCGTGAGCTCACGCCAGCCCATCAGTGCGTCGACGCGCGAATCACCAACGGTGCGAATCACCGAGTCGCTCCACGCGCGGTACGCCGAGCCGAACGAGCGGCCGAACGCGCGCTTCGCCGCGGGATCGAGCCAGTACGGCACGATCTGCGCGCTCTGCGCGTCGACGAAGCGCCGCACGCTCGTGTCGCCGGCGCCGCGCGCGAGCCAATCGACGAACAGCGAGCCGTATCCGTACGCGCCTTCTCCCGCCGGGAAGCGCGAGGTGCCGAGACTGAGCTCGTCGAGGCGGAACAGCTTCCCCTCGATCGCGCCGGCGCGCGCGTAGAGCCGGTGCTGCGCGTCGTTGAGCCGTCCGCCGCGCGTGAGCCGCGACTCCTCGTACACGGCGAGGCCCTCGACGAGCCACGACGGGCTGTACGCGTTCGGAAAGAGCGACGGCGCGCGCCCGAACAGCGTCTGCGCGATGCGCCAGGCGCCGCGCGTGCGGTCGAGGTGGAAGATGTGCGTCAGCTCGTGCGTGATCACGAGCTCGAGCCAGCTCTCGTTGAACCGCAGCCCCGCGTGCTCGATCGGCGGCGTGGCGAAGATCACGATGCGGTTCGACGGCGAGACGATGGCGTAGCCGTTGGAGTAGTCGGCGTCGTCACTGATCACGAGGTCGACGCGTCCGCGCGGCGCCGCCATCTCGTGCGTGAGCGAGACGTATGCGCGCTCCGCCGCCACCGCGGCGACACGCCCCTCGCGCTCCAGTCCGCGCGCGACGTGCACGTCGAAGTGCGCCGTCGTGAGCGTCTGCCAGTGGCGGTACGGCGCGGGCTGCGCGCGCGCGACGCCCGCGAGCGACAGCCCGAGCGACACGAGTGCGCAGCAGCGGGCGATGACCCGCGGCGCGCGGATCACCGCGCGTTCAGGGCGCGGAAGTAGCTCTCGAGCCCGTCGGCGACGCCGCGCGCGTAACGGTCCTGGAACTCGGCGGTGCGCAGCGCCGCCTCCTGATCGGGGAGCATGATGAACGCGCCCTCGCACAGGACCGCCGGATACCACGTGCCGCGCACGACGGCGAGGTTGTCGTAGTTCACGCCGAGGTCCTGCAGCCCCATCTGCGCCACCATGCCGCGCTGCACGGCGCGCGCAAGCGGCTCGCTGTGTGCGCGGAAGAAGTAGCTGCCCGTGCCCGGCGCGACGAATGGATTCACGCCGTCGGGATACGCGTTGAGGTGGATCGACACGAAGGCGTTGACGTTGGCGCGCCGCGCGATGACCGGCCGGTCGCCGAGCGCGACGGGATCCGCCGTCGTGCGCGTCATGACGACGCGCGCACCGCGCTCCTCGAGGATCGTCTTCAGCCGCAGGCTGATCGGCAGAGTGGCTTGTGGCTCCCACAAGCCGGTAGGCCCTGTCGCGCCGATCGGCGGGTGTCCCGGATCGACGGCGATCGCGAGACCGGCGAGCGGCCGCGCCGGATCGACGCGCGGATGCCCGCGCAGCTTGAGCACGAGTGCGTTGTTCTCCCACACGACGAGATAGCCGTACGGCGAGTTGCGCAGCCCGACCGTGACGCGCGCGCGATCGGCCGACTCCTGCGCCCACTCCACCGTGCGCACCATGCTGTCGGACTCGGCGTAGTTCACGAGGTCCGTGTTGGCGCGCACACCGTAGAGCGTGAGCACGATGGCGCGGTCCTGCTCCTCGACGAAGTACGGCGCGCGGGTGCCGATCGGGATCACGAGGTCCACGCCGTCGCGGCTCGGTCGCACCTTCATGTTCGCCGAGACGCGACGCTCCGCGGCGGATCCGGCGGGCGTGTCGCGCAGGTCGGCGGTGTCGACGTACACGTCGAGGTCGCGGTCGAGGCGCACCCGCGCGAACCCTCCCTCGCGCGCCACGAGCGGTACGACGGTGCCAGGCATGAAGAACCACTTGTACGTGCCGCCAGGCACCGGCCGGCCGATGATCGTGCGGTCGGAGTCCGCGGCCGCATTCGCTGCCCCGAGCTGCACCAGACCAATCGGCTCTCCGCGCGCCAGCGTGCCGCGCAGCGAGTCGAACCGCGCGAACAGCATCGCGAGCGTGTCGGCGCGCGAGGTCGCGAGCGCCTCCGGCTTGGCCGCGACCGGGGCCGCGGGCCCGGTGGGCGCCGGCGCCAAGGCATCACGCGCGGGCGGATACGCGATGCTCAACGTCGAGCGCACGCTCTCGCCGCCGCGCTCGGCGACGAGCTCGTACCGTGGCGACGGACCCGGCGGGTTGGGCACGAAGGCGATGAACGCCCCGTTGGGATACACGCGCGCCGGCGCACCGTTGACCCGCAGCGTCGCCCGCCCACTCCCGATCGATCCGAAGACGAAGTTCGAGTCGCGCGACGTGACGACCTGATCGGGCCGCGGATAGACGACACGGATCGCGAGCGGCCCATCGACTGCCGGAACCGCTGGTAACGCTGGCCTTCGAGCCCCCACGGGCGCCGGCCCCGGCGCGGCCGGGGGGAGGGCCGTGCGAGTGCAGGCGACGAGAACGAGGAGTGGGACCAGGCGACGAGGCATGGGTAATTGTAAGAAGCGTTCGTCAGTTCGTCAGTTTGACGGTTGACGGCCGGCCTCTGGAAGCTCTTGCGTCCCCCGGAGTCGACCGTCCAACCGTCAAACCGTAAACCGACCCACCGCGCCTAAGGCGCAGCACTGCGCATCGCCCGGTTTCTACCTATATTCGCCCCGCATGTCCCACCCCTCCCCACCGTGAGCTCGCTGGAGACCTGCGCCTTCTGTGGGCGAGAGAACGAGGCATCGGCCCGGTTCTGCATCGACTGCGGAAAGCCGCTGTCGGCGTCGGCGGCGCGGGCGCGCGGCCTGGCGAGCACCGGCACTGCCCCGAAGGCGGCGGCGGTCGCTCTGACGGCGAGCTCGGCGGCGAGGAAGGCCGACGCCAGCCCGATCGCGGCGGCGTTCGGCGGACTGACCGGGGTGTGCCCTCGCTGCGACCGCACAGTCGACCCCAACCTCCCCTACTGCGCGCACTGCGGCGCGCGCATCGACGCGTCGGGGGAGACGGAGCGTTGCGAGTCGTGCGGCGCGCTCTATCAGGTCGGGGTCGACCTCTTCTGCGCCCGTTGCGGCAACCGGGTCGCTACTCCGTCGTTCGGGACTCCCAGCGCGGGCACGAGCGCCCCCGCCACCCGGCGCCCATCCGGACCGCGGCTCAGCGTGCTGAACGACGAGGGGCAGCCGTACACGAGCCTCACCCTCGACCGCGCCGGCTCGGTCATCGGACGGGGCGACGCGGACATCCGCTTCGACGACGTGTATCTCTCGCCGCTGCACGCGCGGTTCGAGCTGCGCGACGGCGAGCTCTGGGTCCGCGACCTCGGCTCGCGCAACGGCACCTGGTGCTACCTCGACCAGCCGACGCGGCTCACCGACGGCGACGTGATCCTCGTCGGCTCGCAGGTCCTGCGCTTCCGCCGGCTGGGCTATCCCGGGCCGCATCCGCGCGACTCCGACGCCACGCGCCGCATGGGCTCGATGGTGCCGTCGGCCGACGTCGCCGTGATGGAGCAGCTCCGCGCCGACGGCAGCGTGCGCGACACCTTTCACCTCTCGCCGGCCCGCACGGTGCTCATCGGCCGCGAATCCGGCGACTGGATATTTCCGTACGATCCGACGATGAGTGGTCGTCACGCGGAGATCCGCAGCGAGGACGCCGAGTTCTTCGTTCACGACGCGGGTAGCCGAAATGGCGTCGCCCTCGCCGTCCATGGCGATCGCCTGTTGAGACCGGGACACCGAATCCTCGTCGGCGACCAGATCCTTCGCGTCGAGAGCGTATAGCGTGTCCGCCCCGAAGATCTGCCCGACCTGCGGGACGGAGTATCCCGCCGACGAACGGTTCTGTCCGCGTGACGGGTCGGCGCTCAAGTCCAGGGACGGGGGCTCGGGGATCATCGGATCCATCATCGCCGATCGCTACCTCGTGCTGTCGAAGCTGGGCGAGGGAGGAATGGGCCGGGTGTATCTGGCCGAGCACGTGAAGATGGGCCGCAAGAGCGCCGTGAAGGTGATGAACCCTGGCACGGTGAACGATGCCGACGCGATCAGCCGGTTCAACCGCGAAGCGGCGAACGCGAGCCGGATCAGCCACCAGCACGTGGCGCAGGTCTACGACTTCGGCGAGACGTCGGACGGCTTGATCTACCTCGCGATGGAGTACGTGGAGGGCGAGAAGCTCACCGACATCCTCGCGCGCGACGGCGCGCTGCCCCCCGAGCGCGCCGGGGAGATCGTGCGCCAGGTGGCCGAGGCGCTCTCGGTGGCGCACGACATGGGGATCGTCCACCGCGACCTCAAGCCGGACAACATCATGCTCGCGAAGTTCCGCGACGGGTCCGACTGCGTGAAGGTCGTGGACTTCGGCATCGCGAAGGCGGCGGGTGTCGAAGCGCAGAAGGTGACGAAGACGGGACTGGTGATCGGCACACCGGAGTACATGAGCCCCGAGCAGATCGCCGGCGATCCGCTCGACGGTCGGAGCGACATCTACTCGCTCGGCCTCGTCGCGTTCAACATGCTCACCGGCCGACTGCCGTTCCCCAGCAAGACGGCGCAGGAGTCGGTGATCATGCGGCTCACGGAGCCGCCCATGCGGCTCGGGCAGATGCGCCCGCAGATCGCGTGGACGCCGGCGGTGCAGGCGGTGATGGACAAGGCGCTCCGTCCGCCGCCGTGCAGGGTCTCTCGGCGGCGATACCCGTCGATGCGACGCGGGTGATGGCCGAGCCGGATGCCTGGGTCCCTCCGACGCGCGTCGCGGAGTCCGCGCCGCCGGCCGCTCGACGGCGGGTCGGACGGCTGACCGCCGTGGCGGCCGCGGTAGTGGTGGTCGCGGCGGCGGTGCTCGCCTACGTGGCGACGCGCGGCGCCGGCTCGGACGCGGACGCGACGACGGTCGCCCGGGACGAACGGAGCGCGCCCGCGCCGGCGCCGAGCCAGCCGGCGACGGCCCCCACCGAGCTCGCCGTCGACCGTCCGAGTGCTGCGCCGTCCCAGCCGGCGCCGCGAGCGGCGGGCGTGACGGGCCGTGCAGCTGATCCGTCGTACGGCGATGAGCTCCGAGCGCTCGAGGAATCGATCACCGACTCGGCGTCGGCAGTGGCCGCGATGGTGCGCGTGCCGATACTGAAAAGGAGGGTGACCCT
>QHVE01000065.1:0-31886 GCA_003223455.1 Gemmatimonadota bacterium | reverse complement strand
GCCCTCATGCGGCGCATCAGGCGCCAGGATCTCGGTACGGGGTGGCGGGAACAGTTCATTGACGGCCTCCAGACCTGTGAAGGAAACTGATCTCGTGAGCGTACCCCTGGCAGCGGGATCGCAACCGTCGCCGTCCCCCAACGGGGACGTCGTCGTGCACGTGTTCGGCCGTACCGACGTCGGCCAGATGCGCGAGCACAACGAGGACGCGTTCGTCGTCGCCGACCTGACGCGCGGCAATGCCACGCTTCAGCCCGAGGTGCGGTCGCACGCGATCGGCGATCGCGGGTCGCTGTTCATGGTCGCCGACGGGATGGGGGGCGCTGCGGCGGGAGAGATCGCGAGCGCGATGGCGATCGAAGCCGTGCTGCGCGAGCTGAGCGAGGCGCTCGCCTCCGGCGAGGCACCGACCGAGGATGCGTTTGCCACGGCGATCAAGCGCGCGACGGCGACGGCGAACGCGGAGATCCACGCCTTCGCCCTCGAGCATCCGGAGTTCCGCGGCATGGGGACGACGGCCACGGTGGCGGGGGTGCTCGGCGACACGGTCTATGTCGCGCAGGTCGGCGACAGCCGCGCCTACCTCGTGCGCGGCGGTGTGGCGCAGCAGATCACGAAGGACCAGTCGCTGATGCAGAAGCTCGTCGAGGCGGGCGAGCTGACGCCGGAGGAGGCCGAGCAGAGCGAGCGGCGCAACATCATCCTCCAGGCGCTCGGCCCCGAGCCGGCGATCAAGGTCGACCTCACGTCGCAGCAGCTTCGGCGCGGGGACGTCCTCGTGCTGTGCAGCGACGGACTGAGCGGCCAGGTGAAGACCGAGGACATCGGGCGGGTCGTCACCGAGGAGCCCGACCTCGTGGCGGCGTGCAAGCGACTGATCGATCTCGCCAACCAGGCCGGCGGACCGGACAACATCACCGTGATCGCCGCGCGGTTCGAGGGCGACGGCCTGCTCCCGCCCGGCGCGACCGACCCGGTGGGCCACCGCGTCTTCCCGCTGCAGGCCGACTCGGGGCAGACGCCGGCGATCGAGCTGCGGCTGAGCGGGGGCACGCTGACGACGGGCTCGATCCCGATGCAGCGACGGCCCACGCTGGAGATCCCGAAGCCGGACGTCGAGCCGATCGTGCTCACGTCGTCGGTACGCGATGACTCGCTGGCGAAGCGGCGCAGCCGCGGTACGCTGATCGCCCTCATGCTCCTTCTGCTCTTCCTCACGATCGCGACGTGGTGGGTGTACCGCAGCGCGGAGCGGATCGTGGAGCAGCGGCGCCCCGTCGAGGCCACGAACCCGGCAGCGCAGCGCTTGCCGTGACGATCGAGCTCCGCATCCTGTCCGGCTCGCGGGCCGGACAGCGGGAGCGGTTCGACAAGTCGCTGGTCACGGTGGGGCGTCATCCCCTGAGCGATCTCCGGTTCGATCCGGACGCCGACCTCGACGTCTCGACGCGTCACGCCGAGCTGCGCGAGGCGGACGGCGCGTGGACCGTGTTCGACCAGCAGAGCACGAACGGAACGTTCGTGAACGGCGAGCGCGTCGCGACGCACCGGCGCCTGCTCAGCGGCGACACGCTCGGCTTCGGGGAGAACGGGCCGACGGTGGAGGTGCACCTCGCGGACGCGCCGCGCGCGACGGTGGCATCCGGCGCGGCGGCCGCGGCCCCGCCGCGCCGCGACACGAACCAGCGCATCGCCGAGGCCGTGCAGCTGGAGACGGCGTCGCTGAAGCGGATGTTCGCGCTGGCGCTGGGCGCGCTGATCGTGATCGCCGCGGTCGCGGGCGGCCTCTGGCAGCGGCGCGCGTCGTCGCGCGAGGCCGAGCTGCTGGCGTTGATCGCGCGCAGCGAGAGCGCATCGGTGCCGCTCGCGCGCACGGTGGCGGCGATGCAGGCGCGCGACTCGCAGTTCTCGCGGCTCCTCGCCGAGCGAGACTCGTCGCTCCAGCGCGAGATGCAGGCCGGGCGAACGATGATCGCGGGCAGACCGAGTTCCGCATCGATGGCGCGGCTTTCGGAGCGCGTGACGCAGGAGACACGGCTCCGTCAGGCAATCACGCTGATGGACTTCCCGCGCGTGCACGACCTGAACGACCCAGCGGTGGCGATGATCGTGAGCGATCTCGATGGGACGTTCGTCGCCGCCACCGCATTCTCCGTCTCCTCCGCCGGGCTGCTCGTGACGAACCGGCACATCGTGCGGACGCCCTCGGGCCAGGCGCCACGCCGCATCCGCGTGCTGTTCGCCAACACGACGGAGTGGCGCCCGGCGCGACTCGTGCGCGTGAGCGACGACGACGACCTCGCGCTGCTGCAGATGGAAGAGGGCGCACCGTTCCCCGTGGTGGCGGGGGTCAGCCGCGCGGGACGCGACACGCGTGTCGGCTCCCCCGTGGCGACGATCGGCTACCCGCACGCCGTCGACACGCCGATGGAAGGCGCGGGTCTCGACGTCCGCGCCCGCACGACGACGACGGCGGGCACGGTGAGCAAGCGCCTCACCGACGTGCTCCAGATCGACTCGTACGCCGGCAAGGGCTCGAGCGGGAGCCCGGTGTTCGACGTCCGCGGGCATGTCGTCGGCGTGGTGTACGGAGGCGAGGCCGCGAGTGGGGGGCGTATCGTCTATGCGGTTCCGGCGGAGCGACTCGCGTCGTTTCTCACGTCGGCGGGAGCGGGTTCCGTCTTGCGCTGAGTGTCGTCGGGCCATGTTGCGCCCTGGGCCGAGCGCATGCCACTCGTCGTCGCCCTTGCGCGTACACGCCGCGAAGCGGATGCGCGCGACCGAACGCCGCGCGCGGAGTCCAAACGACAGAACGCCGCTTAGATGAATCCTGGCGTGAACGCCCCGAGCACTCGAGCACCGCGAGCACCCGTCGCAGTCGGCACGTTGCCCGGACGCGACTCGAGATGCAGCAGCGCGAGCAGCGCGAACGCCACGGCTTCCTTCGCCTCGGCATCGAAGTACCGCTCGTCGAACGTCCGCACCGTGAGCGGCTCGAGCTCCTGCTGGAGCATCCCCTTCAACGTCGCGTTCTTCGAGCCGCCGCCGGAGAGCAGCACTTCGGTGATCGGCTCAGGGAGGAAGCGCCGGTACGCGTCGGCGATGCTGCGCGCCGTGAGCGCCGTCGCGGTGGCGACGACGTCGGCGTCCGTCGCGTCGGGATCCGTCGCGCGGCAGCGGTCGATCAGCTGCGTCACGTACGCGTCATCGAACAGCTCGCGCCCCGTGCTCTTGGGCGGCTCGGTGGCGAAGTATGGATGCGACAGCAGATCGTCCAGCACCGACGCGATCGGTGTGCCGCTCGCCGCGATGCGTCCGTCTTCGTCGTAGCGCTTCGCCGGCTCGAGGCGGCGCACGACGGCGTCGATCACGACGTTGCCCGGGCCCGTGTCGAAGGCGCGCACGCTCGCGAGCGTGCCGTCAGGGGGCACGACGGTGACGTTGCCGATCCCGCCGAGGTTCTGCAGCGCGCGCCAGTCGTCGCCGGCGAACAGCAGCGCGTCGGCGATCGGCACCAGCGGCGCGCCCTGCCCGCCCGCCGCCACGTCGCGCACGCGGAAGTCGCTCACGACGGCGATCCCCGTGCGCTCGGCGATCACCGCGGGCGCGTCGATCTGCCAGGTCGAATGTCCCGGCTCGTGCCACAGCGTCTGACCGTGCGACCCGATGGCGCGCACCTCGGCGCGCACCACGCCGGCGTCGGCGAGCACCTGCACCGCGGCGTCGGCCAGCCAGCCGCCGAAATCCACGGCGAGCCGGCAGTACTCGCGCGCCGTCGCGCCCTGCATCGCCGCCTTGAGGCGGTCGCGCTGCTCGGGCGCGTACTCGTGGACGTGGAAGCCGAGCAGGTCGACGCGGAAGCGGCTTCCCTCGGGAGTGAAGCGTGCGACCGCGGCCGAAATGCCGTCGAGCGACGTGCCCGACATCAGCCCGACGCACACGCCGCCACCTTCGATCGTCTCCATCACACCACCGGCGGCGGTGCATCGGGCACGACGCGACGGATTACTCCCCCCGCCGCGTCGAGCCGCCGCTCGGCCTCGTCGCGCGACACGCCGAGGATCTGCATCACGATCGCCAGCTTCACACGGCCACCCGCGGCGGCGAGGAGCGTGCGCGCCGTGTCGCGGTCCAGACCGCACACCTCGGCGACGATGCGCTGACTGCGGTCGGTGAGCTTGTCGTTCGTCGCGCGCAGATCGACCATCAGATTGCCGAACGTCTTGCCGAGCCGGATCATCGCGCCCGTCGTGATCATGTTGAGGATCAGCTTCGTCGCCGTGCCGGCCTTGAGGCGCGTGCTCCCCGTGACGACCTCCGGCCCCGTGATGGCGACGATGGCGATGTCGGCCGCGGCGAGCGTGGCGGCTGGCGGCGGGGAGCAGGCGACGATCGCCGTGCGCGCGCCGAGCGACTTCGCATGCTCGAGCGCCATGCGCACGTACGGCGTCGTCCCCGATGCGGCGATGCCGACGACGAAGTCGCCCGCGCGCACGCCGCGTGCATCGAGATCCTCGCGCGCCGCCTCGAGCCGATCCTCCGCACCTTCCTGCGCGCTCGTCAGCGCGGCCGGCCCGCCGGCGATGATGCCTTGCACCATCTCCGGCGGGGTGCCGAACGTGGGCGGACACTCGGACGCGTCGAGCACGCCGAGTCGCCCCGATGTCCCCGCGCCGACGTAGAACAATCGGCCGCCGCCGCGAAAGACGGTCTCGGCGGTGGAGATCGCCTCGGCGATGCGCTCGCGCTGCGTCGCCACCGCGTCCGGCACCCGCCGGTCCTCCCCGTGCATGAGATCCACGATGCCCAGGGGATCCGCCAGGTCGATCTGCTGCGTACGCGGGTTGCGCTGCTCGGTGACGCGCGGATCGACGACTCGGGAAGTCACGGCGTGAAGCGAGAGAAACTCGGGACGCTCGGTCCGGGTAATTGCTATCGACCCCCGGGTGCGTGGGCTAACTTACCGGTCGCCGATTCACACTCGCGCTGTTGACGACCCTCGTGGCGATACCGCTCGCGGGCGCGCGCGCGCAGATCATCCGGGGCGGGCGCTTCGGGCTTCGCGACCCGCAGAACTGGGTGTCGGCGACCGTGGCGTGGCAGAGCGGATGGACCGTGTTCGACGGCGTCACGGGCTCGCGCTGGGACCTCGGCGACACGCAGCAGTACGGCGCGTCGATCGAGCACGCGGTGGCGAGCGGCGTCACCGTCGGCGTGCGCGCGAGCACCTCCGAGCCCTCCGTGCGCTACACGACCGGGACCGGGACCGCGCCCGTCGTGCGCGAGGCGGACACGCGCGTGACGCAGGCGGTCGGCATCCTGCACGTCAGCGCGGGTCGCGACATCCGCTCGGTGTTCGAGCTCGGGCTCGGAACGACGATCTACTCCGACTTCCACGAGCGCGGCACCGACGCTCGCCTCGGGCCCGACAAGACCGACGCCGATTTCACTTTCGTCTTCGTCTACGGACTCGGCTACTCCTTCTCGCGCCATCTGCACGTCGACGTCGTGCAGGACATCGGCACGTCGCTGCACCAGAAGACGGGGCTCTCCGCGGGCGAGGACACGAGCGCGCGCATCTCGAGCACGCGGCTGGTCGCGCGCTACGGCTTCGGCGGCTGACGCGCCGTCCCACCTGACACTGGATTGCACATGACTTTCCGTCGGTTCGCGCTCCTCGGCTTCATCATCGCGGTGGCGCCGCACGGCGCGGAGGCGCAGGTGTCGCCGCGCGGTGCGACCGATGTGGGAAAGACGCAGACGCTGCCGTCGAGCACGCGATACGTGCCTCCCGCCGACCGGCGGCCGGCGCAGTTCCCCGCCGGGTGGCGCTTCCCCGCGGGACGCGCGCCGGTGGTCGCGAAGCACGCGATGGTCGTGAGCGATGCGCCGATCGCCAGCGCCGTCGGGGCCGACATCATGCGACGCGGCGGCAACGCGGTGGACGCCGCGGTGGCCACGGCGTTCGCGCTCGCCGTCGCCTATCCCGAAGCAGGCAACATCGGCGGCGGCGGGTTCATGGTGATCCATCTCGCCGACGGCCGGAACGCGGCGATCGACTACCGCGAGGTCGCGCCACTCGCGGCGTCGCGCGACATGTACATCGGTCCCGACGGGAAGATGACCGACCAGAGCATCGTCGGCCCGCTCGCCTCGGGGGTGCCGGGCGCGGTGGCCGGCCTCACCGCGGTGCTCGCGCGCTACGGAACGATGTCGCGCGCGCGTGTCATGCAGCCCGCGATCCGGCTCGCCGAGGAGGGGTTCGTCGTCGACAGTGCGTTCTCGCAGCGCACGAAGGACTACCTCGAGCGGCTCGGCAAATTCGCCGGCGGGGCGACGTTCGCGCCGAACGGCCAGCCGTTGCCCGTCGGCGCCGTGGTGAAGCAGCCGGCGCTCGCCCGGACGCTGCGCGCGATCGCGCGCAGCGGGCGCAAGGCGTTCTACGAGGGACCGATCGCCGAGGCGTGGGCGAGCGAGCTCGCGCAGGCCGGCGGTATCATCACCATCGAGGACCTGCGCCGCTACGAGCCGCAGTGGCGTACGCCGATCCGTTCCTCGTACCGTGGCCGCACGCTGCTCACGATGCCGCCGTCGTCCTCGGGGGGCATCACGATGACGGAGTCACTCAACATCCTCGAGGGGTTCGACACGCTGCCGCCATTCGGCAGCACGCGGTGGGCGCACCTCGTCGGCTCCACCTTCCAGCGCGCCTTCGTCGACCGCAACGCGAAGCTCGGCGACCCGGCGTTCGTCAAGGTTCCACTCACGCAACTGACCGACAAGCGCTACGCCGCGACGCTGCGCGCGACGATCGGTGCGACGCGCGCCACGCCGACGTCGTCGCTCGCCGCGATCAAGGAAGGCACGCAGACGACGCACGTCTCCGTCGCCGACGCGCGCGGAAATGCCGTCGCGATGACGACGACGTTGAACGAGCTGTATGGCTCGGGGGTCTATGTCGCCTCGGCGGGATTCTTCCTCAACGACGAGATGGACGACTTCACGTCGCAGCCCGGCGTGCCGAACATGTTCGGCCTCGTCCAGGGCGAGGCGAACGCGATCCAGCCGGGCAAGCGCATGCTGAGCGCGATGTCGCCGACGATCGTGCTCGACTCGCGGGGCCGGGTGCTGCTCGTCGTCGGAAGTCGCGGCGGACCACGCATCATCACGAGCACGACGCAGGTGGTGCTGAACGTCCTCGACCACCGCATGACGCTCGCCGACGCGATGAGCGCGCCGCGGCTGCATCATCAGGCCCTGCCCGATACGCTGCGCCTGGAGCCGAACGGCTTCACACCCGCCGTGAACGACTCGCTCCAGGCGATGGGCTACGCCACGTCCGTCGGCGGCGCGGTGGGCCAGGTGAACGCGATCATGCGAGTCCCCGGCGGCTTCGAGGGTGTGGCCGATCCACGGGGGAGCGGCCGGCCGGTCGGTTACTGACGGGCCGAGTCGCCGCGCATGCCGCGGTCGCCACCGCCGCGGTAGCCGTCGCGCGGGGGACGCCCTGGAGCGCGCCCCGGGGGAGCCATCTTGGCGAACGTCTCGCGCTGCGCCGGATCGAGCCGAGCGTTCATCTCCTCCTTCGAGCGCTCGAAGATCTGCTGGATGCGCGGCTGCGTCTCGCGCCGGATCGCGCGCAGCGACGAGTCGGTGCGCTGGAAGATGGAGTCGAGCCCCGCGCGCTGCGCCGCGGTGAGCGAGAGCTCCTTCGTCATCCGATCGAGCATCTGGTTGCGGCGGGGCAGCTCACCGCCACCCGGAGCACGGCGCCCGAAGTCGCCGCGCGGCGCGGGCAGCCTGCGTGTGACCAGCGATCGGTCGATGGCTGCGCCGGCGATCCCGCTCGCGATCGCCACGGCGCCGATCACCAGCCCCGCGCGCAGCCGGGGTGGGATCACTCCGAGCCCGCCGTGCTGAGCGCCTCGTCGGCCGTCATCGTCCGCGCGAACGTGCGCGCGGCGTCCTCGATCGACACTCCCTGCACGACGTCGGCGACGACGTCGCTCGTCGCCGCCTGTGCGACGACGACGGCCGAGGCGTCGTCCGCGGTCCACAGCGTCGCGGCGCCGATCAGGCTCGCCGCGAGCGCGATCGGGAGGATCCGCCGCGACCAGCGCTCGGTGTAGCTCCACCACTCCACGCTCGCGCGCGTCGGCAGTGCGCGCGTGATGCGCGCCGCGAGCGAGTCCCAGTCCACCGTCGCCGGGACGTCGCCCACCGACTGGCGCAGCAGCGCCGCGAGCTGCTCGTCGCGCGGCGGATCCCCGGGCGCGAAGGGATTGAACGTGCCGTCGTCACGCATCGAATCGTCGCTCCGCATCGTCGTCACCCAAGAAGCGTCCGAGTACGCCGCGAAGCTGCCGGCGCGCCTCGTGAAGGTGCCACCGCACCGTGCCTGGCGCGAGCTCCATCAGCTCGCCGATCTCCGCGCTCGTCATCCCATCGACGTCGAACAGCGTCACGATCAGCCGCTGACGCTCGGACAGCGTTCCGAGCGCGTCCTGGAGGACGCGACCCATGTCGCGCCGCTCGCTCTCCTCGAGCGCGGAGGGCGCCTCGCTCACACCCTCCGTCTCCGGCTCGGTGCTCCGGCGTGCGCGCGATCGCCGAAGGTTGGCGCCGCGGTTGACGACGATGCGCATCAACCACGGACCGAACGGGCGTCCCACCTCGAACGAATCGAGGTACTGGTACGCGGCGAGGAAGGCCTCCTGCACCAGATCCTCGGCGTCCTCGCGATGCCCGACGACGCGAAAGGCGACGCGGAACGCCTGCTCCATGTACGTTCGCACCAGCGCGTCGAACGCGGAGGCGTCACCGGCGCGGGCACGGGCGACGAGTGCGCCATCGCGCTCCGTTGCGGCCAGTCGCTCGGGCGACGCGGAGGGCTCGGCCGGAACGTTCGCGCTCACGGAGAGCGTGACGCTCGGACGTGCGCGCCGTTCAGCCCAGCGGCGCGCGGCCTGTCCCATCCCGAATCTCTCCCCGGCGCCGGCCAGCGTTCTCCATCTGCTGCCGCGGACCCTCGAGCTCCTTCCTGGCGAGGTCTTCGGCGCGCTTCCGCTCGTTCTTCTCGAGCTTGGCCGCGCGATCGCGCTGCTCCGGGCGGAGCACCGCCATCACCTGCTCGCGCGCCTTGGCGAACGTCGGCGTGAGCGAGTCGATCACCGCGACCTGCCCGTTGCGCATCGCGACGAGCTGGTCGCGCTGCTCGCGGCTCAGGTCATTGATGCCACCCGCGGGATGCCACGTCGGCTTCAGCGAATCCAGCTTCTTGAGCAGCGGCGCCGCCGTGGAGTCGAGCCGATGCTGGATGGCCACGATCTGCGTGCGCTGACTGTCGGTGAGCGCCATGTCCGATTCGTGCTCGATCACGGCGCGCGCGACGTTCACTGGAGCGATCGGGGTGGGCTTCCCGGCAAACGGGTTGTTGTCGCGATGCAGGTACTGCCCCATCGCGAGCGACGGCAGCAGAGCGAGCGCGAGCGTGACGACGGTGATACTCCGGTTCGAGCGGCGCATCTTGGAGCACTCCATGAGCAATGGAAACGGCCGGGTGGGGACGCGAGCCGTCACCACCAATGCACCCGGCCGGGGCAAAGTGTTGGTCCCCCCGCTGAAGACGCAACAGGGGGGCGCCGGAGATACCCCGGCGCCCCCCTGACGTTCAGCGGAAAGGTGGAGGTCAGGAGGTCACGCGTACCTGGAGCGGCGCCGAGAGGTTCACCGCGATCGAGCCGCCGTCGGGGACGCAGCCCTCGTAATTCGCCGTGGCCGCGGCCGTGGCCGCACCGCCCGCCGCACCCGCCGCCGCGCCGATGATCGTCGACTTGGTGCTCTTGCCGAGGATCTGGCCGGCGATGGCGCCGATCGCCGCGCCCGTCGCCACCTTCTGAACGTCCTTGTTCTTCGGCTGGTTGCGCACCCGCTCGACGTCGGCGTCGGCCACCGTGCCCGTCACGGGATAGCTGCGACCGTTGATCGAGACCGAGCGCACGGCGAACTCCATGATGATCTTGTCGTTCGCGTTCTCGCTGCGCTTGAGCTGCGTGACCTTGGAGCCGCTCACCGCGTTCGCCACCGTCGCCGTGAAGGTCTGGCCGACGGTATAGGTGTTCGTGCAGACGCGCGCGTTGGAGCGGAGACTGAGCGAGGAGCCCGACGCGATCGTTCCGACGGCGCCGCCGCCGTTGGAGGCCGCGGTCCCGGGCGCGTTGCGCGTCTCGGTGTTTCCGGAGGCCGTCGTTCTGGTCGTTGGCGCCGGGGGCGGCGGCGTGACGGGACGCGTGGGACGCGCGGCCGGCTTCGTCACCGGCTTGGGTGGCGTCGTCGTGCGCGTCGGCGCGGGCGCGGGTGCTTCCGCGGCTGGCGTCGCCGGCACGTCCTTGAGCTGCGGCTGCACGGCGCTGTCGCGGTTGGCCAGCTCGAGGTCGCGATTCAGCGCGGTGTCGCGCGCGAGCGAGGTGTCGCTCTTGCTATCCGAGACCGTGCAGGCCCCGAATGACAGCGCGGCAAGGAGCACGAACGGCGCGCCGAGACGACGGGTATACTTGGACATGCGGGACCTCGCTTGGGGGATGCAGCTTCGAACGGAACGAGTGACGAAGCTACTGTAGTTCAACGACTTGACGATTAGGCTCTAAAAAAGTTCGCGTGGCAAGCCACATGCCGGCCGCGTCCGCCTTGCGACGCCTGATTCCCTACTATCGGCCGTACCCGAAGCTGCTCTTCGGCGGGCTCGCGCTGGTGGTGATCTCCTCCGCGCTCGGAGCAGTCGTGCCATGGCTGCTCCGCATCGGCATTGACGATTTGAAAGCCGGAGCGCCACTTCGCGACGTATGGTCGGTCGCGGCCGGCATCGTCGCTGTCGCCCTGTTCGGCGGCGTGCTCCGCTTCTGGATGCGCGAGATGTTGAACGGGCTGAGCCGCTACATCGAATATGATCTCCGGCAGGCTCTGTTCGTACACCTCACCCGCCTGGATGGTGCCTATTTCGGCCGGATGCGCACCGGCGACCTCATGGCGCGGCTCACGAACGACCTGAGCGCCGTCCGCATGGCCGCCGGCCCGGCGATCATGTACCTCACGAATACGATCTTCGGCGGCGCGTTCGCGCTCGTCTTCATGCTGCGGATCGACGTGAGGCTCACGCTGCTCGCGCTGGTGCCGATGATCCTGCTCCCCATCGGCACGATCAAGCTCGGCTCGGCGATCCACCGCCGCTTCGAGGCCGTGCAGGAGGAGTTCAGCGCGCTCACTACCCTCGCCCAGGAGAACTTCGCCGGCGTGCGCATCGTGCGGGCGTATCGCCAGGAGCGCGCCGAGATCGGCCGCTTCTCGTCGCTGAATGCGAGCTATCTCGAGAAGAACATGCGGCTCGCGCGGCTGTACGGCGTGATGCATCCGATGTTCGGGCTGCTCGCGGGGCTGAGCGGAGTCGCCGTGCTCGGCCTCGGGGGGAGCCTCGCCGTGCGCGGCACGATCAGCGTGGGCGCGTTCGTGGCGTTCGGCCTGTACCTCGGCATGCTCACCTGGCCGCTCATCGCGCTGGGCTGGGTGGTGAATCTCTTCCAGCGCGGCGCGGCGTCGATGGGGCGGCTGCTCGACGTCTTCGACGCCGAACCGGCGATTCGCTCGCCCGGCGCGCCGGTTCCGCTGCCTCCCGCGACTGGAGGACGCACGGTCGAGTTCCGCGACGTCGGCTTCCACTTCCCCGCACCCGAGGGCCACGAGCCACGCTGGGTGCTGCGCCACGTCTCGTTCACCGTGCCGGCGGGCGACACGCTCGCCGTCGTCGGTGCGACGGCGAGCGGCAAGAGCGCGTTGATCGATCTGATCCCGCGGCTCGCCGATCCGCAGGAGGGAGAGATCCTGCTGGATGGCGTACCGCTGCGCGCGCTCTCGCTCGAGGCGCTGCGCGCGGAGATCGGCTACGTGCCGCAGGAGAGCTTCCTGTTCAGCGACACGATCGTCGCGAACCTCGCCTACGGTGACGCCGCGCATCCGCTCGTCGAGCATCACGCCGGCGACGAGCGTGCGCGCGAAGGCTCGCGCGAGGCCGGCGACCGCGACGCGGCGGCGCATCGCTGGGCGGCCGAAGTCGCGCAGCTCGACGAGACCGTGCGCGAGTTCCCGCATGGGTACGGCACCGTACTCGGCGAGCGCGGGATCAATCTGTCGGGAGGACAGAAGCAACGCCTGGCACTGGCGCGCGCGCTCGCGCGGCGTCCGCGGCTCGTGCTGCTCGACGACGCGCTCTCGGCGGTCGACACGCACACCGAGGCGGAGATTCTACGCGGGCTGCGCGGCGCGCTCGCGGGCAGGACAGCGGTGATCGCGTCGCATCGCGTGAGCGCCGTGCGCGACGCCAATCAGGTGATCGTGCTGCACGAAGGACACATCGTCGAGCGGGGCACGCACGCGACGCTCATCTCCGCCGGCGGTCGCTACTCCGCGCTCCTGCAGCGCCAACAACTGGAGGAATTGATCGAGAGAGAGGATGCGGAGCTGGGCGAGCCGGGTGTGACCGCCGGCACTGGAAGTGGCGCGGGACTAACGTAAACTTCTGTCACATGAACCGCGCGGATGCGTCCGTGCCTCAGCCGCTCACGCAGCCGTCCAGCTCCGACGGACGCGTGCTGGCGCTCGAGGCGCAGCTCAAGCAGGCCCTTCAGCACATCGCGGATCTCGAGGCGCGGGATGCGCTGAAGACGCAGTTCCTCGCGAACATCTCGCACGATCTGCGCACCCCGCTGACCGCGGTGATCACGCACGCCGAGATCCTGCGCGACGGCATCCTCGGTCCGCTGAGCGAGCGCCAGCTCGAGAGCATCACGGGAATCATCAATGGTGGCCGACAGCTCCTCGAGCAGGTCGGCGAGATCCTCACCTATGCGCGCGGCGCGGCGAATCAGCTCACCCTCACGCGCAGCACGTTCGAGTTCGCGGAGGTGCTGTCGCAGCTCAGCGCATTGAACGACGCGCTCGTGAGCCGCAAGGGACTGACGCTCGTGACGGAAGTACCGGCCGACCTCGCGCCGCTCTGCGCGGACCGGGAGAAGGTCTCGCACATCGTCGGCAACCTGCTCGGCAACGCGATCGACTTCACGCCTCCTGGCGGTCGCGTATGGGTGCGCGCCTTCGCCGTCGAGTCCAAGGGTGTGGCGGAGTGCGTAGTCGAAGTCGGCGACACGGGCATCGGCATCTCGGCGGAACATCACGACCTCGTGTTCCGCGAGTTCGCGCAGGTGGACGCCAGCGCATCGCGACAGCACCACGGCACGGGGCTCGGGCTCACCATCGCGCGCAAGCTCGTCGAGTTGCACGGCGGTCGGATCTGGCTGGAGAGCGAGCTGGGACGAGGGAGCCGCTTCTACTTCACCATCCCCTACCCCGCCGGCTGACTCGTGACGACCCCGCTGCCGCACGTGCTCATCGCCGAGGACAACACGCTGGTGGCCGATGCGATGCGGCTTCTGTTCGAGGAGACGGGACATCGCGTGACCACCGCGGGAACGATCGTCGACGTCGTGCAGGCTGCGGCGTCCGACCCGGTGGATCTCCTGCTGCTGGACCTCGGCCTCTCGGACGGCGACGGCCTGCAAGCGCTCGAGCAGCTCGCCGCGCGCGCCCTGCTGCCGCGCGTGACGGTCGCCCTGACGGGGCGCGACGAGCCGGAGGTGATCGAGCGATGCAAAGCCGCAGGCTGTCGCGACGTGTTGCTCAAGCCGGTGCCCGTCGCCGAGCTGCTACGGAAGTCGCGCGAGTGGTTGAACGGCGTGGCGGCGCACTGACGTTCGCACGGCGTTCTCTCACGGCGTTCTTCAACTGCGACTGCGATTCTGTCGTTCGGGCTTTTGCGCGGGGCGTTCGGTCGCGTGTAAGCGCAAGGGCGACGACGAGTGGAACGCTCTCGGCCCAGGACGCGACGATGCCACAAGGCCCAGGCGCTCCGCGAAGCCCGAACGAGCCACAGAGACTGGTGCACGCACGCACCGGCGCAACTACAACCGGCTCCGAATCGCCTCGGGCGTCGCGGCCTGGAGATACACGCCGATCGTCGTGAAGTAGTCGAGCGTCATCATCACGCCCACGATGATCAGCAGCACACCGCTGATCTGCGACACACGCGCCAGGTACGGTCGCATCCGCGTCATCGCCGCGAGGAATCGCTCCACGGCCACCGCGGCGAGCAGGAAGGGCAGCGCGAGGCCGATCGAATAGGCGAGGAGGAGCGGTAGTCCGCGCGCCAGATCCGCCGTCGCCGCGGTGTACGTGAGGATCGCGCCGAGGATCGGGCCGAGACATGGCGTCCACCCCGCGCCGAACGCGACGCCGACGAGCGCCGTGCCGAGGTAGCCGACCGGCTTGTTCGTCAGATGCACGCGGCGCTCCCGGTCGAACGCCGCGACGCGCACCACGCCGAGCAGATAGAGCCCGAACAGCACGACGAGTGCGCCGCCGATGCGCGTGATCCAGATGCGGTACGCGCCGAGCAGCCGGCCGAGCACCGTGGCCGACGCGCCGAGGGCGACGAAGATCAGCGTGAAGCCGAGCACGAACAGCAGCGCGTGGATGAGCGCCGAACGGCGCGCCGTCCCCAGATCGTCGAGCCCCACCCCGGTGACGAAGGTGAGATAGCTCGGGATGAGCGGGAGCACGCACGGAGAGAGAAAGCTCAGCAGTCCGGCGCTGAAGGCGAGCGCGAGACCGATCGAGGCGGGTTCGGCCATCCGATGATCGTGGCGGCGCGCGTGGATGGCGCCTGGTCCGGCGAGTAGGTTCACGACGCGGCGCGAGCGCGCCGCATCCGACCCTGCGAAATGTATCGTCGCGTCCCGTTCCCCGCGCGTCCGCACCCCCTGCGCGCGTACTTCCTCAGGCTCGGCGCGATCGCCGCACTGCTCCTACTCGCGCTGCCGCGCCTCGGCGCCGCGCAGGGCACGCCGCTCGGCACAGTCGCCGGCTCGGTCGTCGACGATGCGACCAGCGCGCCGATCCCGCGCGTCACCGTGCTCGTCGTCGGCACGACGCGCGGCACGATCACCGACGATCAGGGGCACTTCGTGATCGCCGACCTTCCGCCCGGTACGCACACGCTGCGCGCCCGAATCCTCAGCCATCGCCCGCGCGACGTCATCGTGGTCGTCGTCGCCGGCACCACCGTCGCGACGACGATCCGGCTCACCGTCGCACCCGTCACCCTCGGCGCGGTGCGGGCGCGCGCGCGTCCCCCCGAGCGCGACCGGTTCGAGCTCGCCCCGAACGTCGGCACGGTGACGCTCACGCCGAGCGCGATCAGCGCCGTGCCCGCGCTCGGCGAGCCGGACATCCTGCGCACGGTACAGCTGCTGCCCGGCGTCAACGCGCGCAACGACTTCTCGTCCGGCTACAACGTGCGCGGCGGGGAGAGCGACCAGAATCTCATCCTGCTCGACGGCTACCCGATCCTCAATCCGTTCCACCTCGGTGGGCTGTTCAGCACCTTCCTCGACGAGACGGTGGGCGAGATCGAGCTGCTCACGGGCGGCTTCGGCGCGCGCCACGGCGGACGGCTTTCGAGTGTGCTCGACGTCCGGTCGGCCGAGCCGGTACGTCCCGGCATTCATGGATCGGCCGGCATCTCGGTGATCGCGTCGAGCCTGAGCATCGGGAGCGCGACAAAGGACGGCCGCGGATCGTGGATGCTCTCAGGGCGGCGCACGTACGCCGACAAGCTCGTGTCGACGCTGTCGGACCGCACGTTTCCCTACCACTTCTCGGACGCGCAGCTTCACGCCGCACGAGCGATCGGGCGTGGCAACGCGCGCATCGAGCTCACGGCGTACGCCGGCGCCGACGTGCTCGACGGCGACTTCACCCAGTTCGGCGACTCGTCGCGTGCCGGTGGTGGCACGTTCGACTTCGACTGGTCCAACCAGGTCGTGGGGCTGTCGCTCACCGACGTGTGGCGCGAAGGAGCGCGGCTGCCGCTGCTCGGTCGCGCCGACAGTGTCGGCGCCGAGCAGCGCGTGTCGTACACGCGCTTCGCCACGGCGCTCGACCTCGGCGCCGGCGCGCTCACGCTCACCAACTCCCTGAACGAGCTCCGCGCCGCGGGCGACGTACACTGGCATCGTGGAGGACACGAACGGCGCCTGGGCTACGAGCTGTCGTCGTACGACATCGCCTACGACGTCGGATCCGCGTCTACCCGCACGCAGCTCTTCGACCTGCGCCAGCACCCGATCGCGGAGGCGGCGTACTACCAGGAGAGCTGGCGCCCGACGCGCCGCTTCCTCACCGAGGCCGGGCTGCGCGCCGAGCACGTGACCGGGCGCGGGTGGTCGGGACTGTCGCCACGCGTGTCGGTGAAGTGGTTCGCCACGCCGGACTTCGCGGTGAGCGCCGCCGCAGGTACCTACGCGCAGTGGCTGCACTCGCTCAACCGGGAGGACATCCCGGTGCGCGTGTTCGACTTCTGGGTGGCGAGCGACGAGTTCGTCGAGGTGTCGCGCGCGACACACCTCGTGCTGGGCGCAGAGCGCTGGCTCGGACCGCAGCGATTCGCCCGCCTCGAGGGCTGGGTCAAGCGCTACGACCATCTGCTCGAGCAGAACACGGCGGACGATCCGGCGCGCCGCGGCGACGAGTTCCTCGATGCGGAGGGCATGTCGTACGGCTTCGACCTGCTCCTGCGCCAGCTCGACGTGGGTCCGTTGAGCGGATGGCTGTCGTACACCTACGCGCTCAGCCAGCGCACCGAGGGCGGCACCGGCTACTGGCCCGGCCACGACCGACGCCACAACCTGAACCTCGTCGGCACGTGGCGCGCCGGACGGAAGTACACCTTCGGCGCGCGCCTGGGGATCGCGAGCGGTACGCCGTTCACCGACATCGTCGGTCAGGTCGTGCGCCGCGCCTACGACCCGGCGACCCACGGATTCACCACGGGCGGCCTCACGGGAGAGCACGAGCCGCTCGGCGGCCTGCGGAACGCGGAGCGCTATCCACTGTTTCAGCGACTCGACCTCAGCGTGTCGCGTGCGGGGACGTGGCGCGGGATGCAGGTCGTCCCGTACTTCAGCCTCGTCAACGCCTATAACGCGCGCAACGTGTTCATCTACACCTTCGACTACACGCGCAATCCACCGACGCGCGAGGCATCATCGCAGTTCCCACTCCTGCCGAGCCTCGGGCTCACGATCGGATTCTGATGCGGCGCGCGTCGCTCGCCCGGCTCGGCGTCGTCGCACTGTGTGTCGCTGCCGCGTGCACCTTCGACGAGAAGGCCGTCGCGGTGCAGGCGCCGCAGGTGGTCGTGCACGCCGTGCTCGATCCCGGAACGCAGGAGCAGGAGGTGCTCGTCGAGCGCACACTCTCCGGGGCGGTCGACATCAGGACCGATCTGCGGTTCGACCCCCAGGATCCGATCAACACCGGAGGCGGCGTTCCGATCTCCGGTGCCGACGTGACCATCACGGGTCCCGACGGGACGGTGAAGGGATTCGAGGCCCCCGTGCAGGGCCGGCCGTCGACGTACTCGAGCGGCCGCTATCTGGTCATCTTCGGTGCCGGCACGGGGTCCGGCTCGCCGGCGCTCAGGCGCGGCGTACCGTATCAGCTGCGCGTGCGCACACCCGACGGCACCGTCGTCACCGGCACCACGGTGATCCCCGACATCACCCCCGTCGGCACCGGCTCGCGGATCGATCTGTTCAACCGCGATCGCGATTCGGTGCGCATCACGTGGCGCAGCGTCGTCGGCGCCCGGAGCTACCTGCTGCGCGTCGAGACGCCGTTCGGCCCCTTCCTCCAGTTCACCGACTCCACCCACATCACGCTCGACGGCGACGTGCGGAACTACTTCGCCACCAGCCTCGAGCGCGTGTTCATCCCCGGGTTCCGACAGCGCGTGTCGATCGCCGCCGTGGACTCCAACTACTTCGACTACTACCGAACGCGCAACGACCCCTTCACCGGTTCGGGAATCATCAGCAGCCTCGATGGCGGCATCGGGCTGTTCGGCGCGGCGGTGAACATCAGCTCGCGCACCGTCGACGTCGTGCAGGACGTGCGCGAGCCGGCGTTCGAGGGATTGTGGGACCTCGCCGTCGCGCCGCGTCCTGTCGTCGAAGTCTTCCGGCTGTACGTCGAGACCCCTGGCGAGCCGGCGGCGCTCAGCGGATGGTTCGCTCGGAGCCGTGCCGGAGGCACTCCGCTCGAGGGATTGATCGGCACGCGGACGAAAGGGCGCGTCGTGCTCGAGTTCCTCTCCAATCAGGCGGCGGTGGATACCGCCGCGGTGTTCAGCGGCGAGCAGCGGGGCGATTCGCTCATCGGCACGTTCGTCGGCGTGTCGGGCCGCGTCGTGTTTCTCAAGCGCCCGTCGCAATCGAGCTGAGAGGACATATGGGCTGTGGATCGAATTGCTGCGGAACGGCCGACTTCTTCGGCGAGCGCATCGCGCGCCGCAACCTGCGGAAGTATCGCCGCGGTGGACCGTACGGTACGACGAAGCGGCTGCTCGCCGCGCTGCGTGAAGCGCCCGGGCCCAAGGACACGTTGCTCGACGTCGGCGGCGGCGTCGGCGTGATCGCCCACGAGCTGCTCGCCGCCGGGACCTCGCATGCGGTGATCGTCGACGCCAGTCCCGCCTTTCTCGCCGCGGCCGAGGAGGAGAGCGAGCGCCGTCTGACCTCGGAGCGCCTGCGCCTCCAGCTCGGTGACGCCGTTGAGCTGCGCGACGACGTGCCCGCCGCGGACGTCGTGACGCTCGACAAGGTCGTCTGCTGCTACGTCGACATGGAGTCGCTGCTCGCCATCACGGCGTCGCGCGCCCGACGGTTGATGGCGCTGGCCTATCCACGCGACGACTGGTGGGTGCGCGCGATGGTGGCCGTCGGGAACCGCGTGCTGCAGCTGCGCGGGAGCGCCTTCCGCAGCTACGTGCACCGCAACGCGGCGATCGAGCAGGCACTCCGTCGCGCCGGTCTGACGCCGCGAACGATCCGACGCGGGCCGCTCTGGATCGTCGCGCTATTCGAGCGGCCGGCGACGGCTTGAAGTCGATGGTGACGAATCTCTCCGCGTGGAATCCGCGGCACGACGATGCCAGCCATCGTCACCCCGAGCGAGCGCAGCGAGTCGAGGGCTCTGCACCCACGCCGAGCGTCAGGGCGCCGCGATCGCCGGGATCGCGGCGCGGACCTCGTCGGTCGTCAGCCGCACGATCTCGTCGACGTCCCCCGAGCGGCGCTGCACGCCGCGCACGACCGCGTCCACGGTGAGAAGCGGTGCGTCGGCCTCCTCGGTCACGCTCGTCTCCCACTTGCCGCGATCGGGCCCCTTGAGCGTGTGGCGGTAGCGTGCGCTGAACACGGTGTACCGACGTGGCGAGGACGACGTCGCGACCTCCGGTTCGACATCCACCGCGTCTCCGGCGCTCTCCACGCTCGCGGCGGCCGGCGGCGGCTCGACCGCGACCACGGCGACGCCGCTCTCCATTCCGCCCTGCCGGATCGCCGGAAAGAGATGCACCTCGACGATCCGCTCGACCGGCAGCTGGGCGGCGATCGCGGTGAGGAAGCGTGTCCGCGTCTCGTCGTTCACCGTGCGGCCGCCACGGCGCGATCGGCCGGAAGCGCTGCCTTGGCGGCACGCCGCTGATCGATCTCTCGCTCGACGTAGAGCCGCAGGATGTGCATGAAGTCCTGCGCGTTGGTGACGACGCCGAACGCCTGGTGCGTGCCGCGGTCCTTCAGCTTGCTGACGACGAACTCCGCCGAGTCGACGCAGATCGTCGCCAGCTCGCGGAGTGAGCCGTCCGGCTGCATGACGAACGCGGGAAGCATGTTCCCCGTGGCGATCGCGTGGAGCGCGGTGGCGATGAGGATCGCCATCGTCGACTTGATGGCGTGTGCGCGCATCGCGTCCTGCCCGGCGACGGCGTCGGTGATCACCTCGGGGAGCGGACCGTCGTCGCGGATCGAGCCGGTGAGGACGAACGGCGTCTTCGTCGTCACGCAGGCGTGCATGATGCCGTCGCGGATCGTGCCATTCGCGACCGCGGCGGCGATCGAGCCCGCCGCGCGCACCTTGTTGATCGCGCGCATGTGCAGCCCGTGGCCGCCCTGCGTCGCCTTGCCCTCCCCGCTCATGCCCAGCGTCGTGCCGAAGATCGACGCCTCGATGTCGTGCACCGCGACGGCGTTCCCCGCCAGCAGCGCGCCGACGAATCCGTTCTGGATGAACCAGACCATGTCGTTGCGCGCGCGCGAGTGCACGAGCGCGGGCCCCGCCACCCAGATCGGGTAGCCGCCGCCGTCGCGCTCGTCGACGAGGATCCTGGCCATCAGCGCGTAGTCGGTCGGCTTCTCGCGCGAGACCTCGCTGACCATGAACTTGAACTCGCCGTCGCTCCCGACCTCCTCCATGAAGGCGGTCGCGTGGACGTAGATCCCCTCGCGCCCGTCCTCCGCCTCACCGATGGCGACCTGCTCCCCTCTCCGCACCCGACGCCCCTCGCGCACCCACAGCCCCCCATCCGGAGCGAGCACGAGCGCCGAGTCCATCCGCGGCTCACGCGGCAGCCGCCACTCTCCCCCGATCCGGACGTAGGTCGGCAGGTTCGTCGTCGAGAAGAAGCCCTCGGGCAGGACACCATCGGCTGGGGCCGGCACGAACCGCGCATCGGGCGCGTCGGTGAGGATGGGCTTGGAGAAGTCGGGCGGATTGAAGGAGGGCACGAAGGGAAAGATCGTCGGACGGGAAGGGTTGGGGCAACTGCAACGACGAACTGCCACCACGAGTACTCGTACTCGCCCTTGCAGTTCAGAGCAACGCCACCGGATCCCGATCCACCGTCAACCTATACCCGGCATCCACGGAGAATCGCTCGACGAGGTAGCGGGCCACCCTCCCAAGCTCCCCTGCCCGCTCCGACTTGATGAGCACGTGCCACCGCCAGCGCTGCTTCACGCGCTCCACGGGACATGGCGCCGGCCCGATCACCGTCACGCCGGTGATCCCGCCCTTGGTGATCAGTCGGTGCAGCCACGCGGCGGTCTTCGTCGCCAGTCGAGCCGTGCCCTCCTCCTGCGTGCCGCTCACGACGACGTTCGCCAACCGCAGTGTCGGCGGATACGGCGGATGGGCGCGACCTTTCAGCTCCTCATCCACGAAGGCGCGATAGTCGTGCGTCACGGCGCAGCGCACGGCGTGATGCGTCGGCGCGCGCGTCTGGATCAGCACCTCGCCTCCCTTGGGCCCGCGGCCCGCACGTCCCGCCACCTGACTGAGGAGCTGGAAGCAGCGCTCGCTCGCGCGGAAGTCCGGGAGGTTGATCCCGACGTCGGCGTCGATCACGCCGACAAGCGTCACATTCGGGAAGTCGAGTCCCTTGGCGATCATCTGCGTGCCGAGCAGGATGTCCACCTCGCCGGCGGCCACACGATCGAGGATCTCGGTGTGTGCCCACTTGCCGCTCGTCGTGTCGACGTCCATCCGCGCGATGCGCGCATTCGGGAACCGCTCGGCGAGCATGCGCTCCACCTGCTGCGTGCCCAGTCCTCGTTGCCGCAGTCGCGCGCCACCGCACCGCGGGCAGGTGCTTCGCAGCGGCTCGGCGTGCTGACAGTAGTGGCAGACGAGCCGTTCGGGCGTGCGGTGGTACGTGAGACTGATGCTGCAGTTCGGGCAGGTGGCGACGTCGCCGCACGTGTTGCACTGCACGAACGCCGCGTAGCCGCGACGGTTGAGCAGCAGGATGCTCTGCTCCGAACGCTCGAGTCGCTGCCGTAACGCATGAGCAAGAGGAGGGCTCACCGCCATGGCGAACGCGGCATCGGCGTCCGGCGTCTCGCTCGGCGGCGTCTTCGCGCGCTCGGCGCGCAGGTCGACGACCGCGACCTTCGGCAGTTGCGCGACGCCCGCGCGCTCGGGCAGCGTCAGCAGCTCGTACTTGCCGCTTCGCGCGTTCGTCCAGCTCTCGAGGCTCGGCGTCGCGCTGCCGAGCACGACGACGGCGCCCTCGGTGCGCGCGCGCACGATCGCCACCTCGCGCGCGTGATAGCGCGGCGCCTCGCCCTGCTTGTAGCTCGACTCGTGTTCCTCGTCGACGACGATCGCGCCGAGGTTGCGCAGCGGCGCGAAGATCGCCGAACGCGCGCCGACGGCGATGCGCTTCTCACCCTTGCGGAGCGCGAGCCACGCGTCGTACCGCTCGCCGTCCGAGAGTGCGCTGTGCAACACCGCCACCTGGTCGCCGAACACGGCGCGGAAGCGATCCACCGTCTGCGGCGTGAGCGCGATCTCCGGCACGAGCACGATCGCCGACTTCCCCTCGTCGAGCACGACGCGGCGCAGCAGCTCGATGTACACGAGCGTCTTGCCGCTCCCCGTCACGCCGTGCAGCAGCGCCACGTGTCCCGGCTCGGCGAGCGCCAGGCGGTGCACCGCTCGCCGCTGCGGGTCCGTCGGCACGTGCGCGACGGCCGCGCGCCGTTCGCGCGACAGGAAGGGATCGCGCGACACGGTCTCCTCGACGATCTCGGCGAGCCCACGCGCCACGAGGCCGCGCAGGACCGACGGCGAGAAGGGGAGCTGCTCGTGCAGGTGCTCGATCGTCGCGCAACCGCCGACCGCCTCGAGCAGCTCGTAGAGCGCGCGCTGCTGCGGTGCGCGCGCGAAGATGCGGTCGCGTCGCAGCAGCGACGGCAGCTCGTGTCCGATCTGGAGCACGCGGCGCGTCTTGCGCGCCGGCACCGGCACCCCTGCCCCCGTGAGCGCCGCCGGCAGCGCGCAGCGCAGCGCGATGCCGAGTCGGCGATCCACTGACAGAGCGCGAGCATCGGCGGGTCGACCGATGGCGCATCGTCTGGCGCGGCGATGACCTCCTTGTACTTCACGCCTTCGCGCGGCTCGGCAGGGCCGATCACGATGCCGATCTCGCGCTTGTTGCGGAAGGGCACGAGCACGCGAGAGCCGGGCTCGACGCTCCCCGCGAGACCGTCGGGCAAGCGGTAGCTGAACGCGCGGAACAGCGGGAGGGGAAGCGCGACGTCGATCAGCGGCATCGGAAAGAAAGCTAGCATCGAGCTCGCCGGGAAAGCGGCTCACCGGCGCCGGGAGTCGCTCTGGCGTAGGTTTGTCGCGTTCAGGTCGTCCACTCAGGAGATCGATGCTGCCTGCACGCGTGCTTCATCTGCTCTCCGGCCCCGCGGCGATTGCGCTCGCGCTCACCGTCACGTCCGTCGAGGCGCGGGGACAATTCGCCCCTGGCGTCGACGTTCGACAGGGGATGCCACTGCGCGTCTACGTGCGCGACGCGCCGCCGCGTGAGTCGGCGCTCGCGTACGTCTCGCCTTCGGCGCTTCACGTGCGCGAGCGCTGCGACTCGTGCGACGCGGTCATCGCCATCCCATGGAGCGACGTCACGCGGGTCGACGGCACGGTAGTGGCGCTGGCCGTCGTGGCGGCGTCGGGCGGCTCGCGATGCAATTGGGATGGCGGCTCCTGCCCCGGCATCGGCCTCGCGATTGCGGCCCCCTCGCTCCTCGTCGTCGGAACGGGCGTCGGCATGATCGTCGGCCTGCAGAGGCGCGAGCGGAGGTGGGTGCAGATCAGGTACGCCGAACCTCCGCACGAGGATCTTCGCGGAACGTCTTTCAACGCCGAGCCGCAAACGGCCAGTCAGCGCGCGCCGCACCCGCTAGCGCAGCTCCACCCCCAGCCCCGCACCCGCCGGCAGCGAGATCACTCCGCCCTCGATCGTCGCCCCGACGTACGGATCGTTCTCCACCAGCTCCGCACCGTCGAGATCCGCGTAGTCCAGGAGTGGCGCGAGCTGCGCCGCCGCGGTGATGCCGAGTGAGCTCTCCACCATGCAGCCGCACATCACGCTCATGTCGTGTGCGCGGGCGGTGGCGATCATGCGCAGCGCTTCGCGCAGCCCGCCGCACTTCGCGAGCTTGATGTTGATCCCGTCCACGGCGCCGGCCAGGCGCGGGATGTCGGTGGAGACGAGACAGCTCTCGTCGGCGATGATCGGCAGCGACGAGCGCTCGCGCACGAAGCGCAGCCCTTCCACGTCGTGGCCCGGCAGCGGCTGCTCCACGAACTCGACGCCCAGCTCCGCGAGGATCGGCATCATCCGCAGCGCGTGCTTCGGTGTCCACGCGGCATTCGCGTCGACGCGCAGCACCTTGCCGGGCTCCATCTCGCGCACGATGCGCACGATGCGCTCGTCCCAGCTCGAGCCGAGCTTGATCTTGAGCACCGGATAGCTCGCCGCCTCGCGCACCCGCTCGCGCAGCGTCGCCTCGTCCGGCGCGATGGCGAGCGTGAAGCTCGTCGGCGGCGAGGCGGCCGGATCGAGTCCCCACATTCGGTGAAGCGGCACGCCGAGTCGCTTGCCCGTCAGGTCGTGCAGCGCGGCGCTCACCGCGGCGCGAGCGGACGCATTGAAGCCGATCGCCTTCGCCATCCCCTGCTCCAGCGCCTCGAGCGACCAGCCATCAGCGCCGTCGAGCACCGCCGCGAGGACGGGCATCACGCTCGAGACCGTGTCCGCCGTCTCGCCGTAATGCCGGCTCGGTGCCGCCTCGCCCCACCCCGTTGCCCCGTCGTCCGCCGTCACGGTCACGCGCACGACGCGATACTCGCTCGATCCGCCGCGTGCGATGATGAATGGGTGCTTCGTGCGGAGGACGACGATCTCGTGCGAGAGCTTCATGCGCGCAGCGAGGGAGTGCGGACGCGCGCCAGCATCGCACTGCGGTGCGAGGCGGGTGATTCGTCCGAAGTCCCGAGGTAGGCGATCAGCGCATCGGCGAGCGCGGTGCCGCGCTCGTACCGGTCCGACGCCGCCTTCTCGAGGCAACGCATCACGATGGCCGCCATCGGCTCGGGAACGCGCGAATCGATCTCGCTCACCGGCACCGGCTTCTCGTGCACGTGCTTGTAGCCCACCGAGAACGCGTCGGCTCCGTCGAACGGCGGGAACCCGACGAGCGCCTCGTACATCACCACACCCAGCGCGTAGAGATCGCTCCGGCCGTCGACGAGCTTTCCCATCGCCTGCTCGGGACTCATGTAGTGCGGCGTCCCCATCGCGCGGCCGCTCGCCGTGAGCCGGCCGTGGAACCGCGCCGTGGCGATCCCGAAGTCGGTGATGAGCGCGTTGCCGTCCTCGTCGAACAGGATGTTGTCGGGCTTCACGTCGCGATGCACCACGCCGCGCTGATGCGCGTGGTCGAGCGCCACCGCCACCTGCGCCGCCGCCGCAGCCACGGCCTGCGGCGCGACCGTACGCTCGCGCTGCACGCGATCGGCCAGGGAGCCGCCGCCGAGATACGGCATCACGATGTACACCGTCTCCCCCATCTCGCCGAAGTCGAGCACGGGGCAGATGAACGGATGCACGAGCCTCGCCGCCGCTTCCGCCTCGCGCCGGAACCGCTCGGTCATCTCGCTGTCGCGCGCGAGATGCGCGTGCAGCACCTTGACGATGACTTCGCGCGCGAGCGGCATCTGCTCGGCCCGGAACACCGTCGCCATCCCGCCGCCGCCGAGCCGCTTGAGGATGCGATAACGCGTCCCCGTCGCCCGCCGGAGCGCCGTGATCTCCTCGTCCGGCTTCTCCGTCGGCGGAGCGGCCACCTCGGGAAGCGCCGCCGAGCACCGGCTGCACGTCGCCGCGAGGGCTCGATTCCACGTACCACAATCGGGACAGAACACGTCAGCCCCCGAACTGCATCTGGACGAAATCGTATGGCGGCCACGGGCCGGTCAGCTCGAGCCGCAGATTCGTCGCCGACTTCGCCTGGTCCTCCACCTTCGACGCGAACTCCTTCCACAGCTCCTGCTCGATCAGGAACGCCGCGCTCAGCACGATTCCCGTGATCTGCTCGGTGCGCAGCGGCACGGTGGCGACGGCGGAACGGCGGAGCTCCCGCAGCGCGTCGGCCGCCGCCGCTGCGAGGTCCGACCCGACGTCTCGCTCTTCCGCGTCGCCGGGACGCCAGACGTGCACGCGTCCCTCCACGCGGTCATCGATGAAGCTCAACGCATCGCTCAGGGCGACGTAGTGCAGCTCGAGCCAGCGCGTGATCGCCTGCCGCGATCGAAAAGCGACGCCGACGGGCGCAGGCAACACCGGCGCCCGCTTGGCGTACGTACCGACGATCTCGCCGAGCGCCGACGCCTGATCCGCCGTCGGCTCGATCACCTCGTAGGCGCCCGGCGCGGCGATCGCCGCGAGGTCGCGCACGACGACGAGCTCCGAGCCGTTCACCGGTGCGCCGCGACCAGCCGCCTCGCTGAACGTCACGCCGAACAGGGTCAGCGCCCCACCCACATTTCTCTCGCCCCGGCTTCGTCTCAATCGCTCCTCGCGCACCGCATGATTCGTCTCGGGTCCATGTGACAGGACGAACTTACCTCATGGAAGGTCCCGAAGAGGGCAGTGAGGAGAGGCGGTGGGGAGTGGGAGGGATGGGGAGTGACGGCAAACGCCGCCCGCGACGCTTTCACCCCTTACCCCTCACCCCCCACCCTGCATCGGGTCCCGCCAGTGCCCGCATGTGCACCACACACGCCTCGCCGAGCCGGTCGGGTTCGTAGCCGCCCTCGAGAGAGCTCACCAGCCGCCCGTCGCACCACTGCCCGGCCCGCGAGACCATCTCGCGCGTCAGAGTGGCGACGTCGTCCATCTCGAGCGTGAATCCGCCCAGCGGATCGCCGGCGAGCGAGTCGAAGCCCGCCGAGATCAGCACGAGATCCGGCGTGAAGCCGACCGTGGCCGAATCGACGGCCGATAAAAACGCGGCGACGTAGGCCTCGCGCGGCTGCCCCGCCGCCATCGGGACGTTCCACACGCTGCCGTGCGGTCCGCGATCCTCGGCCGCGCCCGTGCCCGGATACCACGGCCACTGGTGCATCGACACGAAACGGATCGCCGGCGTCGACTGCACGAGCGCCTGCGTGCCGTTCCCGTGGTGGACGTCCCAGTCGACGATGAGCACCCGATCCACGGCGTGCCGCGCCCGGGCATAGTGCGCACCGACCGCGACGTTGCCGAACAGGCAGAATCCCATCCCCGAGTTGCGGAGCGCGTGATGCCCGGGCGGCCGCACGGCGCAGAAGCTCCGACGCGGCCCGTCACCGAACGCGAGGTCGATCGCGTCGAGCACGGCGCCGGTGCCCGCCGTTGCTGCGGCCCACGAGCCCTCGCTCACCACGGTGTCCGCGTCGAGGCGCGCACCCCCCGACTCGGCGAGCTGCTCGATGAGCGACACGTAGCGCGCATCGTGCGCGAGCGCGAGCTCCTCGGGCGTCGCGTGCCGCGCCTCGCGATGCTCCAGCTGCTCGAACAGCTCGAAGTCGTTGCGCAGCGCACGCGGGATCGCACGCAACCGGCCCACGTGCTCGGGATGCCCCCATCCGGTGTCGTGGCGGCCGCAGTCGGAGTGGGAGAGGTAGGCGAGGGGGGGCATGGGGTCCACAACGAGTACGTAGTACGACCGACGTAGCGAGTACTCGTTCCGGCAGTCGACGTTACCGCACCGGCCTCCGTCTGCGATTCGTCACCAGAAAGATCGACCCATCCACCGCCCCCGTCGCCGCGAGCGAGGCAGTTTCGTCCAGCACTTCCCATCCGTTGAGCTTGAGCACGTAATCCCGGTCGTGCAGCTCCGCTCCCGGCGACAGTGCCTCGAGCGCGCGGCGCTTCACCGTGATCGCTCGCTCGTCGGGCGAGGCGTGGACGCGCACCACGTCCCACACCTCCGGCATCTCCACCCGCACCGTGATCGCCGGTCCGTCGGGCGACGCGAGCTCGATCGTGTCTCCGCGCGTGCGGAGCTGCGCGACGAATGGCTCTTCCGTCATGCGACCACTCCGTCGGTCGTCGCGCTCGCAGGGAGAAGCGTCTCCTCGAGCTTGAAGGGCGGCAGCGTCGTGAAGAAGCGCGCGATCTGCATGTCGAACAGGTACGTCGACCCCGTCACGCGCGTGCTGCCGCCATCGGTCGCTGCGGCGATGATCAGCTCCTCCCCCCCCTGCCCGCGAAAGCTCACGAACGTCGGTCCCTCGCGATCGAGGAACGTGGCGTAGAGACTGTTCCGCCGGGAGAAGAACTGCTTCGCCGCTGCGAGCACCTCGGCGGGGGTGAGCGTGGTGCGGTATTCCTGGAGCGTGCGCTGGGACTGGTTCATGACGGCGCGGGTCGGTGATGCGGGCGCGGCGGTCCGGGCGCCGCGACGTGCGACGGCCCTCCACCACGCCGAAGCTTAACCGAGCGCGAAGGGGAGCGGGGAGTGCGACAGCCGCTCGGGCTCGCGATACACCAGCGGCAGCTCCACCCGGAACGTCGAGCCGTGGCCGGGTGCGGAGTCGACGTAGATCTCCCCTCCCAGCACGCGCGCGAGCCGGCGGGCGAGCGACAGCCCCAGCCCCGACCCGCCGTACTTCCGCGTCGTCGACCCATCCACCTGCCGGAACTCGTCGAACACCTGCTGGTGCATCTCCTCGGGGATGCCGATACCCGTGTCCTCGACGCGGTAGACGACGTGATCGTCGATCACGCTCACCGACAGGCGGATCTCCCCCGACGTCGTGAACTTGTACGCGTTGCTCAGCAGCGCGACGAGCATCTTGCAGATCTTCCGGCGGTCACTGACCATGAACAGCGGCTGCTCTGGCTCGCGCACGCGCAAGGCCACCGAGTCGGACCGCCCTCGCGTGGTCGCGAGGGCATCATGTAATGGATCGCGCACGTCGAACGAGGCCGCGGTGATCTCGAGCCCGCCCCGCTTGAGCGTCGTCAGCTCGAGCAGATCACCGATGAGGTCGAGCAGATGCTGGCTCGACGTCTTCACCTGCGCGAGCGTGCGGCGCTGCTCCGCGGTCACCGGGCCGGCGAGCCCTTCGTCCATCAGCGCGAGGTAGCCCATCACCGCGGTGAGTGGCGTGCGCAGCTCGTGCGAGATGTTGGCGAGGAACTCGTCCTTCACGCGTCGCGCTTCGAGCAGCGCGACGAACTGGCGCTCGAGCTCCGCGTTCGACTCCGTGAGCGCAGCGTTCGCGCGGCGCAGATCCTCGATCAGTCGCGCCTTCTGCGCCGTCGCCGCCATCTGGTCGGCCACCATGCGCAGGAGCGATCGCGTCTCCGCGGTGATGGCACCGGCCGCCTCGAAGTAGAACGCCACCGCGCCGAGCACGCCGTCGCCGGTCTGCAACGGCAGCGCAGCGATCGCACGGAACCCGAGCTCATGGGCCACCTCGGCCCAATCCTCGAGCGACGGATCGGCCATCACGTCCGGTACCTCGATCACTCGCCGTTCCGCCGCGGCCTCGCCGCTCGGCCCGAAGCCGAGCCGCACGCGCATCTCGCCGAGGAAGGGGGCGAAGCGCTCGGGCCAGTTGTGCACCGCGGCCAGACGCATCAGCTCCGATGCGCCGTCGACGAGATACACGCACGCGAAGCTCGCGCCGACGAGCGGGCTCACCCGATCGAGCGCGAACTGAAACACCTCCTCAGGCCGGTCGGCCGTGAGAAAGGCGTGCACGATCTCGCGGATGGCGATGAGCTCGCGTAGTCCCGACTCGCTGTTGTCGGGCACGAGACGCAGACGCTCGTTCGTCACAAGTGTGGGCCTGTTCACCTCGCCAATATGGCGAGTGAACTCCTTTACGGCCAGATGTTTATCAGCGGACTCGGCGCTTTGGCATGCTCAGCGAGCTCTGCTTTTTGGCACGGTGAGCGTGCGAACTTCAGCCCGGTGCACGAGCACGTTGGGCGGCGTGGACACGACATACGCGACGGTATCGGCCACATCCGACGCGCGAAGCTTCCACGCATCCTGATCCGACGGCACGTGGTCGTTGAAGTGCGTCGTCACCGAGCCGGGCATCACGACGGACACCTTCACCCCGTGCTCGCGCACCTCGAGCATCAGCGACTCCGACCACGACGTGACGAACGCCTTCGTCGCGGCATAGCACGAGCCACCGACGAACGCGCCCCGCCCCGCGATCGAGCCGATCGTGCACACATGGCCGCTGCGGCGTGCGATCATCGCCGGCAGCACGGCGCGCGTCACGTGGTAGAGCGCGTTGACGTTGACGTCGAGCGTGCGCTGCCAGTCGGCTGCCGTCGTCTCCATGAACGGCTTCAGGATGCCGATCCCGGCGTTGTTCACCAGCACGTCGATCTCGGCGCCGGTGAGCGAGGCCGCCACCGCCTGCGGATCGCTCACGTCGAGCACGAGCGCGCGGGCTCGGCCGCCCTCGGCGACGATCGCGGCCACCACCTCGTCGAGTTCCGTGCGATTGCGCGCTGCGCACACCACCTCGTAGTCGTCACGGGCGAGGCGCTCGGCGATGGCGCGGCCGATCCCGCGCGACGCGCCGGTGACCAGCGCGGTGCGCATCAGCGCGCCACCCGCGCCACCGCACCGTACACGAGCTTCGTTCCGAACTCCAGGCTCGCCAGCGGAATGCGTTCGTCGTTGCCGTGCATGCGCTCCTCGTCGTCCTGGTTGAGCGGAAAGGGCAGCAGCCCAAACGCCTGCATGCCCCATGCGCGCAGCCGCGCGCTGTCGGTCGCTCCGGTACTGAGATACGGCACCGTGGTGAGCGACGGATCGAGCGCCGACGCGCTCTCGCGAATCGCCGCGAACATCGGCGAGCCGAAGTCGGACGCCGGCGCGTCGGTGCCGCGCGAGGTGATCTTGAACTCGACGAGCGAGTCGCTCACCAGACGCTCGAGGCGCTTCACCACGCCGTCGATCGACTGTCCCGGCAGCGTGCGGATGTTGAGCGTCGCCGTGGCGTCGGTCGGGATGACGTTGCTGCGGATCCCGCTCTGCAGGATCGTGGCGGAGATGCCGTTGCGCAGCACGGCGTCGAACACGGCGGTGCGGCCGAGCACGCGCGCGCCGCGCTGCTGCCGCCGCGCGTCGAGCGAGGCGACGTCGGCCATCGCCATGCGCTCGTCGCGATTCGGCCACACGGCGGCGAGGCGCGAGAAGAACTCGCGCGTCGTCGGATTCACCTGCACGGGCTCCCGGTACTCCGAGATCTTCGCCAGCGCGCGACCCAGCCGCAGGATCGCATTCCCCGCGAGCGGGATCGACGCATGACCTCCAGGTCCGTGCGCCGTGACCGTGACGGTGTGCGGCACCTTCTCGGTGTTCTGCACCGCGACGTAGAGCCGCTTCCCGCCGACGATGCGCACGCGGCCGCCCTCGTTCAGCGCGAACTCCGCCTTGATCAGCTCGGGATGGTTGGCGATCAGCCAGCCCATCCCCCACTCCCCACTCTGCTCTTCGTCCGAGTTGGCGACGAAGATCACGTCGCGCGACAGCGTGCCGCCCCTGTCGACCACGTGCCGCTTGAGGAGCAGCATCGTCTCGAGGTTCGCCGCGAGCATCCCCTTGTCGTCGATCGCGCCGCGGCCGTACAGGTAGTCGCCCTTGATCTCGGCGGCGAACGGATCCACCGACCAGTGGCCACGCTCGACGCCGACGACGTCCATGTGCCCCATGATCATGACGGGGAGCTTGCTGCCGTTGCCCTTGATGCGCGCCACCAGCGCGCCGCGTCCGGGCGTCGGCTCGAACAGATGCGTCTCGATCCCCGCCGCCTTGAGGGTGCTGTCGAGATAGTGCGCCACCTGCAGCTCGTTGCCCGGCGGATTCACGGTGTTCATCCGGATCATCGCCTGCAAATGCCCCACGGTCTCCTGGCGTGCAGAGCTCCAGTCGGGCTCCTGGGCGGCGGTGGGCGACGGGGCGGACGCGAGCGTCATCAGGATGGTGAGTGCAGCGAGGTTGCGAGTGAGCATCGATCGGCTGGCGTGACCACGAAGCCCCGAGCGCGGCGGCGATCGAGGGTGCTCGAAA
>QHVE01000091.1 GCA_003223455.1 Gemmatimonadota bacterium | reverse complement strand
CCGTCACTGCGTCGCCGCCGCCGTCGAACGATCAGGTGCTCGTCGGCGCCGGCGACATCGCCACATGCTCCTCCAGCGGCGACGAAGCGACGGCGACGCTGCTCGACAACATCGTCGGCACCGTGATCACGCTCGGCGACAACGTCTACGACAGCGGCACCGCCACCGAGTACGCGAACTGCTACGGGCCCTCGTGGGGACGACATCGCGCGCGCACCAGGCCGACTCCAGGCAACCACGAGTACAACACGCTCAATGCGACGGGCTACTACGGCTACTTCGGCGCGGCGGCGGGAGATCCGAGCAAGGGCTATTACAGCTACGACGCCGGCGCCTGGCACATCATCGTCCTCAACTCCAACTCCAGTTGCACGACGATCAGTTGCGCGGCGGGCTCCGCGCAGGACACGTGGCTGCGCGCCGATCTCGCCGCGCACAGCAATGTCTGCACGCTCGCCTACTGGCACCACCCGCGCTTCAACTCCGGCGCCAGCCATGGCAACAACACCGCGGTCGCGAACTTCTGGGATGCGCTCTATCAGTACGGCGCCGACGTCATTCTCAACGGTCACGAGCACGTCTACGAGCGCTTCGCGCCGCAGACGCCGGGCGCCATCGCGGACCCGACCAACGGCATCCGGCAGTTCACCGTCGGCACCGGCGGCGCCAGCCACTACTCGTTCGGCACCATCCAGCCGAACAGCGAAGCCCGCAACGGCAACACCTATGGCGTCCTGAAGCTCACGCTCCACGCCACGAGCTATGATTGGCAGTTCGTGCCGGTGGCCGGAGCGACGTTCACGGATTCTGGGACGGGGAACTGTCACTGAGCAGTGCACTGCCGTACGCGGTACGACTGACGCAGCGAGTAGGCACCCGGTCCGCAGGCTCCCGGATGGCGCCTCGAGTGCACGACCCCGGAGAGATGTTCGCTGCGAAGTGGCTGACAGGCATTCCGGGAGCGTCCATCCGGATAGGGTAGTCGCTACGTCGGTCGTGTCGGGTACTCGCTGTGGCAGTTCGATCCGTCACGATTCCTGCATCCTCCCACGGTCCACATTCAAAGGACCAGCCCCCCGATGCAGATCACCGACATCCTGAACCAGACCGGCGGCCTCCAGTCCATCGCGCGTGAGCTCGGCATCAGCGAGTCCGAGGCGGCTTCCGGGGCCGCGGCGCTCGCGCCGGCGATCCTCGGCGGCTTCCAGAACCAGGCGCAGAATCATCCCGCCGGCGTCGAAGGGCTCGGTGGCCTCCGACGTCGCGCCCGGCAATCAGCTCCTTGGCCACATCTTCGGCTCCAAGGACGTGAGCCGCACGGTCGCACAGAATGCGTCGGCCCAGACGGGACTCCAGCCGACGGTGCTCAAGAAGATGCTCCCGATGCTGACGATGCTCCTCGCCGGCTACCTGGCGCGACAGGCGGGCCAGCGCGCCGGTGCCGGCGGCGGTATCGGCGGTGGGCTGGGCAGCGTCCTCGGCGGGATCCTCGGCAGCGGGGGGCTGGGAGGTGCCCTCGGTGGAGTGCTGGGCGGTCTCGGCGGCGGTGGCAGCAGCAGCGAGCCGCGCACCGGCGGCAGCAACCCGCTCAACGACATCCTCGGCATGGGCCGGCAGTAGGTCGCTGGCGGTCTTGCCCCGCCGCTCGCGGGGCGTATCATCGAACGAGTCGAACCACGCCCACCGTCGGGTCACGCGCCTTCTGCGTCACCGACGGTGCCCGGCGTGCGGCGATCCGTCCGGCATCGCCGCACGACCACCTGGCCGGACTCGTGGGTGCCATCGATGGCCAACGATCACATGGTCGAATCCCAACTCTCGACCGGCATCGATGCGCCGCCGCTCGGCAGCATCGCCGGGATGAGCGTGCTCACCGCCACGGCGCAGCACCAGGTCCCGTTCGCCGATCGCGTCGTCCCGCGTCGTCCGAGCGGAAGCTTCTTCGCCGAGTTGGGCGACGACCCGGCGGCCGACGATTCCGAAGCAGTGTCGCGCGCCATGCTGCGCGAGGCGCTCGACGCGCTCATCCTGTTGATCGAGCGCGTCGCGCCGGGCATGCGCGGGTCCGTCCTCCTCGTCGACGACGACGGAGTCACCCTGCGCCACGGCGCGGCGCCGCATCTTCCCGCCGAGTACTGCCGCGCGATCGACGGGCTGAAGGCGGGACCGGTCGGGGGATCGTGCGGCACCGCCGTGCACCGGCACGAACGCGTCGTCGTGCGCGACATCGCGACCGATCCGCTCTGGGCGCCGTATCGCCTCCTCGCGCTCTCGCACGGGCTCGCGGCCTGCTGGTCCACACCGATCCTCGACACGGGCGGCCGCGTGCTCGGCACCTTCGCGATGTACTACGGCGAGCCGAAGCTGCCCACCGCTGCGGACCTGCAGCTCGCCGAGACGGCGACGCTCCTCGCGAAGAACGCCATCAAGCGCGCCCGCGCCACGACGACGCTCCGCGCGCGCACCGACGCCGCCGAGCGACTCGCCGTCGCGCTCTCGGAGAGCGAGGCGCGCTTTCGGATGATGGCCGAGACGATCCCCGTGCAGGTGTGGACCGCACGTCCCGACGGGTTGCTCGACTTCGTCACGAAGCGCACGGCCGAGTTCTTCGGCGTCTCCCAGCACGAGCTGCTCGGCGACCAGTGGGCCAGTCGCGTCCACCCCGACGACATCGAGCGTACGACCGCGTGCTGGAAGCGCGCGCTCGAGTCGGGAGAGCGCTACGAGACGGAGTTCCGGCTGCTGTCGCGCGACGGCGAGTACCGTTGGCACCTCGTGCGGGCCGAAGCGATGTTCTCCGAGGACGGCGCCATCGCCGAATGGTTCGGCTGCACCGCGGACATCGAGGAGCACAAGCGGCTCGAGGCCGCGCTCGACGTCGCCGCCGAGACGGCGCGGCAGGCCAATCGCTCGAAGGCGGAGTTCCTCGCCATGATGAGCCACGAGCTGCGCACGCCGCTCAACGCCATCGGCGGCTACGTCCAGCTGATGATCGACGGCATCCCCACGCCGGCGACGGATGCGCAGCTCAACTTCCTCCAGCGGATCCAGCGCAGCCAGCAGCACCTGCTGACTCTTATCGAGGCCGTGCTCACTCACGCCAAGATCGAGGCGGGGAAGCTCACCTATCAGATCACCGACGTCTTCGCGCATGAGGTGCTCGGCGCACTCGAGTCGCTCACCGCGCCCCAACGCGCGGCGAAGCGGCTCGCCTACGACTGCAGCGCTTGCGAGCAGAGACTCGTGTTCCGCGCCGACAAGCAGAGGCTCGTGCAGATCCTGCTCAACGTGCTGTCGAACGCCGTGAAGTTCACGCCGGTCGACGGGCGCATCACGGTGAGCACGGCGCGCATCTCCGACACGCTCGCGGCGATCTCCGTGAGCGATACGGGGCTCGGCATGTCGCCCGAAGAGCTGGCGCTCGTGTTCGAGCCCTACGTGCAGTTCGACAATGCGCTCTCGCGCGAGCACAAGGGCACGGGGCTGGGCATGCCGATCAGCCGCGAGATGGCGCGCGCCATGGGCGGCGATCTCGTCGCAACGAGCCTGCCGGGCGCGGGGTCGATCTTCACCTTGACGCTGCCGCTGGCGAAGACGGAGTGAGCGTCGGGCTGCGACTCGCCATTCACCTCGCGGTCCTCGCCGTCCTCGCGCCGGCGAGGCTCACCGCCCAATCGACCACCGCCGCCGGCATCGGGCTCGGAGGGATCGACAACCTCCTCGGGCGCGTCGAGTCGATCAACATCTACTACGGTGGCAGCGCCGACCGTCGCTCCAGTGAACCGGGTGCGGCCCCGAAGCTGACGTGGGCCAAGGACTACGGGCTCGAGTTTCTGATCCACCTCGGCGTGTTCGGACCCCCCACCACTGCGCAGCGGCGGCGCGATGCGGAGCGCGAGCGACACCGCGACCGCGCGCTCGATTCGCTGCGCCACGTACGCGCGACACGCCTCGAGGCAGCGGCGCGGTCGGGGCCTGCCGCGCGCGACTCGATCAACCGGCGATTCGCGATCGATTCGGCGCGCGTCGCCCTGGATGCCGAACGTGCCGACGTCCGTCACCGTGAGGAAGCACCTGTCGGTCGTCGGCGGCGATACGGTGCTCGTGAGCGTGGACTCGGAGATCGTCGGCAACCGGAAGCCGCCCCAATCCGACGAGCTTCTCGTCGACTTCGACCTCGGCATCGGCTATGGCCAGATGGATGGTCTCGGCGCGGATGCGTTCGACTTGCACGGCTCGGTGCGCGAGCTGCCGTCGATCTCGGCGTACGTCACCGCGCGGCTGAGCGATCGCATCGGCATCTACGGCGGCGTGCGCACGGGCGTGATCACGCTCGAGGACGCACAGATGTACAACGGCGAGGGCTCCACGACCTCGGTCTACACGCTGTCGTCGACGTCGTTCGAGTTCGGCACGCCGCTCGGGCTCGACCTGAAGATCGCCGGCGACCTGCACCTCACGGCCGAAGTCGAGTACATGCGCCGCATCTTCAACAGCCTGAGCACCGATCCACCCACCGGCTTCCCCTCGGTCTTCCCGCGGACGCTGGATCTGTCGGGGATGAGCTGGAGTCTGGGGGTGCAGTTGCCGTTGCCGTGGGCGGGCGGCAGCGCCGCCGCCGTGACTCAGTGAGCTGGTGGCTGAGTCACTGAGTCACTGAGTCACTGAGTCACTGAGTCACTGAGTCACTGTTGTACGCACGCGCCCGCTGCACCAACGCCAGCGCGATCCCGCTCACCGCGAGCGCCTCGATCACCGCCGTCCACTCGTTCTGGTTGTTGATCGTGATGCCGCGCGGGATGTGGAGCACGAACAACCAGGTGAGCACCATCAGCCCGACGAGCGTCGCTGCCAGACGCGCCGTCGCCGCGATCACGAGCCCGATCCCGCCGGCGATGAGCGCGACGCCGGCGATGTAGGTCCAGACGATCGGCCGCGGGATCCACGTCGGCACGAGCGTCGCGACGAACGGCGTGAACAGGAAGTGCTGAATCCCCGAGGCGACGAGGAACGCAGCGAGCGACAGGCGGCCGACGGTGCGCATCGCCCACGCCCGGTAGATCTCGGCGTCGCTCGACTCGGCCGACGCGAGGATGAACGATCCCGCCACGCCCACGAGACCACCGGAGAACGTCAGCGCCTTGCCCAGATTCGTCCAGGCGCCGCCGAACTGGTGATCCTGCAGCGCAAAGGGGAGTTGCCGGAGGAACGCCCACGCCGCGATCAGCGCCGCCGCGACGAGCGCCGCACGTACCGCCCGGCGGCCGGTCAGGATGCAGACTCCCGCGCCGATCAGTACGAGGCCGGTGACGTACGCCCAGGCGAGTTGTCCCGGCCATCCCGCGGGCCACGCCGGCGCTCGGCCAGCCACGAAGTCGCCGACGACGAAGTTCGCGACGCCGAATGCGACGAGCGCGATCCCCACGGCGAAGCGGCCGAAGCGCGACAACACATCGGCGCGTGGAATGTTGATCGCACCGCTGGCCCGCGAAGGACGGCCGTTGCTCGGAGGGGAAGACATGGACGGCGGTTGGGTGGTCGGGTGGTGAAGTGCGTTGGTCGTTCGTCACTTCACCGGCTCACCAGGTCACGACCTCACCGCGCGGCGCCGCGGCGCGGCGCATATTACCGGCCTCGCTATCGAGCCGCCACCCGCGTCGTCCCACATATTTGTCCGACCCTCGATCCCTCCGCCGACCCATGCGCTTCGCTGCACTCGCCGTGATCCTGATTGCCTGCTCGAGTGGTGGCGCAGCGACTTCCGTCTCACCGATCACGACGCCCCCCGTCACGCCGCCGGCGAAGACGTGGACGCTCGCGTGGAGCGACGAGTTCGATGGGGCATCGGGCGCCCCGGTGGATGCGGCTAAGTGGGGCCACGATCTCGGCGACGGCTGCTCCAGTGGGATTTGCGGCTGGGGGAACAGTGAGAAGGAGTATTACACCAACGCGCCGGAGAACGTCTCGCTCGACGGCCAGGGACACCTGCAGATCGTCGCACGACAGGCACCGTCCGGGCTCCCCTGCTACTACGGCGCATGCCGCTACACCTCGGCGAAGATCACGACGCGCGGCAAGATGAGCGCCGCGCCCGGACGCGTGGAAGCACGGCTCAAGCTCCCCGCCGGTCAGGGACTCTGGCCGGCGTTCTGGATGCTCGGCAGCGGCTTCCCGACGACGCCGTGGCCGGCGTGCGGAGAGCTCGACATCATGGAGAACAAGGGGAGCACGCCCTCCGCGACGAGCTCCGCGATCCATGGGCCGGGCTATTCCGGCAACACGCCCTTCGCGCGCGTCTACGTGCTGGCGAGCGGCCGCACGACGGACTTTCACACCTACGCCGTGGAGTGGGACGAGGACTTCGTCCGCTTCTCCGTCGACAGCGCGGAGCACTACGCCGTGGCGCGGTCGCAGCTCCAGCAGTTCGGCAACTCGATCCTCAGCCAGCCCTACTTCGTCATCCTCAACCTCGCCGTCGGCGGTCAGTTCGACGGCGATCCACAGTCGGACGCCATCTTCCCGGCGACGATGCTGGTGGACTGGGTGCGAGTGTACGTGAAGCAGTAGCGCGCGTGGGCGTTGCGCGAGCTCGAGCGACGCGTCCACGCGAATGTCGGGACGCGCGTGCCGGCTTTCGGATCGGACGGGAAGAAATTGGCGAGCTGGGCCATCTGGCGCTTTTGTTGCGTTCCCTTACATTCGCCGTCGCGTACGGCACAGTGCGGCACGTAATTCGCCGCTGCTCCTCCCACCGACGTCGCCGTCCGCCGGACCAACACGAGGCTAGTAGCCCACATGAAGATGTTGGAGCGCGAGCCGGGCATGCGGTACCTCGCAGACGCAGATGACGTCACCCGCCTGATCGACGACTGTTTTTCGTCGGGCGCACGAACGGCACTGCTCCACGCCGACAACCTGCCCCGCAAGTTCTTCGACCTGAGCTCGGGGCAGGCGCGGCTCATTCTCCAGAGGCTCCTCACCTACCGGGTGCGATTGGCAGTCGTCGCCCCGAAGGAGCGCGTGGTGCCCAGCCCCACCTTCACGGAGATGGCGGCGGAGAAACGGCGCTCGGGACAGTTCGCGCTGTTCGAGACGCGCGACGCCGCCGCCGCGTGGCTCGTGACGGGCGAGCACGAGGCCATCCGGGACTGACGGCGGCGCCTGCCGCCTAAAGGATCAGTCCGCTTCGAGTCGCCACATTAGTCGAATCCATTCGGCGCGCGACCCGTCCACTTGACGTGGATGGCTCACGTTCGTCGATTGGCCGATCCAGCTCGTTCACGCGCTCCTCGACCGATGCGATCGATCCTCGCCACGACCGCCGCGCTCGGGCTGGTTGGCTGCGCCCGTCTCGCGACCGCTCCTCCGACGCCCGCGGCGACGAGCCTGAAGGACGCGTACCGCGACGCCTTTCGCGTGGGCGTAGCGATCGACGCCGCCACGGCGACCGGCACCGACTCCGCAACTCAGCGTCTGGTCATCCGCGAGTTCAACTCGATCACCGCCGACAACTTCCTCAAGGCGGCACTCGTCAATCCGCAGCCCGGCGTCTACGACTTCCGCGCCGCAGACGCGTTCGTCGCACTGGGCGAGCGGGAGAAGATGTTCATCGTCGGGCACACGCTGGTGTGGCACAACCAGACGCCCCCGTGGTTCTTCACCGATTCCCTCGGAAAGCCTAACGATCCCGTACACCAGATCGCCCGGCTGCGCAGCCACATCGAGGCGGTGGCCGGCCGCTACAAGGGCCGCATTCACGCCTGGGACGTCGTGAACGAAGTTATCGGCGACGACGGCAGCTACCGCCCGACGACCTGGGTGCGCGGCGTCGGGAACGGCGACACGCTCGTCACACTCGCCTTTCGGTACGCCGCGCGGTATGCGCCGAACACGGAGCTCTACTACAACGACTTCAACGCGTGGCGCCCCGCCAAGCGCGACGGCATCGTGCGGCTCGTGCGCATGCTCCAGAAGCAGGGAATCCGCATCGACGGGGTCGGCATGCAGGGGCACTGGGGACTCGACTACCCCGAGACGCGCTACATCGAGGCGGCGATCGACTCCTTCGCCGCGACCGGGGTGAAGGTGATGATCACGGAGCTCGACGTCGACGTGCTCCCGCTCACGAAGGAGGGCCAGATCATCGGCCAGTCGTTCACCGAGCCCCAGTGGCAGAACGAGGAGTTCAGGAAGTTCCTCGATCCATATGCTGCCGGGCTGCCGGACGCGGTCCAATCCCAGCTCACGGCGCGCTACGAGGAGCTGTTCCGCATCTTCTGGCGCAAGCGCGACAAGATCGATCGCGTCACCTTCTGGGGCGCGCACGACGGCTTGTCGTGGAAGAACGGTTATCCGATCCCGGGGCGCACGAACTATCCCCTGCTCTTCGACCGCAATCGACAGCCGAAGCCGGCGTACCGCGCCGTGCTCGCGGTGCCCCATTCGACGCGGTGACGGGCGCGCCGCTGATCGAGCTGCGGAACGTCACGGTCGTCCGCGACCTCGATCGCTCCGGCCGACCCGCGCTCGACGACGTCTCCCTCTCCCTCGACGCGCGCGAGCACATCTGCATCCTCGGCCCCAATGGCTGCGGCAAGTCGACCCTGATCAAGACGATCACCCGCGAGTGCTATCCCCTGGCGCGGCCGGGATCCTCCGTACGCATCCTCGGGCGCGATCGCTGGAACGTGTTCGAGCTGCGCGAGCGGCTCGGCATCGTCACGCCCGATCTGCTCGCCGCCTGCTCGACCGACGCGACGGGGCGCGACGTGGTGCTCTCCGGCTTCTTCAGCAGCACGCGGATCTTCCGTCACCACGCGCCCGACGCGGCACAGGCGGCGCGAGCCGACGCGCTGCTCGCACGGTTCGGCATCTCGCACCTGGCCGACGTCGCCGTGTCGCACATGTCCTCCGGGGAAGCGAAGCGCGTGCTGATCGCGCGGGCGCTCGTGCACGATCCGGAGTCGTTACTGTTCGACGAGCCGGGCAACGCGCTCGACATCGCGGCACACGCCGCGCTGGTGGACACGATGTCGCAGCTGGCGCGCGCCGGCATCGGCGTCGTGCTCGTGACCCATCACGTCTCGGAAATCATCCCGGAGATCGAGCGGGTGGTGCTGCTCCGGGAGGGACGCGTGTTCGGCGACGGCCCGAAGCGCGAGATGCTGACGTCGGAGCGGCTCTCGGCGCTGTTCGGGATCGATGTCGACGTCCGGCGCGACGGTGAGCGCTACTCGGTCGAACCCAGGCCACGTACCGACACGATCGATCGAGGGAGCTCGTGAGGAGACGAACAAGGAGCCTGCGTTGACGACATCCATCTCATGGCTCATCCCGATCGAGGCGCGACGCGATCAACCCTCGACGGCCGCTCCATGACCGACCACGATCTCGCACGGCTGCTCCCCGTCGATCGCTTCGGCGATGTGCGGAGCGTGAAGTCGTTCCCACACGGACTCTCGGGCGCGGCGGTGTACGACGTCGCCACCGACGCGGGAGACTTCGTGGTGCGGGTGCTCGGCGCGACCGACGACGACCTGTGGCACCGGCAGATCACGATGCTCCGCCTCGTCGCCGACGCCGCGATCGCGCCGCCGTTGGCCTGGGTCGACGAGGGCGCCCGCACGGTCGTCTCGGTGAAGATCGCGGGACCGCTTCCTACTGCACTCGTCGATCCCGCGGCGCGTCCGCGCGCCATCGCGAGTGTGGTCGAGACGCTCGCGCGACTTCATCGGCTTCCATCCGCGGGCGTGTCCCCGGCCGATCCGACTTCCATGGCGCGCGGGCTCTGGCTCAGGCAGAGTGTGAAGCCCGGCTTCCCCGCATGGGCGCTTCCAGCTGCGGAGCAGATTGATCGCGCCGCGACCATGCTCGACGACGATCCGCGCCGAGTGCCGAGCCACAACGACATGAACCCGACGAACGTGCTGTGGGACGGCACCCGCGTCTGGCTCGTGGACTGGGACGCGTCTGGGCTGACGCACCCGTATCCTCCGCTTCGACGACGGCGTGGCACTCTCGCTCCTCGCGAAGCAGGAAGGCGCGACGATCACCGCCGAGCAGGCGGAGACTTTCCGGGCACTGCGGCGACTTGGCGCGATCCTCTGCGGGACGATGTTTCTGTGGCTGGCCGGCGACGACGCCTCCGTCGTGCCGCAGCGTCTCGACGACGCACCGACGCTCCAGCAGTTCTATGCGACGCTCTCCACGGCCGGACTCCGCACGCCGACGGGTCAAGCGATGTTCGGCGCCGCGATGCTGCGCGTAGGAATCGGCTGACGAGCGCGGCCACGTGAGAGCACCGATTGCGTCCCTCCGTACCGCCACTTCTATTAGCCGGGTCGCATCCGCCCGGAGTCACTCACGATGACGCTCGTTCTCACCCCGCCCCCCGAGTCCCCCGAAGTCGATCTGACCACGACGTACGACGCGATCGTCGTCGGATCCGGCGCCGCTGGTGGCATGGCCGCCAACGTGCTCACCGCGAAGGGACTCAAGGTCCTCCTCCTCGAGGCCGGCAAGAAGATCAACGTCGAGGCCGAGCTGCGCTCGATGCAGTGGCCGTACGACCATCCACGCCGCGGCGACGCGCCCCCCGGCTGGCATGCGCTCTCGCTCAACGAGTACAACATCCGCAAGCCGCCCTACGCCGCCAAGGACAGTGCGTTCAAGCACGTCTGGTCGTACGTCGGCGGCTGGGGCGGATCGGACTACGTGAAGAACATTCTCGTCGACGAGAAGCAGAACCCGTACACCGGTACCAACTACGCCTGGGTCCGCGCGCGCGTGCTCGGCGGGAAGACGAACATCTGGGGGCGGCTCGCGCTCCGCCTCTCCGACTACGACTTCAAGGCGAAGACGCACGACGGCTACGGCGAGGACTGGCCCATCTCCTACGCCGACATCGAGCCGTACTACGACCGCGTCGACCGCTACCTCGGCATCTCCGGACACAAGGAAGGGCTGCCCCATCTGCCGGACAGCCTCTTCCAGCGATCGAACAAGCTCAACGCGGGCGAGATCAAGCTCCGCAACGCGCTCAAGCCGATGGGCCGCACCGCCACGCCGTACCGCGCGGGCGTCACGACCGACGGCGTGAAGAACAAGTACCGCAGCAAGTGCTTCCGGGCGGGTGCGACATCCACGCCGCGTTCGATTCGCCGACAGGATTGATCTATCCGGCGATGGATACCGGCAACCTCACGCTGCGCACGAACTCCACCGCGCACGAGATCCTCGTCGATCCGAAGACGGGTCGCGCGCGCGGTGTGGCCTTCGTCGACAGCGTGACGCACAAGTCGCTCGAGGCGAAAGCCAAGGTCGTCGTCGTCGGAGCGAGCACCCTCGAGTCGGCGCGGCTCCTCCTGCTCTCGAAGTCGCCGCAGCACCCCAACGGCATCGGCAACTCGAGCGATCACGTCGGCCACAACTTCTGCGAGCACCTGATGGGTCCGGGGGTCACAGGGCTCGTGAAGGAATTGGTCGGCAAGGAGCACGGCATCGAGGACGGCCGGCCCGGAGGCTTCTACGTCCCGCGCTTCCGCAACCTGAGCGACAAGCAGCCGGGCTTCCTCCGCGGCTACGGCTTCGAGGGCAACAGTGGGAAGTCGATCTTCCCGGACAGCACCGACCGCCCCGGATTCGGCAAGCAGTACAAGAAGGAAGTGCGCGATTACGCCGGCGCGTTCATCAACATGGGCGGGTTCGGCGAGGTGCTGCCGCGCTACGAGAACGCGGTGAGCATCGACCCCGACGTCAAGGACGCGTGGGGGATCCCGGTCCTCAAGTTCGACTACAAGTTCGGCGACAACGAGAAGAAGATGGCCGAGGACATGGCCGTTACGGCCAAGGAGATGTTCGAGGCGGCGGGGATCGAAGTGATCGGCGTGGACAAGGAGCTGCTCACGGAAGGCTGGTCGATCCACGAGCTCGGCACGTCGCGCATGGGCAGCGATCCGAAGACCTCCGTCCTGAACCAGTTCCAGCAATCGCACGACGTGAAGAACCTCTTCGTCGTGGACGGCAGCTCGCACGTGAACGCGTCGTGCCAGAACCCGACGTGGACGATCATGGCGCTGGCCTGGCGCTCGTGCGACCACCTCGCGGACGAGCTCAAGAAGGGGAATCTATGAGCGACTCTCGTTGGACCATGACACGCCGGGAGATGCTCGGCGCCACCGCGGCGGCGCTCGTGCTGCCGCTGCTGGAGGCGCGGCCCCTCGCCGCGCTGACACGCTACAACTTCGCGGCGCGCGTTTTCACTCCCGCGGAGTTCGCCCTCGTGGACGAGCTGAGCGACATCATCATCCCGACCGACGAGGTATCGCCCGGTGCACGCGAGGCGCGCGTCGCCGGCGAGATCGACCGGCGGCTGGCCGATGCGCTCGATCCGGAGCAGGTGAAGCGGTGGAAGGACGGGCTGCGCGCCGTCGAGGACCTCTCGCGCGAGATGAACGGCACCACCTTCCTCAAGTCGACGCCGGAGCAGCGTGTCGCCGTGCTCACGAAGATGGCGTCCACCGAAGACGAGACGCCGGGCTCGCGCCGGCGTCGGCGCGCCAACCCGAGCAGCTCGATCGGCGGCTTCTACCGCCAGCTCAAGGGTGCGACGACGCGCGCCTACTACACGTCGAAGATCGGGATTCACAACGACCAGCACTACAAGGGCAACGTCTTCCAGACGGGCGAGTACGCGGGGTTGGATCCTACCTGAGTTTGGAGTGGGAGTGGGGAGTGGGGAGTGACAGCAAACGCTTTTCTCGACGCCGGTCACCCACTCCAAACCCCCACCCATCCCTGTTCCATGCACTCCCGCACCTCGCTTCAGCGCGACCTCCTCGCCCTCGGTCTCGCCCCCGGCGACACGGTGATGGTGCACGCGTCGGTGCGCGCGGTCGGACCCGTCGCCGGCGGCCCCGACCAGATCCACCTCGCGATCAAGGACGCGATTGGCGCCGAGGGCTCGCTGCTCATGTACGCGAGCTGCCCGGACGGCTACGACGAGGTCGGCCGCGGCACGCTCTCGCCCGAGGTCGAAGCCGAGCTGCTCGAGAAGCTCCCGCCGTTCGACGCGTCCACCGCACGGTCGGCGCGCGACAACGGCGCGCTCGTCGAGATGCTGCGCACCTGGCCTGGCTCGCGTGTGAACGATCACGTCGCGCGGTTCGTCGCGTGGGGCGCGCGCGCCGCACATCTCTTCGCCGAACAACCCTGGAACTACGCGTTCGGCGCGGGCTCGGCACTCGAGCGGTTCGTGGAGCTTCGCGGGAGGATCCTGCTGCTCGGGTCGGACCACGACCAGGTGACCTTCCTGCACTACCCCGAGCACGTGGCGGACTTTCCGGACAAGCGTGTCGCGCGCTACCAGGTGCCGGTGCTCGAGCGAGGCGCCCGGGTGTGGCGATGGATGGAGGAGGTCGACACGAGCGACGCGGGCGCACACGCGCACTGGCCGCCGCGGTTCTTCGCGCGGATCGTCGACGGACACCTGCGCGCCATGCGGAACACGGGCGGTCCGGTCGGCGACGCGACGAGCTTCCTGATCGATGCCCGTGCGCTGCTCGACCACGCACTCTCCATCATGACGCAGCTCGCCCACGATGACCGCTTCGCCGAGGAGCAGTTGAGCGAGGAGAACGGGTGAGCGATTCGGCGGGCCCTTCGGTCGCCTGCCACCATCGACTGACGAAGTATCCCACGGCTTGACGGAGTCCGACACGCGCTGCAGAGTGGGCGCTCACTCGCTCCGGGAGGAGAGCTGCATGCGGAAGCCGGTTCGGATCGCGTTGCGGATCGTCGGTGGTTTGGTCGGGCTCATCCTGCTCGTCGTGCTCACGGCGTCCGTCGTCAGTGGCATGCGGCTGCGGAAGCACTACGACGTGACGGGAAAAGCGGTGCCCGTGCCGAGCGACTCGGCGTCGCTGGCACGCGGCAAGGCGCTCGCCGCGCTGTACGGTTGCTCCGGATGTCACACGTCGACCCTCGCCGGCCAGCAGATGATCGACGCGTTCCCGTTCGCGAAGCTGGCGTCGTCGAACCTCACGCGCGGCGAAGGTGGGATCGGTGGCCAGTACAGCGACGCCGACTGGGACCGCGCGGTTCGGCACGGTGTGCGGTGGGACGGGACGCCCCTGTTCATCATGCCGGCGCACGTCTTCAATCGCATGAGCGACGACGACGAACTGCACGCGCTGTTCACGTATCTGCACCAGGTGCCCAACCAGCGAACCGCGGGCGCGTGATCCGTCACGGTTGCGCTCCCTCCAGCATCGCGCGCAGCGTGTCCATCGTGTCCGCCTCCGACGCCGGCTTGTCCTTCCGCCATCGCGCGATGCGCGGGAAGCGCACGGCAACGCCGGACTTGTGGCGCGGCGAGCGCTGGATCCCCTCGAACGCCAGCTCGAACACCTGCACCGGCTCGACCTGGCGCACGGGGCCGAATCGCTCGACGGTGTGCCGGCGGATCCACACATCGAGGGCACGAATCTCGGCGTCGGTGAGTCCCGAGTACGCCTTGGCGAACGGGACGAGCGCGTCCCCCTCGCGGAGGGCGAACGTGTAGTCGGTGTGCAGCAGCGCGCGTCGGCCATGGCCCGGCTGCGCATAGAGCATCACGGCGTCTACGCTGTACGGCTGCACCTTCCACTTCCACCAGCTCCCCTTTCGACGCCCCACGCCGTACACCGAGTCGAGGCGCTTGAGCATCAGGCCCTCGGCGCGCCGCTCGCGTGCGCTGCCGTGTGCATCGCGTGCGTCGTCCCAGGCGCTGAGCGCGATCGTCGGCGAGAGCACGAACGCGCCACCGAGCGCCGCCCGCGCCACGACGTTCACCAGTTCGGCGCGCCGAGTTGCGAGCGGTTCGCCGCGCACGTCGCGTCCTTCGAGCTCGAGCAGATCGTAGGCGACGAGCACCACTGGCACGTCGGCGAGGATCTTCGGGCCGAGCGTCTTCCGGCCGATGCGACGCTGGAGCTGGGCGAACGGCAACGCCGCGCCCTGCTTCCACGGCATGATCTCGCCGTCGAGCACCGTGCCGTCGGGCAGATGGATCGCGGCGTCCGCGAGCTCGGGGAATCGCTCGGTCACCAGCTCGCCGCCGCGCGACCACACGTACGTGCGCCCCTCGCGACGGATCACCTGCACGCGGATGCCGTCCCACTTCCACTCGGCCTGCCAGTCGCTCGCGTCGCCGAGCGAGTCTAGCTCTCCCTCGAGCGCGTACGCGAGGAAGAAAGGGAATGGCCGCGACACGTCCGCATCGCGGCTGTCGACCGCGACGAGTGCGCTGAACCGTTCGGCGGTGGGCGCCCAGTCACCGCTCAACCGGTGCGCGATGACCCCCTCGTCCACGCCACTCGCCTGCGCGAGTGCCCGCGCGACGAGTTGTGCCGACACGCCGACGCGAAGGCTCCCCGTGATCAGCTTGTTCCAGATGTAGCGCTCGGTTCCGGACAGGTCGCGCCACGCGGCGATCACCGCCGAGCGCTGCACGTCCTCCGTCATCGCGGCAAGCGGCAGCAGCCGATCGGTGACCCACACGTGCAGCGCGACGTCGGGCGGTGCGGCCGCGGCGTCGTTCGCCGGCAGGAGCAGCGCGATCGTCTCGGCGAGATCGCCGACGCTGTGGTAACACTCGTCGAACAGCCAGTCGGGGACG
>QHVE01000064.1:23672-24114 GCA_003223455.1 Gemmatimonadota bacterium | reverse complement strand
GCGTCGTCGAGGTGACGAAGACGACGCTGCCGGAGTACGTCGCGCGGATCAAGCGGGCGACGGGGATACTCGTTGCGAGACCGCTCGGGTAGTGGGCACCCGATGCCGGTCCACCCACCAGCCCCACGGCACGAACAGCCACAGTCCGAGCGTCGCAAACGCGAGTGAGCGTTCGCTCGACGGCGGTGGGCTGAACGTACCGCCCACGTAGAAGACGACGAGCAGCGCAATCATCGCCCACAGCAGTGCGTGGGGTGAGAGGTCCCTCACGTTGCCGGAAAGCGCGTCGCGCCGATAGGCTCGGCGACTCGGCACCGGTCCGTCGTCCCTCACTGCTTCCGCGCCGACGACAGGGTGCGCAGGAACGCTTCGATCTGCCGCCGCTCCGGCGCGGACAGCTTCAGTGGCTTCAGCTCGCTGTGCCCTGCCTCGGCCTTCGGCG
>QHVE01000064.1:0-23599 GCA_003223455.1 Gemmatimonadota bacterium | reverse complement strand
GCCCGCACGAGCTCCTCGCCTTCGGTCGTGGCGAAGCGCAGCTCCGCGCAGTCGTCGGGCTTGGCGTCGCTGTACGTGCTGGTGCACGCGAACTCGGCGGACAGCGCCTGGCGCACGCCCACCGCGCGGCCACTGTCCACCGCCGACACGAGCGACGACGCGGTCACGCCGGTGTTGTGGAAGTGATCGTCGGTGAGGCGCGCGCCGTTGTGGCAGTTCACGCAGTTCGCCTTGCCGATGAAAAGCTTCAGCCCCGCAACCTCGTCGTCACTGAGCGACGAAGTGCTGTCGTGCGCGCGACCCGCGAGCTCGGCGTCCACGTACCGGTCGAACCGCGTCGGCGCATAGCCGATGCGGCGCTCGAACGCCGCGATGGCCTTGCCGATGTTCGCGTAGACGCGGCTGATGTCGCCCTGCCGCGCGGCGGGAATGCGCGTCCACGCCGCGCGCCAGGCAGTGTCGGCCACGGGACCCGCCTGGGCGGGGAGTCCCTTCAGCTCGGGTAGCACGCCGAACACCTGCTCGTACTCCGCGCGGTAGTGCGCGGCGATGGTGTGCGCGTACTGCGTGCGCGTGCCGCCGTGCTCCACCGCGCTCTCCAGTGGGCCGAGCGCCTGCGACCACTGGCTGTCGGTGCGCCCGTCCCAGAAGAACCATGCGCCGTACGCGGTGCCAGCCACCGGCATGGTGCGACGGTTCGTCGTCCCGACACCGTGGGCGAGCGGCGTCCCATCCTGAAAGTCCTTCTGCGGCAGATGACAGGTCGCGCACGACACCTTGCCGTTGCCGCTGAGGCGCGTGTCGGAGAAGAGCTTCTCGCCGAGCGCGGCGGCACCCGCCTGGTTGGCGAACTTGTTCGACGGATCGTCGGGCAAAGGCCCGAGGCTCGCCAGAGAGAGCGAGCGCAGCGTCTCGCGCTCCTCGGTGGTCCACCGGTCCCGCCGGCCGGCGAGCGCCGCGACGAGCACGGTCGCGAGCGCGCCGCAGAGGGCGATCTTCAGCATTAGTCGGGACGCACGCATCGCTCGTCCCTCAGAGCTTGACGTTGAACACGACGGAGTCGGCGCCAGCCACGGCGGAGGCGACGCGGAACTTCACCACCCACCAGCCGCCCATGTTGAACTTCATCCCCTCGACGAGATGGTCGCCGTTGCCGAGGCGGCGCGTCACGCGCGGCTTGGTGGGCAGGCCATGACCGTGCTGCGGCATCCCGCCGTCCACGGTCACGGAGCACAGGTCGACGGGGGTTCCGTTCGCCGTCTCGAGGTGGAGCGTCCAGCGCTGGAGCTTTCCCTTGGGGATCGAGTCGCCCTCGGGCCTGATCGTCGCCTTGTAGCGCCTCGCCTCGCTCGTGCGCGTGCGGGAGTAGTCGAGGTCGGCGGGCGGCTTGGAGAACAGCATGCAGCCTTGCAGCAGCGAGACGGCGACGACGGCCGCCGAGACGAGGAGGGCGCGGGCGCGTGCAGAGCGGGAAGTGGTGGAGCGCATATGAGAGCCTCGGGACGTTGAGTGTCGGAAAGCGAACGAGCCACGTCGTGGTGACGTGGCTCGAACCTACCGGTGCCCAACGCGCGTCTCTTGAACGCAGGGGCCGAGTCGTTGAACGTAGGGGCTAAGCTTTCTGCGTCCTCGACTGCGGAGCGTCGTCACGCAGCGGCGCGCCCACCTGCATCAGCGATGGCGGGAAGCCGAACATCTGCTTCGACGTGCGCGACAGATGCGCCGCGTCGGCGAATCCCGCGGCATGCGCCGCCGTCGACAGCGACGCACCGTTCGCCAGCAGCTCCCACACCTTGAGGAAGCGCCGCCAGAGCACGTAGGGACGGAACGCCATCCCCGTCTCTTCCACGAACAGGTGACGGAATCGGCTCGGCGACAGGCACGCCACGTCGGCCACTTCCTCGAGTGTCAGCTGGCGGTCGAGGTTGGCCTTGATGTGCGCCACCGCGCGTAGGATGCGCTCGTCGGACACCACCGAGGCGTCGATGCCGCCGGTGAGCGCGCGGATCAGCGCGTGCGTCGCACGCTCGATCGCCGCGAAGCTTCGCGCGTCCTGCCAGGCGGAGAAGATCGGCAAGCCGTGCTCGGCGACGATCTCCCACGGGATCGTCGCGATGCCGTCGCCGAGCCAGCGCTCCGCGATCGCGCGCCCCTGCGGCGTCTCCGGCTCGACGAACAGCACGACGTTCGGCTGAACGTGCGTCACGTTCATCGAATGCGGCTGACGCGACGGGATGATCGCGCCCGGGTACTCGGTCCACTCGTCACGCTCGCTGCCGCGGAAGCGGATGCCGGGTTCAGAACCGAAGGCGATCTGGATCGCGTAATGCGCGTGCGGCGGCACGATCGCGCCGCCGCGACCGATGAGCATCGAGCCACCGTCCCAGTGGACGAAGTGGCCGACGTACGGCGTGCTCCAGCTCATGAGCTCGTGGAAACGGGTCGCACGAGCCCATGGTAATGCGTGCGTCGTCACTCGGCCATGACCGTCTCCGAGCGCCGCACCACCTCGTCGGCGACGAACGCCGCGTCGTACCCGACTCCGCCGACGAGTGACGAGTTCATCCGATGCTGGAAGCGGAGGCCGAGGAAGTACAGTCCGGGCGCCTCGGCCACGACACCGCGCGTGTGGCGGGGGACACCACGCTCATCGAACACCGGCGCGTCGATCCACGAATAGTCGGACACGAACCCGGTGCACCATACAATCGCGCTCGGCCGCAGCACGTGGCCGTCGACGACCGGCCAGCCGTCGCGCTCCTGTTCCACTCGTCCGACGCGGACGACGCCTGCATCGACCAGTGCGCGCTCGGGGATTCCGATCAGGGCATCCCCTCCCCCGCGAACGCGCCGGCGAAGCCGCCGACCGAGTCGTGTCTCCAGAGTGAACCGGTGCATCAGCGGCCAGAGCCAATCGAAGATGTCGCGGCCGAGCAGCCGGCGCGGCAGGTGGCCCGTATCGCGGCCGGCGAGCCACACTTTGCGGTGGCGTGCCAGCTCGAGCGCGATCTGCGCGCCGGAGTTGCCGGCGCCGACGACGAGCACCGGCCCGTCGGGGAGATCGAATGGCGAGCGGTAGTCGCGCGAGTGGAGCTGATGGATGCTCTCGTCGAGCCGTGCCGCGATGGCGGGAACGTTCGGCCGCTGGAATGGTCCTGTCGCGACGACGACGTTGTCGGCCTCGAGCGTTCCGTGGTCGGCGTGCAGGATCCAGCGCTCGCCGTCGTGCGCGAGCGACACGGCACGCGTGCCCGAGCGCACGGGAAGGTCGAACCGTTCGGCGTAGCGCTCGAGATAGTCCGCGACCTCGTCCTTGTCGGGGAGGTGCATCGGCGGCGCGGGAAAGGGCATGCCGGGCAGGCCACTGTACTTCGCCGGGGTGAAGAGACGGAGCGAATCCCAGCGGTTGCGCCAGACATCGCCGACCCGCCGGTGTGCGTCGACGATGACGAAGTCGAGATCGCGCTGCTGGAGGTGGTAGCCGACGGAGAGTCCTGCCTGCCCTCCGCCGACGACGATCGTGCCGAAGCGCTCGACGCGACCGGAGGTGCGCGGCGTCGGGGTCGAGAGAAGATCGAGGGTGGTCATGCGGCGCGCGCTCCCGTCGCGGTGCGGCAGGTGCACGAGCAGATCGACCGACGCATCGGCGACAGTGACATCGGTGTCGCCGTCCGAGTGGACGCATCGGTGAGCTGCGTGCCGATGAGGATGGCGATCGCGGCGATACTCGCGACCATCAGATCCCACGTCAGACACGAGGTCGTGTACCACGCCGGCGCGAAGTCGCGCCCGGGACCCGTGTAGTGGAGCGCGACGTCCCAGAGCGGGTGCAGCGCCCAGCCCGCGACGAGCCACCACGCCGACCCGCGCACGCCGCGCACGGCGGCATATCCATAGATGCCGACGCCGGCCAGCTCAAGGGCGAGCCACGAAGCGCTCGTGTGTGCCTCGAGCGCGAAGCCGACGTAGAAGAGCGCGGCGACGACGAGCCCCGCGGCGAGGATGTGGCGGGTGAAGCGCGGGATCGCGATGGCGACGAACGCCATCGCGGCGCCCTGCACGGCGCCACCGACGAGTGAGTTGGTATCCATGGGAAGCTCTGTTCCGAGTTTGTGAGGTGTATCGATCAGGCGGCACAGCCGCTCATGGGGGACCTGGTAGTCGCAGCGGCACGCGCCGGGAGCGCAGTACATCGCCGCGCGCCCGGCCCGCACGCAGCGCCAGCAGGGAGTGAGCGCATCCTGCGCGACGGGGAGTCCGAGCAGGCGCGACGCGATGAGCGCGGCACCGGGCACGAGAGCGCGCAGCGCCGGACGTCCCGCGGCGTCGAACGACAGCTCGGCGAGCGTGGTGAAGCCGGCCTTACGGATGCCGGAGCCCGACGCGTGGTTCTCGGGCGCGTAGGCGATCCAGAACCGCTCGGCCTGGCTCGACTCGGCGCGGACGATCGCGTCGACCAGTCGCGGATAGATGCCGAGTCCGCGGAACGACGCGAGTGTGACGAAGTTCCACAGGTAGCGATCCCCATTCGGGATCGCGAACGTCGAGCGCAGCTCGCCGAGCTCGGCGGAACGCGTCGCGACCCAACCGAAGGCGGCGGGGGTGCCGTTCACGTATGCGACGTAGGCGCGGTGGCCGTCGTCGAGCCGGCGTTGCATCTGGAGCTCGGTGCGCTGCTGCAGTGCGGCCATCGCGCTCGCGCGGGTTTCGCGGCGGACGACGAGACCGGCGAGCGGCGCGAGCGGCGGCGTGGGATCGGAGCGGTGACGGAGTGCGAGCATGGATGCGGAGTGCGTAAGTGCGCGGGTGCGCGGGTGCGGTGGCGCGTCGAGGTTGCGGGCGTATGATGCGCCCAACCGGTGCGGGCGGGCTTGAATGGAAGGGCTGAACTTTTCGCGAGGTGTGCGTGGCGGCTCTCGGACGTGTGGTGCGGTGGACGGGGTTGGCCCGCCTTCCGCATCGCGGCGTTGCGGCGCGAGATCCTCTCGCGCTCCGAGGCGGCGCCGAGTACCGGACGGTTCGTGCGTGCCGGCGACGTGAGGATGTTCGTGCAGGAGGAGGGGCCGCTCGACGGGCCGCCCGTCGTCCTCATTCACGGCACCGGCGCGTGGAGCGAGATCTGGCGCGGCACGATGCACGCGCTGGCCGGCGCCGGGTATCGCGCCATCGCGCTCGACATGCCGCCGTTCGGCTACTCCTCGCGTCCCGTCGACGCCGACTACGGCGACGCGGCGCAGGCGCGGCGCATCCTCGGCGCGCTCGACTCGCTGCGCATCGCGCGCGCGACGCTGGTCGGTCACTCGTTCGGCGCGCGGCCGACGATGCAGGCGACGTTCACCGCGCCAGCACGTGTCGAACGACTGGTGCTCGTGGATGCGGCGTTGGATCTGATGCGGGGATGTGCGGGTGCGGAGGTGCGCGAGTGCACCGGTGCGGTGCGTGATTCCTTTCCGTCGGTTCAGCCCACCGGGTCGTGGCCGGTCCGTACGGTGCTCGGCGTTCCGCCATTGCGCGATGCGGTCGTCTCGGCGACGCTCTCCAACCCGCGCATGACGGGCTGGCTGCTGTCGAAGCTCGTGTCCAATCGCGAGGCGGCCGTCACGCGGGAGCGCGTCGCGATGCTGCAGCGACCATACGTGCTGCAGGGATGGACGCGCGGTCTCGGCGAGTGGCTCGCGCCGTTCGCGACGACGCGCACCACGTCGATGGCGACCGACCGGTCACGCTACGCGACGCTGACGATGCCGACGCTCGTGCTCTGGGGCGGGCGCGACTCGCTCACTCCGATGCAACAGGGCGTGGACGTCGCGCGGCTGATTCGCGGCGCACAGTGGGAGCTGTTGCCGCGGGCGGGACACATCCCGGCGATCGAAGACGAGCGCAGCTTCGACGCGGCACTGCTGGACTTCCTCGGCCCCACGGCGCCGCGTCGGCGCTGACGCTCCCACACAGCACCGGTTGTCACGCGAAGGCACAGAAACGCGCGAGCTACAACGGCAACCGATTGGCGCGGAGGGCGCGGACAGAACCGAGAGAACGCGGAGCACAGCTCTCAGGGTCGCGCTGCTCGCGCCGGCGCACCGCTCCTCGCCATCCACGACCTCAAATGGAAAGATCTTGGGGTCGGCATCCAGCCTCCCTCGCGCCCGCGCGCCCGCGCACCCAGCGGCACGACTCAAGCGTTGGTGGGCCACGCCATGACCATCCGCCTCGTCCTCGCCTGGCTGCACCTCCTCGCCCTCGCCGTGGGGCTCGGCGGTGTCTGGTCGCGTGCGCGCGCGCTCGACGACTCGCTGCGAAATCCGGAGGATCCGCGCGCCATCCGCCGAGCGCTCGTCGGCGACGCATGGTGGGGGGTGGCCGCCGTCGTGTGGCTCGCGACGGGGCTGTGGCGGGTGTTCGCCGGCACGGAGAAAGCGCCGTCCTACTACGTAGCGAGCAATATGTTCGCGATCAAGATGGGGCTGTTCCTCGTCGTCGTCGCGCTCGAGATCTGGCCGAGCACGACGCTCATGCGCTGGCGGCGGAAGAAGTCCCAGCCCGACGAACGCACCGTCGGCCGGATCGAGATCATCAGCTACGTGCAGTGCGCGCTCGTCATCGCGATGGTGCTCGCCGCCGTCTCGATGGCGCGCGGCGTCGGCGAGCGCAGCGCGGCACCTGGCGCGGCACCCGGCGTGGCGAGCGATTCGGCGAATGCCGCCGAATCACTCAACGCCTCCGGCTCGCCGCGCAATGCCAGCGACAGCACCGAGGACGAGCCGCCGACACCGATGCCGAGCGGCACCGAGGCCGTCTCGCAGGGCGACATCGATCTCCTCGTGCGCGAGATCGCGATGCCGATCGAGGCCATCGATCCCACCACGCTGCACAGCAACTTCGACGAGCGTCGCGGCGGCGGCCTGCGGCAGCACCAGGCGTTCGACATCATGGCACCGCGCGGCACGCCGATCCATTCGGCCGCCTCGGGACGCGTGCTGAAGCTGTTCCACAGCGTGAACGGCGGGCTGATGGTGTACGCCGCCGACTCGTCCGAGCGGTGGATCCTCATGTACGCGCATCTCGACCGCTACGAACCTGGCCTCACCGACAGCACGCGTCTCGCACGCGGACAGATCATCGGCTACGTCGGATCCACCGGCAACGCGTCGCCCAACGCGCCACACCTGCACTTCGCCATAGCGCGGAGCGCGGACGTGAAGCGGTGGTCGCGCGGGAAGGCGGTCGATCCCTGGCCCATACTCGTTGGGTCGCGAGGGGCACGGGCGTCGCCGTGACCGAAGGAATCTGACCCCACCATGGGGGTCAGATTCCTTGAAAAACGCCCCGGTGCGCGGGCGAATGCTCGAGAGCCTGACTCTCTTGAATAGGCCTCGGGCAGCCTTCGAGAACGGTCGAGTCTCTCGTGGCGCACCCCAAAGCCCCTGGCTCGAGCATCCCCGCCATCCGCCTCATGCAATTCGGCCATCGTTCCTGATGCTCGCTCAACGGGGTCAGACCCGGAAAAGCAAATGCGCTATGGCATGAGCGTTTTTCAAGGAGTCTGACCCCATTGCGCATTCAAGGAGTCTGACCCCCTTCAAGGAGTCTGACCCCCTTGATCGCGCGAGTCGCTACGTCCCCTCGATGCGTCGCACGACCTTCGCCGTCTCGCCCTGCGGATCGCGGAACCAGTCGGTCGACCAGATGCGGTGGATCTGCCAGCCGAGCCGCTGCAGCACTTCCTGACGCAGCCGGTCGCGGTCGCGGGCCGAGCGGGCGGAGTGATACGTCGCGCCGTCGCACTCGATGCCGAGGATGTAGCGGCCCGGCCGGTCGGGGTCGACGACGGCGAGGTCGAGATGGTAGCCGGCGACGCCGACCTGCGCGTGCACGTCGTAGCCGCGCGCGCGCAACGCGCGCGATACCTCGATCTCGAAGTCCGACCCGGGCTCCCTGCCGGTGAACCGGCCCGTCGCGAGGTTCTTGTCCCTGGCGAACAGCAGATAGTCGCGCAGCACGCACAGTCCGCGCGGGCTGCTCTCGGCGACGCGCAGCATCGCGGGATCGAACGAGCAGAACACGTCGAGCCGGAACTTGGCGCGGGTGAACAGCACGTTCAGCCGACGCTCGCCCCCCGTCGCGTTGATCGGGCCGAAGTTCTGGGCGAGCGTGCCGTTCTCGTTCGGCCCATAGGTGACTCCGACGAAGATCGTGTCGCGCTCGTCGCCCTGCACGTTCTCGAGGTTCTTCACGGCGAATGGCTCGAGCGTGCCCTGATGACGTTCGCGGAATGCCGCGAGCACGGGATCGTCCTTCTCGGCGTTCTGCACGAGCGTGTCGACGAGCTCGCGCTGCGGCTGGTTCATCGTCACGACCATCAGCGACCGCTCGGGATTCTCGGCGGCGTGCGCGCGCACCTTCTCGACGATCAGCTCGGCCTCGCGCGGATTGAGGCTGGTCGCGTACACGGCGCGGTCCACCGCGCGGAAGTTGACACCGTCTCCCTCGCGCTCCGTTCCCGGGTGCGGGAAGAGCACGAGCCCGTCGCCGTAGAACTCGTGATTGCTGAACGCGATCAGCTCGGGATATCGGCTGCGGTAGTGCCACCTGAGCATCCGCAGTGGATAGCGCCGAGCGGCCGCTTGCAGAATGCTCTCGGAGCGCTCGAGGACCGACGCGCTGGGCGGGAGCTCTTTCGTCCCGTCGGCCGACGGCCCGGCGGCGGCCAGCGCCGCCGCGATCTCGTCGACTTCGTCTTCGTCGCTCACGATCGTCTCGAAGAACGAGGTCGGTCCGAGCTGCTTCGGGTCGCCGACGACGACGAGCTGCGCCCCGCGCGCGATGGCGCCGAGTGCGTCTTCGGGGCGCATCTGCGACGCCTCGTCCATGACGACGAGGTCGAACTGGAACAGGCCCGGCGGGAGGTACTGCGCCACGGCCTGCGGCCCCATCATGAAGCACGGCTTCAGCGCCTGGATCGCACGCCCCGCGCGCCGGAACATCTCCCTGATCGGGATGTGCCGGCGCGACTTCTCGATCTCGTGCTCGATCAGGCTCTGCTCGGTGAGCTCGGCGACGGGACCGTAGCCCACGCCCCGGATGCGCGGCATCGCGTTCGCGCGCTCGGCGATGACCTGTCTCGTCAGCGCGATGAAGCGCTCGTCGAGCTCAGCGAACTGCGCGCGCCGCGTCTCGTGGACGCTGCCGGAGAACCGGTCGAGCTCCGGACGGTCGCGCAGCACCGCCTCGGCCAGCGTGCGTGCGACCAGGTAGTCGTACACTCCCGGCAGCTGCTCGCCCGAGACCATCTTCGACTCGAGCAGCTCGCACGCCGTGGGGATCGGGCCCATGAGGACCTTCGCTCGCGCACGCAGTCGCGAAGCGTAGCGCGAGAGCGTTCCGGCTCCGTCGATCGCGCGGTCGAAGCGCGCGATGCGCAGCGCGAACGCCGCGCCCCTCGGCCATTCGCCGTACCACGTCCTCGCATCCACGCCGGCCGCCGTCGCGAACGCCTGCTCCGCCGCGTCCGCCACCTCGACCGCGCGCGAGACGGTGGCGACGTGCTGCAGCAGTGTGGTCACCCGCGTCCGCTGCTCGCCGCTGGCCAGCCACTCGACGAGTGTGCGCGGGAGACCGCGCTCGTGGAACTGGCCGAGGTAGTCGAGCGCGCCGCGCACCGACTGCAGCGAGTCGCCGGCTTCCATCGTGGTCCGCGACGGGATCGGCATCTCGAGGATGCGGAACGTCTCGGCGTGGCTCTCGACCGCAGCATCGCTCGCCCACGCGCGCTGCAGCGCGCCGAGGCGATCGGACAGCGACCGGATCGTGATGTCGGACGTCGCCTGCGCGCTCGTCGCTACGCGGATGGCGCCCAGCGCGACGTCTCGCCACCGGTGGAGCTGGTCCTCGACCACGTCGAACGACAGGGGCTCCCAGATGACGATGTCGCCGGGTCGGAACTTGGCCGCGGCGGTGAGGTCCTCGCCGAGCATCGTCGCGGCGAGTCGCCCCTCGGCATTCGTCACGGCCAGCGTGGCCGCGTCGAGCCACATCGGGCTCCACGCCATCCAGATCGCTTCGGTGAGGGCGCGGCCGGCTTCGCCCCCGCCGCGGAACAGCATCGTCGCGCGGCGCGCCCACTCGAACACGGCGATCGCCGTGGCGAATGGGCTGTCGAACCCCTGGGCCATCGGGCCGAAGAACGCGCGCAGCGCCGGATCGGCGATGAACTCGTCGTGCGCCTTCTGGAACTGGATCAGCGACTCGATGTCTCGCAGCATCGTGGCGCGATCCGTCCGTCGTCCGCTGCTCATCCGGCGGTACTGCGCCACCGCGCGCCGGTATTCGCCCGAGACGATGCCCGGCAGGAACCCGGGGGCCGCGGCCAGCGCGCCGGCGATGCGACGCAGCTCCGAGAGCGGAGGCCGCATCTCCGGAATGAACCGCTTGTCGAGCAGCTCGCGGGTGCGCTGCAGACCCGTGGCGCGCTGTGCCAGCGCGGCGAGCCGTTCGCCGGCCTCCGGCGCCTGGAGGCCGGAGCCTCGCAGCGTCAGTGCGTCTTCGGGAAGACTCGCCGCCGCAGTCGAGACCTCGATCAGCGCGAGCGACAGACCGATCGTCAGTGTCTGCGTGATGCCCAGCTTCTCGGCGAGCGACTTCGCCATCGTCTGGACCGTCGACAGATGATCGAGCACGTCGGAGAGCAGGGCGACGGCCTCCCTGACCGTCCCGACGGTCGCCTGCTCGCTGAGCATCTTCACGACGTCGTCGAGGCGAGCCGCGAACTCCTTCGCTTCGTCCGGGCTCAGTGCGCCGGCCGATGCCCAGGGACCTTCGATCTCGCTCCACGCCATCCGCGCGGCGTCGGCCGTCTGCACGGCGGCACGCGTCGCGGACTCGCCCGCGCGACCGTGGATGTGCTCGATCAGCGCGCTCGGCACGCGCGCGTCGGGGGGCGTGATGGTGCGCACGCGCGCCAGCAGCGGCACGAGTCCCTCCGGCGAGTCGGGCCACGCCACGCTGCCGACGGCCGACGCCAGCGCGCGACGCGCGGCCTCCGCCGAGGCGAGCGCCTGTTGTGCCCGACGCGCCAGCGCGACGAGCGACTCGGCGTCGTCGAAGGTGAGGTCCGCGCGAGACATGCCGTGCCACGGATGCGTCGAGCCGTCGGGGATGTCCGCCTCGACCGCCGCGTGCGCCGCAGCGTACCCCTGCAGCGTCGCGCGCTGCTTCGCCGCCTCCGAGGGCGTCACCATCCGGGCGTTCGGGATCGTCACGCCGCGAAGCGCCGCCGCCACTCCCTCGGGCATCTCGCCGCCGAGGCGACGCGCACGCCAGAGGATGTCGAACGCCGAGAGCCCGAGCGATCCGAACGGCCGATGCAGGCGCTCGACGTGGGCCGTGAGATCCTTGCGTGCGTCGGTGAGCAGATTCTCGACCGTCGCCAGCTCGTGGGCCACGCCGTCCGACGGACGGATGTCGATACGCGCCTTGAGGTCGTCGAGGAACTCGCGCTTGTTGCTCGTGTGGCTGTGCAGCGCGAGGCAGAACGGACCAAGCCCCGCGTCGACCAGGCGAGCCAGGACCACGTCCAGTGCGGCCTTCTTCTCCGCGACGAACAGGACTCTCTTCCCCGCCGCGATCGCGTCGGCGATCATGTTCGTGATCGTCTGCGACTTGCCGGTGCCCGGCGGCCCCTGCACGACGAGGCTCTCGCCGCGGTGCACGTCGATCAGCACGCTGTGCTGCGAGCTGTCGGCCGGCACGACGATCGGTGGCGGACGCCGGATCTCCGCCGGCAGCGCGTCGATGTTGTACTCCGTCGTCCGCGGTGCGCCCATCTCGTCGTGCGATCCGTCGTCACCGTCGGACTCCTCGCCCAGCACCTGCCGTACGAGCGGGACGCTCAACAGCGGGTGCTGCTCCGGCCATGTCGCGGGGTCGAGATCGCGCCACATGAGGATCTTGCCGAACGACACGAGCCCGAGGGTGAGCTGACGCCGCAGCGTCCACTCGGGCGCCGCCACGCGCAGCACCTCCTCGACGCGGGCGAAGTAGTGCTCGAGCTCCTCCTCCTGCTCGACGCCCGGCAGCTCGAAGCCGAAGCTCTTCCGGCACATCTCCTGGAGCGTGACGTTCGTGCTCCAGTCCTCGCCCGACGCGGCGACGGTGTACGGATAGGTGTGCGTCGACGCATCGAGCGTGAGGCGCGACAGCATGCCGGGGAGCAGCACGAGCGGCGCCAGGCGCTTCTTGCCGCTGACGACGTCCGTCCATTCCACGAACCCGAAGAGCAGATGCAGCATGTTCGCGCCGCTCTCCTGGATCGCCGTGACGGCGCTCGCCTGCATTTTCTGCAGCCGCGCCTCCAGCTCGTCGGGCGTGAGCAGCGTCTGAAGCCGCGAGTCGCCGTGGCGCGTGGCCTCGGAGGCGGGCGCCGGCCGGAGGTCGTACGACGGATCGATGCCGAGCGCGATGGCGGCAGCGCGGATCTGCTCCTCGCGCTGCGCGCGCGCCGCTCGGGCGGCCTCGCGACGCTCACGCTCCGTCTGCTGGACCTCCACTCCGATCGGCGGCGTGGCGACGGCCGCGCCGGCCGCGCGGCCGTTCCGCACCGAGCGCGCGAACGCGCGCGGTGCAGGCTCGCCGACCGGTGCGGGGACATCGGCGGACTTGATCGGGGCGAAGCGATACGTGCGGTTCGCGATCAGCGCGTCGAGGACGAGCGTGGGAATCTCGTCGACGATGCGGAGCGAGCTCGCTCGCGGATGTGAGTAGTTGAGGAGCGGATTGCGCGCGCTGAGATCCAGCAGACGCATGCGCATCCGTTCCAGCAGCCGGCTCGGCGCCTCGTCGCGGGGAGGGGCTTCGGCTTCCATGGACTGGGTACGATGTAGGCAGGCCAGTCCGGCCGCTACCGCCGCTGCCGTCGAGGCCGGTGAGCGGTCACAGGCATGCGCGCGGCGTTCAGCGCTCCACGACCAGCAGCGTGAACGACCCCGGCACCGTGGGAGGCCGGCGGCGCGGCGCGCCGGGCGTTCCCGCCGGCATCGGGCCGATCCGCGCCGTCACCGTGTACACGCGGTGCGACTTCGGGTCGATGGTCATCGTGCGCGCCCCCGGCATCGTCTCGACCGTCGCCACGACGTGGTAGCGGTCCGGCGCGTCCTCGTGCACGACGGTGAGCTTCCCCTCGCCGGCCGAGGCGAACACGTCGCCGGTGGCGGCGTCGAACCCCGCGCCGTCGACGCCCCGGCCGATCGCCTGCGTCGTCACGACGGCGCCTCTGGCGACGTCGGACACCACCATCAGCGCGTTGGCGCACACGCTGAACAACCTCCCATGCTGGGCGTCGAGCGCGAGTCCGGTCGGGTCCTCGCACGGCGCGATCGACCAGCGGCGCCGCACGCGCATCGCCGCCGCGTCGATCTCCACGATCTCGGCGCGATCCTCGATGTTGACGTACACGCGGCCCGCGCGGTTCGTCACGCCGAACTCCGGCTTCCCGCCGAGCGCGATCGTGCCGACGCGATCGCCGGTCGCCGCGTCGAGCACCGTCGCCGAGTTCGCGTCGCCGTTGAACGAGAACACGTGCTTCGACGCCGGATCGTACAGCAGCGCATCGGCGTCCACCGCGGCGGTCGTGCGCTTCAGCACGGCGAGCGTGGAGAGATCGAACATCACCACCGTGCCGTCGGCGCCCGACGTCGCGAAGCCGTGGTTCGTCGAGTAGTCGAGCGCGACGCCGTGCCCGCGATTCAGTCCGGGGATCTCGCCGAGCTTCTTCCCACTCGCCTGGTCGACGACCATGACCCGGTCCGAGCGCGTGATGAACAGCCGCGCGCGCGCCGTGTCCACGGTGAGGTAGTCCCACCCGCCCTCGCCGCCGAGCTGGATCTTCTGCGCGACGTGATACGTTCGGCCCGCCGTGGCCTGAGCGCCGAGCGCGCGCGATCCCGCGAGGAGGAGCAGCAGGGCGATCGCCGTGCGGGACCCTGGGTGCGTCATGCGGACCTCGTGTCTGGCGGTGAGTGGTGAGTGGCGTGAGTGACCGCACCACTCGGCAAGCAAAAGTATCCCGAGGTCATGTCCTCACCACCACCACCTCCCAGTGCTGAGTTTGCTCTCCCACAAACATCGCGCGCACTTGTGAACTGCACTCGACGCGTGCCAATGTCTCGCGCGCCGCGAACGGCGTGTGACGACACCCCTCCCCGACGACCCCATGTCCGAGTCTGCGCTGCCCCCCGAGGATCAGGCGCGCGTCAAGCAGTTCAATCCCGTGGATCTCGATCGCACGGTGATCGCGCTCCCTCTCCTGCGCGAGATGCAGGAGGAGGTCGCGCGCATCAAGCAGATGGCCGTCCTCTCGCCGGACGCATTGAACGAGTTCAACGCCGCGATCGAGTACGCGGCCGACTATCCCGGCGGCACCCGCGCCGCGCGTGCGGAGACGGTGAAGCTCGCGCAGCGTGCAGCCGAGCTCGCGCTGGCGGCATTCGCCAAGCGAGTCGAGCACGCCACCGACGAGACGAGGCAGCGCGAGCAGCAGAGCCATGACGCGCTGGTCGCGGCGATCGACGCGCAGACGATCGAGCCGCCGCTGCCGAAGCTTCCCTACAGCCTCGCACGGCTGCACGCGTCGGTCATCCGCCGGCTGCAATCGGCGAGCGATCGTCTGGGGAACGGACCGATCGTGCGCATACATCCGAAACGGTTCGAGATCATCATCGACCTGAACCTCACCCATCGCGGCGGCCGGCCCGCGGCGCGGCAGTGGGTGCTCGACAACATCGAGCACGCCAAGGAGATCGCCGGCGTGCGCGATGCCGGCCAGGGAATCCACTTCCAGAAGGATCAGCCGTCGAGCCAGTACCTGTTCGCGCGGCTGGAGGCGCGCGCCGTCAGCGCGCTGGTGCAGCTCGACATCGACACGGCCACCGTCAGGGCGGAGGAGCTTCGAGCCGCGACGGACAACGAGACGCTCAAGAAGCAGATCCCGCCGGCCAACCTGCGCGCGATCTATCACATCTGGCCCGACTTCGAGGTCTCGGCCACGATCGTCAAGTCGATCGCGACCGTGAAGTGCGATGCGGCGCACAACGCCTTCGCCGCCCTCGGCGCGGGGATCACGTGGGCCGTGATGGACTCGGGAGTGAAGCACGACCATCCCCACTTCGTGCGCCACGCGAACGTCGATCCGCTCTCCACGCTCCACAAGGACTTCACCGTCGACGGCGACGATCCATTCGAAGACGAGAACGGACACGGCACGCACGTCGCGGGAATCATCGCCGGCGAGTATCGCACCTCGACCGACAAGCCAGAGCTCCAGCCGGCCATCGCCATCTCGCGCCAGCTCAAGCGCGACTCGGAGGACGTCGAGGTCGTCGAGACGAAGCTCGACGCGATCTCGGGGATGGCGCCCAGGTGCAGGATCGTGAGCCTTCGCGTGCTCGACGAGAACGGCAAGGGCTCCGTGAGCAATCTCATCGCCGCGATCAATCACGTGCAGGAGGCCAACGGCTACGGCCGGCATCTCGTCATTCACGGCGTCAACATGAGCCTCGGCTATACCTTCGAGCCCGAGTGGTTCGCCTGCGGGCAGAGCCCATTGTGCGTCGAGGTGGACCGGCTCGTGAAGTCGGGGGTCGTCGTCGTCGTCGCGGCCGGGAACACGGGCTACGGGACGTTGAAGTCGACCGCGGGAGGGACCTCCGCCGGAATGGCGCTCACGATCAACGATCCCGGCAACGCCGACCTCGCGATCACCGTGGGGTCGACGCATCGCGACATGCCGCACGTCTACGGCGTGTCGTACTTCTCGTCCAAGGGACCGACGGGCGACGGACGCATCAAGCCCGATCTCGTCGCGCCGGGCGAGAAGATCATCTCCTGCGCCGCGGGGGAGCTCCAGCGCGACGTCGCCGGCGAGAAGCCGTGCGACTACGTGGAGACGAGCGGCACGAGCATGGCGGCCCCGCACGTGAGCGGCGCCATCGCGGCGTTCCTGTCCGTGCGCGGTGAGTTCATCGGCGACACGCAGCGGATCAAGGAGATCTTCGTCGGGACGTGCACCGATCTGCGTCGCGACCGCTACTTCCAGGGGGCTGGGCTCGTGGATCTGATGCGAGCCATCCAGTCCGTCTGAGCCATCCTTCACTCGAGACACGCGCAATGAACGACATCGCGGGCATCCCGTACTTCACGGCGGAGTTCGACATCAATGGACGACTGAAGGCTCCGGTCACACTTCCCGGAGACGTGACCGACGCGATCGTCGTGTCGCACGGCTGGAACAACGACCGCGAGGACGCCGAGTCGCTGTACCGGGCGCTGTTCACGAGCTTCTCCGCGGTCGGCGGCGCGCCACCCAACCGCACGGTGGCCATCGTCGGTGTGATCTGGCCGTCGAAGCGGTTCGACGAGCTCGTGTCGGCCACCTCGTCGAACGGCGACGCCGCCGGTGCCGCCGCACTGCACGCGAAGGCGAGCAAGGAGTCGGACGCGATGCTCGTCGCGCGGCTGCACGAGATGGCGAACTTCTTCGCCACCGACGCGCAGCGCGCGACTCTGCGCGAGCTCGAGGCGCTCATCCCCGACCTCCAGGACAAGAAGACGGCGCAGCGCGCGTTCGTCGAGAAGGTCCGATCGCTGCTCGACCCGAGCGCGGCGGACAAGGAGGATGCGTCGAAGACCTTCTTCGCCGACGACGGCGCCGAAATCATGCAGCGGCTGACGATCGACGAGGACGACCTCGACGACGCGATCACCGAGGACGGGGGCAGTGCGTCGCTCCCGCTCGGAGTCGGCACGGTGAAGCCGGCGACCGGCGGGGCGGCGGGGATCGCCGGATTCCTCTCCGGGATCAAGGCGGCGGCGATGAACGTGCTGAACTTCGGCACCTACTTCGAGATGAAGTCGCGCGCCGGAAAGGTCGGGGCGAATGGCGTCGCGCCGTTCATCGACGCGCTACCGGCGCACGTGGAGCGCATCCACCTCGTGGGTCACAGCTTCGGCGGACGCGTCGTGACCGCCGCGGCGGCGAATTCGAAGACGGATCGCATCCGCAGCATGAGCCTTCTCCAGACCGCGTTCTCGCACAACGGCTTCTCGAAGGAGAAGAACGGCTTCTTCCGCGCCGTCGTCGACAAGCAGCGGGTGAAGGGCCCGATCCTCGTGACGCATTCGGTGAACGACAAGGCCGTCGGCGTCGCGTACCCGATGGCGTCCCGCATCAGCGGCGACACCACCGCCGCCTTCGGCGACAAGAACGACAAGTTCGGTGGACTGGGCCGCAACGGCGCGCAGCACATGGCCGCCGACGAGGTGAGCGAGGGGAAGCTGCTCCCGTCGGGCAGCGCGTATCAGTTCGCGGCGGGGAAGTTCTTCAACCTCGAGGCGGCGGAATTCATCAAGGGCCACAGCGACATCACCGGCCGCGAGGTCGCGCACGCGATCCGGACCGCGATGAGCTGACGCTACGGCGCGGTCGGCACGATCCCCATCTCGTCGAGGAATCGGTGCCCGCCGCCGGGCCGTCCGTTCCGCGATTCGGCGTGCGTCAGCACCAGCCGATCCTTCGCGCGCGTCATGCCGACGTACAGCAGCCGGCGTGCTTCCTCGAGCTGGCCGTCCGCCGCGGGCTTCGCCGCCGACCCGCCGATCAGCTCCGCGTCCTCGACGCCGACGACGTACACGCGCGAGAACTCCAGCCCCTTCGTCGAGTGCAGTGTCAGCAGGTTCACGCGCGTCGCGTCGGCCGGCTCGTCGTCGGCGCGTGAGAGCGCCGCCAGCTCGAGCAGCCGGCAGAGCTGGTCGTCGAACGACGACGCCTCGGGAAGCTGATCGAGCAGCGCGCGCAGCCGGCCCATCGCCACCGGATACCGTTCTCCCGCGGGCTTCTCGGCGCGCACGCGCTCCATCCGCTTCACGCCGCCGAGCCACTCGATCAGGTCGTGCACGCTCGGCAGCGTGTCGTCGCCGCGCGCCGCGCGCTCGGTCTCGTATTCATCCAGGCAGGTGCTGAACCGGCCGAAGGCGAAGTGCCCGCAGCGCTCGCGCAGCATGGTCCCCTCGGCGTCGAGCTCGTCGGGCCAGAGCACGAGCGCCACGGCGAGGTAGTCGAGCAGGTGCACGAGCGCCGTCTTGCGCGCGAACGCGTCGTTGAGGGCGCGCAGCGCGAGGAACACCTTCGCCAGCGCACGCGTGTCGTCGAGCGCGCGATGCGACCGCCCGGTGTCGACGCCGAAGTGCGCGGCGAGGTTGGAGAGGCTGGCGCTGCCCGGCACGAGCCGGCGTGCGAGCGGCAGCGTGTCGTACGTACCGGCGAGCGTCTCTCCCGACAGCCGCTCGAGGATCGGGAAGTCGAAGTGGTGGCCGTTGTGCGCCACCAGCGTGTCGCTGCCGCAGAACGCACGGACGCGCGGCCACAGCTCGGTGAACGTCGGCGCAGCGGCGACCTCCGCCTCCGAGATGCCGTGCACCGCCGCGGCGGCGGGATCGATTCGTCCGGCTGGCCGGACGAGCGCCGAGAGCTCGTCGACGATCACGCGGTCGCGCACGCGCACCGCGGCGATCTCCACCACTTCGGCGCGATCGACGGCGTTGGTCGTCGTCTCGATGTCCACGACGGTGAAGTCCCGGAACGCCGAGCGTGCGTTGGCGCACGCGAGGAGCTGAAGCGCCTTGAACAGCGCGAGCGGCAGACCGAGCGTCGGCGCGTCGTCGACGAGGATCGGCTCGGGATCGGGAGGCGAGACGGCGTCGGTCGAGACGTGACGGAACCCCGCTCCGCGCAGCAGCCCCGCGAGCGGGATCTCCGCGCCGCGCCGGCGCTCCAGCCAGATCGTGCGCCCCGACTGACGCGCGTCGGCGAGCCGCGCCGCGAGCCGCTCGATCTCGGGCTGCGCGGCGGGATCGGTCAGCTCGTCGTGATTCTCCTCGAGCACCGTGTCGTACGTCCCCACGCGGTGGGACAGCAGCTCCTCCACCAACCCCATCACCGACGAATGCTGGTCGGCGATCGCCGGCAGGTTGTCGAGCGAGTAGCAGGCGCGCCGGATGCGCCGCGCGTCGACGTGCTGGTGCCCGAGCTCGCGCGCCGTCGCCTCGAGCTGGGCGCGCAGCGTGCGATCGCTCCGCGCGAGCTTCGCGCGCGCGTCGTCGACGAGCGGTTTCGGGAGCGCGAGCTCGAGGAACGCGTCGTCGTGGACGTCCTCGGGATGGGCGACCACCTGGAGAGCCGCGAGCACGTAGGCGATGATCGGATCCTGCGTGAGGGCGCGGCCGCTCGCGAGCCGGCAGGGGATGCCCGCCGAGAGCAGGCTCCCCTCGAGCGCCTCGCCGATCGAGTGCGTGCGATAGAGGAGCGCGACCTCGCCCCACGGGATCCCGTGCTCGGCGTGGTCGCGCCGCACGTCGGCGACGAGCCACTCGCGCTCGGCGGCATCGTCGGCGAAGCCGTGCGCCGCCACGCAGAACGCCGACTCGCGCTCCGCCTCGAGCAGCTTCGGCTCGTCGAACAGCGTCGGGTTGTGCTCGATCAGCCGGCGCGCGAGGGCGAGGATCTCGCGCGAGCACCGGCGGTTCTCGCGCAGCACGATGCGGCGCGTGACGTCGAAGTCGTTGGCGTACTGCCGGAACACGCGTGGGTCGGCACCGGCCCACGAGTAGATCGACTGCTCGTCGTCGCCGACGGCGAAGACGTGGCCGTGCTCGCGCCCCAGCTCGCGGATCACCTGGTACTGGAGCGGGTTCAGGTCCTGGAACTCGTCCACCAGCACGCAGTCCCAGCGCGCACGCACGCGCTGCACGACGTCGTGATGCGCCAGCAGCTCCGCCGTCTTCACGATCAGCATGTCGAAGTCGACGTAGTTCCGGTCGCGCAGGAAGCGATCGTAGCGCTCGAACGAGTCGGCGTCGTTGCGATGCTTGAACGGCTCGCTGGCGATGCGGTGTGCCGAGAACCGCCGGAGCAGCGACCCACTCCATCGGTCGTCGTAGCGACCGATGCGCCGCAGCACGGCGCGCTGCTGCTTCTCGTCGATGATGCCGAACCCCTTCTGCAGCCCGACGCGCACGCCGAACTCGCGCAGCAGCTCGGCGCAGAAGGCGTGGATCGTCCCCGTCTTCACCTGCCGCACGCGGTCGTCGAGCGTGCGGGCCAGCCGCTCGGCGATCTCGCCGGCGGCCTTGTTGGTGAAGGTGAAGGCGCAGATCCGCGCCGGATCCATTCCGAGCTGCTCGAGCAGGAAGCGGATTCGCTCGATCAGACAGAACGTCTTCCCCGCGCCGGGGCCGGCGAGCACGAGCAGCGCCGCGGCGGGCGCCTCGATCGCGGAACGTTGCGACGCCGAAGGGACCCGACCCGGTGAAACCGTGATCGGGTCGGTGGTCGACTCGAGTGTGGGGAGACGGTGCGGCACGGGGGGCATTCGGTGATTCAACCTGCCGTGCTCGTCGTGGTCGCGCCAGCCCGAGTTCGATTCGCGTGTCATCGTTTGTCGAACGATCCAACCGACGCGTCCGCCGCCGCGCCGCGTCCGCTGCTCCCGGCTGGCACCGCTGATGCACTTCCCGGCGGCCCGCGACCGCGCTCCTGACGCCACCCGCCGCGCAAGCGGCCGAGGCCGGCGTGAGAGCGCCGACGCGTGGACGAGGGCGACAATCTGCTGACGTCGGAGGCACTCATGGGTCAGGGAACGATGATCGCGATCCTCGTGGCGGTGGTCGTGCTCGCGGTGGTGGGCTGGCTCGTCTGGCAGCGCCAGCGGAGCGAGGCGCTTCGCGCGCGGTATGGACCGGAGTACAACCGCACCGTGAACGAGCTCGGCGACACGCGCCGTGCCGAAGCGGAGCTGTTCAAGCGACAGGAGCGCGTCGAGTCGCTCGAGATTCGGCCGCTCAGCGCTGAGCAGCAGAACGGATATCTCCAGCAGTGGCGTGCCGTGCAGACGCGCTTCGTCGACGATCCGAAGGGAGCCGTCACGGACGCCGACCGACTGGTGGAGGACGTGATGAAGATGCGCGGCTATCCCATCTCGAACTTCGATCAGCGCGCGGCGGATCTCTCGGTGCATCGCTCGCGCGTCGTCGAGAACTACCGCGCGGCGCGCGACATCGCGCAGCGTCACCGGCGCGGCGAGGCGACGACGGAAGATCTCCGCCAGGCGATGGTCTACTATCGCGGCCTGTTCCACGATCTGCTCGAGGATCGCGAGCACGCGGGCGAACAGCGAGAGGAAGCGGTCGCATCGCGCGCGAACGACGAGCGCGTCGTGGAGCGCGGCGCCGCGCGCGACGCGGACCGCATGGAGATCCCCGTGAAGCGCGTCGGGGAGCGAGTGGGTGATCGAGACGTCCGCAACGACCGGGAGGTGAGACCATGACCGACGACCAGCGCAGGCAATCTTCGATGGACCGGCCCGCACAGCCGGCCCGCGAGCTCTCCACCGCCGATCTCGCCGTCGCCGCCGAGCGCAGTGCCGGCGCGTCGACGACGGATCTCAAGCGCAACATCGCCGACCGCGAGGTCGAGCGTGCGGCAGCCGGCAGCGCGCCGGCCGACACGAATGCGCCGCGCGACACGCCGCTCCTCGCCGCGGACGTGGTGAACCAGCTTCGCAGCCAGTGGACGGAGATCCAGGCCGCCTTCGTCGACGAGCCTCGACGCGCGGTCGAGCGGGCCGACGGTCTCGTGGCGGACGCGGTCAAGCGGCTCGCCGAGACGTTCTCCAACGAGCGCGCGAAGCTCGAGGGCCAGTGGGACCGCGGCGACGACGTCTCGACGGAGGATCTGCGTCAGGCGTTGCAGAGGTATCGGTCGTTCTTCTCGCGGCTGCTTTCCGTGTGAGTGACGGACTGCGGTGAGTTGGTGAGTTGGCTGGTTGGTGAGTTGGTCGGTTGATTGGTGAGTTGAACGGCCCTGGTCACAACCGGCGTGGAAGCCCCGCTGAGGGATCTCCACGCTGGTTCGTAGCCAGGGCCGTTTCGTTCACTAGTTCACCGACCAACTCACTAGCTATCCAACTCACCAACTCACCTCTTCACAGCCCTGATCCCCGCAATCACCAGCGCCAGGCCATGCTTGAAGTGCATCTCGCCGTGGTCGCCCGCGCTTTGGTTGTCCTTCACCGCCTGGAACCAGCGCGACATCACGTCGGCCACCCGCGGCCAACGCTCGGCGTCGATCGGTGACCTTCTTGTCATGGTCTGCTCGAGCATCCGCTGCCGCACGGCGGGCTCTCGCTCCGGCGACTCCTGATCGTCGAGAGCTATGCCGAGCGTGTAGCGCATCACCGTGATCGCGCCGAGCATGGCGAAATCGCGCGTGAACCCCTCGGCCTCGAGCGTCTCGAGCGCGAGCTCGAGGAACGCGGTGAGGCTGTTCGTGCGGAAGAGAAATGCGCCGGCCACCACGCGGGCGCCGTCGCGATGGGCCAGTAGCGCGCGGCGCATCCTGAGGGCGAAATCGGTGAGCCAGTCCTCCCACGGCTGGCCCGGCGCCGGCGCGGCGAGGTCGGCGACCGCCGCATCGAGGATCGCCTTCGCCATGAGGTCGATCAGCTCCTGCTTGCTCTCGATGTACCAGTAGAGCCCGGGCGCGTGCATCCCGAGTGACTGCGCCACTCGACGCAGGCTGAGCCGGTCGAGCCCTCCGTCCTCCAGCTGCCGCAACGCCGAGCCGACGATCTCGGTGCGGCGCTGCTCGCGGTTCTCGCTCGGGGCTGCCGGGCTCAAGGGATTGACAATTGAACAGTGTTAAAGAACATTGTCCGCTGATTTAACGCTGTTAAAGCCCGCCGTCAATGAGCGCCTCGAGGCAGGGCGCGGCAACGGCTCGGCGTCCCTCCCCCGGCAGAGCTCCATCGCATGACCAAGCGCAGACGCATCCTCCTCATCGCCGTCGTCGTCCTCGTCGCCCTCTCCACCTGGGCGTCGTTCCGCGCCCACCCGCGCGAGATCGTGCTCATTGGCGTCGTCGACGCCGACGAAGTCGTGGTAACCCCACCCGTGCAGGCGCGGCTCGACTCGCTCTGGGTCGAGGAAGGGAGCGAGGTGAAGGCGGGCCAGCCGATCGCCTCGCTCGACCGCGGCGAGCTCGCCGCGCAGGCCAACGCCGCCGGCGCTTCGGCTGCGAGCCTCCGCGCCCAGGTGGAGCAGGCGTCGCTGAGCGCGCGCCAGACCGCGGGAGAAGCCGCGGGCGCCGTGGCCGCCGCGCATGCGCGTGTGGCGTCGGCGCAGGCCGACGTCGCCCGACAGGACGCCGAGCTCCAGCGCGTGACCGCCGAGTCGCGCCGCGCGACGACGCTCGCCGAGAGCGGCGGGCTGTCGCCGTCGGAGCTGGAGCGCGCCACCACCACGCTTCACGTGCAGCAGCAGATGTCCGCCTCCGCCGTGCAGGCGCTGCGCGCCGCGGAAGCGGATCTCAGACGAGCCGAGGCGGGCGAGCTCGCGGCGCGCGCGGCGCGCGGATCGGTCGTGGCGACGCGCGCGCGGCTCGAGGGTGCACAGGCCGATTCCGTCGCGGCAAGCGCGCGGCTCGGCTACACCGAGCTGCGCGCGCCGGTGTCCGGCGTCGTGCAGGTGCTCGCCGCGCGGCGCGGTGAGCTCGTCG